>CAYGAC010000018.1:0-51297 GCA_964347865.1 uncultured Thermoplasmatales archaeon
TGAGTTGTATCCAATTATTGAAAATGTGAAATAACGTTCATTTCATTTTGATTATTTGAATGAAAATCGGTTAAATCGTGCAGAATACTCAAAAATTAATTTCAACTAATGGTAATATACCAGTTCATAGTGAATTTATACTTATCACGTTTTAAAATAAATTGCGGAATAAAAATAATTAAAAAAAGACTAAGATTGTAGCTGAGTTCGTACTAATTCTTGTGGGGTCATTGTCGGTCTAAACGCATTTTGCTGCTGAGGATTTAATTTTTCAAAAGCATCAAGTAATTTATGTGTTAATCTTTGCTCCAATTCAATCATTCTCTCTTGTACTCTTTTTTGGACTTCGTTTTCTATATTATCAGAATCCACGAATGTTTTTTTAGGTTCAATCCTGCGAAGAGCTTCTTTAGTATCAACACCAGCAAGATGAACATAAACACTTGCCATTTTCGAATCATCACTCCAACCTGCAATTTTTCTTAGAGTAAATTCATTGATTCCTTTTTTTGTAAGGTCAGTCAATCTTGAATGCCTCAATAGATGTGGATGTAAATTTTTATTAATTACTGAAGATTTTTTTCCAAGATTTATAATCAACTGTTGTATTCCACCATAACAAATCTGTTGTGGTGGAGTCCTATTGTTTAACCAAAGAGGTGCATCATCCTTATTTTTAAATGGATGCTGAGATAAATACTCGTCAAGATACTTAATTGATTTATTAAGTGGAATGGTTCTTTTTCCAGTTTTCCCATTCACAGTAATAGAAACATCAGTTTCTTCTCGAATAATGTCTCCAATCTTCAATTTATAAAATTCATCTACTCGACATGCACTATCAAATAATACTGCAATAATTGCTCTATTTCTAGGTGTTTTAATAGAATCAACAAATCTCCAAATTTCTTCAGCAGTAAGGATGTCTTTTACTGTTTTCTTATTCTTCTTTTGAATTTTATTCAGATTGTATTTTAACATCGATGTTTGTTTTGGTTCATCTTCAGAAGTGAACCATTTGAAAAATGATTTTAATTTTATTTTAAATATTTCAATTGTAGAACTGTTATATACACCACGTTTCCCTTGGATTTCACCGTGTTTCATAGCATTGAAGAATTTGATTATATCCTGTTTTGTAATCTCTTTAAATGGTTTTTGTACATATCCACAAAAAGTATGCAAAACCATTTTATCTTGAATTATTGTATGTTGTGATATATCGTTAATTGTTTTTTCTTCGATGTAATTATTGATTATTTCTTGATTGTCTATTAACATATTTCTCTTTCGAGAATTGTTAAAGTCTTTATGGTAAATAGATTTATTGTCTTTGAGGGAATGTTTTATAATATTATTACCAAAATCATTTATATTATTAAACATAATATTATATCTACAAAACAAATAAAAATATAAAAAAGGAAAAAAAATGCGACTTTCAAGTGTATTATTATTGTATATCATAATAATTCTTTTGTTATCTTCAGCTCTATCTATATCTGTTTCTGCACAAAATGATACAATACCTATTTGGGATCCAGATTGGTCATATAGACAAAAAATTCAATTACCCATTAACACTAATGTTTCTTATGCAAAATTCCAACCAATTGATATTAGAATAACCTTTGAAAATCCATGTTGGACTAAAAATGTTAATGAAACTTCGATTCGAGTGTGTTGCTGGAAAGGAAAATGGTTTGAACTTGAATCACAAATTTATGATCTTACTTATGCTTCCACTAATTATATAGAAGAATGCAGTTTGGTTTTTCTTATACCTGAAATTGCAGATGGAAATGAAACATACTATTTGCACTATGATGATACTAACAAACCATCAACAAAATATTCAGATCATGTAAGCATAGAAGATTCTCATTATTCACGACCAATAATTGCCGGTATCTCGGCAGAAGCAAAATATTATGGAATTTTAGAAGATGGATATTATGTATATGGTATTGGACAAGAAGGGAAACTTTTAGATCGTTCATTCTCTCAAATCGTTGTAAAACAGAGGAAAGAAAGAGAAGAGATTGATATTCTCGATTCTGATCAAATAGCTTCTTTAGCTTTTTCTTATTATTATGGAAATAAAGAACAAGATGAAAGCTCTTCAGATCAATTATTTGTATCCAAAGAAATTATTATTGATGGAAATTTAATGGTTGAATTTGGCATAAAAAGCGAATCTCGTAAAAAGGATATTGTTACCACAGCTTTATATAAATACTATTATTCTCCTACAGAAGATAAAAGGTTATGTGTTCGAGTAAAACACGAGATGGTTGAAGATGCTATTGTGATCGGGAAGGAAAATATTGATGGACGATTCGGTATGATGGCTTCATTTAAATCAAGAAATCCTGCTATTAAGAAATTGAATGTAGGAGAAATATACCCATTTTTACATTTTTATGATGAAAATAATCTTATTAAAGAATATCAATTGAATCTTAATCCTGAATCTAAAAATCGCGAATGGATTATATCATATAAAGATGATGCAGATTTAGGATCGGAAGGGTGGATTGCTTATGGAAATGGTAAGGAGGGCAAAGCAGTTTCAATAATTTTTTCTTCAAATGAAGGTATTGTCAAATCAGGTAGAGATGAGAGAGATGGAATTCAAATAAAGGTTGCAGAAAAAGAATATTTTGATTTTCTAACAGCAGAAGTTGATTATGCTTCTATAAATTTTGGTAGAAATTCATATGAAAAAGGATATGGTCATGATTTAAAGATTCCGGAAGGATTAGTAGTCGAATATGATGCCGAATTATTTACATCTGAACATGGAGGATATGTAGCAATTCAAAATGAAGCAAAAATGTATCAAGAATTAATTAAACATCGTTATTTATCAAAAGGTACTGCTTTTGAAAAGGAGGAAAAAAAGTATAGTTTAACGGTGGTAACCCATTTTGGTGGCACTCGATTCACGTATCCATGGCTTTTAAATAGGACAAACCGCCGTTTTCCAGTTATGTGGATTGAAGTATATCAAGAAAATAATCTTATATTATCCGGAATTGCAGAAAAATCATTTTTAACTAGATATAGAGCACAGAAAATATTTCCAGAGGTTAATGGAGGTGATTATCTAATCAAGGTATTTTGGAAATTAGACAATTCAACAAAGTTTTTTAATGGAGCAAAGGCAGTTACAGTAGATGGAAATGAAAAAATTCATATTTTCTGTTCTTGGGAAAGAAAAATAAAATTAATATTTTCTGATCAAAATGATCAGGGTATAGAAGGTGTAAACACTATATTATTAAAAAAAGATGGATTAATTTTTGATGAAAATATAACAAATAATGATGGAGTAACTTTATTAAAAGCACCTTATACCTCTAGAGATCCTTATATATTAAAAGCATTTTATAAAGGCATTTTGGTTTATGATGGTTATATTAGAAATTCGTTAATAAAAATTAACTTTGGTATTGATGTTGTACTAAATGATTTAACAGTTGAAATTAGGGATAGTAATGATCTTCCACCAGGAGTTGAATTAACTCCATTTTTGTCAAGTTTGCAGAATGACGATAATATACAATTAATACCTGAGGAAATAGAAGCAGGTAGTTTCATTTTTAAGGATATCCCTTCAAAGAAATATAAACTACAAATAATTTATGCAAATTTTGTAGATGAAAAAATCATTGATTTTCCAAAAGATGGAACCCATTTTAGCGTTCAATTTTCAGCTGAATTTGATCTTGTGGTAGATCTTTTTGATTCACGGGCCAATCCTCTTATAGATGAAGATATTGACTTTAAAATCCTTAGAAACGGTATTAAAACACTTGAATCAAGTAAAAAAACATTCTATCTGCCACCTGCCATTTACACTATTAAAGCATATAACAATGATGATTTAGTTGGTATTAAAGAGGTGGAATTAACAAATAATAGAAATATTAAACTTGTTACAACACTCAGTTCAATATATCCAACAATAATATTAGGGTCTACCATTGGTTTTATAGTGATAATTGGCGTTTTAATTTTTATGAAAATATTATCATTATATTCTTTATTAAAATTTTTAACAATAGCTTTCTTAATCATTGCAATGATTCAACCATGGTGGGGATTATCTGGATCAAGTACTTTTCCACTTGCAGAGAGAACCGCTCAAATATTTATTAATCCACAAGTCATGATAGAGTCTACAACGTATAAAGAGATAACAACTTTCGATATCGCTGAAATGCCTGAATTATTCATAGATTTTTTAGGAAATATAGTTATTATTGTATACATAATCAGTCTATTGATAACCGTTAGTTTTATTTCCTCAAAATTTGGAAAAAGAAAATATTCATTTTCATTAAATTCCCTGTCCTTAATACTAATAATTGCAATTATTTCTCTGTTCTTTTTTGGAACATCTAAATTAACAGAAGCTAGTATTGGTTCAGTACAGGGAGATGGCATAATTAGTATATCTTTAGATGAAACAATACTCATGCAATCTAGTTGGGGTTTTTCAAGTGGCTTTTATTTGGTAATAGCTGCAGTGATATTGACTATACTTTCTTTAATCATAGAATTTAAAAATCATTTTATGAAGAAAAAATAGTTATATAGTCCTTAAATTGGAAAAATCCTAAAATCTATAATTATTAATTAATACTCCCAATATACATTAACGGTAAAAAAAGCAGTAAAAACATCATATATGTTGCATACATTAGTGTCCATGATGATGTGTTTTCGTGTTTTGCATTTTTCCGATTATGAATCATTAGTCTAAAAATGAAAAAACTGAGAATTACAAGAAAGGTAAGTGGGAAGAGATACAGTTCTATTATATTTAATAAAATTAATGGTATAATTAATAAAAAAGCACTACTCATAAACAAAAAAGAAACCATTGCAGTTTTTTTTATTCCAAGAACGTTCACTAAAGTTTTCGTTCCCGCTTTATTATCCGCTTTTGCATCCAGAATGTCCTTTGTTGAGGTACCTCCAAATAAAAATATTGCAGCAATACATCCGATAGATAGAGGTAAGTTATGAAAAGGATCTCCAAATACACTCCATGATCCTAAAATTCCGAGAAATCCTCTTGGGATCGCAACCCACACTTGGTTTAAAAATAGAAATTTTTTTATTCTCGGAGGTAAAGAATATGTTATCGAGAAGAATGCAATAAGTAGAATAAACAAACTAAAGGTGCTATTTATTGTAATTGACAATAGTACAGCAAATATAAATAATCCATAGGATAAGTTTTTTGCTTCATTTTTTGTAATTATTCCTTTTGGTATGGGTCTATAGGGTTTTGATATTTTATCTTCTTTAAAATCTGTTGCTTGATTCAATCCATTTGATGCACCGTTTAATAGAGCAAAGCACATACTTGCAGGAATAATTGTTAGAAGTATTGTTAGATATGAAATATCAGTTTTTCCCGAATAAATAAAACTTGCAATCATTACACTACTAGAAACAATGATGGGGGTAAGTAATGTGAATGGTCTCAGGAGTTCAATAATACCTCTAAACTTGCTATTCATCGTACCTCACTAATTATTTAGATTATTTTTACTCTGAATCAATATACAAAAATTAAACCATATAAAGAAAACGACATAATTCTTGGTTATCAGATGCCTCATACAATTAATAAGTTGTACACCTGGGTATAAAAGACTTATTTTACAATCATTACCAAAATTGATTTTCAACGATTAATTTTTCAATCTTCCTTTATAAAAAATTAAATACCAACTATTAAAGTGATAAATCTATTAACCGTTGCACACCATGAATGTCATTAATAATTTCAACAACTTCTTCAGGAACTAAATCTTCCCATGGTTCATTATGGATCATCCTTCTACGAATCTCTTTTCCGGAGTATATTTCTTTTTTAAAAAGATCTGTTTCTTTAACTAAATATCCCTTTTCTGAAAATAATTTTTTTGTTAAAGAATTATTTGAAATTACAACATCAAAATCTCTTATAATTGATAAAACATGAGAAACCCATTTAGGTGGATTATGAATATCAGGTATTGAGATGATTCTATAATTTTTTATTTTAATATTGTCAAGTGATTTTTTTACCATCTTTTTACGTTCATCACCAGAAAAAGGATTTTCAATGGTATTACTATATTGCGAGGATCCAATGCCAATAATTATCTCCTTATACTTATTTTTTATACTCTGTAAAACCATCAAATGTCCGTTGTGAAACGGTTGAAAACGTCCAATAAATAATGCATTCATATGTAAATAAAGAATAGGTTAGTTCAATATTACTTTTCCTTTCTTTTTAGAAAAAATATCTTTTCATTTCTTTTTTTCTTCACGATGTATATAAGGTCCTGTTTTTTTCTCGGATTCTAACTCAACTTTACCCAATATCTTTGGAGGTCTCATTGCTTTTAATTTTTTAACTAATTCTTCCTTGCCTTCACCTATGAGAGCATTCTCTAAAACATCCGATAATGTTTCTACAGGGTATATTTCAATTTTCCCTTTATATTTATCTTCAATTAACACATCATTAAGATTTGCCTTAGGAATTAATACCTTTTTTATTCCTGCTTCGGCAGCAGCTTCAATTTTTGCAGTTACACCACCAACGGGAAGAACTGTTCCTCTAATACTAATAGAACCTGTCATAGCTACATCCTGTCTAACAGCTACACTCTCCATAACAGAAATGACTGAAGTTATAAGAGATAAACTTGCAGAATCTCCTTCAACACCTTCATAGGTTCCAATAAATTGAATATGTATATCATGTTTTGAAATATCCTTTCCTATATATTTTTTAATTATCGCAGAGATATTTTGAACTGATTCTTTTGCTATTTCTCCGAGTTTTCCTGTTGCAATAACCTTACCTTCAGCTTGTGATCCGGCTGGAGTTACCTCTGCTACAATAGGTAATACTAATCCAGAAAACTCGCTCATTGATGGATCAGCAGTATGCACAGCAAGTCCATTTACTACACCGATTTCCCGTCCTGTTGTCTTAAATGAACGGTAGCTCATCTGTGATTCTAGAGCTCTATCTGCAACCTGTTGTTCAAGTGATCGTGCTGTTTTTTTTGCTTGAATAACATGTTCCTGAGTTACTATTTTATCTCCTTTATCAAATGCGATATCACCAGCAACTCTTACAAGTCCCCCTAATTCTCTTAATCTTAAGGAAAGTTTACCCTTTCTTCCTGCTCTTCTTTGTGCTTCATGAATTATTTCTCCCACTGCTTCTCTATTAAAATGAGGGATTTTTCCATCCTTTTTTACTTCCTGTGCAACAAAACGAATAAGCTTATTTCTGTTTTCGTTTGTATCATCCATTGTACTATTCATATAGATTTCATATCCATATCCTCGTATTCTAGAACGGAGTGCTGGATGCATTCCCTTTAACGCATCTAAATTTCCTGCAGAAACTAAAATAAAATCACATGATGCTGGTTCTGTTTTTACCATCGCTCCAAAACTTCGTTCTGATTGACCAGTAATCTGAAATTTTTTTTCCTGAATCGCAGTTAAAAGATGTTGTTGTGATGGGAGATTTAGTGTGTTGATTTCATCAATATAAAGAACCCCCTTGTGAGCTCTATGTATTGCACCCGCTTCAACTAACTGATGGGGAGGTGTTTCCAATCCAGCCGATTGAAAAGGATCGTGTCTGACGTCACCAAGTAATGCACCAGAATGAGCTGCTGTTGCATCCACAAATGGAGGTCCCTCATCCCTCTCATGAGAAACCAATATCTTTGGAATCTGTTGTAATCCCCGTCTTTGATTTAAACCACCTCTCGCTACAATAAGATATATCATAACAGCTGCAATTATTCCAAAAATTGCATATTCTGGATGTCCATATACAATTGCACCAAATACGGACAGGGAAACAATCATGAGAACTACGGTGAGAATAAGGCTATTTTGTTGTTCCAACTTCTTTTTTGCTTCAGTTCTCTGAGATTTAACAATTTCGTTTGCCTTACCACCTGGAACAACACGAATATGTGGGGTATTTGTATCATCGGTATTGGGGTATGCAATAATATCTTCTAATTCTCCTTTTGGTAGAAATTCTGTCATTGCTCTTGCTACCATTGATTTACCAGTTCCTGGATCTCCGATAAGCATTATATGTCGTTTTTGTTCTGCAGCTTTTTTAACAATATCAACTGTTTTATCTTGTCCAATAACTTGATCTAATAAACTCTCAGGAACTTCGATCTCCTTTGTATTTTTAAATTGGATTTTTTTTATCCATTCTCTTATTGGAGGCAACTTTTGTTTTTTTACTTTTTCAGGATTCTCTTTCTTATCAGTCAACTTTGCCACCATTTTTATAATTCGATTATTAAGCTATAATATACAATTATCATATAAATATTTTATAATCAGATTTTGATTTATGTAGATATATTGCAATCGTATTTCAATTTTTCTTAAGGAGTTTTCCGCTTACTTTATAATACAATATGTGATAACATTTAGGTATGACATTTGACAGGAAAACATTAGTAATTCCAGATAAAACAAATTTCGAGGAACGAGTAATTTCTACAAAAGGAGATGTAGTAATTGGTGATAGATGCTTACTTCAATTTAGCATTGATACCGATGGGAGAATATTTGTAGGAGAGCATGTAATTACTGGTGGGAATCTTCAAGCGACAAATGATGTTAGGGTAGATATATTTTCAGAAATAAGTGGTAATATTCAGAGTGGAGGCAATGTATATCTTGGAGAGAAGGTAAAAGTGAAAGGAAAACTATCTCTAAAGGGAGATCTTGATGTTGGAGATAGTGTAGAAATAGAAAATGGTTTTGAAGCAAAGGGCTGGATAAATATCCGTAGTCCAATACCGGTAGTTATATATATTTTTATATATCTTTTACAACTTTTAAAAATGGGTCATAGTGAGGAAATTGAAAGAATATTAGAAGAACTTGAACAGAATGAAGGAAAAACAATACCTATTTCAGAATCATTTTTTTTTATTCCAAATAACTCAATTATTGGTCTTTCAAAATCCCAAGTTGATTACAACCTAGGTATTGGTAAGGAGTGTAAAATTCTTGGAAATTATGATATAAAAGGAGATATTTATGTTGATGACAAATCCATTGTTTATGGAACTTTAGTTTCGAAAGGTAATGTTTTTTGTGGAAAGAAGGTAAAAATACATGGCAATATTACTGCAAATGGCGATGTCACAATAGGGGGACAAACTCATATTGTTGGCAATGTATCAGGAGATAAGATTTATCTGTCAAAAACTGCATCTGTTCAAGGTACCCTTTTAGGGAAAAAAGGTGTCTCTTTCATTGATTCATCTGAAGAAAAAGCAACAGATAAAGTTAAACGATTTGAGAGTGATGTGGATATTATTGATGAAGTTAAAGAAATGTTGGAGTAGTAAAAATGCAACTAGGTATTGTTGGTAAACCTAACGTGGGGAAATCCACATTTTTTAATGCGGCAACAGATGCACATGCAGAAATTGCAAATTATCCATTTACTACGATAGATGCAAATCGTGGTGTAATGCATATACGAAAACCTTGTCCCTGTAAAGATTTCAATGTTAAATGCACGCCTAATAAATCAAAGTGCATTGATGGTATACGTTTTGTACCAATTGAAGCAATAGATGTAGCAGGACTTGTTCCAGATGCGCATAAAGGGAAAGGTTTAGGTAACAAATTTCTTGATGATCTACGACAAGCACATGCATTTATTCATATTGTGGATGCATCTGGTAGTACTGATGAAGAAGGCAATTCTTGTGAAATTGGAATATATGATCCTTTACATGATATCGATTTTTTAGAAAGAGAGATTAATTTTTGGCTTTTTGGAATAGTAAAAAAGAGTTGGGAAAAGATTGCAAAACAATGCGAATTGGAAGATAAGAAAATTGAAAAAATGCTTGCAGAAAAATTAACTGGTTTAGGTATAAAAGAAGAACACATTAGTAGTGCAATTAAAAAGGTAGATATTGATCGTTCTAAACCTTCCTTGTGGACTGATGATGACATATTGAAACTTTCGGATTATGTAAGAAAGATTAGTAAACCCATGCTTATTGCGTTTAATAAATGCGATAAAGCACCAGATAATCTGATAGCTAAAAAAGATGAGATGAAAGATTATATTGTAATACCTACAAGTGCTGAAAGCGAACTTGCTTTAACAAACGCAAAGGAAAAAAGATTAATTGACTATACTCCTGGGAGTAATAGTTTTAATATAATAAAAAAAGAAGAAATATCAGAACAACAAATGAAAGCTTTAGAATTTATTACAACTCACGTTTTACAAAAATTCGGATCGACTGGCATTCAAAAATGCATAGAAGAAGCAGTAAAAATGCTTAATCTAATAGTAGTTTATCCTGTTGAAGACGATAATCATCTTACTGATAAAGACGGTAGGATACTTCCAGATGCACATTTAATACCTAAAGGTTCCACAGCGAAAGATCTTGCGTATAAAGTCCATACAGATTTGGGAGAACATTTTATTAGAGCTATAGATGCTCGAACCCATCGTGTCATAGGGTCAGAGCATGAACTAAAAGATGGAGATGTTATTAGTATAATAGCCGACGCCTAAGATTTATTTTTACTTACCTACATAAGGATCTGCCAAATATGTGCATAATTATCTGCAAATTAAGTTTTTATAGAAATCATTCATTATGTTTTTGGGATCACTCAAACCTATTTTATTGGAGGAAAAAAGTGCCTAAAAGAAAGCTACGTAAGACTGTTTTATCGAAAAATATTCAAAAACGTAAACGAATAAGAAATAATAAAAACAAAAAGATCGACTTTGAAGAAATACCTTTTACGACAATTCGCGTTACTATGCACGCATTGAGATGGATTTTCTTTCTTATCTTCATTTATATTGCTGTCAGTATTGTTATATTACTTGTTCAAGGAGGAAATGAATCATTAACAAACATTATTGTTTATAGTGTAACCGGTTTCTTTACATTTTTCATGGGATATTTTGGATGGATGTTTGCCCGCAGTGTCATGGAAATGGTTAGTGGTAAACAATTGAAACAAGATGATTTCTAATATCTAATGTTTTATTATGGATATAATTTTTAGAGGTACGAAAATTGGTAGTAATATTTGATAATCATCTTCATTTAAGAAGAGATGGTCGTTTTATTCATACAATAAAGGAATTTAAAAAAGTAGGTGGTACACATTTTGTGTTGTGCCAGTATCCATTTACAGAGCTTCTTTTAAAAGAGAAAAGTTATAAACCGTGTTATTCGAAAACATTAAAGATGGCAGATGAAATTCGCACTGAAATTGATATTGGAGTTTTTGTAACATGTGGTCCTTATCCTGTTGATTATTTAAAATTAAAAGAAAGCTTTGGACGAGTAAAAGCTATTGAAATTATGATGAACGGTATGGATGAAGCAGCCAAGCTTTGCGAAGAAAAAAAATGTATTGGAATTGGTGAGATTGGAAGACCGCATTTCCCTGTCGATCAGAATATTATTCATGATTCAAACAAGATACTTCAATATGGAATGGAAAAAGCTGCAGAATTAAACGTGCCCGTGGTAGTGCATACTGAAAGCACATCACCTCAACAATGTAAAGAACTTGTTGAAATGGGTAAAAAGGCCGGTCTATCTGCTGATAAAATTGTTAAACATTTTGCTCCTGCATTAATTAAAAAAGAAGAAAATTTCGGTCTTATGCCTTCGGTTTTGGCAAGTAAAAAAAATATTGTTAAGGCATTAAAAAAAGGATCACGTTTTTTAATGGAGACAGATTATATAGACGATCCAAAAAGACCTGGTGCAGTACTAGGACCTAAGACTATTCCTAAATTGATGAATAATCTACTGAATGAGGGATTGATATCCGAAGAAAAAATTTATGAAATTCATGTGAAAAATCCCCAAGAGACTTATGGTATAGTTTTAGAACAGTAGTTACTATTAATTATATTTAATTTAAATAAAAAAATAATGGTTTAATTTGATTTGTAAGAATATAGTAAGTTGAATGAAATTAACTTAAAAGTTTTACAATAAATCTCAATATTGGAAATACGTTTGGGAAACGATCGAAGAACTGATTAAATAAAAATAAATCGCTAACTTTGCTCTTAGTCATGATTACTTCTAGGGTTCCAACTGGTCCCTCTTCATCATAGATATCTTTTGCTGTGGCCTCGATGATATAGGTTCCACTTGAAGACCAGGAATAATTCATTTTTACTTTTTCACCCGAGTTAAAAGGACCAACCCATTCACAACCAGAACAAGCTGCCTCCCATTTAATCCAGAACCAAACTTCATGACCATCAGGATCTACAGCAGAAAATGTATATTCGTATACTTTACCAACAGTTCCAGATGTTGGACCCATAATTATGGGTGCTTCAGGAGGCTGATTTGCTGTTGCCGTAAACGATAAGACCGGGATTATTAGTATTAGAAAAAAATTTATACATATTACTTTCCTTTTCATAATCATCAGCTTATTGTTTTAACAATTGTTAAATCACCTTTATAATACTTTCGTATAAAATACCTTTCTAAAAAGTTAATACATATAAATATTAATAGAATTTTTTACAAAATTTTATATACAATGTAGTATATAGGAATTATATAGGGAGGTATGAAGAATGCATACTAGGGTGAAAAAAAGTCTAGTCATTGGTGTTATAAGCATTTTGGTATTGGTATCTATTCCTACGATAAATGCTGATGTAGACTATTTTCAAAATTCTATTGTTTTAATTTTTGGTAAATGTAATACCACAACCTGTGGAGGTATATGGTGTAAATTTGGATTATATGTACCAGTTGTTAAAAGGAATTTTTTCATGTTGGCAAGCGATGAAAACGAATCAATTAATGTTTTGATACTAAGTTTAAAAGATGGTTTTGGAACATATTTTAATTATAAAGACATTAGAATTGAGTTACATAAAGCTCGAGGTTTTTTTTATTGGGGAGGAAAATCAATTCTATTCAATCATAGTGATCCACCACCCGTCTTTGCACTATGTAGAACAAGAACTGTATATGTAACAACCTAAAAAAATTAAAATATATAGAGTTAAATCGACTGCTATATATTAGCTATATGCTTCTTATAAAATAGTAATGATAATGGATATCATTTCAAAATAAATAACAATTTTTAAAAGATTTATTTTAATTATCTCGAAATATTTAAATATGAATATTCTTTATTTATATATGATTTCTATGAACAAAAAAGGGGGAATATTTTGTATTGTAATGCTTCTTTTTGTTGGATTAACAATTACACCAGCAATGGGCGGCATTCTAAAGGCTGATACCACTGGAAACACAAAAATATTTGATAAATCATTGGAAATGGAGAAGCTTGTAACCATTGATTTTTTTGATTGTACTAGCATTATTCCAGTAAAAAAAATCGTAGAGATTCCTGAAACCGAATTGATAACCTTACGTGAAAAATTAAAAGAAATTAGAGAATCAGATAAAAACGCTGAAGAATCATGGAATGCACAATTATCGATTTTAAAAGAACACAATTTAATTTCATATGGTGTTACCTACGAGAATCTGATGGGAAGAATTGAAGAAAAATCAAATAAGATGAATTTTTTAAAATTATTAAATAAAATTGAAATAACTCCCATAATTAATAACTCAATATTTAATGCAATATGTGCTATTAATTTTGAGTTGATTAATGGAACAACCTATGTTTTTGGTTTAAATACCTTTATGAATTTAGTTGGATTTGATATAATTAGTTTCCATAAAGGTTATACAAATGATGGGATAGAAACAAAGGGACTACTCACAAGGTCAAATGATCCTGGTGAATATGCTGGTTTTATGTTTGGTTTCCTTGGATATTGGTTTGGGACCAAAACTGGGACTGGTGTGTATTCAGATCTTGTTGCTTCAGGATTTACAGTTATCACTGGATGGTTACCTATACCATTAAATCCATAGCACCAGAACAATTCAATTTACCCTTCCTTTTTTTTATTTAAATGTGACTTTCTAAATTATTTCTAAATTAGATAATGTTTTTTTAAGTAAATATAATTTTAAAGCCTAATAGCATTTGTTGAGTAAAAATGTGTGGATAGATAATATGGTAAAATTTAGAGGATTTATCGCTATTGATATTAACACAACACCAAATATTCTGAAATTACTAAATGACATTACTAAATCAAATGCTGATGTAAAACTTGCTGAACCACAAAATATCCATATTACACTCAAATTTCTTGGTGATGTACAAAAAAATACTATTGAAAAAATCGAACAAATTATTAAAGATTCTGTTAAGAATATTGAGCCATTTAAAATTAAATTCAAAGGAACTGGTGTTTTCCCAAATAAAAATTATATAAGAGTTGTTTGGATTGGAATAAAAGATACGGAAATATTATCAACAATCGCTGCAAATATTGATGAAAACCTATCTCATATAGGGTTCAAAAAGGAAAAAAGAGAGTTTTCAGCACATCTTACAATAGGTCGTGTAAAAACAGCAAAAAATAAGCCACTTTTGTTAAAAATTGTGGATAATTATTCTAATTTTGAATTTGCCACCCAAGAAGTAAGTTCAATAAAACTTAAAAAAAGTGATCTAACTCCAAAAGGTCCTATTTATACAACATTGAAAGAAGTAAAATTATAATTGGTGGTGAAAATAATAGAAATCTGGTTTTTAGTTTTATTATCACTGAATCTCATACTATTTATTGTTAGTTTATTTTTCTTTATTCCTAAAAAGATATTTAAAACAACTATTTTAGAATACTTTAATATCTTTACATCTCAATTTAAGTACCTTATAATTATCATAGGAATTGTAATTTTTCATCTTATTGAAGTAAATTTTTTAGATTTATATTTTACAAATCTGATTGGTAATGATTTTACAAGTAATATACTGTTTATAGAGAATGGATTAGTATATTGGTTCTCTCAGAATTGGACACCATTTCTTGTATATTTTTTTGTTTTAATGTATATTGGAGTATATCCATTTACCTTGTGGTTCTCACCTCTGTATTTTTTACTAACAAATGATAAAAAAGCAATGAAATCAGTAGCTTATGGATTATTATTAATTTATTCTTTAGCATTACCCTTCTATCTTTTATTCCCAATAACAAATGTATATACATTCTATGGAATAGAATCGGCACTGGAAATAGTAATTCCTGGTGTTGAACACTTTTTCTATTCAACAACCACATGTAATAATTGTTTTCCATCGCTCCATGTTGCAGTAACTCTTCTTATTACAAAATCTGTAACCCTTACAAAAAATAAAAAACTAACTTACTTTTCATATTTTTGTTCTCTCTCCGTAATTTTATCGGTTATATATTTAGCCATTCATTGGATAACAGATGTGATATGTGGAATAATACTAGCTTTATCAGTATTTTATCTACAAAAGCGATTATTAAAGGAGAAATAAATGAAAGAAAATTCCCAAATAATTGAAAAACAGGTATTAAAAAAAATTATCCCATCAAACGAAGATGAAATAAAATTAAAACAGATTGTAAAAGATCTCATAGAAGAGGTTAAAAAAGAAACGGTAAAGAGCAATTTGCAAATTTCAATTGAACTTGTAGGATCAACAGCTAAAGGAACATATCTTAAGGACAATATAGATATAGATTTATTTCTTTTATTTCCAACTACTGTTAATCGAAAAAAATTGGAAGAAACTGGCCTTTCAATAGGGAGATCGATTCTAAAAAATCAGGAAGAATGCTTTGCAGAACATCCGTACATAAGAGGAACATTTAAAGGTGTTAAAACTGAAATTGTACCTTGTTATAAGATAGAATCAGCATCTCAAAAACTTTCAGCCGTGGATAGGACTCCTCTTCATACAAAATATGGAAAAGAACATCTTTCAGCTTCACACAAAACAGAAGTAAGATTATTCAAACAATTTTTGAAAGGTATTGGATGTTATGGAGCTGAAGCAGAAATTGAAGGCTTTTCGGGATATCTTTGCGAAATTTTAATAATAAAATATTCTGCATTTCAATCCTTAATACTCAACGCTCAAAATTGGAAATATGGAGAAAAACTATCACTAATTAAAAAGAAATCTCCACATTTTGATACACCACTAATATTTATTGATCCAGTTGATAGCAAAAGAAATGTCGCATCAGCATTATCAAAAAATAACTTCGATCTTTTTTTAAAAGCATGCAAAGACTACATAAAAAAACCAAGTTTTACTTTTTTCTTTCCTAATAAAATAAAACCATGGTCACTTGAAAAAATTAAAAAAGAAATTGAAAAAAGAAAGGTTATCGGACTAAAGATTGAAAAACCTCATATTATACCTGAAAACCTCTATCCTCAGGTGCGTAAAGCAGTCCGATCGATAAAAGAACTTTGTGAACGATATGATTTTACAATACTAGATTCTAGATTTCATATAAATTCTAAGGTAATTTTCATGATACTATTTCCCGAGAAAAAAACGATTTCGAAAACAATGATTCACAAAGGCCCTCCAGTAAAATTGAAAAAAAATGCAGATGAGTTTCGTCAAAAATGGATAAATGATCCGAGGACAATTAGAAAACCCTTCGTAAAAGATAATCGTTTGTATATAGAGATAAAAAGAGAGTTCACAGATATTAAAAATCTATTAGAAAAACAACTTATTAATCTAAGTCTCGGTAAACATATTGATAAAATCGCTCAAAAAAATTTTGCAATTTTAGAACTAAATGATCTTTTAAAAGAAAATCTTCGAATTTTTTGGACAGATTACTTAGATAAAAAAATGCCTTGGGAAAGATGAATTATAATTAATTATAAAATTAAATTTGGTACTAGAGTGGTAGTTTAATAATAAATTTACTTCCTTTTCCAACATTGCTTTCTGCCCATATTTCACCGTTATGTTTCTTTATTATCTCTTTACATATAAACAATCCAAGTCCTGTTCCTTCATTTTTACGATCTTCTCCAGTATAAGCTTGATAAAATTTTGTAAAAATTTTCTTTGTTTCATGACTTGAGATACCAATGCCTGTATCCTCAATATAGATTAATAGGTGTTTTTCTTCTTCTTCAGCTCTCAATGTTATAGACCCATAATCAGTAAATTTAATAGCATTTCCTAATAAATTTTTTAAAACCTGTGATAAACGATATTTATCACAGACGATTTTAGGGATATTTTCTGGTATTTCCTCAATAAATTTCAGATTTTTATTTTCTATATCCGGTTTTATATCCTCTACCGCATCTTTGAATATTTCTGTTAAATCACACTTTTCCATATTAAATCTCATTGTATCTGTATCAAGCCTTGACACATCTAAAATATCATTAACCAAACGCATTAATCGTTCAGCATTTCTAAGCCCAATTTTTGCCCAATTCTTTACTTTTTCATTTACATCTTTATCTGATTCAATTAATTCTAAATACCCTTTAATTGGTGTTACCGGGGATTTAAGTTCATGTGCTACAATATTCATAAATTCTGTTCTTAACTTTTCGGATCTTTTTAACTCTCGCTCTATTCTCTTCCGATCTGATATATCCCTAACCGTACATTCAATTCCTATAAAACCCACCTCTTTTTTCAAAGGAGAAATATTTACCTCAATAGGGATTTCGTATCCATCCTTATGAATAACGTCTAGTGCAATATTTTCCATTTTCCTTTCTTTTTTTCTAACATCTAAAAATGCCTGCTGATATAAATATACAGATGACTCAGATAAATAATTCCTAAATGGTGTTGAAATGACATTTCCTTTTTTTCTACCTAAAATTTTTTCCAGTGAGGGATTTACATACGTTAAACGACCAAGTACATCTGTGGATAGAACACCATCTGCAGATGTTTCTGCAAGTACACGATATTTTTCTTCTGACTTTACTATATCATTTAATTTCTGTTGTCGTTGAGTTATATCCTCCATTGTTGTATGAATTGCGTTTACATTTTTATCTTTATCAAAAGATAAATAATCATGAATGATAAATATTCGTTCTTCACCACTTTTAGTAATAAAAGTTCTTTCATGACCTCCAGTAAAGGATTTTTTTTCTTGGATCTTTTCTTCGAAAGATGTTTTAGCTAATTCTTTCTCATTATTTTTAACAAAATCAAAAATTGATTTACCGATAGCTTCTTTTTTTGTATATCCTAACAAACGACACCATCTTGCATTTACAGATGTAATCTCACCACTTGGTGCTAAAGTGTGATAAGGAACTGGAGCATTTTCATAAAGTTGTTTAAATTTTTTTTTGGATTCTTCTAAAGCATTTTTAACCAATGTTTGATAGGTTATATCCTTAATTACACCTATAGAACCAATTATCTCGCCCTCATGGTTTTTTAATACACTTAAAGATAGATCAACATCAATTATCTTACCATTTTTTTTAAAAACCTTGGTTTCAATAGAATGCCGCATTCCTTTTTGTCTTATATTTTTCTCTCTGATTTTTTTCCATTCATCGGTAGGATAGAGTGAGCTAACGGATTTTCTAAACAAATCTTTTTCACTCATTTCCAGTAGTTCTTCAGCATATTTATTCCAAGAAATGATTCTTTCATTTTTATCCGTGATAGTTATAGCTACAGCGGTATTTTCAAATATTATTTTATAGAGTTCTGAAAAATCAAATAAATCACCAATATCCGTTGCTTTTTTTATCATATTTTCTGAATTAACATCTGCAACACTAGAAATATCATCCAATTTTTCTTCTTGAATATTAAGCTGTTCATAACTGTATTTTGAATAAGTAGAAAGCAATCCTTCTTTTTCCTCTCCTCTTAATATTTTTACGATTTCAGGTTCTTCCTTCATTACTATCCTCTTAAAAAAGGTAAAAAATGATA
This sequence comes from uncultured Thermoplasmatales archaeon, assembly GCA_964347865.1. Taxonomy (GTDB): domain Archaea; phylum Thermoplasmatota; class E2; order DHVEG-1; family DHVEG-1; genus JAGLML01. Next base: position 18,931 of record CAYGAC010000018.1, read on the forward strand.
TTCAGCTTATTTCGAATACCGAAGTTTTGAAAGTATTCAATTTTAAGTGGCATCCCATCACATTATTAATTTCTTATTTTATTATTAATCTAATCTTTTAATATGTTGTCTACTTTTTTAAGTAATGTTTCCTTATCAAATGGTTTCATTATATAGTCTGCTAATCCCTCATCTAAAAGTACTTGTTTTCTTTTATCTGATATTTCAAGTACACTCATGAAAGCAACTTTTATGTCACTACCCTTCTTTTTAATACGATTGAAAACGTCCCAACCACTCATTCCCGGCATCATAATATCTAAAAGGATCAAGTCTACTGTTTCTTTCTCAATTTTTCTAAGACATTCTTCTCCACTATAAGCTGGTACTACACTATATCCACCAAGTTCTAATACAGTTCTTGTAAGATCAACAATATCTGGTTCGTTGTCTACAACCATTATCTTTTTCATTTTCTCCTCATCCTTTTTCGTAATATATGTATGCATTAGCAATATATAGTTAAATCGTTTTTAAATTAATCTTTTTATTCTTTAAATTTTTTGTTTAAACAAATTAATAATTAAAATTTCGATAACGACAAAAGGAAAAGTATAAGTTCTCATAAAATATGTCTATACCTAGCGTGGTGGGACTGCCATGGGAAAAAATGATAATATATTTATACGACTTCAGATAGAAAAAGATGGTAATTCTGGAAATTTGATGTTAGGTATATATTTTGATAAAAATGCACCTAATTTTTCAACAGAAAAAGATATTCTGAATTGGTCTCCAACATTCGAAGAAATAAATTTTATTGTGGAAACATTCGAAATGGTATCTAAACAAAGCGGGAAAAATTATGGGTATAATTATAGTATGAAAAATAATAAAACTTCCTTTCAATCTGAAAATAAAAGAGAAGAACAACCTGAAGAAAACATCGAACGAGATATAAATGCAGTTGAACCAATAAAAGCTGATAACACTACTGAAGAGAATGCACCAGCACCAGATATTGAACACGAAGAACCTAAGGAAAAAATTTTCGTTCAAGCAAAAGAAGAAACAATCGATGAAGCATTAACCAGAAATAAAGGAGAACCCGTTGAAGAATTTATGATAGAAGCAGATGAAAAAACTATTATCGATAAAGTATTAAAACAAAAATTAAAAAATAAAAAATAGACCGCCGTTTCAAAGCCTAATAAAATTAATTTTTTGAGAAATTTTATATTTTGAACAAAGCTGAAACATTTTGTCATCTAACTTTGCTATATAATTATCATCGGGTTTGTAGCTTTCTCGAAATAATTCATTATATTTTGACAAAAGTTGTGGATAATATTTTTTTATAGTATTCAGGAACACTTTTTTTTGATCTCCTTTTAATTCTAAATATTTATGTATTAAATATTGTACCTTCGTTTGTTTTGTCATTTTTACAATTTCTTCTAATTCAGATTCAATTAAAAATGGTAAAACTGGCATCACAGCAAGACCTGATTTGATACCGTGATGAATAAGTGCTTTTATTATTTGTAACCGTTTTTTTGGTGATTGTACATCCTTTTCAAAAATCTTTGAAATAGTTACGTTAAGTGATATTATACTAATTGTTACAAAGCACTGCATGGTTGATAATAGATCAATATCTCTCAAAATTAAATTAGATTTTGTAAGTATGTGGCATGGAAAATTATACTTTTTTATAATTTTCAATAGATTTCTTGTAATTTCATATTTTTTCTCAGCATTCTGATATGGATCATTGACAGATCCAATTATTATAGATCCTGTTTTTATCTGTTTTAATTCTTCTTTAAGTATTGCACTAGCATTTGTTTTAATGTGGACTATATCATCAAATGACGAATCACAATACAAACATCCATATTCACAGTTTTGATATGGATCAATACAGTACATACCTTTAAAAAGCTCATCTTTAGTTGTTATTTTTTTAATTAAGGAATTGCATGTAATTAATCGGTATCCCATTACATTTCCTCAGGTGCAGAAATTCCCAATAACTCAAGAGCGTTATTTAAGACAATTCTTGTTGCATCTACTAAAGCTACTCTTGATTTTCCCCGTATAGTATTTTTTTCTGAAAGGACTGGACAATCTCTGTAGAACTGATTGAATTTTGATGCAGTTTCATACAGATAATTAGCAATTGTATGTGGTTTATAACCACTGCTCGCTTCTTCAATAAAAATTGATAATTTTGCTAATTGTTTTATTAATGAAATTTCTGAATTATGTTTTAGAGTATTCGAATCAAATTCTCTTTTCTTATCTTGAATTTTTGATAATATACTACAGGCACGAGCATGTGCGTATTGAATAAACGGTACTGCGTTTCCTTCAAAATTTAATGCTTCTTCCCATTTGAAAATAATTTCTTTCTCTGGTTGAACTTTTATTATATTATATCTTAAAGAACCAATTCCTACTCTTTCTGCAATTTTTTTCATCTTATCTTTAGAAAGTTCATTGCCTCTTCTCTTCTCGACCTCAATATATGCTCGCTCAATGCATTCATCTATGAGTTCATCTAAATAAACAACACGAGCTTGCCTTGTGGACATTTTACCACCGGGCAGGGAAACAAACGCATAAAATAATGTTTGAGGTAAAATCTTTGTACCGAGTAATTTTAATGCTATCTCAACTTGTTTTGATTCAAGTTTATGATCCTCACCGAGAACATTAATAAGTAAATCAGCATGCTTAGCCTTCCACTGATGATAAGCAATATCTCTAGTGGCATAAAGCGTAGTACCATCTTTTCTTAAGAAAAAGAATTTTGTATTTCTTCCTTTAATTCCAAAAGATTTTAAATCTAAATAAAAAGCACCATCTTCATTGTAGCAATAATTTGTTTTTTTCAATTCTTTTATAACCTTATTAACACTGTCATCTCTAACAAATGTTGATTCTGGTACGTATTTATCAATATGTATATTAATACGTTCCAAACTGGCATTTATCCCATCTAAAACAATTTCATATGACTTTTGAATTAAATCTATAGTTTTGCTATCTCCTTGTTCAGATTTTTTAACAATCTCGCTAATTTCTTTAGCAACATTCACATCCTTATCCATAAGTTCGTTGGCTGCTTGGTAGAATCCAACATTTTGGTGATCAGGTTTATTATATTCTGATTTTGGTACGTTCTTAGAATTTAAATTATTTAATCCCCAGGTAAGAATAGCAACTTGTTTTCCCATATCATCAAGATAAAATTGTGATTCTAAAGTATATCCAGCTGCTTTAAAAATTCGGACAAGAGTATCACCTATAATCGGATTTCTTGCTCTTCCAACATGGAGGGGTCCATTTGGATTTGCTGATGTATGTTCGATAATAACTTTTTTATTCTTTTTTTGTAACTGTCCATATTTTTCTTTCATTTTAAAAATTGACTTTAATGTTGATGAAATTAAGTAATTATCATTTATAAAGAAATTTACGTATCCTCCTTTTGCTTCCGATTTAGTAATCCACTTACTTTTTTTGATTTTATCTGATATTTCCATTGCGATATCAATAGCTGATTTTTTAAAAATAGGTGCTAATTGAAAACAAGGAAATCCAATATCTCCCATCCCATCTGGAGGTGTTTCTAATTTTATTTCGCATTTGTATCTTGATAACAATTCTTTTAATTGCAAAATAATTTCATTTTTAAACTCGTCCAAAGGATAATTCATACATTGTTTGAATTGATATTATATTTATAGGATTTTTGTAATCAATTTCTCGACTTTTTTATATGTCTAGATCGTTCAGAATCAATATATTTATATATTCAGATACATAATATTTATTGATAGATAAATTTTTATACTAACGCGTGTTAATTAAAATTAGGGAGTAAAATATGAAGAAAAATATAAAAAAAATCGATTTACATTTTAGAGCTTTATTTGTAACTATTGTTTTATTAATGAGCACATCTTCTATTTTTGCTGTTGCAGATAGCAATAACGAGAATAACTACATTACCAAAACATATTTTTTTCCAACGCCTCAAATTGAGCAAGTGATAATTAATAATGAAATTTACGATAGAATAATTATGCAGAATTCACCAGGGACGGGCAATCCGGGGGATTTCAATTTACCTGCGCATGGAGCTTACTTACTACTCAATCCTGGTTCAGTAATTAAAAATATCGAAGTTATTCCTGGGAAAATGGTATATTTAGGTTCAGGTTTCAATATTGAGCTTGTTGCAGAACCTTTTGCATTTTCAAATATTGATTTAGCATATACTGAATCACAAGAATTGGTTGAACATTCAAATAATCCCTATCCTGATTCATTATATTCTATGGTAGGAACCCACAATTTTAGAGGATATGAAATTCTTGTTTTACTATTACATCCTGTTCGATATTATCCAGAATCTGGTGGACTTTATTATTTTGAGGATATTGTAGTTACTGTAACGACTGTAGAAACCGATCAGAGAAATCCATTACTCAGAAATACAGAAAAAGATGAAATAGAAGTGGTAAAAAAAGTTGATAATCCTCAAAATGTAAATTCTTACAATAAAAAAACAGCACATCCACTTGCATCAGAATACGATTTACTAATATTAACAACAGATGAATTAAAAGGTTCTTTCAAACCACTAAAAGAGGCACATAATGCTAATGGTATTGCAACAGAAATTAAAACACTAAAAGATATATCGATAATACCAGATTTGGTTAAACCAAAAGATATTAGAGATTTTATTAGAGATGAATATAGTAAACGAGGGATTACGTACGTTTTAATTGGTGGAGATGATGACATTATTCCTGTACAAAAACTTTGGGTTGAACCATGGCCACATGGGGATTCAACCTTAATGCCTTCTGATCTGTACTATGCTTGTTTGGATGGAACATACAACTTTGACAATGATGATAAATGGGGTGAACCATCCGACGGTGAAAACGAAGGGGATGTAGATCTAATTGCTGAAGTATATGTAGGTCGAGCTTGTGTTGGTAATCCTGCCGAAGTAAATTTTTTCGTTGATAAAACACTAACATACATAAATACAGGTGGTTACTCTAATGGAGATATGTTATTGGTTGGTGAATATCTATGGTCGAATCCCGATACTTGGGGTGGTGACTATATGGAGGAACTTATAGATGGATGTAGCTCTAATGGATATACAACAGTTGGCTTTCCTTCGAGTCAATACAATATTGCTAAGCTATATGATAAAACATGGACTGGTTATGACTGGCCAAAATCAGAAATAATTAGCAGAATTAACAATGGTGCGCGCATAATAAACCATCTAGGACATTCATCATATGGATATAATATGAAGATGGTTAACAGTGATGTTTCATCACTTTCAAATAATGATCTGTGTTTTGTATACTCCCAAGGTTGCAATGCTGGAGGGTTTGATTTTAATAAAAGTGACTGTATTGCAGAATATTTCACTGTAAAAACTTACAATGCTGCTTTTGCGGTTATTATGAATGCTCGATATGGTTGGGGTGTCAAAGGTAGCACCAATGGAGCTTCACAACGATTTCATAGACAGTTTTGGGATGCAGTATTTGGTGAAAATATACCTGAGATTGGTAAAGCAAATCAGGATTCAAAGGAAGATTTATTGTCAAACCTTCATTATTCTTGTATAAGATGGTGTTACTATCAGTTGAATTTGTTTGGTGATCCAACCTTAACTTTTTACGATAGTGAAAACAATCCACCAAAAAAGCCAATGAAACCAACTGGTGAAAAAACAGGGGAAGTTGGAAATGAATATACTTTTAGTAGTTTTACCAATGATCCCGATGGAGACAAAATATTTTACAAATGGGATTTTGGAGATGGAACATTTAGTGATTGGTTAGGACCATTCAAATCTGGTGATGTAGTAAGTACAACACACCAATGGGACCGATGGGGTAGATATAATGTCAAGATTAAAGCAAGAGATGAACATAGAACTGAGAGCGATTGGTCAGATCCTTTACCAATAAGTATGCCAGTATTTCATAATTTTCCGCTTTTAAATTTAATCTTTGAATTTATAGAAGAACATTTCCCAAAATTATTTAATTATTTGTTTAAATAATCATTTTAATAAAATTTGCTATTCTTTGATTATTACTAAAATAAAAATGTATTTATCCTATATACTGGAGTTCATCAGATTTTTCTTTTACCATCGTCTCCATATCACTTAACTGTTTAGCAATATGTTCTATTTCTTTAGCTTTTTCTTCTAAACGAGAAAGATCAATATCGGTATTTGTTATCTTTGTTACAATTTTTAAAACTGCCTTTGCACTTTTTGGATCTACGAGATATCCTGGTGTTTCTCCCATGAAGCATGCACCTTCAAATCCTCTTAGTTTACCAAGACCTAGTAGTAAACCACTAGCACCAATTATACCTCCACCTGGTTCGTTTTTCTTAAATACTGCTCCATATTTTTTAATAGTTTTAACAAGATGTTTATGGGTTGTTGCAAATAAGACCTTTGGTTCTTTTATTTCATGTCCAAGACCATATCCACCAAGTGTAAACATCTGTTTCACACCTAATTCTTCAATAACATTTAGTATTGATTCTACCAGCTCATATTGACCTTGTGAAGATAGACCTTGGTAATCGCCTGTTAATAGTATTAGATCTCTTTGATTCTTTTTCTTTGCTTTTCGATAAAAAAATTCATTATTCACTAGCTTAACTGTCCCATCAACGTTTATAAATACTTGCGGTGGAAAATCTTTACTGTATAATTCAGCAAATTTTTTTGCTTTTGTTGTCTCTATTAAATGTTCGACAGCTAGTTTTCCTACATTTCCAATACCTGGTAATCCTTCAATAAAAATCGGATCTTTAAGCTTTGGCTTTTTATCTATATATCTAACAGTTACAGTATCCATTTTTATCCATTCTTTTCTAATTTTTTCAGTTCTCTTCTATATTTACCATAGTGATCTTGTGGTGAAAACCGTGCAGGTCTTTTTATTATGGTTTTTTCCATACATTTATTACAGATTTTATCAAGCGTATAACTTTCACATTTTCTACAATATAAAATTTCTGCCATTATTCTTCTAATTCACGTTTGAATTCACAATGACCTTTGTAATTATTAATATAGTGTGTTGCTCTTTCTACAGCATTTTTCATTTGCCCCTCAGCGATTTTATAGTCGGGTGCTTTCACTGTTATTAGATATCGAGGAGCTCCTATATATTTTATTTTTATATCGACATCTTCGAACTCACTTTTTTCAGCCTTATTTAAAGCATCTCGAATATGTATAATTCCTTCTGAATCCCAAGAGGTCATTATTATTAGTCCTTTTATTTCTACAAATGGAATTGATATATTATCTTTTGATATTGCCTCAAATTCTTTTAACCAATCCCCATCAAATCCATCATTTATTAACGTGTTACAATCATATGCACATTCTTCAAATGCACCATAAAGAGAACCATATTTTTTAATTAAATTATTTCCAAATTCTTTATAACACTGTGTTATTGGTTTTCCAATACTCTCTGCAAACATTTCAAACAATTTTTCTGCTTTTTGACTATTTTTCCAATCCTGTATTTTCTCTCTCCTTTGATGATCATTTACCCTTTTTAGTGAGAGATCAATGTGATTCTTTGCAGTATCTACACGCAAGACCTTGCAGACAACCTTTTGTTTTTCTCGTACATGATTACGGATACGTTTTACCCAACCAGTCGCTATCTCAGAAATGTGGATAAATCCTTCTTTTAAAGGATATTCATCAAGAGTAATAAATGCCCCAAATCCCTGTACTTTTACAACTGTTCCAACAACTAGATCTCCTTCTTCGGGGTATTCTTTTTTTAACATATAAATATACCTATTCAACAGTTTCCAAAATCTTACCTTTTATTCTTGCCTTTCCTCCATATGGTATAGCAAGTTTACTGCCACATATATGACATAATATTGTAGTACTACATTTATCAAATATTACTTGTTCATTCTCACAATCATTACATCTTACTTTAATGAAATTACTTTTAGGTTTTTGCATTGTTTATTCTCCTACCTCAAACTTTTTAGATCTTATACTTGGGGGTTGATGCATTTTATGACAGATATTACAAGCATATCTTAGAGCTACACGTCTACTTGTTTTTTCTCTCCCTTCTGGTTTCGGTCTTGGAAATCCTCTATATCCTTTCATAACACGTCTAAATCGTCTCTGCCCTTGTTTTAGTTCACTAGCTTTTCTTTTTTTAATTTTTTCGATATCATGTATCGTATGTTTTTTACAATATGGACAGTATCTCTTTACCTTGCGAGGTTTTTGCATATAATTCACAATTCGACTGAATGGGTAATAAGGAGGTGATATAAAAATGTAGGGTGCACTATTTTATTGGTTTAACTACACCTCTTTTTAATAAAGGTTCACTCATTTGTTTTGAGATAGAAATAATATCATCTTTTCTTAGTGAGTATGTTTTCATGTCTGTTCCTACGAATTCTGGAATATCTTCAATTACTCTTACAACAGGATTGTTATTTGTTTCTCTCTCACTTTTTTTCTGATTCTTTACCTCATTTTCTCTTTTTTCTTGTGATTTTTCTTCTAATATTTTTTTTCTTGTTAGTATAATTTGTTCAACAAGTGATTCATATAATTTTTTTTCTATATCTAAAATATTTTTTAAATCTGGTTTTCCACCACGTACTTTTGAAAGTGCAGCTTGAACTATCTTTTTCTCCCTAAATTCATAGATACTAAAAGCAAGTTTCTCTGTATTTTTAATTTCATCATTAAAAAGTTTTATTTTTTGAGAATCCTCTTCTTGTTTAATGACACTATTAAGATTTTTCAAATACTCGGATAGTTTACTATAAAAATTAGAATCTATTTTTGTTAAAAATGGAGAATTTTTTTCTAGTTGTTGAACTTGTCTTAAAATTTTATAGCTTATTTCGTTTTCTTCCATATACGAAATATTAGATAGTGATATATGTTAAATAATTTTAGCTATATGAATTATTACAAATATTTGATATTCTACTCAAGACCATTTTCAGTAATTTTAAAAAACGCTTTTGTTTCCTCCGGTTGAGATCGATGTTTTATTATGATGGCTCGTCTTTTATTAATACCTATTTTCACCAATTTAATTATCGTTTTTGTCATATGTTCAGTATCTCTAGTTGTAAATGGCATTATATTTCCGTTTTTATCAGTATAAACTTGTTCAGTTACAACTATATAAAGATCTTTCTCTCTTGCAGCAATTTGGAGATTTGTTACTTGTCTTGTAAATGAACGTTTTGCTTTATCCATATCAGCGTCTAAAGCAACTCGATACAACATGTTTATTGTATCAACAACGATAAGCCTAATATCTTTTATCTTAATTACATCGCGAATCATTTTTTCTTGATTTTCAAATGAGGTTGGCCTAAAAAAAAGAATGCTGCCTAGAATTTTTTTGTAATTATAAGTTTTATAACATATCTGATTTAATCTTTCTATAGAAGCTCCTTCTGTATCAATATATGCCACTTTATTGCCAGCTACAACACATTCCCTTGATATTTGTAAACATAAATTTGTTTTACCCGTTCCCGCTTCCCCATATGCCTTTGTAATAATCCTACTTTCAATTCCTCCCCCAAGAAGATTATCAATAGGTTTACATTTTGTTCTTAATAAACTCATTTTAAATATAGTGAGTATAGCAGTAAATAAAAGTTTTTTTACTCAATAAAACTGACGTTACTAAGAATATGATTTTTTTCAAATTGACATTTTGACACGATAGCTTTAAATATATTGATTGATAAAAATTGCCACGCTATATATTAACAATGTAAATGAAACGATGGAAGGAAAGGGAAATTCACTATGAACCTGCCACAAATAAAAAAACCAACGAAACAGGTAAACTCTGGCAGATTTATCGAATTAGATGTACTTCGTGGTTTTGCGATTATCTTTATGGTTTATCTTCATATAATTTGGGATTTAGATTATTTTGGATTGGTCTCCATAAATACCCAGGTATATCAGTATCAAAAAATTGTTCCTACCATGTTTTTTGTGTTACTAGGAGTATGTCTAGTTGTGAGTAAAAATAAGAAAATCACAAAGTCTTCATACAATGAAAAAAAATATAACAAACATCTGTTAATTCGAGGATTAAAAATATTTAGTCTTGGTATGATAATAACTACTGTTACATTGATATTTCTACCAGATAAACCAATATTTTTTGGCGTTTTACATTGTATAGGTTTTTCAATAATATTGAGCATTCCATTTCTTAAATTTAAATATTATAATATTTTATTTGCATCTTTAGTAATAATGACAGGTTTTCTTTTTGGTCAATATGTAATTGAAAATCCAACAGTATTTCATCTTGCAGTTGGACTACATCAAACAAATGTTGCACAATATACTATTGATTATTTCCCACTATTTCCATGGTTTGGTGCTTGCTTGTTCGGAATTGTTCTTGGAAACTTATTATACAAAAGTAATGAAAGAAGATTTAGGATACCAGATATTTCAAAATACAAATCAATAACTATGTTTTCATGGCTTGGGAAACATTCATTAACCATTTATTTACTGCATCAACCTATTATCGCTGGCGCTTTATCCATTTTTGTAATTATCTAATAGCTGTAAAACGAAATAAAAAATTTTTAAAAAATGATTCTAGATAAAAGTCATTTTAAATCCATATATCATGCACCAGATAAATGCTGGGAAACAAGATAGTGTTTCAGGAATGGCAATACCCTCCCAGGGTATTAAAAAGACTGTGGAACAGATAGCTAATAGAGCAAAAATGATTGCTAAAATACCCATAGTCCGTTCAGATTGATTTTTTCTGGTTGACAACCCTATTAATAGTAGTGATATTGCAAGTAATACAAAAAAGGCTGCAGAAACAACAAAATGTATAGTAAAAATTGTTTCGGGGAATATGCCTATTCCTACAAGTGCTAATGAACTTAATGCAAGAGTATATGCTCCAATTTTATTTTCCATCAATTTTATCATTCCAAGCGAAAATCCGAAAGCAAGAATACCCCCAATTATTGCACCAGAATTAAAGAATATTGCAGAAATACCCTCAACACCTAGATCACTTAATGCATGTTTCGTCCAATTGAACCATGGCGAATATGACATAGCAATTCCAATAAAAAGAAAAACAACAATGGGAATCAAAATTCCACAAATACCTGCTATTTTTGTCATCCGACTTTTAATCATTTAAGATATTAGTGGACTTATATTTATTTATATTTTTTTATTGAATTTAGTTTATTTCTTAATTTCAATAATTTATTTTATTACTATCTAAAATTTCTATTCAATAAACTGATCAAAAATATAGTCTTCCCATTTTCTTTTATTGAAAACAATTTCTAACTCTATTGGTGTTATTATTGGTATTTTATATTGTAAATAATCATCAATTGCAATTCTAGGACATGCAGTAGAAATATAACAATCTATATCGCTAAAACCTTGCAATGAAACAGGTGAAAAATTATTCATTGCTATTATTAAGGATTTTTTGTTAAAAGAATCAATCATCTCTTTAACCTTATTAGCTAAATCCATCCTTTGTTGACCTTGTTTAATACCAACTAAAATTCCAAATTTTTTTGCATTTTTTGAACTAGCAATCGCTCCATATCTTTGTCTTAAAATTGTGGTTTTTAAATCCTCTAACTCCTTTTTTTTAACTTCATTTTCATAAGGATTGGCAATTATAACAGGTTTTTTTGTACTAAGCAATAATCCCAATGGATGAAAGTTACCACTTCCAATAAATAAATATGAATCAATTTTATGACAGATATTCAGACCAGCTGAGAAATTACATCCAAGTATTTGCCCCTTTACAGATATTCTATTATCACCTTCTGAAATAATAGGCTCAAAATTATGTTTTTTTAATATTTCTTCAACTTTATTTAATAAATGTAAATGTTGCGCTGTAGTTACAATTCCTATTTTATAACCTACAAGATATTTGGTTGCTTTTGTTACAACCTTGGAAATATCTTTAGTTGATAGAGCATTTATGAAAACTGTGGGAATTGAACTTTGTTGAATATTATGAATCGGTGTATGTCCAATACTTATAACATACTGAACATTTAAATTTTTTAACGCATGGTTTGGAAGATCACAAGCACCAAAACAAGGATCCGCGATTACTATTACATTTGAATTTGTTTTATTTTCAAGATGTTCAACAATTTGTGATACATATATCTTTAATCCCTCAGGTATTTGAAGGACTATTGTATTGTAGTTTTTTTCTTTGATTTTCTCGATAGTTTCTTCTAGTTCAATTGAATATCCCGGTATTTCCATTATATTACCTCTTGAACTCTATTTAAAATTTTCCAGAATGTTTCTAATCTTGATTTATAATCTTTCTGAGCCATATCGATTATAAGTGGTTTTTCATGAGATACATATGGTTCAAATGTTTTCTTTTGATTAAGATACACCTCCCAACGCCCGTCAGAAACAGTTTTTTTCTTAAGCCTTCTATCAAGCCAGTTTTTTACGATATTATCTGGAGAAGTTGTTTGTATGAGTATAAATATTGCATTGTTTTCATCTGCAATTTCCTTTGCCATAGCTCTATATTTCTTTTTTTGAAAAGTCGCATCCAAAACAACGTTATCACCATTTTTCAATAATTCATCAGTTTTTTCAATCATTTTTTTATAAGTGAAATCTATCTTATCTGGTTGATATAAACCTGTATTGATTGCATCAAGATGTCGTTCATATCGATTAATACCCGCGATTTCCTTTCTAATAATATCAGTATTCAAATAGGATGCATTATAGTCAACACTTAATTTTGAAGCTAATGTTGATTTTCCCGTTCCACTTAGTCCACTAACAATAAAAATAATAGGTATATCCTTATATAAATCAATTGAAATTAGCGAGGCATAATAATAGGATAGATTATAGTATTTTTTTGATGTTCTAACAATTTCATTTTTTTCCCTTTCTTTTAAATTTGGATCATTTAATCTAAAGCCAATTACTTTACCTCTTACGTAAGCCCGATAAGATTTGTAAAAATTCAACACTTCAAATATGTCTTTATCGCCACTTTTTTCAACATATAGATTTATTAAATAACTAGAGAGAAAGGGATGGTTTTGATAATCAAGATCCATAGCAAGAAATCCAATATCAGATGCGACATCACAATAACGAAATCGTTTATTGAATTCTATACAATCAAAAATGTATATTCTATCTGACAAAACAATATTTCCAGAATGAAGGTCACCATGACAATCCTTTATTCTCCCATCTTTTATTCGTTTCTGAAAAACACTTTTTTTTTCTTTCAAAAAATCATCATTTACCTTTTTAATAAAACTATAAATATTTCTTGGAATTATTATATTTATTACTTGTACCGTTTGTTCAAAATTTTCATCTATATTCTTTTTTATAGATTCTACTTGCCCAAATTTCTCAATTATCTTAGATTTTTCACTAGAATTATAAAAATCAACAAGAATGTGACATATATTTCCAATTATTTCTTCATGAACTTTTTCTCTTTGAAGAAGATTAGTCATTATCTGTTCTTGTGAAAATTCTTTCATTTTCACCGCATAATCAATAACCTGCCCACTACCACCTATTAACAATTTATCATCTTCACGAGTTAATGGTACGACATCGAGATAAATATCTGGACATAATCTTCTATTCAACCTGACTTCTTCTTCACAAAAATATTTCCTTTTTTCAAGAGTAGAGAAGTCAAGAAAACCAAAGTCTACTGGTTTCTTAATTTTATACGCATATTTTCCTGTTAAAGCTACAAAAGATATATGAGTTTGTAAAACATCAACAGAATCTACATCTGAACCATAAGTAGAAGGATTTTTCAATTCTTCAATAAGTTTTTTTTGCATTATAAAGACCATAGAAAAGATGAGTTTTTAAAAAGTTTTATCCCTATGAACCATAAAATATAACTATAAAACTTGTTTGAATAATCAGTAGCATTACAATAGCAGGAATGTACATTTTATACATACGAGTTGTATCTGTTTTCAAATAATCACTACTAACAACATTACATAGATGAATAGGGGATATTAGATAACCTGCAAGAGAACTAATGAAAATCAAACTCACAATCCCAACAATATTAAGATTCGCAAATTCAAAAAAAGGTTCTACGAGGAAATATGATAATGCTATAGCACCAAAATTATATCCCGTTATCAATCCCATTATAAAAGGGATAAGTATAATAATGAAAATTGCATGAAATGGTAAACCTCCAATTAATGATGCAATTATCTCATTTGCATTTGATGTCTCTATCATTTGTCTAAAAATCATAATTCCAATAATTGCAAATGCAAGATTGAAAGAAAGCGAATTTCTTATAATGTCATAATATTTTCTCAAATCAATTTTTATCAAAAAATAAAGGATGATAATGCTGAGAAGTACACCGAAAATAAATATACTTCTTTGAAAATCTTTAATATTATCTAATCCAATAATTTCAAAAATAAACACAAATATAAGATAAATTATAATAGGGATAATAGGGGGTAAAAGATACAATAGACCATTATATTCTTTTTCAGGAATTTTCTTTGTTGTTGGTATTTTTTTGATGTAAAATTTCAGAAATATTAATCCTATTAATATGAATGCAATGAATGCTGGAAAATCTGCAATTATAATTTCATAAATATTTATATTTGCAAAATCAGAAGCAATAATTAAGAGCATCGCAGATGACACAGGATATATTGGAAACCAAATATGTCTGAACCAAACATTCAAAAAATTTTTTTGATTTCGATTCAATTTATACTTTTTCCCTTCTTTCTCTATTAATGGTGCTGAAAAAAGAGCACCGCCTGGAACAGGCATAAGACCGTATACTGCGGGTATTAATCCAAGTATTCCTCCCTTGTAAAATATTGATCTTAAACTTTTTATCATTTTTTTTATTGCACTGGTTTCCTGCATACATTTTGCTAAAATATAGATGATTGTTAATAAAATAGCCAATTCAATTGTTTGAAAATCAAAAACTTGTGTGTCAAAATCATAAATTAATGCTTTACCAATGGCTTTTGGTATTTCAATTAAATCAATCTCTTGCAAAGAAAATATTCCTAAAATTACTGAACCCAATATAAGAGATAATCCAAAGTTGAATCTTTTACGAATAAGTATGATAACAATGATAAAAGCAATGATTACTCCGATAAGATTCAGCATGATTCCCATGAATCAATATTCCACTTATCTAATTAACTCCTGAGCACATTTTTCAGCGTTATCAAGCATTTGTTCATAATTTAAAGTTATAAATTTTCCCTCCAGCATAAGCGGCTTTCCATTTACAATTGAAGTAGATACATCACCACCACGGGCAGCATATACTAAATGAGATACAACATCGTACTGAGGTGTAAGATGAGGTTTTTTCAAATCTATCATTATTATATCTGCTTTGTTTCCCTCCTCAATTGAACCAATATCATTTTTGACTCCAAGACATTTTGCACCACCTATAGTAGCAAAATCGACGACCGTCTGAGCGGGTAGGACAGTTGGATCCCATCGGTGTTGTTTATGAACAAGAGCACAAAATTTCATAGTTTCAAACATATCTAAAGTATTATTGCTTGCTGCTCCATCAGTTCCTAAGCCTACTGTAACATTTGCCTCAAGAAGCTCTGGAATGGGTGTATATCCGCCCGTAGCAATTTTCATATTACTGATAGGATTATGAGAAACCTTTGAACTACTCTTTTTTATATCGAAAATCTCGTTTTTTGTAATCCATCCACAATGAGCAAGTATTATTTTCTCGCAAAGCAAACCATATTTTTTAAGCAGACCTATCGGTCGTAATCCATATCGATTCTGAACATCATATACTTCTTCTCTGGTCTCAGAACAATGAATGTGTAGATTGATGTTATTTTTAATAGCAATCTCGAGAGATTTTTGCAGTGTTTCAGGACTACATGTATATATTGCATGTGGTGCTATAACTGGATGTAATGTATCTTTGTTTTTCCATCTTTTAACAAACTTTTCACACTGAGGTAGTAACTCATCTTTCGAATATTCTGGTGTACCAGAGTCAATTAATGCAAAACCTAAAAAACCCCTCAATCCAATTTTTTCTGTAACTTTTCCAATAATATCTTCAAAAAAATACATATCAAGGAATGACGTTGTTCCAGACGAAATCATCTCCAGAAGACCTAATTTGGTTCCTATTTCAATTGATTTATTGTCTAATTTTCTTTCAATTGGCCAAATTCTTTCTTCAAGCCATTTTTGTAAAATCATATCATCTCCATATCCCCTCAACAAAGTCATTGGGATATGAGTATGAGTATTTATTAATCCAGGTAACACCAATTTATTTCTTCCGTCAATGTTATAGTCTGCTTCTACAGAAATAGGTTTTTTTGAGATTTGGATTATTTTCTCGTCTTCAATATAAATATTCCCATGAAATTGTTCTCTTCTTTCATTCTGTGTAAGAATGATGGAATTTTTAATGAGAATGCTCATTTTTTATGCTCTTCATGTTTCATTTTAATTGCTTTGGACCAACTATCTTCAAAATATCCATTTAATCTATCCAACAATGCTTTTTCAATGGTCCATATCCCTAATTCATCTTCTTTTATCGGACCTGATAAAATAAGTGCCCTATCATCTCCAAGAATAAAATTTCCACGTATACCAGAATGTTCTTTTACATCCATACCTTTAAACAATTCTTTATTGTCATAGTGATTTACAACTACTTTAGCATTTTTTGGGAGTTCCATATCGCCCATATATTCAGCGATAATCCTAGGATTTGATATCTCTGAAATACTCCATTTATGTGTAGGTCGTGATGTAGGTTGTATTCGACTTGTTTTTTTCATTCCTAATTCTATTGCGAGTCCAATCGTTACAATCCCGATAATTATTCCTATAATGACTGATAATACATCCATTTTATATCCATCCTTCTAAATGTAATTCAATATCATAGATAAATAGATTTGTATGCTAATAAAAGTTTTATGTGTATATTTATTGAGAGAGATTTATATACTAGATAGCCTATAGTAATTTTATACCTATTTATATTTGGGGGTAAAATATAAATGAAAAACATGATAATTTATATGTTGATATTTATGCTAGTATTTTCTACAGTTGCGGGAACTATATCATCTGAAGAAACATTAACAGAATCATCAGATGAAGAAAGTATTGGGATGGCTGCCACCCATACTATTTTAGGTGAATATACCACAGCTACATGGTGCGGTTACTGTAGATATGCTCATGCAGCATTAAAAAACATTTATGCAGGCAATTGGCATCCTTTCTACTATACCTCTTTGGTTTGCGATAAAAATAAAAATGCATATAATAGAGGTATAACCGAATTAGGGGCTACAGGGTATCCAACTGTTTTTTTTGATGGAGGATATTCAAAAGTTGTTGGAGCAAGTAGTACCCCCAGTGCACAAGCGGCATATAATACTAGTATTACGAACTGCGGTAAACGAACTGTGGCCGATATTGATATAACATTGGATGTTGACTGGTGTGGACCTGTCAATCCCAGTCCAGGTAATGGTGCAACTGGTGAAGCCATTGATGTCGATCTAAATTGGACAAATTCAGCAATGAATATTTCAATCACAGTTGATAATGATGAATCTGGCACCTATCAAGGTCACCTTCATGTATATGTCACAGAAATTGTATCATCTATGGGTTGGAAAGACACTGGGGGTTATTTGT
The DNA here is from genome assembly GCA_964347865.1 of uncultured Thermoplasmatales archaeon. Taxonomy (GTDB): domain Archaea; phylum Thermoplasmatota; class E2; order DHVEG-1; family DHVEG-1; genus JAGLML01. The sequence goes on from CAYGAC010000018.1 coordinate 36,797, forward strand.
ATACATTTCCATTTTTAGATTACGCTCATAATGGGGATATATCAATTAGTAGTGGTTCAACATGGGACAAAACTATTGAATGGGATGGAAAAGATCATTATACTGGATATGGTGAGGACTTTGGAGAAATAACTCAGAACAATACTATGATTATTGCATCAGTTTTTGATGATATTACTGATGATACGGATGAAACTGCGGGCATTATTGCAGGAGAAGGAACAGACCCTAAAACCTATGACATATATTTTGGAGATAGTACACCACCTCCAAAAGTGGTTAGTAACCAATCTGATTTAGAATATGATCCTGGTGATCTTGAATTTAATACTACCTATTACTGGAAGATTGTGGTGTGGGATGACCTAGGTTCTAAAAAACCTGGGCCAATTTGGAGTTTTACCACCAGAGGAAACGCTCCGCCAAATACCCCAAGTGATCCAGATCCTGAGGATGGAGCAACCGATGTTGAGATTGATGTGATACTGAGTTGGACTGGTGACGATCCAGATGGCGATGATGTAACTTATGATGTTTATTTTGGTGATAGTAGCCCACCTCCAAAGGTAAAGAGTAATAAAACTAAACCTAATTATAATCCAGATGACCTTGATTTTGATACAACTTATTATTGGAAGATTATTTCTTGGGACGAATTTGATTATTCAACTTCTGGACCAATTTGGAGCTTTACAACTGAAGAAAATAAAGCACCATATAAACCAAGTGATCCTGATCCAGAAGATGGAGCAACCGATGTAAGTATTGAAGCAGATCTTAGTTGGACAGGTGGAGATCCCAATTCTGGTGATACAGTTACATACGATGTGTATTTTGGAAAAACAAGCCCTCCACCAAAAGTAGTGAACAATCAAACTTCCACAACATACAATCCAGGTACAATGGAATTAAATGACACATATTATTGGCAAATTGTTGCGTGGGATAGTCAGGAGTTATCTACATCTGGAAAAATATGGCATTTCACTACAGCAAATCAACCACCAAATAAACCAAATATTAATGGTCCAACTGGCGGTAAAGCAGGAGAAAAATATGATTATACGTTTTCTTCTATTGATCCAGAGGGTAGCGATGTGTACTTCTATATCAATTGGGGAGATGGTAACATAGAAGAATGGATTGGACCTTTCGATTCAGGTGAGGAAGTAATTCGAGATCACACATGGACTGAGAAAGACACATATACCATTACCGTTAAAGCAAGGGATCCATATGGTGCAGAGAGTCAAGAGGAAACATTAGAAGTAAGTATGCCAAAGGGTAAAGTATTCAATAATAACTTTAATCCCTTTGAAAAACTATTGGAATGGATTTCAAATATATTTCAGTTGTTATTAGATATACTAAGATTATAAAACAACATAAATATCTCCCTTTTTAATTCTTTATTTCAATTTATAACAAATTAAATAAAGTAAAAAAAATTTTTAATCGAAATGTAAAAAAAGAAAAGGGCAACCTTTATGTTTATTTTGGCTATTCTGGTCAAAAATATCAGGGTTATATTAAATGGATAAAAAAGAAATTGAAAAAAGGATTTTAAAATTAAAACAAAAACATAATGCAATAATACTTGCACATAACTATCAAACTCCCGATATACAGGATATTGCTGATTTTCTTGGTGATTCATTAGGATTGGCAGCAAAAGCTTCTGAAACAAATGCAAAAGTAATAGTGTTTTGTGGAGTGGATTTTATGGCTGAAAGCGCAAAGATTCTAAATCCCGATAAACTAGTAATTCATCCAGACAAAAATGCCCAGTGTCCTATGGCTGCTATGGTTGATGTTGAAAGTTTGGGATGGTTTATGGACAAAAACCCTCGAGCAGAAGTCGTTTCATATGTGAATACAACTGCTGATGTTAAAGCAAAAACTGATATATGTTGTACATCATCAAATGCAATAAAAGTAATTAAGAGTGTTAAAGCAAAAGATATCATATTCATTCCTGACACTAATCTTGGACTTTATGTGAAGCGTTATATCAAAAATAAAAATTTAATTTTATGGCCTGGTATCTGTCCCACTCACCATAAAATTGGTAAAAAAGAAATTTTAGAAATTAAAAATAAGCATCAGGAAGCTGAAATTATTGTACATCCTGAATGTAGACCTGAGGTTATTGATATTGCAGATCATGTATTTTCAACCCAAGGTATGGTTAATTATGTAGAAAAATCACATTCAAAAGAATTTATTATTGGTACAGAAAAGGAACTTTGTTATCGACTTAAAAAGAAAAATCCTAATAAAACCTTTTATCCATTAAAATCTGCCCTTTGTCCAAATATGAAAAAAATAACCCTGGAAAAAGTTTTAAAAAGTATGGAACGTTTAGAACCAACGGTAGAACTATCTGAATCTATAATGCAGAAGGCAAGATTACCTTTGCAGCGAATGATGGAAATTGGGCGAGGCGATTAAATGAAATTAATTTTCATGGACAATGCGTCTACTACAAAAGTAGATAAAGAAGTGGTTGATGCAATGCTCCCTTTTTTTTCAAAAACTTTTGGAAATCCCTCATCACTTCACGTATTTGGTCGAGAAGCACTTGAAGGTCTTAACCAATCGAGAGAAAAAGTAGCTAATCTTTTAAATGCAAAGGAAAACGAAATTATATTTACAGCAGGTGGTACTGAGTCAGATAATATTGCAATTAAAGGTGTTGCTTATCAAAATAAAAATAAAAGAAAATTGAAAGGACCTCATATAATTACTTCTACCATTGAACATCCAGCAGTTTTGGAAACATGTAAACACTTAGAGACACAGGGCTTTAAGGTAAAATATATTCCTGTGGATAAATACGGCATAGTAAATATTAATAATTTAAAAGAATCCATATCTGAAAATACAGTATTAATAACAATAATGTTTGCAAATAATGAAATTGGTACAATTGAACCTATTGAGGAAATTGGCAAGATAGCAAAGGAAAACAACATTCCGTTTCATACTGATACCGTGCAAGCGATTGGTAAAGTTCCTATTGATGTAGATAAATTAAACATCGATTTACTTTCTATTTCATCCCATAAAATATATGGCCCAAAAGGAATTGGAGCTTTATACATCAGAAAAGGTGTAAAACTTCAACCTATAGTTCATGGAGGTGGACATGAAGCAGGACTAAGAAGCAGTACCCACAACATGCCTGGTATTATTGGATTAGGTAAGGCTTGTGAGATCGCTAAAAAAAGAATGGGAAAGGATATAATTTATCTAAAAAATTTGAGAGATAATTTGATAAAAAACGTTTTACAGATTCAAGAAAGCTATTTGAATGGACATCCTGAAAAAAGACTTGTTAATAATGCACATTTCCGTTTTACAGGAATCGAAGGAGAATCCTTACTTATGAAATTAGATGATAAAGGTATTGCTACATCGACAGGTTCAGCTTGTTCATCTAGAAAATTAAAAACTTCCCATGTTCTGACTGCTATAGGATTAGATCCAGTTGAATCCCAAGGTTCTTTAAGAGTAACAATGGGTCGAGAAAACACAAAAGATGAAGTTACCTATGTGTCTGAAGTTCTACATAATGTAGTTGGCCAACTCAGATTAATGTCGCCTCTATGGAATAGATAAGTGATCCCAAATGTCAAACTCATTAGAAATAGATGGATGGAAAGCAAATATACGTTTTTCATCAAGCCATATTTTACTAGATCATAAGAAATGTGGATTTTTACATGGACATACCTACGCAATTCATTCTTGGATATATGGAGAAAAGGATGAAGAGGGATACATTGTTGATTTTTCGTTATTAAAAACCACTCTTAAGGAAATTGCAGATAAATTAGACCATAGGGTTTTGATACCTGAAAAAAATGATTATGTTTCCGTAACAAAGAATGAAATACAAATTAATACAGATAAGAAAAATTATGTTTTTCCACGGGAAGATTGTATTCTTCTTCCAATACATAGTGTTACTGCAGAAAATCTTGCAGAGTATATTTTAAGAGAACTAGTGAAGAAAATTAATCTTTCTAAAAACATAAACAAAATCGATATCGGTATCGATGAAGGTTTTGGACAAGTTGCTCGTGCAGAAAAAATCGTGGGCTAATTTTATGGTAAAAAAAGCTGTGTGTCTTATTTCTGGCGGTTTGGATTCCTGTGTAACATCTTTTATTGCAAAGGAGCAAGGCTATGATATATATGCAATTTCTTTTAACTATGGTCAACTTCACAAAAAAGAACTGGATTGTTCAAAAAAAATCGCTCAAACGGTTAAAGCTAAAGATCATATCATACTAAATATTGATTTTAAAAAAATAGGGAAATCCTCTCTTATTGGTACATTACCTAAACCAATTCAAGATAACAAATTAAATGATATCGGGAAAAAAATACCAACGACATATGTTCCAGCACGAAATACCATCTTTCTCTCATTGGCTCTAGCTTATGCTGAATCATTGGATGCAGATGCAATATTTTTTGGAGCAAATGCAATCGATTATTCAGGATATCCAGATTGTAGATCTGAATATTTAGAAGCATTTCAAAAAATGACAAATTTCGCAACCAAAAAGGGAGTTAAAGGGAGAATAATAAGAATTGAAGCTCCACTATTAAGATTAAAAAAATCTGAAATTATAAAAAGAGGTTTGAAACTTGGTATTCCTTTTGCTGATACGTGGTCCTGTTATTATGGAAAGAAACTTGCATGTGGTCGATGTGATTCATGTTTACTTCGATTAAAAGGATTTAAAGATGCAGGATTAAAAGATGAATTAAAGTATGAAAAGTATCCTGATTGGTATGTCGATTAATTACCTATCTTCAATCAACATAATTTATGGTTTTTTATTTTTCTTTTCCCGGAGATAATCTTTGATATCTAGAATTATTGGTATTGATACAAGGATTGCTATTACTATTCCTAAACATATTAAAGAATCTTCGTGAACATTACTGACTGTGTTTTTACCAGTCATTAAATCTTCAAAAAAAAGATTTATTGTGCCAAGCCACGGAATCTCCAATCTTGCTTTTCCGGTTATCCAACCTAATTTCAGTGGTTGAGGACAAATATCAGACATCTGATCTATTACATTATTATTATCACCTTTTGTTAAATAACCAGAATGATCCCAAGATGGCTTACTATTCCTCAGTCCTAATTCTGGTATATTTATTGATGTCGAGTTAAAAACTCCGTACTCTGAAATTGTATAAGTTGTTATACCATCATACGTCTCAATATCAACCCAACACATGAGTCTGTGAATGATTTGGGAAACATCATCTCTACCTAGAGGTTTGTATATAACAACATCGCCCCAATCTCCATAATAAAAGTTATCAGGATTTTCCTTTTCACGTGCACCACCAAACGGACCACCACGAGTAATCAGATCGTTTTTGGTATAAACTTTCTGAACAAGAACCATATCGCCAGCATCTATCGTTCCATATCTTCCAAAAGGTGAGTTATCGTGTTCCATACTACCTGATTCAATTGCGACCATTGGAGCAGCAAACCATTGTCCGGTATATATCCATAGAATAAGTAAAACCATCAAAACTGCCATCAGAGCAACGATTATGTCTCGTAACAAGGAAATTTTTTCATTATCACTCCGCCAAAATTGTAAAAACTTACCTTTGATATTCATGTAAAAACCTTATTTTATATGTTTTTTATGAACTATTGAATTCTTTGTTTTTGTGCCACAGATAGGACAAATTTTTATTGATTCTTTGAATCGCTTACCGCACCCTGGACAACTGTTACGCCATTTAAACTTTTTTGTAATTCCTTTTTGAGAAAATCTTTTAAAATCTATATGTAAACTATTTGCCATATTTTGTATCGAATAATCATCTGTTAAAATAATAGCATTTTTATTATGGTCCTCATTTATGTCTAATGCTAAAGCAAGTATTTCGACATCTGTAGAGGATAATCTATCTCTATCACCTGTTTCTTCTGCAGTTTTATTGATAACTTTAATCGATTTTTTTGATGCTGATAAAACTTCAAGACCTTTTTCTAGAAGATATTGAAATATTCTATAATCTTTACCTCCAGAGCTAAGTTCTTCTGTAACAGAAAATGCTGTTACCATATCTACATTATCCAGATTAATTGGTATTCCAGAAAGAATTGCTGATGTATCTATTATAAAAATTTGTTTTTTCATAATAAAAATTAATTATTTGTTCTTCTTAAGTTTAGATATTATTTCTGAAATCTTTACTATTTCTTGTTTCCCATCCTTCATATCTCTAATAGTAACCGAATTATGTTCCAATTCTTTTGCACCTATAATAATTACTTTTTGAGCATTCTTCGAATTCGCATATTTCAAAGATTTACTTATTCCCCTACGTAAAAGATCAATATTTGTTATTATACCTTTATTGCGTAAATTTTGAGCGATTTCAATAGATTTTTTTATCATATCTTTAGTTACTGGGATAAGGTATACATCTGTTTTAATAGATGGAAAATTAAATCTCTCTAATTCTAATGCAAGGATTGTCCGATCAAAACCTATAGCAAAACCCGCAGTTGAAGTTTCTTTTCCACCAAATAATGATACCAAATCATAAGCTCCTCCACCACAGATTTGTTTTTCAGCCCCTAATGTTGGAGCATCAATTTCAAAAACTATTCCTTTGTAATAATCTAACCCTCTTACAATACTCATTTTAATTTGAAAATCTTTTACATTAAATGCATTTCTTAAAAAATCCAATATCTTTTCCATGTTTGTTAGTTCCTTCAATGCAGTTGTATCCTTTTTTAAAAATTCTTTAATTTTATTTATATCAGTTGTTTGAAGCATATCGATAAATTTTTTTGCATTTTCTTTAAGGATACCAAAATCTTGCAATAAAGAAAAAACATCTTCAAACTGGGATTTGTCAATTAATGGTAATAACTCCTTTTGATCATTCTTTGATAAACCGAGACGATTAAACGTAGAATTTATAATATCTAGATTTCCAATATTAAGCTTAATATTCTTTAACCCGACATTTTTTAAGATTGTATACGCCATTGCAATAAGTTCAGCATATGCTTCTGGGGTATCAGAGCCTACTATTTCACAACCTGCTTGTCGAAATTCTCTATATCTTCCTTTTTGCGGCCTATCATATCGAAAACAGTTACCAAAATAGAATAATTTTAAAGGTTTTGGCTCCATTTGTAGTCTATCGACATAAAAACGAATTACAGGAGCAGTAAGTTCAGGTCTTAAAGCAAGTTCTCTACCACCTTTATCCTTGAAAGTGTAAATTTCGTCAATAATTAAGTCTCCAGATTTTTCAGTAAAGAGCTCCAAAGTTTCAAATGTCGGAGTTTGTATTTCCTCATATCCAAATGATTTAAAAGTGGAGATCATATTTTCTTCGATACATCTCCGTTTTTCCATTTCTTCTGGAGTAAAATCCCTTGTACCTCTTGGTAATTGAAACACATTTTGATTGTATAATAAGTTTACTTAATTATGTTTCTGTCTCCTTAAAAATATACATAACGTATTATTTGAAACTAAGAAATTCTATTATTTGTGGCTTATTTTTTAATGTTTCATTTGTTGATCCTAGAGATATTTTTCCATTCGTTATAACGTGATATCGCCAGTAATGAATAGTAAAAATCCTTGTATGTTGGATATAGGAAGTCTTCATATGAATATTTGTATGTATTGGAATTTGATCATCAGGAGTTGAATTTTTAATTGATAAGGCAAACTCTGATGGTATCCATTTTCGATGATCTTTTATGATATTTTTCAATGTAAAATTGATTTTTTTTGGTGGGATACTAAAGAATTCTTTTTTATTTTTACCATTTTTTCTATCCTTATTTATTATTGCAAGAAGATCTCCTTTCTGAACATTTTGCATTGTCTTTGCCCAGGTTATATTCAAGGTATCTCCAGTTATTCTTCCCCAAAACCAGCCTAGATTATTCATGGCTGTAACAGGAGAGTAGTTCCAATTATGATCGTGATATCCCACTCCATTAGCTGGTATCTTTTTTTTATTAATCATAATTGAACCTGTAACGTTTGCCTTTGGTAATGCGACAGTCCAACAAGTTTCTGAAGTTTCAATTTTCCATCCTTGTGTTGTCCCAGTAAAAGTAAGATCAACGTTATGATTATCTATATTCATTAATATTTTATATCTCCATTCTCCAGTTTTTAGAAAATAGTTATTATCAAATTCGACGACCGGTTTATTTTCAATAGTTATATAAGGTTTATCATACGAGGTATAAAAATCACTCATGAGGTTGGTTTTCATTACCTCAACTTCAGCTTCTCCATTTTTATAGACATTAATCCGAGATTGTACAATACCAACATTTCTAATATGATAGGTTCTGATTCCTACATGTATACTATATCCATTATCAAAAACAGCGTCAAAATACCACCATTCAATATCTAAAAGGTTAATATTCCCATGAAATGCATCGTCTTTTGGTATAATATCACTTGCTTTAAGGAATCGATAACCGATTTTTGAAGTATTAAAATTTAATGCTTTTACACTCATACTTTTACTTGATAATACTATACTTTATTATAATACATTTTCCTAAATTTTTAAAAATGTTTAATATAATGAAAAAGTAAAAGATAAGATGGATTAGTGTATTAATTCATAAAAATAAAGAATAATAATACAAATCCATTTCCTGACTTCGTAATTTTTTCGATATCATCAGCTTCTACACTTGCTGTAATATTCACCTTTCCAAATCCAATAATAGGAACATTAAACATAGCACTCTTATTACCCGGTTCAATTGTGCCAATGTTTTCTTTTACTTTTTGACCTATAAGAATTGTTCCTCCTTCTAATACAATATTATAGGTGACGTTTGTAGCATTAGCAGTTCCAACGTTCGAAATTTCAGCAGTTATTCCTAATAATCCACCTTTCAATGGTCCAATTTTAAGCTCTGCTTTCCCTAGTGAGTATTTAAATTTATATTCTGTCCATTCGATGGGAGCTTCTACATATGGATCTTCAGTAATATTTTCAAAACTTGAAATATTATTATCTGTTGTCGATACGCCAACTTGAAACCTCTCTAAGCCATATTGATCAGTGATAGATTTTGCCCAAAATGATATTTCAAAACCATTTTGAGTCTCATTGATTGAAAAATCATCTAGCATGAAAACAAAAGCATCATTTGATACACAATGTATAGCGACGTATATTGTTTCCCCACTTATATTTAGTTCAGGAGTAATTAACCAATCATCATTTGGATTATTTGGAGGTCTTGTTGAAAAACATGCCGCATATTTATCTCCAGTATAGGCATCCCAAGCTGTGCCATTTGCAGGAGGTTCTGTTGCAGAAGAATTAAAAATCATAAAAGAACCAACATAGTACTCATTTGTAAAATTATATGCTTGACTTCCCCAAGTTTCTCCCCCATCGCCATCATATTGAGTCCATGGTGGAAAATCCAAAACAAAATTATCATAAGATTCAAAACCATCCTCAAAAAATGCTGTATTTAAATTAAATTTATCTTTTATTATTTGTTTATCTAAGATTACCATAGAGTTTTCAAATGATTTGGTGTTTGAAGCCGCTGCTGCGGGTATTATCAATGCCAAGGTGATACTCATGGTTAAAATTATTTTTAAAACGTTTTTCATAGATTTTTTACCTCCAGAGTCATATAATAAATAATATGCATCAAAGAATTTAAATATTTCTATTAGAAATTATATTAAATTATAAAAAATCTTAAAAATTATAATAGAAACCTCTAAAAAAATTTGTTTATAGAGAACGAAACGGATCTGCCGGGATTTGAACCCGGGTTAGAGGCTCCGGAAGCCTCTGCGATATCCAAGCTACACTACAGATCCCAAAGTTTAAACAAATACAGAGTAAAATTCAATGATATATTGTTTACGATGTATTTATTATTGAACTGTTATATAGAAAAATATCATATTAACTTAAGAGAAAATGACATCAGAATATATTTTCAAGATAGTGATTTATATAAGAGGATAGATTATGAAATTGGTGAAATTTTTTGGATTTAAAAGAGGTAATTTTAAATCGACATAGTGTAAGGAATTTTTCTAATAAAAAATTATCATCAGATATTATTTCTGAGATTATAGAATATGCACATCTTGCACCCTCTGCAGGCAATTTACAAGCAAGAGATTTCATAATAGTTGAAGATTTAAACATAAAAAAAGAATTATGTAATGCTGCGTTAGATCAGCAATTTATTGTAGAAGCCCCGATAAATATTGTCGTATGTGCAAATTTAAATCGTATTTCTCCATATGGATATAGAGGAAAAGAATTGTATTGCATTCAAGATACTGCTGCTGCAATCGAGCATATACTACTTTTAGCTGTAGATAAGGGTTTAGGAGCTTGTTGGATCGGAGCTTTTAATGAATATGAAGTATCTAAAATTCTAAATTTACCATCTTATATTAGACCAGTTGCTATAATTCCTATTGGTTATTCCAAAAATAAAGCGATACCTACATCAAGGATTGATACAAAAATTTTAACTCATTATAATACGTGGTAGCTAGTTACGATTGCAAATCAGATTTTCCTTCATTAATTTTCTCTTCACCCGTCGGTTCTTCAACTGGTTCATCTTTCTTTTCTTCAACAGGTTTTTCAGGTATTTCTTCACCGGGTTTCTCAATATCTTTTTCAGCTGGTTCTTCAGGAGGGATTTCAGGTTTTTTTCCTTTTTTTACTTTGAATTCGGTGTACCCACATTTACCACAGCTTAACCTATCTTTATGTTCAGCAAGAAATATTCCTTCACCACATTTTGGGCAGTTCCTTCGCAAACGAATAATCTTATCTCCTTCTATTTTGAATATCTCTCTTTTCATCATATTTATTCCTTCTTTTCTTCATCAGGTTTTTCTTTGCTATCTGATTTTTCACTATCTTCATCTACTTTCTTTTCTTCTGGTTTTTCTTCACTTGCAGGTTCTGATTTCTCTTCACCCGTTGGTTCTTCAACTGGTTCTTCTTTCTTTTCTTCAGCTGGTTTTTCTGCAGGTGGCTTCGGTTTTTCTTCTTTAACAATTTTCTTCTCTTTAACGATAGCACCATTTCTTACAAGGATATGATCTTTCTCCCTTGTTTTCGCTTCTTTTAAAGAATTGTACACTTTTGCATATCCTTCTGTGGTAGTTGTACCAAAACTTGATTTCATAAAGTTAATCATAATATGTTCCTTTTTTGCATTTAGCTTTCCTGCAAGTTCACTTTTAATAAGATCACGCTTTGGTGTACTCTCGCCCTCATGATGTATGATAAAATGAACTTCAGTTCTATTAAATAATGGATTATTGGTTTTTGATTGAATCTCTATTTCCATGACTATCACATTTTGTCTAATATCTCTTTAACTTTATCTTTTTGAGCTTTTGTAGCATTTACAATTACGACCCCTTTATTCGGCAATCCATATATTATTGTTACGTCCCTTGGAGCCAAATAAATTGCAGGAAGTGCAGCAAGATCCTCCTCGCCATCAATTTCTATGAAATAGGGACCCTCTTCTAATTTATCATAAATCGATTCTATAGCATTCCATAATTCATCAGTTATGGTTCCAGAAGGATTTTTTATTTTTATATGGATTTTACCAAATCTTTGGATTTTCTCTCTCATTTCAGGGGAATATTCTTTTCGTTCAATTATATAATCAACAAAGCAAATTATTGGATTAATTCCATGTTTAAGAAGTGTAAATGTTACTAAATCACCTACACTAACAATATTATTCACATTTTTTAGTTGCTTCAAAAGGTTCGATTCATCTACTACGATTCCTAAAGGTTCCTTTAATTTTCCTCTTAAATTATTAGGTAAAACAAGCATTATTACCTTACCTTTAGTGCATATTTACCCGGTTTTGTAATATTCATTTTTTTAGCAACTTGAGATTTAGCTGGATCACGAATAATAACATATCCGCTCCATCGCTTAACCGTTTGCTCAGAACAAATGGGACATCTATCTTTTTCAGTTAATAAGTGACAGTTTCTACAAGCACTTAGATTCTTCATTTCCTACCCTTCTTTCTTTTTTTACTGACCTTCTGTTTAGTTTCCTTTTTTTCTTTTTTTTCAGGTTCTTTAAGCCAATCATGAGCACCAAGAGCAGGTTGTCTCATAGTAAGACCTATTTTACTTTCTCTCGCTGATAATTCATTTAGACTTATTGCGACAATTCTTGCTCTAACGGGATCTCCTACCTTTAGTACTCTTTTATTTTCTTTACCGGTAATTCTTTCATTTTCTGCATCGACATTTACATAATCGTTCATAACTTGGCTCATATGTATGAGCGCATCAAAAGGTCCCATATGACAAAATGCACCAAATTCCACAATCTCACAAACAATAGCATCAACTACTTCTTGTAATGCTGGTTTGAAGGTTAATGCTTCAAATTCAACTTTTTGATACATACCTCCATCTCCATGAATAACAATCCCATCCCCTAATGTTTTTATGTTATTCACGACAACGATTAATCCATGATTTCTTCTAATAACTCCTTCAAATGTCTCTTGAACAATATCCTTAACAACTTTCCCTAAATCTTCACCAAATCGTTCTGGCGGTACTCGGATTGTATCATTTAATTTTACTGAAGTATACATATTATCACTTTTATAAAGTATAAAAACGTCTTGGAATAAACTTATTCCATATATTCTTTTTGAGGGTATAACAATAACTGAACGGTTTTATCGGTTTGCTGATTTATTTAACGGATATGATTTTTGCTGTTGGAATTGAGAATTTTGATATGCTGTTACATTACCAGGATTGAAGTAGACCATGATAACATTTCCTGCATCGTCGTAGTGGTAGAAGAAGAACGAATGTTTTGGGAAGTCTAAAGACCACTGTATTGTAAACACGTAATCTGGTCCTCTACCTTCAATAATTTCTTGTAATCCATCGTTAATAAAGAACTCAACTCTGTTCATTAAGGATATTTCATCTGTTGCATGCGCAGTTAAATCAACGTACCAGAATCCACCTTTCTTGTATGCGTCCCAGGAGATTTCTGATGCTACTGGAGTTGTTTGGTCTATGTCAATTGTGAATGAATTAATTTCTTCATAGTTTCCTACATTGTCGACTGCTCTATATTCAATATATACGTTATCACCATCGTCACCAAATATGAATGTACATTCACCAGGTAGGAAAGATGTCCAGCTACCGCCATCGATTCTGACCTCTATATAGGCTACACCGGAACCATCGTAACCACAAGGAATTCTTGGATCTTTAGCATATATGGTTACTGAAGGGAAATTTTTATACCAACCATTATCCCCATCTGGTTCTGGTGGATCAAGTGTATGATATGATGATGGTGGAGTATCGTCAACACCAATCCTCAAGACGTATTTATTATTCTTTGGATTGTCATCATTATCATCTTTTAAATTGAGAAATAATCTATATAGCCCTTCAAGTGAGAAATTGAAATCATTGAAATATAACTCTTCTGATCCACCTAATGGTTCCTCAAGGTCTATATCAGAGATGTTATCCTCATAGACAAGTGTTCTATATGTACAATTTGTGATATACTCGTAGATTTTTGCATTACAAGAAAGATCGAATTCTGGGAACGTTCCACGGTTACTTACAAGTACGTCGATATCTTTTATTCCTGGAGTTATATATGGTATTCCGCCCCAACAACCACCATCATCAGTTATGTTGAATGCAAGGCTATCATAGAGCGAATTACCGTTTTGTCGCGCGTTGAAGTTACCTTCTGGAGAACCTAACCATAGGAAGTTACAGTTGTTGGGACTGTAGGTACTCTGAATCGAAATCCAGCCCTCATCAGCATTAAAGCCACCATATTCCCAAACGAGACACTCGAAACCAGAGTAGTACCATCCAGTATTTATCCATGTTTCTAACACTATACCTGAGTCTTCCCATTCTACAGCGCCAGGTGATGTACCATATTCGTATTGCTTGAATTCAAATTCCATACCGGTCGGATCACAATTTGACCATGGGAACACTAAGCTCAGACCGTAGAATTCGATTTCATTACCTTTTTTCGACAGATCATAGAAATCATCGTCACAAATGTATCCAAGAGTTGTTGATGATGCATAAAATGCCCACTGTTCACTTGGTGTATATGCTCGCTGGGTGAACAGTTTTTCTCTGCTACCATCATCTGGTTCATACGGTTCTAGTGAAGTTACGTAAGTTACCTCAACATCATGGAAGTAGTCAAGTGTTAGTGTTATTTGATATAAATCGTTAGCTGGATTTTTATCTAGGGGATCTTTTAGGGCTGTCCACATCTTGGCAATATATGTCTTTTCACCAGATGTTTCATATTGTAGAAAGTCTGGTGTCCAGTCATCAAATGCCAGTGTTTTTTCTTCTCCAGGTATGATCTTTTCTATACAC
>CAYGAC010000019.1:0-36201 GCA_964347865.1 uncultured Thermoplasmatales archaeon
TGGATTTACTGCACCTTGTACAACATTTTCTCCAAGACCATATGCTCCAGTAATGTATACAGCATCCTGAAAACCACTCTCTGTATCAATAGAAAACATTACCCCTGACGATGCAAGATCAGAACGCACCATCTTTTGAACTCCAACCGATAAGTATACATCAAAATGATCAAATCCCTTATCCACTCTATATGAAATCGCTCTATTCGTAAATAAAGAAGCAAAACAATCTCTTACCTTCTCTATAAGTTCATCTTCCCCTCTAACATTTAAATAAGTTTCTTGTTGTCCGGCAAAACTTGCATCAGGTAGATCCTCTGCAGTTGCACTACTTCTTACAGCAACATCTGTATTTTTACCATAACGTTTCTCCATTTTTCGATAATTAATCCGGATATCTTCTTCCAATTTTGGAGGTATAGGAGTACTTTTAATAATCTCCCTTATTTTTTTCCCTCTTTCTGCAAGATTTTTCACATCGTGGGTGTCGAGATCTGAGAGTGTATCTCTGATTTTAACATCAATTCCTGCTTTTTCTATCATATGTTTGTATGCATAAGCCGTTATCGCAAAACCAGAGGGAACATTAACCCCTTTTTCACCAAGATTTCTAATCATTTCTCCTAATGATGCATTTTTCCCTCCAACCGATGGAACATCTTCTATTCTAAGATCTTCAAACCATTTTGTGAATTCTTCTATCATTGTAAATCCCCTTTGCATATTAGGTTAACGAAAATAGACATATAAAACTCTTTTTAAAACATTAGTATGAACCAATAACTCCTTTATCTAAAAAATCAGGCACTATATGTAACTTTTAGATGTTTTAAATACTCCTCTTTTTTTGAATATAATTTTTTTAATTTTCTTGTACATTTTTTTGATAAAATATATGAAAAAATAATAGGAGCAGCAATTGATACATCACAATAAACAACAACATCGTTTCCGACATCCTTTGGCTTAATCTTTTTCCAGGAAATTGCTTCTGATGGTGTTGCTCCAGATAATCCTCCCCAATGAGGAGCATCGGAGGTTATTTGAATAAAATAATCGTGCCCTCCCTTTTCAATATCCATAATCTGATTCAACATTGGTTGGGTCTGCATATAGAAGTTCTTAGGAGCTCCACCGCCTAATTCTACAGCTCCTGTTTTTTCACTTGCAAATATTATTGCCGTAGTTTCTAAAATATCTAAATCTGTATCAATAACAATTTTATTATTTATAATTTTTAGCAACGCAAGATTCATACCTATTGAGGAATCACCTGGTGAAGGTGTATATATTGGCACGTCAGCTTTTGCAGCCGTAGCAAGCACAGAATAATCGGGATTTATTCCTTTTGTATTTAATTTTTCTCCAAGATGATGATGAAAAGATGCTGATGAAACTGGTTTATTAGGTTTAAAATCTTTACTTGCTTTTTGAACAAACTCATCTGTTTTTAGCAATGTTTCCTCTGGTAAAAAAATATCATATATTCGGACTATCTTCTCTTTTAACAAATCTACATCATTGGCTCGAAAATCCCCCTGATGAACAGGAAGATCAAGAGCAAAATGGATATCATGATACAAATTTGCACCTGTGGAGATAATAAAATCTATCAGACCATTTTTTATCAATTGACAGATTAATCCACCTAATCCAGCTGGAGTTAATGCACCAGCTAAAGTAAGACAAATAGTAGCGTCTCCCTCAATCATTTTTTTATATATTTGACATGCTTCTGCAAGTCTTCCTCCATTATATGCTCCTGAATCAGAATAATACTTAACTAAATCTAAAATGCTTGTATTTGGATGCTTGGGCATGTTTGGATAAATCCTTGTTTTTTGTAAAAATCTGCTTTTTTTCATAACAACAATTTACTCCTCCAAAAATACAGCTGCAGCTAATACTGTTGTCCAAAGGCCATTTTTATCTCCTCGTGCTGTTTGTGCGACGCTTTGCGTTCTGACAAATCTCCCACTCATTTTATATTCTTGTTTTCTTTCATCCCATGCCTTATCTGGGTCAAATTCAACACCAAGCGTCATAGCAAGCATTGTTGCTGCAAGATCTTCTGCATGATCACCAATTTTTTTATTGACTTCCCCAAAGCTATGATATTCTGAAATATATCCATATGAATTTATTTCTCGCGGTGTAGCAGCCCCTATCGCAGCACCAATCAATCGATTTGGCTCATTTGTGCTATTCCGAGACATTACACAATATGTTATTTGACCTGGTTTAAGCAGTTCTACTCCTTTTTCATGGGTTACAATTTTACAATTTGGTGGAATAATACTAGATACACTCACTAAGTTACTTTTTTCGATACCTGCACTACGCAAAGCTAATTCAAAAGCTTGCAATTCATGTTTGTGTTTTCCAACTCCCTTAGTGAAAAATACCTTTTTTGGAACCATAATTTTTTTAGAAAATAAAAACGGGATTATAAATATAACTATCTATGATTGCGCTTCGCTTTCTTCCTGATCTTCATTCGTATCAATTTGTTTTTTGAGAAGATCTCTCATTTGTTTTTGCACGTCTACCTGTTCTTTTTGGAAAGTAACTTGTTCTTTCTGATAGGGAGTTATTACATGACCTTGTACCATATTTTCAATTAAAAGTTTAATCTCTTTATAAGGGTGAACTCCATGTAATTCATAATAACTTCTTGCTCTTGGGGTTTGTACTTCTTTTCCACCGCCAAATAATCCTAGAAATCTTGCTTTTTTTGCACCCAACTCAACTCCACCTGCGGCAAATGCTTGGTCACTACCCAGACCAAACCCTGACTGACTAATTGGAATGATTGTACCAAAACCAAAAATTTGACCTAATATTGCTTGTTTTGCATCAATATCAGTTATTTTATCATATCTAAGAGTTCTTTCTCTTTTTGTTATTACTCCTCCTCTAAAGATTACTCGCAGGTTAGATACGATATATTTATGTGATCTACGATACAATTCAACAATTAAAAAACCTATAATTGAAATAGCAACAGAATAAAATGGAATAAAAACTCCTGAATCATCTAGCCAACCTTGGGTAAATATTAGGCCCAATCCTCCTGCAAAAACACCAAGATAAAGGAAAAAAATACTCCATTGGATAGTTGTTAATGATGCAATGACACCTACTACTAATAATACAAGTCCCCATGCTAACAGTGGAAACCAAGGATTCGTACTAAACAAATCTTTATACTCTGAAAAATTGACTAACCATCCTAATAAAACACCCCAAATTATCAAAAATAAACAAAGAGACTGTAACCTTATAAAGGAAAGTGGATGCGGAGATAGAATTTTCTCAACCTGTTCATTTTCTAATAGATCGCTTTGGTCCATCCTCAACCCTCAATTGCTTCATCTTCGTTGTGGATTTAAATTTATTGGTCTTATATCTTAATAAAAGAAGGATTACTATAACTGTTGAAAATATCATTACAAAAATAGAAACACTATTTGAAAAATCAATCACATAGTATAGAAATATAATCCGCATTATAATATAAGAAATGGGGATTGTCAGATATGGTAATAATTTCCAGTAAGAAGGAATATCATCTAATGTTTTAATAAGTAGAATAATCACATGTGCAGTTAATAGCGAAATAATGGCAGTAATTGACAACCATCCAAATATTGAAAACAAGAGCACATACCAATTATTCTGTAGAAGAAATGATATGTAGAAGAATACGTATATTATTAGAAACAAAATAAACAGATAAATTGGTTTATGCAATATATGGGATTTTATGTTTCTCAAATCATATATCATATCAACTTTTTCCTTTTTCATTTCGCCGATATAACTTGGACGTATACCCATTCCAAGGAATATCAAAAGAATCAAGAATCCCAAATGTACAGGATGCAACAAATCAATGTTTATCAAGAAATTAAAAAGACTTTCAGAGAAAATATAAAGATTAGTTCCAAAGTTTATCATACCTTCTGCAAAAGTATATTGTACTGATTGTGAAAAATCAAAGTCGATACCAACTATCAAAAAAAAACAAATGAGAAGTAAAAGTGCAGGAAAAAAGAAAGGACCTATGAATAAAAAGGAGTTTGACATCCATTCAAATATTCCCATTCTCTCCTTTTTTGGTGTTACTTTACCATAATCAACACTTACAAAAAAGTTTGATATACCACTTCTAGTAACAGTATATCCTAAAGCATGACATATTGTCTGATAAAATATACCTAGAAAATTTGTAAATCTGCACAAAGGTTTATGTTCTTTCCATATTTTTGAAAGTAGAAATTTTTGACTTTCAATAAATAACAATTGAATAAACCAAAAAATCAATAAACCAAACAAAGGAGCTAATGGAGCAAAAATAACAACATCTATAGGTGAAACAGCCATATCTCTCCACTCTTGATAGACACCTTTTGTATAAAATCTTTTTTAAACTATTGTAACTTTTATTTCCATACCTGAATGATCATAAGTTTTCCATGAATTTTCGTTAAATGGTTTTGCGGTAATAATATGTATTTTTCCATAATCATTAAAAAGTGCCAAATCCGCCTTTGAAGGTTGTGCACTTGGTGATGGATGACTATGAACTGTACCAACGATACTAAAATCTATTGGTAACATATGCAACTTGAATATTGCATGAGAATCACCAGATATAGTACCTGGTAAGATTATTACTTCAATTATTGTATGTTTTGATGAATTATCTACTCTCAGAAGTCCACCAAATTCATTTGGATAATTTGATTTAGCACATTCTAGAATAAGATCCAAACAATCTCTTTTTATTTTCCATTTAACTGGTGCATAACTAAGTTTTTTCTTTCTTCGAAAAATATCCATTTTTATCTTATCAGTTTTAATCGAACCATTTGGTAAAAACTTTCGCCAAATCTTATAAATCGAGCTTTATTTTCTGAACCAGTTACAACAATGTCACTTTCATGGTTTACTGCCTTTGTAACTCTTCCATCAATAACAAGTTTGGTTTCCTTGCTTTTAGCTAATAGTCTCATTCTAACATTCTTTTCTAAAGGAATAATCCAGGGACGAGCAGATAACTTAAAGGGGGCAAGAGGTGCGATAATCATAGCATTAACTGTTGGATCCATTATTGGGCCCCCAACACTTAGCGAGTAGCTTGTTGAACCTGTTGGAGTTGCAACGATTATACCATCCGCTCCCATTGTTTCTATCAAATCATCATCCACAAATATTTTTAAGTAGAGAATTTTTGCAATCCTATCTGACTGCACTGTAACTTCATTAGTAGCATCGGTAAGTCTATCACCATCTAAAATTATTTTTAATTTTGCCCTTTCTTCAATATTGTAGTTGCCATCTATTACCCTTTGTAATCCCTCTATTGCATATTTCGATTCAACTTCTGCAAGAAATCCCATTCCCCCAGAATTTATTGAAAATATGGGTTTATCAACTTCCTCAAGAGTCATGAGAATTGTTCCATCTCCACCTACCGTTACGACAATATCAACTTTTTCATTGATTTCTTTTAAGGTGTATCCTTTTAAATCTGAGGCTTTTGCAAAACTTTTTTCAGCAAAAACTTTACCATTTTCAGCTAAAAAGTCATTAACATTCATTGCAAGTGAGATAGCTTTTTTAACATTTTTTTTACAAACAATTCCCCAGTTCATGATTTATATCTCCTACATTTTAGAAATCTTCATTAGTGGTTTTAATTTTATGAGTAGTGATGGATGCTTAGAAACTAACACTCTTATAAGACTGAGTGTACTAAGTTCATCAAATTTGTAATCTTTGAGCGAATCTGCAAGCATATTGAGTGTTTTATCGTCCATTCCAAGTAAAATTTCTTTTACCTTGTAATTTCTCTTTAATTTCCTATAGAGTGTTATTTCTAGTTTTTCTTCATAAGGTAGTAGCATTTCCTTGTCAAATCTTTGCTTTTTTACTGCTTCTCCAATTATTTCTCCAGCAATATTTCCAGCTTCTATAGAAGCCATAATACCCCCTCCTGTTATAGGATCTACTTGTCGTGCTGCATCTCCGACTAGAATTAGATTATCCATTACAGATTTAATTGGTTCTGCAACAGGTACTGCACCAGCAAGAAAACGGAGAGGTTCCCCTTTTTTTAATTCAGGATGAGAATCAATAAATTTATCTAAAAGTTGTAGTGGCATACCAGGTTTACTTAAACTTGCTAATATTCCAATACCCACATTGGCAATATCCTTACCTTTTGGAAATACCCATACATAACCCCCAGGTGCAATCTTTTTACCAAGATAGAAATTACAGTAACCTTCTTCAACATCTATGTTTGATAAGGTGTATTGAACACATGTTTCCAGATCATGTGGTTTCAAAGTTGTATTAATTCCAGCCCATTTACCGATCTTTGATTCTACACCATCCGCACCAACAACAATATCAGCTTTTATCTCAGACTCATCGTCAAAATGTTTTGTTCTAACACCATTAATCTTTCCATTCTTTGTTAATAAACCAATTACATTTGTATTTAATTGGATTTCTGCCCCTTGTTTAACAGCACTTTTCGCCAATTCCTTATCAAATATTTCACGATTTAAGACATATCCTGTTTCAGCACCTGCTATTTCTGCAGCAAATTTTACCACTGTTCCGTCTGGAGAAAAAATTCGTGCACCATCCATACTCGCAGCCATCCAGTTTTTACCGGTAACAAGATTATATTTATCTATATCTTTACTGACTCCCTCAGCACATAAGACTGGGATACCTATTGCTGGTCTTCTATCCAGAATAATTACTTTTGCACCAGATTCTGCAGCATATCGTGCGGTAGTACTTCCTGCTGGTCCTCCACCAACTACCGCTACATCGTAATTCATTTAATTACCTCCCAAGTAATTGCTCCAATTGGACAGGCATTGATACATATATTACAGCTAATACATTCCTTTTTATTCACTGATGCTTTGTTTGTGATCATAATGATTGCATCTTTAGGACAAATAGAGATGCATCCGCCACAGGCCAGGCATTTATTATTATCTACTAGAGCTTTAGGCTTTTCCATAAGATTCTCCTCTTGTAATTCCAGATGCTATTATATGAGCTACTCGTATTGGTTCAGGAATTACACCTCGTATCGTAGATAGATTTATTATTTCTTTTGCGCTTTCAATAGCAATACCAACACATTTTACATAAATGGGGTTATGATGTGTTTTTATTGTATGCATTTCCCCTCTTTTTAAAATCCTCCATCGTTCTTCCCAATCATTAAAATTCTTCTGTAAAGCAAGTTTTATTTTGTCAAAATCGGGTTTATCTCTCGTGATTGTAATTATCGGAAGGTTTGTAGATTCATATAATTCATGAATATTAACTATATTGAATCCGCCTAAAGCCACTCCATCAAGCATTATTACTTTTAATTGTTCCCTATATTTTGTATTTTGTATCATTTTTTTACATATATGCGTGGATTCGCTACCATCTATTGCTATTCGGTCACTTAAAATGCATTCTAAATATTCTCCTCCCCTCATTACTGCACCTATAACTGTACAATATTTATCATTAAACGTAAATGGGGAATCATCAATTCCAAGAATTCTGATTTGTTTTTTCATTTTAAAAAATACAACCCATAATTTGCTAAATAATTTTTCGACAAACCTTATAAATTAACTATAATCAGTCAATCTTATGAATTAATACTCATATAACACATGGTTAAAAAAGAATTTTGTCGACAAAATTCCTTAATAACCTTTAAATAATTAAAAATTAGTTAAATGGTCAAAATGCAAAACATAAAGATATTGGGTGCCGGATTATCAGGTCTAACTGCTGCATTGAATCTTGTAAAAACCGGTTACAATGTTGAAATTTTTGAAAAAAGAAAGGATTGCGGAAGTAGATTTAAAGGGGACCTTGAAGGATTAGAAAATTGGACATCCAAATTAGATATTTTAGATGAATTAAAATCTATGAATATTAAAATTAATTTTGATTGCAATCCCGTTAAAACAATGTATTTGACAGATGGTGAAGACAAGATAAAAATTGTTTCTGAAAAACCAATCTTTTATTTAGTTAAGAGAGGAATTATTGAAAATAGTTTGGACCAAGGATTAAAGAATCAGGTGATTGAAGCTGGAGCGATCATTCATTTCAATTCTGATAGAAACCCAAAAGATATTGACATAATTTCAACAGGCCCCATAAAAAATAAAATAACTGCTAATGCTTTTGGAATTATCTTTGAAACAGAGATGGATGACATTGCTATAGCACTTGTAAATAACAAAACATCGTATAAGGGATATTCTTATTTGATAGTTAATAAAGGCTATGGATGTATGTGTACAGTTAGTTTTTATGAAGCTAGTAATTTAAAAACATATTTTAACAATACATTTGAGTATTTTAATAGGACAGTAGATTTAAACATAAAAAATCAACAAAATGTTGGAGGAATTGGTTCATTTCTTTTGAAAAGAAAACTTCAAGAAGATAATAAACTTTTTACGGGTGAGGCAGCTGGTATGCAGGATCTCCTTTGGGGTTTTGGTATGAGATATGCCTTAGTGTCTGGATATCTCGCAGCGAAAAGTATTATCGAAGAAAAATCTTATAAAAAATTAATAAAAAAGAGATTTTCTGATTACTTAAAAGCTTCTGTAGTGAATCGATATTATGCAGAAAAATTTAAGGAGTATGGTAAAATTCTTATTTATTTAGGAAAAAAATATGATAAGAAAGAACATATAAATCTCTTATATAAATCATATAATCTTTCGTTTTACAGAAGTATATTATATCCTTTTGCAAGCTTTTCTTTGAAAAGGAAATATAAGAATTTAGTGTAAAAATTCAATAATTTTATTTCAGCTCATTTTAAAGTCCTCGTATTTTTAAAACGGTAAAAAATTGATTAAAACAACAGAAAATATAAATAGAAAGAGTACAAATAATTATAATGATAGGTAAAGTAGGAGGAAATCGTAATGAAACATAACAAAGAGTTTGCACCAAAAGACATTATGAAATTTTCTCATGATTTTGAAGAGATGCTGAAGGGACTAAATATGTTTGGCGGTCTTTCCGAAAATCATGAAATTAGAACAACTAAAAAATAATAATGACTATAAGTTAAGAATATCTTTTATTTTTTCTAAAACTTAGTCTCAATAAATGTTGTAGTAAATGAGACCCCCTTAATTGATCTGATTTTATTAATTATAATAGTTCCTAAAATATCAAAATTCTCTGCTTCGATTTTTGCAATAAGATCATATTCACCAAAGAGTGGATGTAATTCAACAATTTCTGGTAAATTTGAAAGTTTATGAAATATATCATGTTCATGAGTAGGTTCAGCACAAATCAAAACAAAACCTATGGCCATATACATTCCTTCTTTATTATCGCTCTTATAACAGTTAATATTTTATAAAACCAATCATCTTATTTAGGGAGGTTATAGGGGGGTCTAGGTGAGGAAAGGAGGAAAGACGTAAAAAGATTTTTTTAAAAATCAATTCTTTTTGTCTAGACCCCCATTATAATAATAAATATGCACAATTAGTATAAAAACTTTTTGTAACATTTGTTATATTTAATAAATCATTCTCCTAAGACAAATCGTTTACTTCTATTACATTTATCCCGTTTAAACTATTTTCCAGATTTTCATCAACACTCATTCGATGTTTTTCTTTTCCATCCTTCTAAAGTGTAGAACAACGAACGCGATTATTGTGGCAACTATAGGTAGTAAATAATTTCCAAGTCCAATCATTATTCCAATGGCAGCCATTACCCAAAGACTTGCAGCAGTAGTTAATCCTCTAACATCCCCTTTACTTGCTATGATACTTCCTGCTCCTATAAAACTGATACCAGCAACAATGCCTGCTGCAATTCTAGCGTTATCAAATGTGCCAGATGAACCCTCAGGTTGTATGAAAAAGGACGAAATTGTAAATAGACAAGCACCCATGCAAACAAAAATATGGGTTCTAAGACCTGCAGGTTTATGTGTGATTTCACGCTCAAAACCTACCAATGCTCCCAATCCTACTGAAATAAATATTCTAATTATTAATTCTACATCAAACCAACTAACTGTAAAGGCCATAGTTACCTCCTAATTCATAATATTATAATATCTTTTTCTTTTAAAAACCAATCTTTTTTTGCTGTAAAAATAATTTTTTTCAGTACATATGTTTATATAATCTTTTTACACTTTTATCATAATTGAGCCATCGTTTAGGTAATTCGGGATTATGCAATATTAATTCATCTAACACACTTTTCCTAATCTCGCTAGTCTTAATTTCCTCTTTAGGATGTTTCTCAATCTTATTAGCGATATTACGTGCTACATGTAGGGGGGCACCAGATTTTACAGTACTTACGACAATCTTTTCCTTAATAAAACCCTCTTTTTTTCCATCTTTTTTAATAACTGTTTTTGGCATTTATAACACAATCCACTGATAAAACGATTTTTGAATTAAAATAGTTTCTAATGGTTATAAAATAAATGTTCTATAAAGCATGGATTAAAATGTTAAAGTAATACGATATGAAAATGAATTTTTTATTTAAAATTTGCCCCCCCTCTTATATTTTTCATGATTTTCATTCCACTGCTAAAAGCCCTTTCATTTATATCCTTATATAATTCAGGACTAATCTCAAGAATTATTTCTAAAAGTATCTTAGAATTAAACGGTAGAATATCAGTTGCTGAAAGAGCCCCTAACATCACTATATTCTTTGAAATAGAAGATCCTGATTTTTTTGCGGCGGTCAACGCGTCGAGTTTATAGAAAACAGCATTGTTATGTATTTCCATAAATATGTCATCTAGATTAGGATATTTTTCAGGATTTTTAGCAATTGTAAAAGGAATAATTGGATTAATATCAGTAATAACTTTTGTTTTTTTATTTGCATAAGTTATATAACGTAAAGTTTCTATCGGTTCTAGACCAAGGATAACATCAGCTGAACCCGTTACAATCATTGGAGATGAAACATTTCCCATTCTAACAGTACAGCAAACAGTTCCACCTCGTTGGGACAATCCATGTATTTCAGAAATGTAAACGTTTATTTTTTCTTTTAATGCTGCTTTCCCTAGAATATTGGCAGCTGTTATAATACCTTGACCTCCAACTCCTGTTAATACGATATTTGTTTTACCATCCATTTGTTACACTCCTTATCAGGTATGGCATTATTTGGGCAAACATCAACACAATTTCCACAGCCATTACACTGCTCCTTATCAATATCTATAGTACCGTTTTCGGTAAAATAAAATGCCGGGCATCCAAATTGTTCAATACATATTTTACATAAATTACACCTTTCTTGATTAATAATATAAAAAGATCGAGTCTTTCTAGATTTTCTTTTTTTCTGAAGATCTAAAAGGATACAAGGTGCTTTACTTACCACAACTGATGGTCCTTGAAAATTTAAAGCTCTCTTAAAGGCAGATATTGTTTCCTTAATCTTGTTAGGATTAACAATTTCAATATTTTCTATACCTAAGCCTTTGATGACATCCTCGATTTTAATAAATTTAACAGGTCTACCCATGCCATCATATTCAGTTCCTGGATGTGGTTGGTGTCCAGTCATTGCAGTAGTTCGATTATCAAGTATTGTAATAACTATATCATGATTATGGTGTACAGCATCGACAATCGGTGGAATACCAGAATGGAAAAATGTAGAGTCTCCCATAAAGGAAAGAATTTTTTGTTGGGTAGAAACAGCAAGTCCACATGCAAGACCTGCATTTGAACCCATACATAACAAAACATCAGCCATCTCTAGTGGTGGTGTTTTACCTAGAATATAGCAACCTATATCATTTGAATAAATGGTTCCTTTCGGTGCAGCTTTTTTGACCGCATAGTATGTAGCTCTATGTGGGCACCCAGGGCAGAGTATAGGAAATCGATCAAGTAATTTTAATTTTGATTTTGAAGGCTTTGGTAACGGATTATTAGCATTGAAAATTTTTAAAAATACATTTAAGACAATATCTGGTGTATATTCATATAGTCTGGAAAAATGTCCTGTGGTTTTACCATATATTTTTACATCGGAGTTTATATCATAGGCAAACATTTTGAATTGCTGCTCTAGGATTGGTTCAAGTTCTTCTACTACAATTATGGCTTTACATGAATTAATAAATTGTTCACAAATGTTCCGTGGCATTGGATGGGTCATTCCTAGTTTTAAAACTTTCACATTAAGTTTCAAGATTTCTGCAATTTCTTTAACATAATTAACTGAAACTCCTGATGAAACAATACCTATGTCAGTTGGTTTTCCAATATTAAAAATAGCGTTAAATTGCGATTTTTCGGATATCTTTTCCGCTTTTTTCATTTTTCTTAATAAAATAGGATGCTTTATTCGTGCTGTGACAGATTCATGAGCCAATAACGTATCTTTTTTAAAATTCCCCTGTATATGATGTTCATTCAGTTTATTTAGAGTAACAGGGCCTCTTGAATGATTTAATCTTGTAGTTGTTCTAAGCAATATAGGAAGTTGCAATTCTTCAGATATGTCAAATCCAATCCTGGTCATTTCTTTTGCTTCCTCAGGAGTTGAAGGTTCTAGCATAGGTGCATTACTAAACAAGGCATAGTATCTATTATCCTGTTCATTCTGGGAAGAGTGGCAATAAGGATCATCTGCTGAAACAATAATGTGCCCACCTTTGGAACCCAAGTAAAGATACGTCATCAAAGCATCGCTTGCTACGTTAAGCCCAACATGTTTCATACAGGTAATTGTTCTTAAACCACATAATGAAGCAGCAATAGAAATTTCTAATGCAACTTTTTCATTTGTTGAATATTCAAAATAAAAATCAGGATCTTTATTTTGTTTTATAAAAAATTGAGCAATTTGTGAAAAAGTATCTGCTATTTCAGAAGAGGGTGTCCCTGGATAGGCTGTTGCTACATTTATACCTGCTTCAAGAGCCCCTCTTGTTATAGCTTCATTTCCTAATAATAATAATTGCTTTCCTACACAATTTTCGATTATTTCCATTATAAACACCAAATAATTAAATTATATATGATTTCCCCAGATGTGAAGTAAAAGAGCATAGATTATAAACCTAACGAAAAATCTTTACTATCAATTATATTGAAAATTCCTTATTTTCTCCTTAAAAATATAATCACATTATGTTCACCTGCATATATACTTGCATATTCATCTGCGAAAAAGCTACTTAAAATATTGTTTAATTTATGGCGTTCGGAAGGAATTGAGCTGGTAGTTTTTGATTGCATCCCATCCCTCCTAGTGAGACCAGCCTTCCTTCTTTTTTCCCAAAAACTTTTTTCTATAAATAATAATGTTATAAAAAATAATAAAGTATATGTACTAAACTCATAATTACAATAAAAGTCTGGAGAGAAATAATTAATAGCGAACATAATTACAATTTTTCTAAAAAGGCTCGCTAACAAATCTGAAAAACAAGGAGGGAAATTTAATGATAGCACGAAATAAGATAATATATAATGAACCAAAATCTACACCAAAACAAATACCATTATTTGAAGAGCAAGACGATGGTAATCTTATCCCCTATGTGCAAGAAAAATAATATTTTTTAGTACAAATAATGCACATAATTATTATTTTTTTGAGAAAGTAACGAATATAAATCTTAACAAGTATATGAATTCTAAATGAATAAGAAAGTTGGACTTAGTATCGCAGGATCTGATCCTTCAAGTGGAGCTGGAATTCAGGCAGATTTAAAATCTTTTTCTTTTCTTGGATTACATGGTACAACGGTGATAACTTGTATAACTTCTCAGAATACTCAAAAAGTAACAACAATTCATAAATTACCAGTTGAGATAATCGAAAAACAGATTGATATTTTGTTTGAAGATTTTAATATAAATGCGGTAAAAACTGGTATGCTGTATGATGGGGAAATAATTAATTGCGTTGTAAGAAAATTAAAACAATATAAATTAACTCCTGTAGTAGATCCAGTTATGATTGCTACAAGTGGAGACCAGTTATCTCAAAAAACATTTGTTAGTTCTCTGAAAAAGAATCTGTTACCAAAAGCTCTTATGTTGACAGCTAATATTCCAGAATCCGAAAATCTTACAAAGGTAAAAATTCGCTCACTTGAAGACGTTAAAAAGAATTGTAAAAAACTTTTTTCTTACGGTCCAAAATATGTACTTATCAAAGGAGGTCACCTATCTAATAAAAAAGCAATTGATATTCTGTATGATGGAAAGGATTTTTATGAGCATAGTCTCCCACGTATTTCAAACAAAAAAGCCCATGGATCCGGCTGCTCTTTATCTGCTTTGATAACTGGTTTAATTGCTTTAGGAGAAAATCCTATTGATGCGGTTAAAAAATCAAAATATATTGTATGGGATATGATAAAACAAGGTTATAAACCTGGTAAAGGATCAGATGTTTTAAATCACCTTTGTAATATCAATATACCAAATTCTTATGAAAATAATGAGTATTTTGATGTGTGGTTTGAATTAAAAAATGCTATACAAAAACTATTGTCAATTTTACCATCCAACTTTGTTCCTGAGGTAGGAACGAATTTTGTATATGCAGTTAAAAAAGCACAAAAATTCCAAGATATCTGTGCCATAAATGGAAGGATTACTAAAACTAAAAATAAAGCAAAACTATGTGGAAATATAGATTTTGGATCATCACAACATGTGGCATCTATCGTCCTTGCAGTTATGTCAATTGATGATAATATTCGATCTGCGTTAAATATTCGCTATTCAAAAGAATTATTAGAATTATGCAAAAAAACAAATCTGAGTATCGGTTCCTTTAATAGACAAAATGAACCATCTAATGTTGTATCAACCATGGAATGGGGTACGAAATATACGATATCAAAACTTGGTTATGTTCCTGATATTATATTTGACACTGGTGGAATTGGAAAAGAACCTATGATACGTTTTTTAGGAAATAATCCAGAAGATGTAATATATAAGCTAATAAAATTGATAAAAAAATATGAAAAATAAGATAAGAAAATACGAAATGTTTATAAACGATTACAGTGATAGTAGGGCACCTAAACAATGAATCAACAGGGAGGTATAAGTTTATGACAGCAAAAGAAGAACCTCGCGAAGAGAACGTCATATATATTGGAAACAAGCCGCCAATGAGCTATGTACTAGCAGTAGTAACACAGTTTAATAGCGGCTCAACAGAAGTAGTTATAAAAGCTAGAGGTAGAGCCATTAGTCGAGCGGTAGATGCAGCAGAAATCACAAGAAACCGATTTGTGACAGATGCAAAAATCAAAGAAATAAAAATAGGAACAGAATCTATTACAAACGAAGAAGGAAGATCGTCAAACGTCTCATCAATTGAGATATCTCTTTCGAAATAACAGAAGTATTATTATTCATAATGCTTCTAATTCGCTATTTTTAATCTTTTAATTTAGAGTAAACTTTAATGAGAAATAAAAAATTGTAAAAAATTTCAGCTATTTTTATCATATTATTAGACCAAAATCATGAGAATAATTATGCAAAATTACTTATACTAAAAATCTATTCCGGCAACCTCTCGCATAAGATAAAAGATCCTTGAAAAATTATGTATTTTTGGGCATTCTTTATGTGGGTTTATATAACACAATCAACATATGGGAGATAAAAAATTTAAAATAATCTAACCATAGGCGGATTTGGTAAATATGCCGGATGAAAATATATCAGTATTATTGGATGAAAAACGTGTTTTTAAACCATCTGAAGAATTTATAAAACAAACAAATGTAAAACGGTGGATGGACAAACACAATATTAAAAATCTTGAAGATCTCCACAAAAAAGCAGAAAATTGGGAATGGTTCTGGGGAGAAGTTTCAAAAGACGTTGTCGAATGGTATAAACCATATAATAAAGTTGTCGAATGGAATCCTCCTTGGGTAAAATGGTTTGTTGGAGCAAAATACAATATCGTTCATGATGCTTTAGATAAACATGTCAAAACCTGGAGAAAAAATAAAGTCGCTTTTATCTTTGAAGGTGAACCTGGTGATGTAAAAAAATATACCTATAATGATCTCTACATTGAAGTCAATAAACTAGCTAATGCATTGAAAAAATTAGGAATAAAGAAAGGCGATCGAATAGGTATTTATTTACCAATGTTACCAGAACTTCCAATTGCTATGCTTGCTTGTGCGAAGATTGGTGCCATTCATTCGGTTGTATTCTCAGGTTTTAGCGCTCTTGCATTTAGAGATAGAGTAAACGATTGTGAAGCAAAAGTTGTTATCACTTGTGATAGTTTTTGGCGACGGGGAAGAAAGGTATATCTTAAGGAACAGAGTGATGTTGCTTTAGAAAAAGCTCCGAGTGTTAAGCATGTAATAGTATATAAGCGAACAGGAGATCCTGTCCCTTGGAATCCAGGGAGAGATGTGTGGTGGCAAGACCTAGTTTTTAGGATGCCCAAAGAATATGAGACAGAGAAACTTGATGCAAACGATCCTTTATTTTTTTTGTACACTTCTGGCACTACTGGTAAACCAAAAGGTATAATGCATGCACATGGTGGTTATGCCGTTGGTACAGCACAAACCCTTAAGTGGGTTTTTGATTTAAAAGATGAGGATATCTGGTGGTGTGCTGCTGACTGTGGTTGGATAACTGGTCATAGTTATATCGTTTACGCTCCTTTAATTCTTGGTGCAACATCAGTAATTTATGAAGGTGCACCTAATTATCCTCAGCCAGACCGATGGTGGAATTTGATTGAAAAATGCAATGTAACAATATTATATACATCACCTACTAGTATCCGTTTATTTATGAAATATGGAGAGGAATGGGTTAAGAAACATGATATGAGTTCCTTAAGGCTTCTTGGATCTGTTGGTGAACCGATAAATCCTGAGGCTTGGATATGGTATTATAAATATATTGGTAGCGAAAAATGTCAGATTATGGACACATGGTGGCAAACCGAGACAGGGCATATAATGATATCACCACTTCCTACTACTCCTTTGAAACCAGGATCTGCAACAAAACCATTGCCAGGTCTATCTGCTGATGTGTTAAATGAAGAAGGAACACCTGTTCACGACGCTGGAGGAAACTTGGTATTAACCCATCCTTGGCCAGGTATGCTCAGAGGTATCTATAAGAATCCAGATCGATATCAAGATACATACTGGAGTAAATTTAAGGACATATATTTAGCTGGTGATGTAACTAGAATAGATAATGATGGTTACTTCTGGGTGCAGGGAAGAGCGGATGATGTACTCAACGTATCTGGACATAGGATCGGTAATTCTGAAGTAGAATCCGCTCTTGTAAGCCATCCACATGTTGCTGAGGCTGCAGTTATTGGTAAACCACATGATCTCAAAGGTGAATCCATTACAGGATATGTTGTATTAAAAGGGGATATAAAACCAAGTGATGAGCTTCGTAATGAACTTCGAAATCATGTTGGTCATGAAATGGGTAAAATAGCTCGTCCCGATGAGATATGGTTTGTCTCTGATGTACCAAAAACCAGAAGTGGAAAGATTATGCGCCGAGTGATCAGAGCAAAAGCCCTTGGAAAAGATGTTGGAGATATTTCGACACTTTCAAATCCAGAAGCAGTGGATGAAATTGACAAAGCAAAATAATAATTTTTCATTATTTATCACAGATAACTTTAAAAATACATTAGGTTATAAACCTATAAAAATTCATGCGAGACGTATATAAATCATGATTTGGATAATTTTCGGCGTTTTAACTATAGTTTTTCTCATATTTATTTCTGCATTTTTTTCAAGTTCAGAGATGGCATTTATTTCAGTAAACAAAGCAGTTATTATCGATAAAGCCCGAAAAGGAGATAAAAAAGCTAAAATTCTTGAACAACTGTTGAAACATCCTGATAATGTAATAAGCGCTATTGTTATCGGGAATAATATCGTTAACATTTTTGCTTCAATTCTTGCTGGAGTTATTGCAACTACAATTTTTGGAAATATAGGTATTGGTATTGCAACTGTTATTATGATGTTATTAATACTTATCTTTAGTGAAGCAACTCCAAAAGCGTTTGGAATTAAGAATGAAATCCTCGCATTGCGGGTAGCTAAATCACTTTCACTAATTACAAAACTGTTTCATCCAGTTGTCGTTTTTTTAAATTATATCTCAAATGGCTTGATATCTCTTATTGGAGGTAAGAAACGAAAAACTGCTGTTACAGAACATGAGATAATGGCAATGATGAGACTAGGTGAAGAAGAAGGGACAATAGAGAAGGATGAACGGGAGATGGTCAATGATGTTTTTGAGTTCGATGAAACACATGCATATGAGATTTACACTCCTAAAGATAAAGTAGAATTTATACATGTGAATGATACTGTTGAGGATGTAATACAAAAATCGATCAAGACAGGATTCTCCAGATTTCCAGCATATAAAAAAGATTTTGATGATATCGTTGGTATGGTTCATGTAAAGGATTCACTCGTTATTGAAGATACATCCTTGAAAGTAAAAAAGATCATGAGGAAGATATTAAAGATAGATTCGAGTATGAAAGCCGATGATGTTCTCCGGGAGATGAAACGAAATAAAACACATCTTGCATTGCTTCAGAATCGAGATGGTAAGACTTTAGGGTTGGTAAGTATGGAAGATCTGATTGAAGAGATATTCGGAGAAATATCAGATGAACATGATGTGAAATTCTAGTTTTTTAAGAATGCTATTATAGAATAATTTTATTTTGGTAACAAGTGTAAAGAACGTGGGTAACACTTGTACAATAAATCTTTTTAAAGAAAACTAATAAAAGTAGTATTGAGGAGATAAAATGGCTGAAATTGAACAGCAATTAGAAAGCCTTTATGCAGAAGCATCATACCTACATCTTTTACATACTGGCCATAAGGTAACAAGACGCCAGTTTATGGTTTTTTGGAATGAAAGTGATATTTATCTATCATTGTGATTATAATGTCAGAATTGTTATTATGTTGGAGAAAGGGGAATAAGAAGATTTATACAAAACGTCTAGATCTTGCTGAACAGGCAATTAAAGAAGGCCGAATGGTTATAGTTTTAAAAAACAGTCCTTATATTTTTAGAAATCAGAATTTCAAGTATTATTTAGTTTAGATAGGATTTTTTATCATTTAATATTGGTTTTTTAAAGTTTGCCACCTAAACCAAGAACTCATTTTAGAATTGTGGCTTAAAGAAATTATTCTGTTATACTGTAATTATCCTTCATTATAATTGTTTTTACATTTCGACATTTTCACGCGATAAGTATTTAAATCATGACAGAAAAAGTATATCACGTCACGTTGTGACAATAAATGGTGGTGAAAGGGAAAATGAAAGAAAAAATTATTAGAGGCTGTGTAGTAGTTACTGCTTTCGCATTATCAACTTCAGCAGGATGGACTGGTTGGACTGGATGGACACCCATCCCGTAAAAATATTTCCAGTCCAATTATTTTTATATTATAAAAAAATATTGTTAAAGAATAAGTATTTAAGCATTTTTAATATTGTTAAATCGATTCAACTGATGCACTCGGAAAAAAAGAAAATTATCCTTATTTCTATGCCTTTTGCAGAAACTACTATACCTTCGATACAGCTTGCTCTTTTAGAAAAATATCTTAAAGAATTTGACATAAATGTGATATCAAAACACCTATATCTTAAATCAGCCGATTTTTATGGATTACCAAACTACAATAAACTTATCTTTAGTCCATTTGGTTCTTATGCTGCACAAATGCTATTTTCTAAATATGTGTTTCCAAAACATTGGAATGATGTATTAGATGATATCCAAACATACTTTAATAATAAAATAAATTCACTAAGCGAAGGTACAGATACTTTTTCATTTGATAAATATCTTTGTCAAACCGACTTGTTTTATAATTGGGTAATTAAAAATATTGACTGGAGCTCATATGATATTATTGGTTTTACTATAAATTTTGGTCAATTTCTCCCTTCATTGGCTATAGCAAAAAAAATCAAAGAATTATATCCGGAAAAAATTGTAATATTTGGTGGTAGTAGAACGTATGGTGATCTTGGTGTAATAACCTTGGAATCGTTTGATTATGTAAATTTTATTATTTCTGGAGATGGTGAAAAATCATTATATTTACTAGCTACAGATTTCAATAATTATCAAAAAATCCCAGGTCTTATTTTTAGAAAAGAAAATCAAATTAAATGGAATGATAATGAAGAATATTTTGATTTAAATAATCTCCCAATACTTTCCTATGATAGTTTTTTTGGAGAATTATTTTCTTCTTCTTCTATAATACAGCAATTTTTTGACTATTATGGAAAACTTCCAATTGAATTATCAAGAGGATGTTGGTGGAATAAGTGTACTTTTTGTAATGTTAAATTACAAAATAAAAAATATAGAGAAAAAAATGTTGAAAATTTTATAAAAGAATTAGTTATTTTATCAGAAAAATATCAAATATTAAGATTTCAAATTATTAATAATCATCTTCCTATAAAAAATTTTAAAATATTGCTAAAGGAAATTAAAAATTTAGATAGAGATTTTACTTTTTACGTTGAAGCCCGCGCAAATCAACTAAACAGTGACGATTATAGATTAATGAAAGAAGTAGGATGTTCTCATATTCAAACAGGAATAGAAACCTTCAGTAAAAATTATTTAATAAAAATAAATAAAGGCGTTCGTATAATTGATAATATAGCGTCTCTAAAATTTTGCAAAGAATATAACATAATAAATGATTATAATATTGTTATAAATTATCCAAATGAGGAAAATATTGATTTCGATGAAACAAAAAAATTAATTAATCTGTTCAAACAATATATTGATCCTCCTAAAATCAGTCCACTTATTATAGGATTTGGAAGTTATATCCATAATTATCCTGAAAAATTTAATATTAAAAACCTTGAGTTTACGAAAGTTGATAAATTAATGTTCCCCCTTGAAGTTTTAAAAAGAGGAATATCCTATTTTTACAATTTTAAGAGAGTTCGAGAGATCAAAAAACATGACTGGAATCAACTTATTAGTAGTTGGCAAAAAGAACGGAATCATCGATTAGTTAAAGGTTTAAATTCCAGATTAGAAATTGATAAATATATATTTTATTTTGAAGATGGCTATAATTTTCTTAAGATTTATGATAACAGAGATATTCAAAATATACGAATCTATTGTCTAAATGCAAAAGAGAGAGATGTTTTTCTTGCATGTACTGATATTATTTCAATACAGGAATTGCAAAGTAAATTTTCTAATATAGCCGATTTTGAAATTGCAGCAATTTTACATTCACTAGAAAAAAAAGATTTACTTTACAGAGAAGAAAATTATTATTTAAGTCTTCCATTAAGAATCAATTTAAGAACTTACGACAAACCAAAGAAAGAACAAAAAATAATGATTTATAGCTCTGGTAAACAACGTACTTTATGAACTTCTGAAACTGTGAAATAACTATGATTCCTAAGGGCTCCAGGAAATTTAGAGTTAATATCTTCAATAATTTGATTCAATTTAATGGAATTTTCAACATCAAATTCTAATTCCAGATCAGAAACTCCCGCAGATGTTCCTATGAAAGTTAAATATGGATTATATTTTATATAATTAATTATTGGATTCCTTTGCGAATGTTCTTTAAGATTAATATCAACTTTAAAAAATTGAAAACCTAATTTTGAAATATCAATTCCCACTCGAAAGGCTTGAACAATACCTAATTTCATCAGATTTTTTATTCTAAAATTTATTTTTTGTGAAGAGCAATTAAATTTCTCTGCAAGGTCTATTAGTGAAATTCTTGCATTTTCTACAATTTCATTCAATAGATGGAAATCTAAATCATCAATTTCAATCTTTTTTCCAGCACCAACTATCTCATATTTATCCCTGTCAGATTTTTTAAATTCTTCCAATAAAATATAAGAATGTGGGTAAGAAAAAGCCTTCACATATACAGAAAAAATTTTTTTTTCAAAAAAATCACCATATTTATCCAAAAGTTGTTCCCAAAAATGATAGAATTCATTAATATTTTTCAACCAAAGTAATACAACTAGATCATATTTTCCAATAATTGAATTAACAACCCATGTATATTTAGTTTTAACAAGAAAATCAATTATTTGTTTTTTTATTTGTTGAGTGGTATATTGAAAATTCAAATAAAACCTAAAAACATTATATCCCAATTTGTATGCATCGATTACTGTATAAAAATTCCTTATGATTCCTTTATCCTGAAGTTTTTTAATTCTGTATGATACAACATCTTTTTTTAAACCAACTTTCTTTCCAATTTGGGTTAATGGTTGTCGTGAATCTAAATCTAATTGATAGAGAATTCTCTTATCCTTCAAATCAATTTTTTCCATATTTCCTACAAAAGTAAAAATCTACCTACTATTTTAGTGTTTTGTAGGAATTTTTTGTATTATGGCTTTATTATATAATCTCTGGTTTCAAAATTGGAGACATGGAAGAAATGAATAATATTGAGGGATTGGTTCAAAATGAAAAGCAGGTGTTTAAAGATATATCCACTTGCATAATTAGCTGCGAAAAATGTATTTATGATACCAATCGTTTGAATCTAGGAATGGGAGACTTAAAAGATTCAATTATTATAAAAAATTTAAATCATATTATCAAAGAAAGAATTAAACTGGAGAGGGATTGTTAAAATGAGTATGTATTTTATTCTGCTATCTTTTCCTATCTTGGGTGCTGGAATTAAATATATTGATGATGCATTTGATGAAAAACAATTCAATACAAAAATAGCTTTAGCTGTTGCACCTATTCTTGGAGTACTCTGGGCATATACAATGCTCATTGATAGAGTTTCAGCCACTATTCTTTTAGCAGTTTTATGTGGGGTCTTTATTAAAGGGAAAGTTGATAATCATGCACATTTAGCTGGATTCTTTGTTATATTAACAATTATTGCTCTAGCAGGTGTTGAATTAATGCTTCTTCCTTTATTGTTCTTTGCCCCATTCGCTCTTTTGGATGAGGTAGGAAATGATGTTATAGATTACAATAAAAAATACTTTAAAACAAACAAATTTTGGCATAAGTTTGTCAGATATTTTTTTGATCAAAGGTGGCTTTTAAAAATTGCAATTTTCGTTTTTGTGATATTAGAAATTGTTCCTTATTATTTTTTCATTGCGATGCTACTATTTGATGGAGCATACCTGATAATGCGTTGGTACAGTCAATCAAGACAAAGAGGAATAGGTTTATTGGCACTTCCAGCAAAAAACATTAAAACAATGTAAAAAAATATTTTTGATAAATCAGAGAAATAATAAAATAATATTCAATATAAGTTTTAGTAAATGGCAATAAAATGTGATGTATTAATAATTGGTGGGGGCCCCGCTGGTTCCAGTGCTGCAAGAGCAGCAGCATTAAATGGTGCTAATACAATCCTAATAGAAAGGAAAAGTAAAATCACTCAAATTTCCTGTGCTGAAGGTGTAGGATCTTATCTTTTTCCACTATTGCCTTTTAGAATACCTAAAAATCAATTGATCTGGAAAATAAATGGTATGTTTTTTTCAGACGGCTCTATAGAACTATTGCAAAAAGGTAATTTTTATAAGGGATGGTCTCTAGAAAGAGAAAATTTTGATAATTGGTTATTGGAAAAAGCTAAAACTGCGAGGGTAAATGTAATGTTAAATACCCAACTATCCGATCTTAGATTCTCAAAAGAGTATCATGTGAATGAAGCAATTATTCAAAAAGACAATAAAACTCTCTCAATAATTCCCTCTTTTGTTGTCGCAGCAGATAGTGCTGAATCAACTGTTGCGAAAAGTTTAGGAGTGGAGGAAAAAAATTCAAATAAATTAGCATATGTTTATAGTTGGGAAATGAAAAATTTATCGATAAAAAATCCCCACGTGGAGCAAATATATTTTGGAGATTTCGCTCCTCGGGCGTATGCTTATTTATTTCCCAAATCTGCAACTACTGCAAATATTGGGATTGGAAGTACAAAAGGAGAAAAAAATTTACAAAATCATTTTAATAAGTTTGTTGAAGAGATTATTTATTCACAAACAAGAAATGCCATTAAAACTGTAGATAGATCAGGAACCGCTCCTATTAAAAATCCCACTCCTAAATTAAGATATGGAAATGTTATTTTTACAGGGGACGCTGCTAATCAAAATTTAAAACCGTATTTTGAAGGCATCCTTCCTTCAATAATTTGTGGTGATATTGCAGGTAAAGTTGCTGGTTCAAAAGGAAAAATTAGCTATGAAAATTACATAAAAAGAAAACTTGGAAATCAGTTTAAAAAATCAGATAAAATATTTGAAAAATTCTTTCAAATCGATCAATATGAGAAGAAAAAAAATTTACTTAATATGTATTTATTTGCATTTACAGACACTAAAAAAATCGATGAATTGGCTCATAAAGATAATAATAAAATTATTAAAGAATTATTCAGAAAAAGCAGCGGTATTAATCGTTTCATTACAATGCTTCGGTATTTTATTTGGTATTCTAAAATCCTCGCCACCCGCAGCGATTAATAAGAAAGGATTATCTTTATACGCCTCCTTTAATATTCTCTGAACTTCAAAAAAATCCCGTCCAAGAGCTTCTAAGAATGAAGCACAATAAATTATAAGGCTTAATTTTGGTATTCCATTGTTCGTAATATTCTCTACACCATTCTTTATAGCATTAAGAAGTGTTTTTCTTGACGAGTGACCTATTGATAGCTTGTT
This sequence comes from uncultured Thermoplasmatales archaeon, assembly GCA_964347865.1. Taxonomy (GTDB): domain Archaea; phylum Thermoplasmatota; class E2; order DHVEG-1; family DHVEG-1; genus JAGLML01. The sequence goes on from CAYGAC010000019.1 coordinate 24,879, forward strand.
AGATTTTAAATCAAAACCACAAACAATCGAATTGCCAACAATAACCCCAATAACTTCTGGAAATATTTCCTCATTTTTTTCAAATAAAATCGGATAAAAGAAAGTCCTTCTATGTAATCGTTCATCCATAAAAGATTCTGGCCAATTTAGGTATTTAAATAGAGTTTTTGTTGCTGGTTTATTGTCAATTTTATTAATTACATATTTCTCTCCAGCTGTCTTAGCTACGAAAACATTATCCGTTTTTTTCACGGCAACTTGCGAATCTAAACAAATTGGAGTATCTGTTTCAATTGATAAACAAACAACAGAATTGGTATATACCTTATCATTAAAAAATTGAAAATTTCTTTCCATTTTATTATCATCAATAGAAGAACCACCTATAATACTAAAATCTGGCATCTGTTTTGCTAACTCATCGATAATTATGTCTTCTCTTCCCACTCCTTTCTGTGAAACTTGTAGAGAAGTTTTTAGTAATCTGGAAACAACAGAGCTCGGTATTTTTGTTTTTACCACTCGTTTCATACCCATACCGGGAAAAGAAGGCACAATACTTCCTGATATTAATACAAATAAACACTTATCTTTATATTGAGATTGACTTATATCACGTTTAATCATTTCAATACATTGTTTTGCAGCTTTTTCTGGATTTCTTTTGGTGTTTTTTCCAATACCAACTGCGACATTCATATTTTCACTAGATACAGCAAGTCCGGTAGCCCCTCTTGTATAACATCCATAATTATTCATAAAACCAGGGACGGTTCCACCGACAAGAGGTATTTTCTTTGGTAAAACATCCCAAACACCATTTAAAACCTCTTCAAAACCCCCATATTTTTCATAATGAATCGTTGAAAATAAAAGAAAAAAATTTGGTGGTCGATTTATTTTTTGAATAGTAGATCGAGCAACTTCTCTACCTGCTTCTCGTGCATCCCATTTTCGGGACATTCCAACTGCTGCTTCAAACCTATTTTTATCCATATTTAATCTCTTAGGCAGGAACTGTTATTTGCTCATTTTCTGGCTCCTCGATAATCTTTAAAATCTCACGACGAGCATTTTCCAATTCAACTTCTAACAGACCCTTATTCGCAAGGGCAGGAATAATGGTCACCAGAGCATTTTCTGTATCAGGAAATACATAAAAGAGTACTTCATAATCCTGTAAACGAAACTCCATTTCAAGAAGTCCTGCCTGAGAATAACTACTAATTACCCCAAACACATCATCCATTGCACGTTTTATAATATCCCAAACTTCATTAACCTCGGTTTTGAAACCCTCGCCAGTTGGCATTACACTGATCATATTCCGACGAGCAACCATGCAAGCTAAAATATCATCAAGTTTCAGTAAATCATCTAATACATGAGCAATAGGGTCATCCCTCATCCTAACCACCATCTCCTAGTTTAAAAATAAATATAATAAGCAGTTAATAAACCTTTCATTGGTAAATAAGATTTATATAGAGATTATCAAATATATTAAGAATCATTATTTTAGTATATTTTTATACGAATTACTATCAAGTAAAATATTAAATTCTGACTTATCTTTTATTTCCAATTTTACAATCCATCCATCATCATACGGACTCTCATTGATAATTTCTGGAGAATCATCTAGTTTTTTGTTCACATCAATAATCGTTCCACTAATCGGTGAATAAATCTCTGAAACAGATTTTACTGATTCTACAACACACAGTTCATCACCTTTATTTATTTCCTTACCAATCTCTGGTAATTCTACAAATACAATATCTGTTAGTTCAGATTGAGCATGATCAGTAATACCAATAATTACCTTATCATCTTGAATTTTTAACCATTCATGGGTATCTGTATACCTCAAACCATCTCTAACTTCTTGTCCCATTCAAACCAAACCTTGTATTTCTGCCAATAATTTAAACATTTTCTAATGTTGTTGTGCCCAATCTTTTTTAACAAAAGGTGGTTTCACGACCTTCGCTTTTATCTTTTTATTTCTTACAACAATCTCAAGTATATTTTCCGGCTCTCTATACTCTGGGTGAACATATCCCATTGCAATACCTTTATCTAAACATGGAGACAATGTTCCACTTGAGACAACGCCTATTTTTTTACCCTCCTTACGTATTTCATAGCCGTGTCTTGGTACGCCCTTATCAATACACTCTAAGCAGGTTAAACGTTCATAATCTCCCCGCTCCTTTTGTTTCAGAAGCGCATCTTTTCCTAGAAAATCATGATCCCAATTGATTGTCCATGACATAAGAGCTTCGAGTGGTGTTCTTCCATCTTTAAATTCATTACCTGCTAATATGAAACATTTCTCCAATCTAAGTGTATCACGTGCTCCAAGACCAATTGGCTTAATATTGAATTCTTTTCCAGCCTCAAGAATTTTTAAAAATAACTCTTCAGCTTTTTTTGGTGGTGTGATCTGCAGTTCAAATCCTAATTCTCCAGTGTAACCAGTATGTGATATGATGCAATTTACACCTGCAATATCAATATATTGACATCCAAAAAATTTCACGGTATGTAAATCAATATTGGTAAGTTTCTGTAAGGTATCTCTTGATTTTGGACCCTGAATTGCAAGGATAACATAATCTTTTGAAACATCTTCTGCCTTTGTATTAAGGTTATATTCCCCGGCTTTATCATTAAGCCATTTTGTAGCAGTAGTTGCCATCCCTGCATTAGGAATTATCATGTATTTTCTGCCTAAGTGCATAAAAATTGTATCATCGATAACCGTTCCATCTTCTCGTAATATTGCCGTGTACTGACTCAAACCATCACCAATTCTCGATGCATCTTCCACGGTTGTTAAGGTAATCAATTTTTCTGCGTCTTTACCAGTAATCCATACATTACTCATATGAGAAACGTCAAAAAGACCAACCGATTCTCTTACCGCTAAATGCTCTTCTTTAATTGATGAAAACTGTATCGGCATTTTATATCCTGCAAACTCAGTAAATTTTGCACCGAGATCTTTATGTATATTGTTTAACGGTGATTTTGAAACCATATCTATCGAGCAGGTGTATATAATAACTATAGTTTAACATTTCGACAAATTATTTATCAAGCCCAATTTATAACCTATTAAAATGAAACAAACTGAAACGAAAGGTATTTATAAAGAAAAAAATAGAATCTTTACAGAAAATCCTCGATCCTGTAAAGGAATAAAAGTATATAATGAAAAATTAACCACTATAGAAAAAAAGGAATTCCGATCGTGGAATCCTTACCGAAGCAAACTAGCTGCAGCAATTCTAAAAGGTTTAAAATTTAACATTGAACCTGATGACCATATTTTATATCTAGGTGCAGCAACAGGAACAACTGTTAGCCATATTTCAGATATTGTAAAAAACGGAATTATATATGCAGTGGAAAGCTCTCCAGTTGCCGTTCATGATTTGATAAAATTAAGTGAAAAAAGACCAAATATTATTCCAATTTTAGGAGATGCAAACCATCCAGATCGATATAGTAATATGATCTCTATTGTCGATTTTATTTATCAAGATATATCTCAAAGAAATCAAGCTGAAATTTTTATTGAAAATATAAAGAGATACTTAAAGAAAAATGGTACAGGTATTTTAATAGTTAAAGCACGAAGTATTGATGTTTCTCTACCGCCAAAACAAGCATACAATCTTACTTCCTTAAAAATAAAAGAATCTCAATTGAAAGTCATTAAAACAATGGAATTAGCTCCATATGAAAAAGATCATGCAGCAATTGTTGTGACTTTCTGATTTTATCGAAATGGTCTTTATAACATTACGATATTAAGGTTACGTCATCATGGAAAAAAGTTTGAAATCAACACTATTAATTCCACTAGCCAAATTAATAGTACCAGTTCTATTGGGAGTTAGTGTATATGTAATTTGGGGACAATTAAGTGACGAACTTTCAAAAATATGGCCACTTCTTCTTGCTTATTTTTTCCCACCATTTGGTAAAGAAACTGTCATTCCTTTAGGTGTAGGAATTTTGGAAAAAGGACTTACTATCCCCCTTTTAAATATACATGTTGTTCCAGTAAAAGTAAATCCAGTTTCAATGGCCTTAGCTGTTGCATATATAGACATAATAGTAGCGCTCTTTCTTGTTTGGAATTATGATATCGCAAAAAAAATACCATTTGTTGGACAATTTATTATTAAAGTTGAAGAAAAAGGAAAAAACGTTGAGCAGAAGTATGGATGGATAAAACCTCTTAGATTTATCGGAATAGTTCTTTTTGTTATGGTTCCCTTTCAAGGATCAGGAGGCCTTGTAGCGTCGATAGTTGGGCGACTGATTGGTATGAAACCATGGAATACATTTCTTGCTATAAACATAGGAGCAATAGTAGGCTGTCTTCTAATAGCTATGTTTGCACAAGCATTTCTAATATTTATTGAAATTAATACTATGATTACCCTTATTTTCGTTTTAATTATCATAATAGCTGTTATAGTGTATTTTATCTTTAAAAAACAAAAAAAAATAGCTACAAGGTAATATTAATTTCCTTTAACATTTTATTAATTATATAAGTGGGAGCTTTTGTAAGAAATATTTTATAATTATTGGTTGGAACAATCCCTTCTGTACTTAGACGTTCTGCATTCATAATATGTTTTTTAATTTCATCAAGATAGAGTTGTTTAATTTCTGAGGAATTTCTTTGTAACTTTTTCTTAAGTGTTCTTGCTTTTGTACTACCATTTTTAATAGATTTTCTCTCTAATCTCGAGAGTAGTGGAAGGACAACACTATCGATCATTTCACCTTTTTCAAGGTCAACTAAATCATCAGCTAACTGATAAGCAAATCCAACTTCTCTTCCATAATTTGCAAGAACATTTGAAAGATCTTCAGAGGCATCTGCCCAAAACGCAGCAGCTTTACAACTTGAAGAAAACAATGTAGCAGTTTTGAGATCAATTATTTTACTATAAATTTGAAAGAATTTTGAATCCGCAGATATTGTTGAATTATTTAGATCTTTACTATTAAAGTTTATCTCTGTTAACTGTCCGTTAAGCGTTCCACGCCATGAATCTACATATAATTTTGCAAACCGTTCTCCATGGGCAATGGCAATATCAAATCCTATGGTAAGCATCTTATGACCAATTAAAATTGCATTATCTATGCCAGATTTAATATAAAAAGCAGGTTCTCCTCTCCTGTCCAAATCACCGTCAATTATATCATCATGTACAAGGGATGCACCATGAGCGAGCTCTACACCAACACATCCCTCTAAAAATTTTTGATATTTAATCTTATCTTCATTTCCTCCAGTACAAACCTTGAAGGCAATAGATCCCAATAATGGTCTAAGTCGTTTTCCTCCCTTTAAAATAATTATTATTTTATTATCAGATATTATCTCATTCATTTTTTTTTCAATATCTTTAGAGGTACTTTGTAAAAAAGCCTCTAATGGGTTTGACGGCTCTATCATCATATCTACCATGAAAGTTTAGCTAAACCGGAATACGTTGATATCAACTACTATATAATATAGTCTTCTATTATTATCCTATTTTTTAATTGCCCTTATTATTAACCTTATGGAGGGATCTTTTTTAATGTTTTCCCTATTATATAAATCTCCGAGCTACTTTTACGAGATGCTTCAGGAGAAAATGTTCTGACTTTATAAAATAGTTGCTTAACCTTTTCAATGAATTCTTTGGTATCTGCTCCTTCAAATATTTTACATACAAAACACCCATTAGTATGTAATAGCTGTTTTGCAACAGTTAAAGCCTGCTCACCTAACCATATGCTTCTAGCTTGGTCAACAGAGTAATTCCCTGAAATATCTGGTGACATATCTGATAGAACAACATCAGCTTTTGTATCAGATAATATGTTTTTGACTTCATCAACGGTTTTGTTATGCGTTATGTCTCCCTGGATGAATTTCACCTTATTAATAGGTTGAATTGAGAGAATATCAACTCCAATAATGGTACCTTGGTTACCAACATATTCTTTTGCCACCTGACTCCATCCACCAGGAGCTGCACCAAGATCTATAACAACATCGTTTTTTGAAAAAATGTTAAATCTCTTGTGAATCTGTTTTAATTTAAATGCAGAGCGAGCCCGGTATCCTCTCTTCTTTGCCTCTTTATAATAATGCTCTCCTTTTTTTTCCCTATACCAACGAGTCATTTTGTTTAGAGAATAATATCAATGTCTAAGCGCTCAGCAAGTTCTTTATACCTGTTTCGAATGGTAACTTCTGTTACACCTGCAACATCTGCGACTTCTCTTTGCGTTCTTCGTTCACCACACAGTATAGATGAAATATAGATAGAAGCTGCAGCAACACCTGTTGGTCCACGTCCACTGGTAAGCTCTTTATCAGCCGCATCCTTTAAAATTTCAATTGCCTTTGCTTGTACGTCGCCACTTAGTTTTAATTCACTGCAAAACCTTGATATGTAATCTTGCGGTGATGTTGGCATGAGTTTTAATCCTAATTCTCTAGCTATAAACCTATAGGTTCTCCCAATTTCTTTTCTTGATACACGTGATGAAGCTGCTATTTCATCAAGTGTTCTTGGTACATTACATTGTCTACAAGCTGCATACAGAGCAGAAGCAGAGACCCCCTCAATGCTTCTTCCTCTAATGAGATTTTTTAGAACCGCTTTTCGGTATATCATCGCTGCCGTTTCTCTTACCGTTCTAGGAAGGCTCATCCCAGAAGCCATTCTATCAAGTTCTGATAATGCAAAAGCAAGGTTTCTTTCTGTAGCATCACTAATTCTAATTCTTCTTTGCCACTTTCTGAGACGGTATAGTTGTGCTCTATTTCTGGTTGGAATTGATTTACCATACGAGTCTCTATTTTTCCATCCAATCATTGTACTTAGACCCTTATCATGAATGGTATATGTCATAGGAGCTCCAACACGAGCTCTCTTCTCCCGCTGATCACTATCGAAAGCTCTCCATTCGGGCCCATGATCGATAAAAGCTTCGTCGATAACAAGGCCACAATCTTCACAAACTAATTCAGCTCTAGAATAATCCCTACTAAGATGTGTACTCCCACATTCAGGGCATTCAATAATTTCTTCAATATTCTGTCGTTTATCTTTCTTCTTTTTTGATTGAACAGGAATCATTAATTAATTCCCCCTATTTCTTTTTATACTTTGCGATATGCTTTTAAAGCAAATAAAGTAACTTCTATATAAACCTTTCTATCACTATAGTTTCTAATAATGGGGGGTTGCCCATAGGCGGAAAAAACTCGCCAATGGGCGAGTTCTCGTGGGCAACTTTTTTAAGGCATAACTGGACAAAAATATTAATAACTTTTTATCGGTCTGATTTTACATTTTTATTCACTATTCTGGACTTTTATCCAACTCTTATCTGAAATCATAAAAATGATAGGTTTTTAATTTTAATCAATTATTACATTTTAGTGATATATTGATACCCATTAAATTTAAATGTAAAAATTGTACCTATATAAGCAATTTAGAAGATATTGATGAAGATTTATTCAATTCTTATTATAGCGAATTGGAAGTAGCTTGTGAAGACATACATTATTCTGCGCATGATGTGCTTTTATTTGGATCTGATGATATAAGTAGAGTTTCTCCAGATGATGATAAAGAAAATTTTAGATGGTATGCTCCAAATTCAAGAGCAGATGCTCTCATCCCATTTGATTATGAATGCCCTAGTTGTAAAAAAAATTTAAAATTAAACATCTGGTGTTGGTTTTCAGTTGAATATGATAAATTGCAACCTTGGAGGGCATATTATGTTGAGCAATTGGATGACGGTTGGACGATAGACGTTTCTAACGCGATTCTTCAGGAGAATTACGGTTTTTATTATGGAGAAGAAATATTGAGGTTTTTGAAACGTTTTTTTCATCGGTGGGCAGTCCTAGATTATGAAATCATTGTAATTATTCCTTTTATTGATGAAGAAGGTTGGCTTTCGATTTTAAGGGATGTATTTGCAATGCATACAAGTTCTTTCGTTGGAAAAATAAAAACAAAACTCTTCTTAACAAGACCCGCAAAATATGGTAGAAAACTTGGTAAAGAAGGTTTGAATAAAATGAGAAAAGAGCATTGTTATAAATGCGAAAAGATATGGCAAACTCACGAACCACCTTGTTTTGATGGGTTTTGTATTTGGGATAAGTCTCATAAGATTCCAATAATAGGTAATATTCAATCTTCAAAGAAAAATTTTCATGCAAAATTAGTTGCAGGCATATCCTTAGATGGATTAGTAGAATCTGTTTTAACTAGTTATAATTTTATTGAACCAGAATCTACCTCCAGAATAATCCCTGAATATCTTGTGAGTAGAAAAATCTCCACAAACATGCATACCATCAATTACTCTAAAATGTGGATAATTAACTTGCGACCTTTTTGGTAACTCATAAAGTTTTATTTTTCCGTTGAGGGCCAGTTCTAATATCCCAAAACATTCTACATCAAAGTTCGGTCCGTAAACTGCTTGAACATTAACATTACGTTCATCAATGATACGTTTGAATTGATTTAACACTTCTTTGGTGTAAAAACGAGAATTAAACTCACCTGTAAATATTTTAAAAGAGTTCAGAGCAGAAGGGATAAATTTTTCTATAGAAATTTTTCTAGAATCATCTAACATATTTTTGCCTGAATATTTAATTTCAGGAGAAGAAACCATCATTGTTTCACTCACAATTATTGTTATTACAGCTAATATTAATCCATATAAAATTAAAGAATAATTTTGTGAAAACGTTATTCCTAAATATAATGTAAAAGCAAAGAGGACAGTTAATAATATCAAAAAAATTGGTTTTCCAAGAGGACCAAGTCCAGTGAATATATATCTTATCTTCTTGAGGTAATATTTATGTATTGTCTTCATCGTTTCATCCGTAATTTTCCTTTTCATATTTAAATGTATGTTATGAAAATACTATAATAAAAATGTTATTATTATAATTATATAATATTTATAACAATATTTTCCATTTTAGTAAGTCTATCAAAAGATTACATGCCTCTATTAAAATTCGTTAACTTTATATATTTGACCAATTAGCTTTTGACTAACGAGTCAAACCCATAATGGGTCTGTCTAATTAGACAACAAATCCTGTCTAATAAGCAAAAGCTAATTAGACAACAACGATGCCCTTATGTAATTTGTGTAATAAAAAATTTGAAGTTACAAAAGTTTAAATAAAATATTCAATCAAAATTTCATTAGGGTAAAACTCAATAGTGGCGACATAGCTATGGATGCAAAATATTTTTTTAAATTATTAAAACTCTGTCCCAATCTTACTTGAGAAAAAGAGAACTCCCATATCTCTGAAAATCCGTAATCTTTATATATCTGTCTAATTAGTTCTTGTCTAACGAGACAGACCCAATAATAATAACTACCTATTTATTGTAAAAATAGGGTAGCTTGCGCACATTTGTATCCACAACCTTCATATAAACCTTCACATCAAAACTTATTTAGGGTTTTTGCCGGAATTTTACACCTTTATTATATTTTGTAACTAAACAACGACTTTTACACTTAAATTCAAATATCTAATTTTTTAGAACTATCTTCTTAAAATTATGGAGACATCTATTCTCATTATATATTAATATCCTATTAGCAACATTTAACGTCTTATTATGAAAATAACGGCAATAATACCAATAATCGCAATGATAATAATCACTCCAAGGAACATAATGATGGGTACATTATCATCATCCCCACCACCTCCACTGATTTCGATTATATCAGAATAGCTTGCCGTGTCACCAGAATTATCTGTTACAGTTAAATTGTATTCATATTTTCCTGGTTTTTCATAAGTGTGGTTTGGACTTTTTTTTGTTGAAGTAGATCCATCTCCAAAATTCCAATTGTAAGTATATGGGGGTTGTCCAAATATAGCAGATCCATTAAAATCAATTGATTTTCCAACAACCCCTAAATTTGTTACAATAGCAATAACCTCAACAGGAGGATTTGGAGCAACATCAGTTAAAATAACAAAAAGATCACTAAAATCTTCTAAATTTGGATCTAAATTAGATAAATTAAATTTCATAAAAGTTGTTTCTGCTGCAAGATTATCGAAGATCTCATTTTCAGAATCCAATTCAAAATTAATGACTAGTGTATCTTTATTTTGAATATAGAAATCATCTTCTGAAATATTCACTGTTTGAAAATCCGATTTTGTTAATTGGCATGTTTTATTGGTGTATGTAATCGTATAATCATTAAACATGCCATCATCAGTTGTTTGTACTATAAATTCGTATGCTATAGAATTAACATCTAAAAAATCAACATCGAGATTTTCGTAATCAAAAAGATTTCCTCTATCTTCAATTTCTCCTTCAACCTTTAATTTTAAAGTAACACTTGTGTCCTGCCGATCATATCTTACTTCTCTAATGTCAATATTTTTTACCTCTATATCTTTATGTTCAGTTATATATTCTGTCTCACCGAATTCCTCTAAACCCAGCCCTTCTAATGTATATACATCATTTGCTGGATCTGTTATAATTTCACTTTCATCAATTGCTAAAGCAGTATTTGGTGAAAAAGCAAAGAGACCACTTACAACAATTAAAAGCATTAACAATTTACCTATTTTCATAGCTATTGCCCCTTTTATGATTCAGTAGGGCAATTTAATTGCACTATTTAAGAATATTGCCAAATTTTAATTATCAACTATATATTTTTATGAAAATTTCCTCTTTTTCTCTATTTTAACTTCTTTTTAAGTTCACTCATAGTTGTAATTATATCGTCTAGTGTAGATTCTAAAGTACCTAATGATTCATGTATATTATCTATTACAATAGCTCCTTGGGATGAAGGTTTAATTATTCCCCCCTTTTCTAATGTTCTTAACGAGTATCTAATCATATGTTGTGGTTGACCAGTTATTTGCGCTAATCTTATTATACCTATAGGACCCTGTTCCTGAACTGTTTTTAAAACATCTATGTGTCTAGAAAGCAGATCTATTTCTTTTTCTGCAACACTGGTAATATGGTTTCCACTCTTGGTCTTATCCTCCAAATAAATACCTCCTGGTTAATTGTTAACATATGTAATGAATTTATCGTATATAATCTTTTCTAACTAGGAAGTACATCAGAAAGTACCTACCAAAGAACTGAAATAGCAGCGCATATGTGCATATATGACATCAATTATAAACGTAAAAAATCCCTTTTTCAGAAAAATAGCCATAAAAAATGAATAA
>CAYGAC010000020.1:0-42333 GCA_964347865.1 uncultured Thermoplasmatales archaeon
AGTGTAGATCTGGGTGGTGTATGAAACATTTATAAATTAATCTTTTTTATGATTTAATTGGTGGTTATAACTTCTTGTGATTGTCAAGTTTATAGGTTATAATAGAATGAGGTGCAATATTTTTATTGAACATATTCAATATTTCTTCCATGTTCTTATTGTTTTGTTCAATAAAATAAAAAAAACCTTTAATTGATTATTAAAAGAATACATTAATTATAGTTGAAATAAAAATAAATCCTTAAAGTTGTGAATGTATGTTAAAAAAAGTAACTGTTTGAGTTTCAATTATTCAGTATAAATAGGGGAAATAGAAATGACAATATGTAAGGAAAACATGTATATAATCAAAGGAACTGATGAAATTCTTGAGAATTTTTTTAGATTGATTATGAAAAATAGATTAATGAAAGATATTAAAATTCAAAAATTTGTAGATAAAAAATGTGATATCCTTGCCGATTTAACAAATAATCAAAAAAAAATTCTTAATTATGCAAAAAAATTTGGTTATTATGATTATCCTCGTAAAATAACAAGTGAAGAATTATCTAAAAAAACCGGAATCAATAAAGATGAAATCCTTGAAAACTTACGGAAGGCTGAAAAAAGAATAATTACCCAGATTCTTGAATATCATTTCATTTGAAAATGTTAACTGAACAGAGTAATTCAAGTTCTATATTCCGCACAAGGGTTAATATTTTAATAAAAATACTTGTTATAGATTGGTTTAGAGGTTGTCAACTATGAACCGTAACGCAAAATCTCGATTAGGAATTATAGTAGTATTACTCTTATTGATTGTTTCAAGTATTACAGGTTGTATAGAACAATCTGATAAAAAATCTAATCCTAGCCCTACTCGTGATTCACTTACAGTAGGCATAACCCAATGTCCTACCATTAATTTTTTTCCGTGGATTGATAGTTACGATGTTACAACTATGATGATAAATATGAATATTTTTAATAGCTTGGTTGAATTCGACCAGATATTTAGAACTAAACCTAAACTAGCAACATCCTGGAATAATCCAGATAATCTAACGTGGAGATTTTATCTTAGAAAAAATGTGAATTTCCATAATGGATACAATTTTACTGCAGAAGATGTAAAATACACGATTGACTTAATAAAAAATAATGAAACCCACGTTTTAAGAGAATTATTATTGTCAGTTAAAGAAGTAAAAATTATTAATGATTACACCGTAGATATCGTAACAGAGAAACCTTGTCCTATTCTTTTAAATAAACTTGTTGACATTCCGATAGCTTGTAAAAGATACATTGAGGAAACAACGAAGAAATGGCCTATTGGAACGGGAGCGTATAAGTTAGTTGAATATGAGCCAAATGAATACGTGAAACTTGAAAAAAATGATAGATACTGGGATGATTTGACGGTTAAAAATGTAACCTTTAAGATGTTTAAAACTAATGAAGATCTGAAAAATTCAACTCTTTTAAAAGAAGTAGATATTGCAACTCATATTATTCCTCGATATTATGATGAAATTTCAAATTGCTCTGGTATCAGAGTTGTACGATGTCATCAACCTACTGTAATTTTTTTAAGTTTTGATTTCAGAAAAAACGATAGTGTCGCTTTTAAGGGAGAAAAGAATCCATTATCAGATATACGAGTTAGAAAGGCCCTTTATCACGCTATCAATATAACAGAAATAATTAATACCATCTTGAATGGTTCAAGGTTTGCAGAGCCTGCTTCTCAATTTGTTTCACCCATGATTTTTGGTTATGATCCAACTATTGAACGATTTCCCTATAATATAGAAACTGCTACAGAGCTCATGGAAGATGCAGGATATGAGGATGGTTTTGAATTGGGTTTGAACTGCCCAGAAGATTCTGAGAATTCCAAACGACTCTGTCAATTATTACAAACTCAATTAGCTGATATTGTAGATATTAACATAAATTACTTACCAATTAAAGAGTATTATTCGGAACTTTTTGGTAGGAATTGCTCTATTTATATTCTTGGTTGGCTTGCTGCTACTGGTGATGGGGGAGAAATATACGACTATATGATTCGAACTGTTGATCAAGAGGCGGGTATCGGATCATATAATCTTGGCTATTACTCCAATCCAGAGATTGATAGAATTGGGGAAAATATATCACATATTTTAAACCCTGAAGATAGGCTTCATCTCATGCAGGATGGTTTTAGAATTGCTATGAATGATATTGCCTGGATTCCTCTATATGTTCCAAAGTGTGTCTATGCAATCGCAGATGATATTGCATGGGATCCCGGTCCAGGAGGAACTGTATTTGTAGAGGACATAGATTTTAAATAAACACAAGGACTACGAGGATTTTTAAGAATGAAAAAACTAATCAGTCTGAAAATAAAAACAATAATACCGATATTTTTTATTCTCATTGTAGTGTTTTTTACTAGTTCTCTTGTAATTATTGACCGTGAATATAACATCGCAAGGGATTCTTTGATCAATAGTGCAGAATCATATTCTAGTTTGTCGGTTGTCACGTTAATAAATAATTATCATACGTACTATAAATCTGGTTTTTATCAATTTATTCAAATTGTTGATGATCTAATGATGCTTAATGAAAATGTGTATTATATTCAAATCGTTGACATAAATTGTAAAATCTTATTCAATACTACTGAATTAACACAGAAAACAAAATATGATGAGGTTATATTTGGAGGACGATATATTGAGGAAGATGCGTTAATTGAACGATGTAGTTCTTCAACCACTTCAACACAGATTTTTGACAACAAACAATATATGGAAATCATTCAACCATATATCGATGAATGGGGGAGACATGATTACTCAATCCAATTCCTGTTTTCTCTTTCAAGTTTAGGTATAATGAAACAAGAAATGATGAATACCGTTTTCATTTATTCAGGTATATTTATTATTATATCATTTTTACTCATTTTTATCCTTTTCAATCGATTTATTACTACTCCAATTGGTACGTTAATAAAAGGTGTCCGATTGATGGGCAAAGGAGGATTAGGGTCCAAAGTAGAAATTACAACAAACGATGAACTCGGTGAATTGGCTTCTGCATTTAATAAAATGAGCAAAGAATTGAAAAAATCCCAAGATAGTTTAAAGGAATATAGTCGTGATCTTGAAAAACTAGTAACAAAAAGAACGGAAGAATTAGAAGATAAAACAGCTTATCTTGAAAAAATAAATAAAGATTTGATAAAAACTCGAAAAGAATTGAATATTTTAAATAAGAATTTGGAAAAGAGAATCAAAGAACGAACAGAAGAAGTAGAGCAACTTCTCAAACAAAAAGATGAATTCATAAATCAGCTAAGTCATGATTTAAAAAGCCCATTAAATCCAATGACGATTCTTCTCCCTATTCTAGAAAAGCAAGAAACAGATCAGAAAAAAATAGAGTGGATAAAGGTTTTAAGAAGAAATGTAGAATACATGAAAAACATTGCTACAAAAACGCTTGAGTTAGCTAAATTAAATTCGCCAAAAACAAAATTTTCATTTAGAAAACTAGACTTAAAGGATGAAATTAAAAGAATAATTCAAAATAAAAAAACCTTGTTCGAAAGTAAAAAATTAAAAATTCAGAATAACATTCAACAGAAATTGTTTATAAATGCTGATAAACTTCGTTTTGAAGAATTATTATCAAATCTACTTGAAAATTCAGTGAAATTTTCTGACAATAACGGTAAAATAATTATCGATGCAGAAATAGAAAATGATTTTATGAAAATTTCAATTCGGGATACTGGTGCAGGAATGACAAAAGAACAGATAAAACATGTATTCGAGGAGTTTTATAAAGCAGATACCGCGCGTCATGATTTTGAAAGCAGTGGATTAGGACTTACAATATGTAAAAAAATTGTAGAAAAACATGGAGGAAAAATATGGGTAGAAAGTCCAGGTCCTGGAAAGGGAACCACCGTATTTTTTACCATGCCATTATATCAAAAAAAGAATGAGAGTAACAAATATTAAAGGACGGACAATATATATTCTAAGGTTTTGATCGTATGAAAAAAATTATGTTAGTAGATGATGAACAGGATCAAATCTTTTCTATTAAAACTGGTTTTGAACAAGAATATCCAAAAGAATATGAAATTATTGCTGCTGAAAGTGGGAAAAAATGTTTTGAACTTTTAGAAAGAAATGTTCATCCTGATCTAATATTACTTGATATAATGATGCCAGATATGGATGGGTGGGAGGTTTTTGACAAGTTAAAAGCGAATCAATCTTGGAAAAAGATACCTATTATATTTCTTACTGCTCGTTCAGACGATTTAGCTGCTAAAGCAGGAGCCATGATAGCAGATGATTATATCGAGAAACCTATTGATATCAATGAATTAAAAACAAGAATTGACAATGTTTTTAATAAAACCAATAAATAATATTTCTATTTAAGTTCTGGGAGGAAATTCGTTTTATGAATTTTCGTTACATAAAGATAATCATAATTTGTTATATCTTCAGGAAATTTACTTCTAATATCTTCCATTAATTCATGAAAGTGTTCAAAATTTAATGTAAAGATAGATAGTTCCAAATCACATCCTCCGACAGCTTTATGGATCTCCCATATGAATGGATTATTGCTTAAATAACTAATAATATAGATTTTCTTATCATAATTTCTCAAGGATAGATTTACGTTGAATGGTTTAAATCCGAGTTTATTTGTATCTACAGTAATTGAATATCTTTGAATAATACCCATATTTATCATTTTAGAAATGCGATTTATGATCGTTGTCGATGTTTTATTGATTTTTTTTGCTATTTCAATACTTGGCATCCTGGAATTTCTAGCAAGTAAACAAAGGATTTGATAATCAACGTCATCAATTTCAGCTATTTTTCCGGTATATCTATATTCATATGCTTTTTCATCGGTATGAGATAATTCGGTAAACAGTGTGGCATGTTTGTAACCAAATTTTTCGTATAACTGAGAGAACTGAATTTCTTTTAAATAATATCGATAACGATTTAATGTTTCTTCATAAAAAGAGTAGAATTCATTTGGATTTTTTACTAATATTGTAGTGGTAAAATCATATCGTCCCTTAGATGAAGCTGCACTCCATGTGTTGTTGTAATTAACAAAATAATTAATAATTTCTTTTTCTTTCTCTGGTGATACATATTGAAAGACGAAGTTTAGTCGGTAAACAGAATATCCTAGTTTAAATACATCTATCATAGTGTTAAAATTTTGGATTATATTCTCTTTTACAAGACGATCCAATCGGTATTTTATCACGGTTTTTGGTAAACCTACTTTTTTTCCTATTGATGATAAAGATTCTCTTGAATTAATAAAAAGCTGGTATATAATTTTATAATCTTTAGAATCTAGATTCTGCATATTATTGATGGCTCTCCCAAGATTTTTTCAATATATTAAATTGTACATATTCAATTATAGAAGATAAATCTTTTGATAATGTTCAAATTTTTTATCTAAAGTATTATTTTCTTATGCTTATATTTTATTCTAGGTGGAGAAAATATGAAAAAAATAATTGGGTTTGGTATTTGCATGCTATTGATTACCCTAGTATTGCCTACTTCCACTGCTGATGTGAAATCCCTTACAACATTCGAAGATGAAGTTGAGATTAGGATAACCGCTGGTTGGCGTGGTAAAGATATTGGATTTGGTTTTGCGGTATATTTATTAAATCACAAAACTAAAAATGTGACTGTGATTTTTAATGTAACGTTTGATTATCTTTTTATGAATGACTGGGACTTTTCTGATAAATGGAACGATACTTTACCGCCAGAATTACCATATACCGCCCATATCAGCTGTGCACCTTGCATCCCTGATGGTATAAAATTTGTCTCAATAACTATTGAAGTAGAAGATACAATAGTTACCAGAAAAGGTCTCTCAATAGGTAGACTAGTTATTCTTTTTAATGAGTATATACCTTACCTCCATTAAGATTGCATTGCTTATCTCATCTTAACTTAACATTTTTGGAGAATTTAGATTCTTCTGGCTAAAAACAACCGATAATTTACTTATTACTTCTTCTTCTTTTTATCAGTAACAGTATCTTTTGTTCCTTTTACAAAACTTTTTCCTATTCCAAAACCTTTCTTGATGCCTTTGCCAATTAATTTTCCAGTATCTTCAGCAACTTTTTCGGCTTTTCCTTTTTTCTTGTCAACCATATATTCTACCTCTTCAACATCAACAATTTCCAAATGTATAACTCATTATTATATTACTTTTTTTATTAATAAAATAGAGATTGAAGATTCTTCTGGCTAAAAACATAATTCGATTTTATTAAGGGCACTAAACTGAACTTTTAGTTAATGTCCGGCAGAGGGTGATACCTTATATCCAAGGAAATCAAGTTAAAGATAAATTTCCTTATTCTTGTAAGTAATTTTAAAATAAACGAGAAATAAGGGGCAGAGAGGAGATAGCAAAGATATTCATTTGGAGTTGAGAGGATGGTTTATTTCAATAAAACGCCTGCCCCCTATGTCAAGTGGAAACACTGGAATACATTTCTTAAATATAAATATTATTATTCCTATAATCCTGAAAATATATTTTTCAACAAAGTTTTTTTGAAAAAATAAAAGATATTACTTTTTTATGTTTCTTTGATATAAGTTCTTTCTATCCCCTCTTTTACACCGGTAAGCGTTAATACGTAATTATTCGCTGAAAATTTAAACTTATATTTCTCTGTAATATTGTCATTTTTAAGAACAAGCAATCCATTTTGTACTGACCACGTTCCATCTACCCCTTGGATACTATATTTTTTATTCGAGTAAAAAGTATATGTGGGATATTCTATTTGATTTGGTGTCCATGTTCCAATAAATCGTTTATCTACTTCTTCACAACCACTTAATCCAACAGATAATGTTAGAATAATTATTGTTAATATTGCAAATTCTAGTTTCATTTTTTCAATCCCAATATACATTATGTAAAAAGACTTTTCCCTTATAATAATTGTTTTTTGTGAATATTAAATTTCTACGGGTTTCATTAATGGAAACCTATCTTTATTTATTGTTGGATATGGTTCTAAACCATATGGCACATCACCAATACCATCTATATTACTATCACTTCTATTGTAGTCATCCCAATAGTTACCAACAATCCCGTTATCCCACTCATTAAATACTTTATCTTGAGCATTCCATTCACTATTTAACTTAAAATTATTAGAATAAATTGCGTTATTTTCCGATCCACAACATACTAAAATTCCTTGTTGGTTCAATTCAATTAAATTCTTAAACACCTGATTATTTTTCGAATTTATAATACGTATTCCATTAAAATTTTTTATAATGTTATTTTTAAAAATAAAACTGTTGTAAGATACAAAAGCATAGATACCATAGGTATTATTTTGACAAGTATTAAAAGATACATTATTGTTTTTTGTATCATTATTAAGATAGATACCTCTTTCATTATTTAGCAGTATATTATTAGCTATTATATTATCGGACGTTTTGACATTTATCCCTGAAATATGTGATGAATCAATAGTACCGATGATTTGAAAATTTTTAAAAGAACAATTATTAGCCATAACAAGAACTACTTGGTTTTCCTCTGACGTATTGGTCTGAGGGAAAGTAATAATTGTTTTTTCTTTATCTTCACCAACAAGATTTATTGATTTATTTACAATAAGTGTCTCGTAATATATTCCATTTTTTACAAAGATTGTATATCCATTTGATGCATTATCGATTGCATTTTGAATCGTTGTATAGTCTGCAATTCCATCATCATCCACATAGATTTTCTTTGATTCGTTTTCAATACATCCACTAAATACAGCAATAAAGATTAGCAGAATTATTTTAAGTATTAAGATATATTTATTCATTGTACCCTTGTTACGCTTGATATTATTGCATTATTTAAAATTATGTCCTTTTAATCCTTCGTATATTTATGTATATTAAATATTAGTTTAGAGAGAGTTGATTAGTAATATTTTTATTATAATCTATAGGAGTGAAATATTTCTTATTAATGCTAACAATTCATTAGGAGGAAATTTTTATAGATCTGCCTCTATTGCTTCAATTGTATCTATCAATGCCTCACTTACATACTCCACTGTTGTTTTCATATCACTCGATAAAGCTCCACCAAATATCAGTTCATCATATGCATCTCTAAGTTCAATGAAATCTGTTTTTAAATCATGCAGTGCATCGATTGCTCCGTCAATATCTCCTTCATTGAATCTCTCTTTCGCTAATGCAAGATCCGCTTCAGCTTGTGAGTGAATAGTTTCAAGTCCTGTTATATCGATTCCAAGCCGTTTTAATTCAGAAATAATTGTTCCTGTTCTATCAACAGCTCTCTCACCAACTCTAATCCAAAATTGAACTCTTCTTTCACGTGGTATTGTAATTTGTAAATCTCTGACAATTTCACGTAATTCTTTGGATAATTGGAAGATTTCAGCATTTACGGTGCGTATCAGAATATTATCTTTTTGATCATGAGCGTTTTCCAAATCATCTCGTTTACTTTCAATTTCATCTAATTTATCTTGGGCTTGTATTATATTATAACCACGATCATGTAGAATGTCCAGTATATTTTGAGCGTTATCAATACGAGTATCAAATATATCTAAAGCGTTTGTTTTTCTTACTTGCCAATAAGTATTTTCAAGCGATTGTATGACGCTTTCATTTTCATCTATTGCTGCTTTTATTCTATTTAATAATTCAATCCCTTTACCACTATATTCTTTAATAAGATCTCTAAGTTCCAATCTAAAATCAGTAGTTATTTGGATTAACTGTCGAATTGCATTATTAAGGGCAATATGGGTAGTTAAAGTTGAAATTAAATCTGTTTGATCTATAAAATCATCAAGAATTGATGAAAGGTCTGATGTGCCTGTACCATTGCTAAATCCATCGATATAATTAATTGAAGCATCCATTCCAATTTCCTGTATTTTTGCTTTCCATGCAATATGTGCTTGGCGAATCTCAACTTGTTTATCAAGAATTGGATACTCTTCTTCTCCACTAACAGGAATAGTAAAAATTGCTAACAATAAGATGGTTGTAACGAGAATATTTTTAATCATAAATATCACCTAACTCCTTGTTTTCAGGTGTTTCTTCAAAGAGAGCAATTGTTAAAAAATCATCAGCATCAGATCCACACTCAGATGAGCAACATCTGAAACTATCAGATGCATTTAGCCATTTACCATCACATTCCTCCCATACCTCACAATCAAATCCGTTTAGTTCTGCACAAGTTTTTAACTTGAGAGTAGTGCCGTCTAAATCTGAAGAGAGTTCTCTATTGCAACCACATAGAAATGTGGCAGTAATAATGAGCATTCCTAAAATTCCATATATCAATATATTTTTTCTTTTCATCCCATCATCTCCCAATGTGTTGTTAATATGAGTAACAAAGAACAATTATTAAATTTTTTTGGAAAGGGTAAAACAAAATCATTAATTTTAGCTTACCTCAAAAGTTTACTGTTCTTCTTAATTGACATCATTTTATTTTCAATAATATCAAGATTTATCTTACCATGGTTATACGCTTCTATGAATGTTTTTGTATCTATAGCATATAACATTGGATCACACATCAGATGATACTCAGAACAAGCTGCATTACTTACCTCCTCAATCACATCTCGTGTAATTTTTGATGTAAAATGAAAATCTTCTGATAAAAATAAATCGACACCGTTTTTCAATGTTGAAACAAGAATATTACAATCATTTGCTATATCATCAGCTTTTACACCATGATGTTTTTCCATTGAACTTATACAAGCTTTTCCAAAAGCATCGGATAGCAATCTATTTCGAAAATCAATTATTGTTGCATGGGTATATTTCCATCGTTTTATTGCTTTTTTATATTCAGATATGGTTATCCGACCCCAAACCTTCAGTTGTTCCAATTCAGATACTACTGTAGAAGTAATAAAACAAGGTATATTATCACGAACAAGTACCTTTATTATTTCATCAATTAGTGAATCATTTTTAATTAAAAACGATGTATCAAAAGAAACACTTCTGACTTGCATACTTATCCAATTATTATTAAATTCATGTCAACACTAGCAAGTTATAAATAGATTTTCCATAAAAATGAATTTTTTAGTGAAATAGCATCGGTATAACTTCTTATGGAAACTTATAGAATGAGCGATATTCCTCATTATAATAAACAATATAAAGTTTTAAAAAGGATATTTTATATTAAATTAAGTTATATATACTACCTGGGAGAAATAAAAAATGAAAAAATGGTTATCGTTTAAGATGACAGGCAAAATAATTCCATTTTTATTTGTTACAATTTGCTTTTTATCAAGTGGTAGTGGGGGTATTAAACTATTCTATAATACACCCGTAAGTGAGAATTTAGATCCTCCTAATATCATTATCAATATTGAACCATATGGATTGGTTTATGAAGGTGATATTATTGATTGTGAAATCAGTGGTGATCCAACTGTTTTATATTGGCAAATAGATGGTCAAAGTTATCATGATGCCTTTTTGGGAGATTGTCCTGTTATCTTTGATCCTGAACCAACCCCTCTTGGAAAGAAATTTGTAAATCTTACGGTATATGCAGAAAATGAACATGGTAATGATTCTGCGACCGTTGAGATAGAGTTAAAGAGACTATTTTTTGGGGATATACATTGGCATACTCCCTTCTCTGATGGTAATTTTGACATCGATACAATGTATATGAATGCAATACAAGATAATTACTTGAATTTTGCAGCTTGCAGTGATCATGGAGAATTATTAGATGGATTTAACACGCTATTTCACCTATATCCTCGTTTTGGTGGAGTACCTTGGTGGGATTTTTTAAAAACAATTTTTGATAAAATTCGAGGATATAGTGAATGGCAAACAACAAAAGATAAAGCAATTGAATACTACGAACCAGGAGAATTTTCTACACTAATCGGATTTGAATGGACAGCTGCTCAATGGGGTCCAGGTGGTCATAAATGGTCCCCAAATGGATGGGAAGATGTTGGACATATTAATTTTTATTATCGAGATATTTATCTAAATGCTCCCGAATATTCAGATTTACAAAAATTAAATTATGACATGATTTTTAAAGAAATGGTAGATGAATGGGATAAAGGTCATTTGAATATTGGATTTCCCCATCATCCTCAAGGAAAAGCAAGTTGGGTCAGTTTTTCTACTAATTGGACATTTCTTGCTAATGGGATGTTAAAAACCGAGGAACGAAATAAAATTCTTCGTGGTGTAGAAGCTTACAGTAGGTGGGGAACATCAATTGGTCAATATTACACTCCCGGAATCTCTTGGCTTTGGCCCTATAAAGAGGGTCAATTCTACAATCAGACAGATGCATGGATTGAAAATGCATTATGGGAGTGGAGTGAAAATTCACTGAAAGGCCAGCGATTTGGTTTTATTGCGAGTAGTGATACCCATGATTATGATAGGCCTGGGAGTGCACTGTTCAACGTTAGTCATTTAGCGGGACCTTCAGGAATTGTAGCAGTTTATGCAGTTCATAATACAAGAGAGGAGATATGGGATGCAATGAACAATTGTAGTATGTATGGATCTCAACTCCTCAAAATTAGAGCCAACGCACGATTTGATGGTCAAATGGCATATGGAGGGTGGATAAATTGTTCAACTCCGCTCGAAATCACAATAACAGCTTATTCTACTTTTTCTGGTATTGATTCAAGTGGAAAGAGTATGTGTCCCCATGGATATTCCCCCGATCAACTTGATTATCCAATAAGTGATATTTGGTTGGTTAAAAAGGATGGAAATAAAGAAAGACCGTGGTGTAAAGTTATTGGACACGCATTAATAAATGAAAGCTTCAGCAGTATTACATTTCATGATCCTACTGTTAAACCAAACGATTTTTACTGGATAGCTATCATGCAAAAAGGAGAAATGCTCTCACCAAATAACAATCAATATATGGCGTTTCTCGGTCCCGTTTTTATAAATCAGGTAATCCCTTAAGATTCGAGACGTTGATAGAAATTAAAAAATCTAGTTTTTTTGGAAATCTTCACCCGTCCAACAATAGAGACACAATTCCTCTTTAGGAAGCCCAATTGCTTGTACCATATCATCAAGCAGTTGATACCTTAAGGATGTTGCACCAAGATCTTCTGCAATCCAATTTATCATATTTTTGTATTCTTCGGATTTTGAGATTAAATATTTTGAAACATTTTCAATATCTTTCCCTTCCAAAGCTCTAATTGCCTTTCTAGCAGCTAGTTCTTTGGTTGTTCTTGTAGATAGATTATATATGCAAGGAAACATCAAGGGAGGACAAGCAGGGCGTATATGAATCTCTTCAGCTCCTGCATCTTTTAATTTTGTAATAGTAAAATTCTTTAGTTGTGTTCCTCGAACAATAGAATCTTCACATAAAATAATTCTATTATCTTTTACAATATCTTCATTTACAATTAGTTTCATTAGGGCGACTCGATCTCTAACTTCTTGAGATAATGGTGTGTAACTTCTGCCATAGCCAGGGGTATATTTAAATAGAACTCTTCTAAATGGTTTACCCGATTCCATTGCATAACCAATAGCATGACCTGTACCAGAATCGGGAACACCTGATACAAGGTCAATTTTAACATCATCTCGTTTTGCTAAAAATCGTCCACAGTTTTCCCTAACCTTTTCTACATTGATTTCTTCATATGTTGAAGCAGGAAATCCAGTGTATATCCATAAAAATGCACATATTTTATTTGAATTGTTTCCATTTTTTACTTCTTCAATTCCTTTTTGATTTATAAGTACAATTTCTCCAGGTTCAACAAACTTTTGTATCTTGAAACCCATATTGCTAAAAGAGCATGATTCACTTGCAACTGCTACCTCATCGAGTTTATTTCCAATAACTAAGGGTGTAACTCCGAATCTATCTCTACTACAATATATCCCTTCTTTTGTTAAGAGAAGAAGTGAGATGGATCCCTTAATCTCATCATACATTTTTTCAATACCATCGGTTATTGAATTACCTTGGTTAATTAAATGAGCGACAAGTTCAATTGTGTTAATTTCACCACGATCTAGTTCACTAAAAGATATACCTTTTTTAATCAATTTTTGAGCGAGTTCTTCTTTGTTTGTCATCAGTCCAGCACAGCATATTGCAAAAGGGCCAAATTTACTCTTAAAACTTAATGGTTGAGGGTCTTTATCAGATATTACTCCAATACCAGAATTACTTTGAATTTTTTCAGATCCTTCATAAAATTTCGATTTAAACTGTGAGTTTTTAATGTCATGGATTTTTTTAATGGGCATACCACATTCATCAATAAATGCAATACCCCCATACTCTGTACCAAGATGACTATGATAATCGGTTCCATAATACAAATTAGAAATACAGTTATCATTACTTATAATGCCAAATAAACCACTCATTTAAACTCCCACCTTTCAGTAATCGATGAGATATATATAAGGATTATTAAAATTTTTTATGAATAATCAATGACCTGATAACTTAAATATTTTTGATTGTAGAAGGTTTTTTAAAACAATCCTTGCTTGACGACTTTATGTCACAATATTTGGGATTTGGTAGTGATAATCATTCAAGTGTACATCCAGATATTATAGCTGCAATAGAAAAAGCAAACAAAGAATATACTATTGCTTATGGAGAAGATGAATTTACTAACAGTGCAATTAACAAAATAAAAGGAATCTTTGGAAATCATGTTGATGTGTACTTTGTTTATACTGGTACTGCTGCAAATATATTAGGATTAAAATGTGTTACTGATTCTTTTAATTCTATTATTTGTACCGAATGTGCTCATCTTTATGTTCATGAATGTTGTGGACCTGAGAATTTCATCGGGTGTAAGCTAGTGACTATACCAACAGAAGATGGAAAATTAACAGTTGACCTGATCAAACCACATATAATTGGAGTTGGTGATCCGCATATGGCTCAGCCAAAAGTTATTTCAATTACACAAGCAACTGAATTAGGAACAGTGTATAGACCTGAAGAAATTAAAAAATTGTCTGTTTTTGCACATAAAAATGGAATGCTAGTTCATATGGATGGTGCACGATTGTATAATGCAGCTTCATTTCTGAATGTAGATTTAAAGGATATTACAGCTAGCGTTGGAGTTGATATTTTATCTTTTGGAGGGACAAAAAATGGGATGATGTATGGAGAAGCTGTTATTTTTTTTGATAATAAATTATCAAGATATTTTGAATTTATACGAAAACAAGGAATGCAACTCGCATCAAAAATGAGGTATATTTCAGTACAATTTAATGCTCTTCTTTCTAATGACCTATGGTTAAAAAATGCAAAACATGCAAATGAAATGGCTCAGTTGCTCTACAAGGAGCTTAAAGGCATTCCCCAAGTAAAAATTATGCAAAAAGTAGAAGCAAATGCTATATTTGCAATCATATCCAAGAAATATATTCCGATTTTACAGAAGAAATTTTTCTTTCATGTATTCAATGAACATAAATCTGAAGTTAGATTTATGTGTTCCTTTATGACAAAAAGAGAAGATGTTTTAAATCTAGCTCAAATTATTCGAAATACAATTCGTAATTATTAAAAAACTTGAATCTCAAGACATTTTGATTAATGTTAATTGAAATATTTTTAAAGTAATATTAGATATCAAAAATGGGGAGATGTGATGATACATAAATGCCCCATGTGTAGATATCAACCGGTGGGATGGATAGATAACGAATATTATTGTCCTGAATGCGGTTGGGAATCTGAAAAAAGTAAGATGGTGGTAGAGCAGATTATTTAAATGCATTGCTCCAAATCTGTTGCCTTTTTAGAGGAAAAAACAGATCTAGAGTGAAGTATCGATTTTGTTTTTTATAACTAATGGAAAAATCTGTATTTTATAAAATTACTGAATATTTATATGGGAAATCTATATTCACTCCCTCGATAAGGATTAGAATGGATGAAAAAATAAAAGTCCTAACTATAACAAGTGTGTATCTTAGATTGGGCCATGGGAATCCAAAGTGGAAGTGCTGATGCTGGCGCTTTTATTGCAACGGCAACAACACTCTTTTTAACAGATTTTGTATATTGGCAATTCCCGTTATTTCTTTGGGCAATATTGGGGATAATTGGATTATTTATAGGTATTGCACTTTCGTACAATCTTAGAGAAAGTATAACTACGGTTAAAATTCATAATAAAAAACAAACATTCAAAGAGGCAATAGACGAAGGAATTACTTTACTGAAAAATACGAAAATTCTTGCTCCTGCATTTATGATTAGTGGTGCATCATTTGGTGTGACAATTACCTATCTTCCGCTTCCCCTTGTTGAGCGAACCACATTAACACTTCCTGAAATTGGTATTCTTATTGCTCTATGGATTGGAATAGGAGCTATCGCATCACTTTTTTATGGATCGATTACCTCAATTGCAGGCCGAAAAAACATAATTATTTTTTGTTATCTTACTATCGGGATTATTGGCTTTCTTTTCACTATAATAACGAACATTTTAATTCTTATTGGAATGATGATTCTTCTTGGGATTACTGTTTTTATTACCTTTCCTGCCCTAGCTTCATTCATATCAGAAATAACACACCAATCAGTAGAAGGAAGAACATTTGGTATCATATTTACGCTTCAATTGGGAGGAGGGACAGCACTTCTCTTTTTTGGTGGAATCGTATCTGATCTTTTTGGCATATGGATGCCTTTCTTCTTACTTGGAACACTTTCAATTATGCTTACCATAATTCTTCTTATCCGTTATACAAAACCTTACGCAGTGCCAATCAAGTAAAGACGTAAATTTTCAGTTTGACATTTTGACACGACACTATTATAAATATTTGGATACAGAATTCGACAGAATAACTTAACTATCGGGATAAAAACTATGTCAAAACATTGTCCAAAGTGTGGTACTAGAAATCCGGAAGACGGATTCTGGTGTAAATACTGTAATTCAAAAATAACTCAAACTATATCTGTTCAAAATACAGAACCAACATCAATTAATTCAATTCATTATAATGAGAAGAGTAATCGCTCATCGTATGTTTATTCTAATCAACCACATCGATATGGTGTTAGTTTTATTGGATTTTCCTTAGGAGGATTAATTGCACTTGCAGTAATTATTACAGTTGCGAGCTTGAATCTCGATTTTGATTTTAGTGGAATAAATTGTAAAATAAATGATGATTTTTGGTTTGAAGGTAACTATTTGAATACGAGTGATGGATGGACATTTACAATGAATAAGATAAAGGATTATTCGCTCAATGGTATAGTCCTTGGTTTGAAAACCTATTCTAAAAACGATATTCCCTATAGACCAATAAATATTTTTTCACCAATTGATCTTGTAATAGGGATTGATGATGTTGCGGATAATCCAGATAAATATCCATACTCGGTACGGTATGAATATCGAGGATATTGGGTTAGCTTCCAAGGTCAAAATGCTGGCGAAGCTGAGTATATGAAAACTCATATGGGGAATAATCATATTATCCCACACAATGAAATTGTCCTTAATCAATTAAAAAATATAAGTATAAATGATATTGTTTTTATAGATGGTAGTCTAGTAAGTTTGTATGGATCACGGGGGGATGAAAAACATTACTGGACTACTGATACCCAAATTGGAAATTATAATTGTGAAATCATACTTGTTGATGAAATTACATTAAAATAAAAAATAATCGAAGTTCTAATTGTTTATATTATGAATTTACCAATACAGGTCTTCCTTGATTACTAAATCCATTATTTGGTTCATAAGGATTAAATGCAGGATCTCCATATAATGTTCGGACATAATACGTTGGTAATTCTTTATCGACTCTTTTTTCACCTCTCAACGCTTCCCCAACACTGAAGTTATCTATTATTAGATGGTTTTCAAAGGGAGTTAATCCTGCTTCTGAACCTGTTTCTCTCGTAGCCCCAACAAAACAGTTACATCCAGCATGAAGCATAGCAAGTCCAATATTCATCTGTGGGGGTAATCCGTCAACACGTCCCATAAGGCATGCTGAAGAAAGGAAAACACTAGGTCTTGTAAAAATCCAATTTTTTGCATGTGAAACATCTATTGCCTTTGAATAATAATCAAGACCATATAAAGAAGGTGCAAACCAGAACCAGTCTGCATGACCAAGATATTCGATATAATTTGAGCCCGTATATGTATTTAATAATGTAGTTACTTGTCGACTATTTCTCAAATCACCAAAGATTCTTGGACTAAAACCATACTGTTTAATTTCATGTGCATAAGGTATTTGATGAAAGATTCCTCCAGTTTCACCAAATCCTTCTCCAAATATAAAACTAAAACGATTATGCCACTCTTTTGTTTTTGTAGGTTCTCCACATATATCCTTATAAAATAGCGTTCTAGATATCAATAAAGAAACATCTTGTACATTCCATCCTATTACTCTCCCAACTGAGAGATTCCAATCAAGAGAATATGGATTATCTGATGGGAGACCTTTTTCAGGTAATCCTGGTTGAGAAGGACCATAGTAATACATTGGGATCATGTTAGTTCCAGCAAGTAGAGCCAACCATGCTGGACCATTTAAATACTTATTAAGTAGGTTATGATCATCTAGAAGTGATAGTATAGTTACAAGTTGTCTTATCGAATAATTTACTTTTTGATTGGTAAAATCATGCAGATATTTATTATACCATGGTCCTGTACTGGATCCATTTGCAATTAAAGTATAATTATTATTTGTAAGTTTAAAATCAGGATCTGCAATTATTATCCCCCCATGAGCACTTGTGAGATATGGAGCTGTTATGGAAAGTTTTGGAATAAGAGGTAAATGTGGTTTTTCAAGTTTAGAAATATTAATAGAAATTTCAATATCGGTGTTCACTATTGATAGTCCACGTTGTAAAAAATGTCCGCCTTTTATACCATTATAAACTTTAACAATGAGTGTATAATTGCCAGACGCATTGACCGTGAGAGTTTCTAAATACGTTTCTCCAACTTCGTAAGCAAGACTGTTTGAATATGCAACAATATTATCTTGTGGATCGTAAAGATACATATATAGGATTGGATTTAAAGGATTAATTTTATCAAATATATTTTTTCTACAAATTTTACCATGTAGAGTAATTCTGTTAATATGGTTTGGAATAGATATTTTATATTGTTTAATTTCCGATCCTTTAATATTGAATTCTTTACTAAGCAATGTTAATTTTATATTAGTAATATGGTCGGTGATTGATGTTTCATTGGAATCTAAAATATACGGTGATAGTGTATCTGATGGGTTTGTCATAGTGATATAGTTTATTTCATTGAATTGTTCTTTTATTGTGGTTAAAACAGTGTTTTGTATAGCTTCTTTGGTTTTTAGTTGTGTAATTGTAATATTGGAGAATGTTAATTGGATATCTCCTATAACATAAGCATGAGTAGTGTCAAGTAAATTGCATAGATTTTGTAGTTCTATTTGGTTATCATCGTAAATAAGGATAGGGATATTTAGGTAGCTTGCTAGAGGGCTTGAAATTAAACTTAGCATATATGCATCATTTGTAGTATAGGGAATGATCATCACTGTGGGTGCTTTTATAAAAACATGCTTTGCAACAGTTATTGCAACACTTGGTGGCTGCCCTAGTATTTTTGTTGTATTATTTGGAATAGGTACTTGTTCACCAAGTATTAATAGTGTTTTATTTTTTGTTTTCAGATACTGATCTAAAAAAATCTTCTGGTGAGTGGTGAGCGTCCCATTATCTTGAACAAGAAGAGGAAGGAGACCAGTTGAGTTATTAGCTCTATCATACCAACAAGCAATATATGTTCCAATGATTCCAAAAAAAGGATCACTATCCGGAATAATTAAAGCATCTTCTATCGTGTTACGAATTGAATCCAAAAATGGTGAATCTTCTGAATTATTTGATTCTTTAAAAGATATGTTTCCAGCTTGAATTGTATATGATAGGATGATTAGAGCGATTAGGGAAAATATAATTGTTTTATGCATCTAATATAATTATAAAGATGATTGTATTAAAAATCTTTTCTATGATAAAAATTAGTTTTTAAATAATTTCTGATTTTTAAAAAAACAAAAAGACATTTGATAATAATTTTGAAAATGCACAATCGTACAAATTTCTAATGAAAACTTTTATATTATCAAATATTATATAATAAATGGGGGAAGAATATAATAAAAAAACATTTCTGTAAGAAAGCATTAGTTTTTTGTTTATTAATAACCTTATGCAGTATTAGTATATCACCTGCTCTAGGTTTCTTTAGTTTACAAAAGGAATATAAAGACAAAAAATTTCTTTTAATTAATCAAGAATATCTATTACCTGCACCACAATTTATCAACATGTCTCTCGAGAAGGCAATGATGCGCAGGGCATCCATGAGAAGTTATACTGATGAACCTGTTACCGATGAAGAATTATCAACTATTTTATGGGCAGCATATGGTTATAGAGATGATGGAAATCTAACAGTTGCAAAAATTAATGGATTACATGCAGCTGTTATTTTTGTTCTTTTAGAAGATGTATATACCTATAATCCTGAAAATCATTCGCTTGTGTTTTACAAATCAGGGGATTATCGAGATATTGTTGGTTGGCAATATAGTGCTCCAGTTCAGTTAGGATTGTGCTGGAATACTGATATTGCAGATGCAAATTTTGGGAGTGCTGAACTTGGGGCAGTTGGACAGAACATATATTTCGCTGCAAATGCTATTGGTTTAGGTACGGTAATTACGGCGCAAACTCCCAATCCTGCAATTACACCTGTGGGATTACCGCCGAATATTAAAGGTATGGGAGTCATGCCACTTGGTCATCCTAATATTTTCTATAATTTCAAATATCGCCCATTATTACTCTCATTATTACCACGTGTAAAATTTTCAGATACTACTTTAACGGAAGCACTTGAAGATAGAACTGAGGTAACTACATGGGATAATAGCTCAATTTCAAGAGGCGATCTTAGTAATTTAATCTGGGCATCATATGGTTATTCTTATTATATTGATAGGAGTGGCTCAGATACAATAAAGAGACATCATACACTTCCAAGTGCCCATGGTTATTATCCGTTTCGTATTTATGCAGTAAATAAGGGTGGTATTTATAGATACATCTATGGGCTTTACAATGTTGATGTGTGGGGATTACCAGTTATTGCTTTTTTATTAAAAAATAATTGGGGTGATAAGCGTGAGGCTATTGCTCAAGCTTCGGAATCATTTGTGGTAAATGCACCTTTATCTATCATTCCAGTGTTAGATATTCAAAACACGATAAAATGGGATGATTTATCAAGTGAAAGTGTCCGGTGGATATGGTATTATGAAGCAGGAGCTTCTGCTCATAATGTACTTTTAGGAGCAACATCAAGAGGACTTGCTGGAAATATCGTTTCTATAAATGATAAAAGTGCAATATGTTCTTTACTTAGACTTGATGAAGAACAATTTGATCCTATGTTTGTTATACCTGTAGGATAAAAGTTATTTTTTACATTGCAGAGATGAAAAAATAATAAAGTTCATGATTTAATGATAAAAATTAACAATAGTTATCTTTATAAACTAAAACGACTATTATACCATACAAGAGGGGTCGGTTCTCTTTGTAAGAATAATTCTTTTTCATTCTTACCTCCCTTCAACCGGCCTCCTTTTCTTTACTATCAATTTTAATAAAAATTTTAATTGTAATATGGAGTGTTTTTATTCATTTAAGTATAACTTTTATCAATAAAATAAGAATGAGGGGAGGGAGGTTAGGAAAGGTACAAAATCTCCAGAAATATAATTCCCCCATTATAATTAATATACATTAGGGTGTTATATATAAATTTTATCATTAATTCGA
This sequence comes from uncultured Thermoplasmatales archaeon, assembly GCA_964347865.1. Lineage (GTDB taxonomy): Archaea > Thermoplasmatota > E2 > DHVEG-1 > DHVEG-1 > JAGLML01. The sequence goes on from CAYGAC010000020.1 coordinate 21,052, forward strand.
ACATTTGTAACAAATGTTATATAGATAAATTATTGTTTTTTTAAAAAATTTAATACAATAGTATTAAATACACTATAAATATTGGTAATATTTATGAATAATAAAACTATTAATAATGGTTATATTGAGGATTAAATATGTCATTGAGTAGTAAAAAACAAATAGAAGATGATGAAAAAAAAATTCTAACAGTACTCCAGGAAAATGCCGGAGGAAGTATTGCAAATATTGCGAAAAGATGTGGATTCTCAAGACAAAAATTCTGGAGAATTAAAAAAAGACTTGAAAAAAACAAAACGATCTGGGGATATAATACCGTAGTTGACGATGAAAAACTTGGATTGAAACGTTATCTTATCCTCATTAAAAGAACAAATAAACCTTTAACACAAATGCAGTTAAAAATTATTACATCGAGAAAAATTATTCAAGTAACCTCGAAATTTGGAATTAATGTTGAAAATAGTTATTTTATACATGGCTCATATGACTGGTTCTTTAGTGTAACGGCTAAGGATCTTGCCCGTGTGAAGAAAGTTATAAATGTTTTTACCATTTTGTTAAAAGATGTTATTTCTGAGGTTGATATCCAAGAAGTAATTTTCCCTGTTGAAAAAAGCAATTTCACCAACCCAAATCTTAACCAAATCAAGGAATTTTTCATATCAGAATATGACGAAAAGATAAAGGTCTAATATCAAGAATGAAAGCATAAAAATTTTGGCAGGCGAGAAAAACGAAAAAGTTGTGGATGATGAAAAGATTCATTTTTTGAATAAAACATAATTAAATTATTTTAATTAGTCTTTAAAAAAAGCTTTTAATATATTCAATGAGCCGCATATATCCTTATATAATAGAAATGCTTCTTGGAAGTAAAAATGATTGATAATAAGCTAATTACAACCTCATAATAACTGAATCAAGATGTCTATAAACCTGCATTTTAGGGGATTTAATATGAATATCATTGTCAAAGGAGCTCGTGAACATAATCTTAAAAATATTAAGGTTGAATTACCAAGAGATAAATTTGTAGTGATTACTGGGCTTTCAGGATCAGGTAAATCAACCCTTGCCTTTGATACGATTTATGCAGAGGGACAAAGAAGATATGTCGAGTCTTTATCTGCATATGCACGTCAGTTTATTGGTCTGATGCGGAAACCGGATGTAGACGGTATCGAGGGTTTATCTCCAGCAATATCAATTGAACAGAAATCGACAAGTAAAAATCCTCGAAGTACTGTAGGTACAATCACTGAGATTTATGATTATTTACGACTCCTTTTTGCACGAATTGGGATACCATATTGTCCAGCACATGATATAAAAATTGAACCGCAAACGCCCGAGAATATTGCAAAGAATATTTCAAGAGATTTTGAGGGGATGATTACCATTCTTTCTCCAATTGTACGGCAGAAAAAAGGAACATATGAACAACTATTTAGAGATTTACACAAAGAAGGTTACCCTAGAGTTAGAGTCGATAAAAAAATTCATAGAACCGATGATAATATTAAACTAGAACGATATAAAAAACATGACATAGAAATTGTAATTGATCGCGTGAAAATCAGTGATAAATCAAGGCTTGTCGAAGCATGTGAAAATACTTTGAAGAAATCTGATGGTCTGTTAATTGTTGTTGACAAAGGAGGAAATGAGGTTGTTTATTCTTCGAAAATGGCGTGTCCCAAATGTGGTGTAGTATTTGAGGAGTTACAACCTAGAATGTTTTCCTTTAATAGTCCATTTGGTGCTTGTGAGGAATGTCATGGACTAGGTATTCAGATGGATTTTGATCCAAACCTCATTGTTCCTAACAAAGAAATATCAATTTCAGATGGTGCAGTTGCACTTTATAAAAATGTGAGAGATGGTTGGCGAATCCACTATCTAGGAGCAGTTGCCAAACACTTTGGATTTGATATTTTTACTCCCATCAAGGATTTAACAGAACATCAGTATAATGCTTTAATGTATGGTTCCCCTGAAATAATCAAATTTAACATGGTAATGAAAAACGGTGATGCTCAATGGACTGGGAAAGGACGATGGGAGGGGCTCATTCCACAATCTGAGCGGTTATATCGACAGACGGAATCTGAATACCGGCGAAATGATATGGAGAAATTTATGAACATATCAAATTGTCCCGTATGTCATGGAAAGCGATTAAAGCAAAAAATATTATCGGTAAAAATTGCTGATAAATCAATTGTTGATGTTACGGATATGTCAATTAAGGATTGTATCAATTTTTTTAGGAAATTACCACTAACGAAAAAAGAGGAAGAAATTGCTTTTCAAATATTAAAAGAAATTAAAGCTCGGTTGACTTTTCTTGACAAGGTAGGCCTAAATTATTTGACACTTTCAAGAGGCTCTAGTAGTCTTTCAGGTGGAGAATCTCAACGAATTCGACTTGCAACCCAAATCGGTTCTAATCTAATGGGAGTTATTTATATTCTTGATGAACCTTCAATTGGTCTTCATCAGCGAGATAATAAGAAATTAATCGATACCCTTTACAAGCTTAGAGATCTTGGAAATACCTTAATTGTTGTTGAGCATGACGAAGAAACTATACGACATGCTGATTACGTTATTGATATGGGACCTGGTGCAGGTATTCATGGAGGAAAGATAGTTGCTGAGGGTACACCTGAAGAGATTGAACATCATCCAACCTCTCTAACTGGAAAGTATCTTTCAAAAGAATTACAAATTGCTCTTCCTAAAATGAGAAGAAAGGCAGAATATTATTTGAATGTCAATGGGTGTCGTGAACATAATCTAAAAGATATTGATGTAAATATTCCTATTGGACTTCTAACGTTAATTACTGGAGTTTCTGGGAGTGGAAAATCAACTCTTGTTTATGACATTTTGTATAAGGGACTTATGAAAAAACTGCATAATTCCCGAATTAATCCAGGAGATCATGATTCTATTTTTTTTGATAAACAAATTGATAAGGTTATTGTTATCGATCAAAGTCCAATAGGTAAAACTCTCCGAAGTAATCCTGCAACTTATACTAAAGTATTTGATGAAATTCGAAAGATATTTGCTCAAACTCCTGAAGCACGGATTCGCGGATATAAACCTGGACGATTTTCATTTAACGTTCGGTCTGGACGATGTGACGCATGTGATGGAGATGGACTTATTAAAATTGAGATGAATTTTTTACCAGATATTTATATCGAGTGTGAAGAATGCAAAGGTAAGCGCTATAATAAGGAAACACTTGATGTTACTTACAAGGGAAAAACAATAACTGATGTTTTAGATATGAGTGTTGAAGAGGCGCTAGATCTTTTTGAAAACATACCATTTATTCGAAGAAAACTGGAGACATTATCGCGTGTTGGTCTTGATTATATTAAACTTGGTCAGAGTTCTACGACCCTTTCAGGTGGTGAAGCACAACGGATTAAACTTACAAGAGAACTATCAAAAAAAAGTACTGGGAGAACTATATATTTACTTGATGAACCAACAACTGGTCTTCACTTTCATGATGTTAAAAAATTAATAGATGTATTAAACAGTCTTGTAGAACTTGGAAACACTGTTGTCGTAATCGAACATAACCTTGAAGTTATTAAATCTGCAGATTACATTATAGATCTAGGTCCAGAAGGGGGAGATAAAGGTGGATTTGTTGTTGCATGTGGATCACCTGAAGACGTTGCTCAAAATAATAAAAGTTACACGGGTGAAATCTTAAAAAATATTCTGTGTGAAAGAATTTATGCTTAATGTAAATAGTTTACCAACAGAACCTGGATGTTATCAATTTAAAGATGAATTTGGGAAAGTTATTTATGTGGGAAAGGCAAAAAATCTTCGAAAACGTGTGTTAAGTTATGTTGAGAAAAATAATTTAGACGTAAAAAGCCAAAATTTAGTAAAAACTATTGATTCTGTAGAATATATCGTAACAGATACTGAAGTTGAAGCGTATATACTTGAAAATACTCTTATAAAACAATATCAACCTCGATTTAATATACGGTTAAAGGATGCCAAGAATTTTGCCTATATACAGTTAACATCAGAAGAATATCCACGTCTACTTATCGCAAGAAATAAAAAGGGTAATGGGAAATTTTATGGGCCGTTTGTATCTTATCATGAGCGAGATTATATTTTACATTTTTTACGTAAGACATTTATGATGAGAACGTGTAATCGGATGCCTAAAAAACCATGTTTACGGTACTATATTCAACTCTGTAGTGCACCATGTGCTAGTTTTATCTCGTTAGAGAAATATAAAAAAAGAATAGATAACGTAAAATTAATTTTATCCGGAAAAGAAAAACAGTTACTAAAAACTATGCAACGTGAAATGAAATTATATTCAGATAAAGCGTTGTATGAGCAAGCTATGATGCTACGAAATCAAATTATTGCTCTTGAACATCTAAATGAGCGCCAGAACATCGATCGGCAAAGGAAATATGATGAGGATATTATTAATTATCAGATAAAAGATGGGAAGGTATACCTTTTACTATTTAATATTTATAAAGGGACATTATCCAATAAAAATGAATTTGTATTCGATTATAATAACGATTTTCTTGAGGAATTTTTAATACAATATTATTCAGAATGCCCAGTTCCAAAAGAAATCATTCTTCCAAAAAAGATGGATAAATCATTATCTTCTTTTCTTGAATTAAAGCGAGGATCAAAGGTATTTCTAACTGTTCCAGTAAAAGGAGCGAAAAAACAACTTCTTCAATTGGTAAAAAAGAACATCGAACTAACCTTTTTTGCAGACATTGAAAAAGTGGAAACATTACGAAAACAGTTATCTCTTGAGGATAATCCTTCTGTTATTGAATGTTTTGATATATCTCATTTATCTGGAACTTCTACTGTTGGATCTATGGTGCAATTTCGCAACGGAAAACCTGATAAAAATAATTATCGACGATTTCGTATTCGAACGGTTGAAGGTATAGATGATACTGCTGCAATAAGCGAAGTTGTTAAACGAAGATATCACCGTCTTTTAGCTGAGGAGTCTGAATTTCCGGATTTAATTATAATAGATGGTGGCCGTGGACAACTGAATTTTGCATTAACAGAACTAAAGAAACTTGATGTAAAAATACCGATCATATCGATTGCAAAACAATTTGAAGAAATTTTTATTCCTGGGAATTCGAATCCAATCTACCTTAAAAAAAATGATAAAGCACTTCGATTTATTCAGGAGATACGAGATGAAGCTCATCGTTTTGCACTAAAATATAATAGACTTCTTCGCGAAAAGGAGTTGATCGCATAACAAAATTTAAGCTTGTCACCGATCTTAAACCACAAGGATCACAACCAGAAGCTATACGAAAATTAGTGGATGGGTTAAATCGTGGGGTACAATATCAGACTCTCCTTGGTGTAACTGGATCTGGGAAAACATTTACAATGGCTAATGTTATTGAGAAGGTACAAAAACCTACGCTTGTTTTTGCTCATAACAAAACTCTTGCTGCGCAGTTGTATAGTGAATTCAAAGAGTTTTTCCCAGAGAATCGTGTGGAATATTTTGTTTCATATTACGATTACTATCAACCAGAGTCTTATATTCCATCAAAAGATCAATATATAGAAAAGGATGCCGATGTCAATCCAAAGATTGAACAGATGCGACTTGCTGCAACTGCAGCTCTTCTCTCTCGCAACGATGTGATTGTTGTTGCATCTGTTTCATGTATCTATAGTGTTGGAGATCCAGCTGATTTTTCATCACTTGGTTTTGAAATAAGTGAAGGACAAAATTTAGAACGAAAAGAAATCCTTGAGCGTCTTGTTGAGATGCAATATGAGCGAAATGATTTTTCTTTAGCACCTGGCCGTTTTCGTGTGAAAGGTGATACGATTGATCTTATTCCTGGTTATTATAATGATATAATTCGAGTAGAGATGTTTGGTGATGAGATTGAGCGCATTATTGAAATCAATAAAATAACTGGTGATACAACAGATATACTAGATCATTTTTATTTGTATCCTGCTAAGCATTTTGTCTCTGTTGAAGAAAAAAGAAAACGAGCTGTAGAATCGATTAAACAAGAACTTGAAGAACGGTTACCACAGCTTGATATGATTGAGTCGCACAGGTTGAAACAGCGAACACTTTACGATCTTGAAATGATTGAAGAGATGGGTTTTTGCAAAGGTATAGAAAATTATTCACGACATTTTGATGGACGGAAACCAGGAGACAGACCGTTTTGTTTGCTTGATTATTTCCCTGCTGATTTTCTAATATTTATTGATGAAAGTCATCGGACTATTCCTCAAATTCATGGAATGAATCATGGGGATTATTCACGTAAAAAAGCACTTATTGATTATGGTTTCCGGCTGCCAAGTGCCTTTGATAATCGACCATTGACCTTTGATGAATTTAAACAGTTTATGAAAAATGTAATTTTTGTATCAGCAACTCCCGGAGATTATGAACTAGGAATATCTGACCAGGTTGTTGAGCAGATTATAAGACCAACAGGTCTTATTGATCCATTAGTTGAAGTTCGAGGTATAAAAGGTCAAATAACTCATCTTATAAATGAAATCGATAAAACAGTAAAGCGAAATGAAAGAGTAATCGTAACAACTCTTACAAAAAAACTCGCTGAGGAGCTTTCTAATTATTTAGCTTCTAAAAATATTAAAACACGATACCTCCACGCTGAGATTGAGACACTTGAACGTTCAGAAATAATTCGGCAGCTCCGACTCGGTGAGTTTGATGTGTTGGTTGGTATTAATCTACTTCGTGAAGGAATTGACATTCCTGAAGTTGGATTTATTGGAATTTTAGACGCTGATAAAGAAGGATTTTTACGAGATGCTCGGAGTTTAATACAAATTATTGGACGAGCTGCTCGAAATGTAAATTCGAAGGTGATCCTGTATGCAGACAATATAACCGATTCGATCAGTAAAGCTATTGAAGAGACTAACCGTCGGAGAAATCTTCAGCTTGAGTATAATAAAAAATATGGCATTGTTCCCCAAACTATAATCAAACCAATTAAAGAAAAAATTGTTGAGGTAAAAGATATAAAACATATTCCTAAAAAAGATATCCCTAAGATTATTGTAAAACTTGAATTTGAAATGAGAGATGCAGCGGATAACCTTGATTTTGAAAAAGCGATCTTTCTGAGGGACAAAATAAGTAGATTGAAACAAACAATATAAACCTAAAAACTACCAAAAACTTTAAATTTATAAATGATTAAACATATATAGCAATAAACTTAGGGGGTATTAATTATATGAAATCACGTTTTCATAAAATAAAAATGTATCTTTTATGTAAAATTTCAAATCCTCATAGTATTATGTTTCATATTGTTGGAATTGCCTGTATTTTTTGGTTTTTATTCAGAGTCTTACCAAAACCAGACCGTGCAATTTATCCATGCCAGCAACTCTCACTTACCGTGGTAACCACGTATGGTATTTTTTGGATTATTATATGGTCAGCATTATATCATGGACTGGCTTTATGGGTAAAACGAGTGAAATTAAAAACAGCTGCAATCTCCCCTATCATTCTTGTTTCCTTAATTTTAATATTTTCTTTTTCAAGTGGAGTTTTTGCAAATAATGAGAACAATCAAGAAGGTATATGGGAGCCAATCCCAAATGAACCTATTGGAACACCACGAGGTGTTAACCCTGGAAGAATTGTATGGGTATGGAATCCTGATGCTACTCGATCAGATTTGTTGGGATATTGGTGGTTAAAACATAACAATAATCAAGAAGTCATTGATCAAATGTTTTCAGATGGTATTCAAGGTTTAGCTGGAGTTGAGAATGATGTAGAGGCTTGGAATGCGATATTTAAACATTTTAATCAAGTTCATGGGTATGGTGAGGTAGGTTATCAACCAGGTGAAAAAATAGCTATCAAAGTAAATTTAAATAACTGTTGGCAGCTTTTAAGCTATATAAAACATGACAATGATAGAGATGCAAGTCCTTATGTAGTAAAGGCTCTCCTTCGTCAACTGGTAAATACAGCTGGAGTGGCACAGGAAGATATTACGATATACGACGCATCACGAGTTATGGGTAACTGGTTTTATAACCGTGTATATTATAAAACATATCCTGCACTTGTATTAGCACCAGAATTTCCTGATGTAAATTATGCAGATGCTGAAGGAGCTGTATCTGGACGACAAAAAGTAGAACCAAGTATAGAATATATTTATTTTGCAGATGAGACTAGACTAAATAAAACTCTTCCAACCTGTGTAGTAGATGCAAAATATCTTATAAACATGCCAATACTTAAGAGACATCCCATACAAATGGGTGTGACATTATCTGGTAAGAATTTTTTCGGAACATGGATGGAACCTGTTTTAGACGTCCATGAGTATCATAAAGGTGCTTTCACACCTGATAATCCTGCACCTCAAACTGATTTATTTGCTCATGAGCATATTGGTGGAAAAACGTTATTGTTTATCGGAGATGGAATCTATGGAACCAAGGCAGATCATTGTACTATTGCTAAATTTCATATGTATCCCTTTAATAATGATTGGACGAATAGTTTGTTTTTTTCACAAGATCCTGTAGCTATTGATTCTGTAATGTATGATTTCTTACATACTGAAGGTACAAATCCTCGTCAGGGATCACAAAACTATCTTCATCAATCGGCGGAGCCACCCTTAGAAGTATACGATCCTGAAAACGATGGAGTTTTTCTCTCAGAAAGCCTTGGTGTGCATGAACATTGGAACACATCTGTGGATATTTTTTCATCAGAAAGATATCTTGGTCTATCTGGTGATGGTATAGATTTTGTTGTAATTGGTGAAGAATATGCCCATCCCGATGTGATAATAACAAATCCAAAAGAAGATTATCTTTACGTAAATGGAGGGGAAAAACTTCATTTACCCTTAACTATCATATTTGGAGACATTACTGTAGAAACACAAGTAAATGGTATATCTGGTGATGTCGAAAAAGTTGAATTTTACATTGATCAAGAATTAATGTTTATTGACACAGAAAAGCCATATAATTGGACGTGGCAAGGAAAACCAACTTTCAGACACAAATTGAAAATTGTTGCATATTATTCCGGTAGAAGTTCATTAAGTAACGAACTAGTAGTGTGGAAATTTTTTTAAGAGGTTGTAGGTTAATTATCGTAGATTATAATTTTTAATCCTATTCCCTATGACAGTGGCAATGTGATCTCATTTCATCAACATCACAAAAGGTATCAAAAAAAGTGTTTAAACTCATATCGAGCTCCTGTTCCCCTTTTTTTGTAAGTGAATATTTTTTATTACCATCTACTGAAAGTAATTTTTTTTCAGTTAGATTTTTAAGAACTGGATATATGGTTCCTGGACTTGGTCTATGACCTCTTCTTTTTTCTAATTCTTGGGTTATTTCAGCCCCGGTCATCTTTTTTTTACTTATTAACCATAATATCAGAAACGATAGGAATCCTTTCATTCTACAGTGTCCAACATGGTATTGAGGGTGAATCATTATCATTTTGTATCGGTTTTTCGATATTAATATTTTAGGAATTTATATTATTATCGGTTATCCGATAGTTTTAAATATTAATATCGCATATACGATATCGTATAACCGATATATATTTGGTGATTAAATATGTGTTATGGACCACATAAAATGTATAGAAACCATGGAATCCAATGTTGTAGGCAATTCTTTACGAAAAAGTGTTCTTTTTAAGAAAATCTTTTGTTTAAATAGTGTTTTTACCAAAAATAAGCCATTAGGAGTACCCTATAATTATATGTTTATTTTTATAATTTAAATTTTCATGGGTTAATGATTAACACGGATTATTTTTCTCTTGTTTTTTTCCACTTTTTCTTAAAAATAAGTTAATCATCTATTCTGAAAGCCTCTTATACCATTTCTAATGTATGCAAGATTATCTCGAATAGCATTGGCCTTATCTTGGTTATCATTAAAAATATCTATTTGAGATATTCTATTAAATATTGATAAAACATGTCTCTTATCTGCTTCAGTTAATGGTTTTTGATAATTCTTCTTTCCTTCTGCAATATCTATGAAAAAATTATCTACGAAATTTATCAATCCTTCTTTATCTCTAGGTCTATAATACCTACTAAAAATATTTGCCCGTCTTAGATAAATGAGAGCTTTCCAAATTGAAAACGATACATATCTAGAATAATCATCTAAATCTAATGCTTTTTCTCTGTTTGTATACGTTTCATTTACAATATGCGCTCTATTTAATTTAAGTTTAATTTTGAAAAATTTATCTCGCATTGTTAATCTCATATCAATTAAATCTGCCAATGTTTCTTCAAAAAGAGAGTAAGCAATCCTTTTTAATAATCGAGATGTAAAACCTGCTAAACCAATTGTAATGAATCCAATTCCAATTGTTATTAATATTGCACCAATGTTTAGATCTGGTCTTAACAAATGGTAAATAATACCAGCAGAAAAAAACAAAATTCCAGTAATTAGAAAACCTTCAGAAGAATAATCCTCCCACAAAGTCATCTTATTTACCTCCAAATTGTTAATATTAATTTACTTATAAAAATATCGGAATAAAATTTTTCATAATTGTATCTTTCAAAGATACATAATGTTAAAAATAATAAATTATATTCTTTAACAGAAAAGATGAGTGTTACACAACGAATTTTAATATTTTTCACTTATATTTTTTTAATTACAGCGGTAATGCTTTTTTCTCTTGGATTAACTCATATGCTTGAATTAGATCTACCATCTGCAGAGGCGAAACAAGATTTCCAAATACACAAGTTTGAAAGAGATGGTGACAATTATAATATTGTTATTTACTCATTTTTAAGACCAAAATACAACACCATATATTCACATGAAAAAACTAATATTACTTTAATGTTAGATTTTAATTGCTGGGGTAATTGCTCTAAATTCAAAGATGGGATTAATTTTTATTTTGCATATGTAAAAGCAAAAAATCATACCTTAATAGATTCATTATTATCAAATACACCTGATGATTTTTATAATATAAACCTTAAACCAGGACAAAGAAAAACACTTCATGGTTGGATTAAATTTAGAGATGAGGGAGCTTACCAACATCTTCTATATAATTATGAACATTCTCTTTTTCTTAAAGGGAATGAAACAACTTTTTTCGTTCAAGGTAATTATATTGCTAATCAAATTAAAACCAATAGAAATATAGAATCTTTTAGTTATATAACTGTAGGTGTTTCCCTTGTTATGCTAGCTTTTTTTTGTTTTCAGAGTTTTAATAATAAAGATAATCGCATTAAGAGAAATAAAGGTTTTACTGACGTGATAGCAAAATTAGATGAGATACAAAAAACCTTTGAGAATATTCAATTAAAACCTAAAAATAAAAAGAAGAAAAAGAAAAAATAGATCTCTTATTACTTTCTAACCCTATTTCTCCTCTGTAATTCCCATGTTTTGATAGAAAATTACTATTTTTTTTCGTCTTGAATCCATTCTGTTTGAACCCAACCAAATGTATCTGATTCTATATTTTTTACTGACAACCATTTAACAGGTATCTCTAATCGTTCACTATCTTTTCTTGTTTCCAAATTTCGAACTACTTTTTCACTTTGATCTAAAAATTCATCTTTAATAATATATTGTGTATTGTATGGGTATTCCTTTACCTTCATTTTTTAATTCCCAACAATTTGAATATATTAATCCTTTATAATCCTATTTTTTATCTAATTTTAATTCTTTTATTACTTTATTTGCTTCTATATGTAACTCTCTAATAACCGTATCAAAATAATTACGGATCATATCACTATTTCTAAGGGTTCCCCATATTATTGAATTGATAATTACATAAATTGAATTTCTTGCTTTTACTTTATATTTCATCATTTTACCAAAATGAGATATAGTTAATCGAGATCCTATAAAAACCCCTGAGTAAATGAGGATTGTTGGAAACAATAAAGAAGCGGGTTCTTCTGCTCTTGTTAAGTTTACAAAAACAGATAGAAGAAAGGTTCCCATTGCAAAATATAACAATACTGATGTGTACATCCATGTTTTAAATTGAATTAATCCTTTATCATAAGAGGTCCATAATGAAATCAAAAAATTCATCCAATCAGATATTTTAAGTGGACATGGGCCAGGTCCTATAAGTTTATCGCCATCAGCTAATTCAATTTGTAAATTGTCTTTAAATATCTCCTCAATATCTTTATCTTTCAAATTTTAACCTCCCTTTCCAACAAACCATATAATATGGAATTCATTTATAATTCTGTTTCTTTTGTTCTCCCTCTAAGTTTTCCTTAAAAATTTCAAGTAATAGAATATCGATATTAATTCCTAGAAGTGCCACATCAAGTTCATTATCCATTAATTTTTTCTCTTTAACAGAATCTAAAAAAGTTTGTATATGGTCTTTTAAAGGTGATCCTCCTCCAATAACAAGATTGTATTTTCTACCATTTGATTCAGGATCATGGATATGAAAAGGCCATTTTCCACCTAAATCAAAGTTATCTGATCTAAGATATTTATTTGTTCTATTGTTTCTACAATAAATACTAAGTTTAAACTTATCAGGATGTTGGGGATTCTTAGAATAACTAAGGTCTAACTTATAGTTGGAAAAAATCATTGTTTTTTTAGTCATTTCAATTATAAAAATATATTAATACTTTATAACCCTATTTTAAAAGACATCGATTAGTATGTATCATTTATTTTTTCTTCTTTTTTGGTTTTTTCCCCATACGATACCCAAGATAGGCTACACTACCTAAAATTAAAGACATAATTAAACTAACAATAATCCGCCCTTCAAATGTTGACATCTGTGGTGTAAACCAGGCAAGGTATATTAAAAATACGATTACGTAAATTATTAGATATTCAATATACCATTTCATACTCTTTTATCTCCTATCTTTTATTTAATTATTTTACCAGTAAACCAAAATGCGTTGTATCGTATCATCTGGATCGTTTTTATATTTATAATTTCCTTTAGGAATAACACAATCAGTCCAATAATCATTTCCAATGTTTAGATGTTTTACTCGTTCATCAGATTGCGGTTCATAATATATCTTCCCTTCATCTGACGTATTAAAACATATAAGAGCATGAGCGGAATTTTCAAACATTAATTGAACAACGTAACAACGAATTCCTTGCTTCTCAGCATTGTTATTTACCTCTGTTGCATAATCAATGCAATTAAATTTTTCCTCATCATATTTTATAAGATTTGTATAATCTCTTGCCATGAATCTTTTCGCCTCATAATAGGTCGGATCATGTGTTTCATATCTGTTGCCGTATTGTGCTTTTTCAAGTTCAGATATATTTTCTTGTAATGATTTTTGGGTTGACATTAGTGCAGAGCTTATATTTTCGATAATATTATTTTTCTCCGTAAGTTCGTTTGATATATTTTTAACTTCATTTTCTGTTTCTATTAATGATTGATAAAGTGATGAGGTTACTCCAACTGCAACAATGCTAATTGTAATTAATATTATAACATATACAATACCTAATTTCTTTATTTTTTCCATTTTCCTCCTCCAAATCTATACTTTCAACCAAATTTTTTTATCACAATTTATTATATTATGTTATTGAAATCACAAAATCAAAGGATTCAATTTTATCCCAATATTTACATGAATCCCCTGCAGTATACCTACGAATTTCAATCGAAAAATCCTCAGTATAACCTTCAGGTAAATTTAATACACTATATCCCCGATACCAATCCAAAATAATATATTCACTTGTGTCAAATAAATCAACGCCATTTTCATCGTAGCATTCAACATGAATATCAATTCTATCTATTTTACTTCCACCAACATTTTTTAAAGTACCAGAAATCTTATAATATGTCCAATACTTAGTAGCATCACTAGGAATATCATGATAAAATCCTCCTTCAACATATTCCTTCCAGTCAGCTCCATAACCAGCATGCCAATGAGTAGTCACAGAATAATCAACGATTTCAATATTTTGATCATCAATTTCCTTGCATCCACTCAATCCAACTGCAAAAAGTATAACAACAATTCCGATAATTATAATTTGCTTTTTCATAAGATAATCATCCTCCTTTTCTATATCTTTCTATGCAGAATTGTTGTATATATAGCTTCATGAAAGGTTAAAGATAGTATATTATCATTATCTGAAAATGCATAAGTAAATTCTTGGGTTGTTTGCTCTTCACCGTCAACAACGAGAATTACTTTATTTCCGCTTAAAGACCAAGTACCTGATAGTTTACCATTATTAATTTCCAATGTATTATCTGCATTGAATGTATATATACTCCAAGAGTATTCACCTGTCTCTTCTTCCCAACTACCTATAAATTTGTCTTTATTAGACTTGTCATTACATCCACTAAGATTTATGCAGATGATCAGAATAACTGTTCCTAGTAGTATTATTTGCTTTTTCATTTCCTATGCCTCCCCCAAGTTACGAATCCGAAATATTCTCCTTATTTAAAAACCTTTAGAACCCTGTTTTTCTCCTGTTACATAGGGAGTTTATATCAAAAAACTACCTTATAAGGCATTATCCCCTCCATATCAACAGAAGAGAAATAATACTAAATAATATTATGCTGTTTAGTTGATTGGCGGAGGATTGATATGGCATATAAATATAAAGATTGGATCTTGTACAAAAAGGATGTCATGCTGAAGTGTGATAGATTACAGACGATATATTTCTTCAGTAAAAGAACACCGAAAAGTGGCACACCTTGTGATTTACCTGATGGATTTAAAGTAGTTGTGAGCAAAAGAACAGGTCTTCCATTACTAAAAAAAGAGGAAAATTGCTAACAGTCATATACAGATGCAGGATTCTTAGTATACTAAAAAGGAAGGAAAGGAGGTGAAGGAAGGATTATCTTGAGAATTATATAATATGAAGAACAATATCAATGAATAAAAATGCCCTTCCTTCTTGTTTTCATATAATTTAAATTACAATGGTTATTTAAATATTTCTTAAATATTAGTGTTATGCAACATCTATAACTACCAAGATACAGGTAACTTACAGAAATAAATCGTTAGAAGAGCAGAAGCAACGATAAGCAACACTGTTAAAGGAACAGCAAATTTTACTTTTTTCAACCAGGGCAACATGATTATCCCACCGCATATTAGAATGATACTAAATGTACCCCAGGGTGAAACAAGAGCTTCCAACGATCCGAGTTGAAGGTTGAAATACATCAGTACCCGAGGTACTAGAATTAAGAATATCATTGTCATGCTCGCAATGAACACTCTCACAGGATATACAACCTTCACCAGTTAACACCTATCTATTACTCGCTTTTCTTTAACTACCCCAGTAGTGAGTAAGCATAAAGTCAACATCATACGTCTTGGACCATCCCTGACCGTTGCTGAAGGTAACTCTTACGGTTACTGCATCATACGTATCTTCTATTCTGCTCATACTATCCTGGTTAACCGTGAGTGTCAACACCAAGGTTACATTATCGGTCATCCCTAGGTTTTTACTTCCACTCACATAATCAACATCACCGCTATCATTCCAGAGAATCTGGCGGTTCCCACCTGATTTCGTAAACAACTTGTAACTATCTGTCGCTGTGTCAATTGCAATATCAGGATCATATACGGAATATTCCAAAAACGCTAGATCCTCATTTGTTGCTCCTTCAAACATCACTGGCTCTATTTCAAACGTAGCAACTGGATTGGTCCATGCTGTTGTGTTATCCGTCTGAATCAACGTGTGAGCTGTCTTATTTGCATACGCTGGTACTTTAAAACCATTCTTTGCGCTATTCAAAAGACATGTTGTACTCCCTGTTGGTGTAATGTCAAACGTTGCATACTGTTTTTCCTCTTTGGTTATCTGTTGTTCTATACAACCGGATAAACCAGTTAATAGTATTATTCCCACTACAGCACAAGCAAGGTATGTTCTAGCTTTCATAGTTGTTTTTGTTTTCATGCTTCTAAATCACCTCAATTCTAGTCAACCACCCCCTTTTCTGCTAGAAAATGGTTGACACTAAAACAAGCTGTAATAATTTCAAAAATCATGGAGGAATCACCCCGCAAGACTAGAGAGACAGTAAGCTATGCAGAAAAAGGGTAACCCATATGATTCGGGGTTTTGTTTCATAGTTTTGTTGCCTTTCTAATCATTGCGAGGTGATTTAGAATATGGGCATGTTCATCTATGAACAATCAATCAAATACTCACGTGGCTTATAAAATTAATCGGAAATATTTAAATAAGAATTGTCAATTAATAGCCGATTAATTGTCAACTATGAGGTTGTATCATGGCTAAGAAAACTCAGGATGCAAGGGAAGGTCGATTAGTTTTAAAAGAGATCCATTTTGATCAGGTATATAAACGGAAGACGATGAAGCACAATAAAACAGCATGTCGGGTGTGTCTTCCTATGGATGTGCTTGGTAAAACCGTATATGTTGTTGTACCAAAGAAATAAATTTGATTGGCTATTTTGAACGCTTGTATATAATTCTGATTTTTACTCCAGTGACTATTGTCCCTATAAGTAAAAAAACACCTGTTGCGTAGTCTTCATTAAAAAATGAGTTGAATGCTAAAAATAGGAGTACAAACATTAAGATAATACAGTTTAGTGGAGAGTCCTTTTATAATTCCCA
The DNA here is from genome assembly GCA_964347865.1 of uncultured Thermoplasmatales archaeon. Taxonomy (GTDB): domain Archaea; phylum Thermoplasmatota; class E2; order DHVEG-1; family DHVEG-1; genus JAGLML01. The sequence continues at coordinate 37,833 of CAYGAC010000020.1, forward strand.
AATCGGGTATTATATTTGAAGATGTGATTCAAATGTAGAGGACTCTCCAAATTAAAATTAATATGTGGTCCATTTATAAATATTTCAAAAAACTGCTCTGTTGAATTGGCGGGTGTTGGGTGGTAAAAACACGGTGTTGAACAGAGGGTGGTGAATAAGAGGGTGGTTATTTCTATTTTTGATATTTTGCCAAATTAAAGTTATATATAATGACTGGTAAAAAATAACACAACATGAGAATATTAAAGTATATCATTAGAAAATTAATCTATACAGAATCAACCCCTAAAATAAGAAAGACATACATAGATGAAAGAGGATATACCAGGTTCAAAGATTCTCACAAACTTGTTCATCGGTGGGTTGCAGAAAAAAAGTTAGGAAGAAAATTAATGTCCAATGAGGTTGTACATCACAAAAACAGAAATAAATTAGATAATAGACCTGAAAATTTAGTAATTTATAGCAGTCAATTTAATCATCATATGAGACATGCTGTACATAAAATAATAACAAATAGATGGTAAAAAATAAAAAGATTAGCAGGGTAACCCTGCACTTTGTTTAATCAAATTCTGTATTTTGTTTCTGCCAAGTTCCAAATTCAATCCTGCCATATGTGCAGGAGTATCATTCTCTATTCCCATGTGCGGTCTAAGAAAATTGTAATAATTTCTAAACCCATCCATTAACACTTTAGCGGTCCATTTTCTTTTATACTGTCAGCAAGTTCTTCAATACCTTCTTCAAGATTTGTTTTTCTAATATTTGATATACTGACATCGATATTGTCTAACAATAGGTAATCAAAATCCAATTTTTTCATATCAATTCCTCAATATTGATAAGATTGATTATAAATTTGTAATATTTCTTTAATATTTAAAATATAACTGCATGAATTATAGATTAGATGATTTCTAAAATAATATTTAATGATTTTTTGTTTAATATTAGGTCTCCTCTTTTTTGATAGAAAACCTAATGTTGCCAAGAGTTTTCCACTGTATTAAAGTTTGGTGACATCAACACATGTTAAGAGGAGACCACAAGTAATATAGTATTGGTTTTTTATAAGATTTTGCAACCCGAACAATCAACAAAAGATTAATTTTTGAACAATAAACCTTTTATTGTTTCATATTATTACAAAAAATATTAGAAATATTTATATGTGATAGAGGATAATAGATAAATAGGAAATTTTTATGGTTCAGGAGGACTTTAAAAGAAGAAAGTATAAATCTAATTATATAACTAATGTAATTCTTAATTTTAGATTTCAAAAAGTTTTAGAATTGATGGAAGGTAAGCCACCATCAGATTTTCAGAAAAAAGTTACAAATATATTTCCATCAATAGAACAACTTTCAGGCGATATATATCAGTTATCACCTAAATTGTTTAAATCGGAGAAAAGAGTTGGATGGGTGTTTTCAAATAAGGAAAAAAATAAAAAAATATTTCTTGAACCAGAAACATTAGAAATTGAATATAATCAGTATTCGACATTTGATGATTTCTTTAATGCTGTTAAATTAGTTTATAATGCTCTTATAGATATATATTCAATAAAAATTATTAAAAGGATTTCTTTAAGATATATTAATCAAATTTATTTTAAATCTGGCAATCCATTGGATTGGAGCCTATATATAAAGAAATCATTATTCAAGTTCCCGAATGATTTTTTTTCAGAAAAAACAGAACCATTACGATATTTATACTCATTGGAATTTAAAGAAAATGATTATAATATTCGCTTTAATTATGGTTTATTTAATACTGAATTTCCCAGTCCAATCAATAGAAAGGAATTTGTATTAGATTATGATTGTTATCTAAAAGAAGATATTGAAACATCAGAGGTATTAGAAAAAGTAAAAGAATTTCATGAAATTGAAGATAGATGGTTTGAAATGAGTATATTACAACCATTAAGAAAAAAGATGGGTGTTATAGAAGATGAAAAATAAATATAAGGAATTAAACTATCATGAGATATTTGATTTTGAAAGAATAATTTCAGATACAAAAAAAGTAAGAAAAGATATAGAAAATACAATTAGAGACTTTTCAATACCTACAGACAAATATAAAAAGACAAATTTTAAAATTAGAAAAATAAAATATGAAATTAAACGTTGATTCGTGTTACGTTAAACATACTGAAAAAAGAATATGCCAAGGAGACATATTCAGAGATGTAACATATCTTTTATTAACTGATATTAAAAAGGATGAAATTGAAATAAATGAAATAATAGTACCTTATCTCATTGTTTTAACCCAAGAATGTGATTTAGACTGGGATTATAAATTTCATGAAAAAGAAGAAATAGATACTCATGACAAATATCTTCAATCTATTTTAGTTTCTCCTGCTTATCTTGCAGAAAAGGTGAAGGAAGGTACACATCTTGAAGAATTAGATTTAAAAATGCAACACATTTCACGTAAAAAATGGTCTGATGTTGAATCAAATCAAAATACAAGATACCATTATCTTCGAAAAGATGATAAATTTGGAATACCTGCATTAGTTGTTGATTTCAAACATTATTATACGATTCCAAGAGATTTATTTTATGAAAAATTTTTAGCTAATTATATTGGTACTCTTGAACAACTTTTTAGAGAATCACTTTCTCATAGATTTTCACATTATTTAAGTAGGATTGGATTACCAGAAATTACAACTATTAATGAAACAAAATAAAGTTCTATAATTTATGTCGTTTGTAATAATATGATAAAATGTTATAATTGTGGAAAAAGCGATGCAAAAGAATATTTTCGTAAACCTGCTGGTGATTACATATGTTATCCATGCTTGAAAAAATTTTTATCTGCAATACAAAATGCAAATCCAGATATGTATAATTGTGAAAAAGAAATTAGGCAATTAATTTGTAAAGAAGAGATTGAAAGATGTATTGATATTTTATGTGCATATGAAATCTGAGTTACCACCCGCATTCACCGCCTGAATCAGTCACCACCCAACACCCGCCAATTCACCAGTGCACAAAAAACTACAGTTTTCTTTATTTCACTTCTACTTATTTTTTACATATTCCTCAATCATATGACGAACCATATTTGATAATGGACGATTCTCTTTTTCAGCTTGTTTCCTCAGTTTATTCATTGTACTTTCAGGAATTGTTACATTCAGTCTCGGAAACGTCATATTATTTTCGTTATTCATAAGCTAGTAAATAAATTCTATACTATTTAATGTTATTGGATAACATTTAATAACATTGTTATTGTTGTAGTTTTTACTATCCAAATTTGGATATTAGGAGGAAATCTATGAATCAAGAAGAAAATAAAAATATAGTTGAAGGAGTTATCGAACTTATCCTGGATTGCGATGATCCCAACGATTCAAATTATGGTGGCGGAGAATATATAGATTCTCAGTTTCTGAAAAAATATAATCTGCAACCTGGAGATAGGATATTGTTCAAAAAAACCAATGGAAAAATAGAGGTTGTAGCAAAAATCCACATTAAGAGAACAATCGAGAAGATAAAATAAACGTGTGGTCCACACAATTAACTTCCCTCTTCTCTTTTTCTCTTGTCTGCTACGAGCTATTGAAAATTGTGTTGTAGGCAATCCTTCAATACAAGATGCTATTTTACTTAGACAATTGCTTCTAATATATCCTATACATAAATATTCTCTTTTACTCATAATATTTATTCTCCATTAACCAATTTTTAAGAATGACACGAATCATTTTTTCAGGGGAATTTTTCTTTTCAGAACAAGCTTTAGCAAATGCGTATTTTAATTTATCTTCTTTAAGAATAATTGGTATTGCATCTTTAATCAGTTCATTATGGTTCATTGGATCAATATCTGCTTTATCCAATGCATCCATGATATTACCGTGCATAATATCATCATGGATTTGGCTGGTATTGTCAGGTTTTTTGGCTGGTATTGGCTGTTTTAAATTAAAAAATTGCTTACATTTTCGACATTGAACTCGTTTTCGCAATCCACCTGTACCTTCAAAATCCCATTTAAATCCACATTTAGGACATTCCAAGTTCATCTAAAACCCCCAAGCTCTCTTTTTTTATTTTGATTGATTCTTAGAATTTAGGATATATCACTATGATCTACTCAACCCGATGACATCTAATATCTATTACAATGTTACACACACCTTGTTTTTGAATAATCTCTACAAACATATACAAACATCGACATTGTTATCTATAAAAATTCTTCAAAATGTTTTAAAAAACTATAATCTTAAACTAGGTAAACACTATCAATTACATAATTTATACTCTCTCTCTCACAGTTTTTTGAAAACAAAAAGCCCGAAAATCCCGAAATTGTATCTATAATCAGCCCGAAATTAAAGGAATGCCTTGTTCACGTGCAAATTTTATCATATATATGATATTACTCTCATCTCTCGTATCTTTTTGGGATTTAAAAGCACCAAATTTGCAAAATTCTATCGAGAAGTATG
>CAYGAC010000021.1:0-14452 GCA_964347865.1 uncultured Thermoplasmatales archaeon
ATGTTGATTTTAACAATATTTACACCGCTTGCATTATCGCTAACGTTTGTGTCAATACTAACATTAAAACCAAAGCCGACAATATCTGGTGTATCAAAAATATTTGTCATTTTAGGAGGAGTATTATCGGGTGTATATCGGCAATAAATAGAGTACCTTCTATCTTCATGCCTGAAATTGTTGGTACTGGGTGTATAGTTGTAGACTCCTTCAAAGTAATGCCCCTGTAATGTGCTTGTCCCATCATCATAAAACATCTTATCTCCCGTTCCATTGTTATAATACATCATGAGAGTATAGTTATCCGACCAACAAGCTAAGACGTATTCTGAATCATTCATCAACACTGGTTTTGGAACTGAAAAATTAAACAGTTTCCACCCTTTTCCACTGGTAACATTCTTCTCCTCGGAGATACCAATCAATTTCGAATCATTGTGCCGGTAGATCACACATTGATAATGGGAATCAGATGTGGCATCACCTGGGTCTACATATACGGATATGTTATCAGCAACACCCTTCAAATTCACCTTGAATTTTGAACCGGTAATCGTATCCCAGATACTCTGATTTGAATTACCAATCATCCGGTACCCAAAGCTTCTAAGAACAACAAAGCTACATTGAGTGGAACAATCTAGATTTTCCGCATGATCACCTGCCCAAACCTTATAGCTGTAATCACCTAGCTGAGATGTATCATTAAACACATACTCATAGATGCTTCCTTGGACATTGTTCATGGTGAAGTTCCCATAGGTATTATCTGGATAGGTTATATTGACTGTAGAGGTTTCAATGCCGCTTACGTTGTCACTAAGATTTGCGGTAATTGTTATGTTGTACCCATAACCAACTTCTGCAAGATTACTAGAAACAGATGCTACCTCGGGAATAGTGCCGTCAATATAAATTGTCTGGTAGGTAATATTATAATTTGATTCGGAATCAGTTACGTTTAACGACACATTATATACTCCTTCCGTAGTAAAAGCATGGCTTGTATTTCGGTTGCTATTATTACTTCCGTCCCCGAAATCCCAATACCAACTTGTTATATTGTGATAACCATTTGAAGTATCGTTGAAGAAGATCGTCTCATTGGGTATCCCATGGTCAGAGGAGCTATTGATTTCTGCTTTGAGAATCACAACTTTGACGACCTTTGTAACATTTGATGTAACGCTATTGTTATCCGTAACAGTCATAGTAACGTTATAACTTCCAATATTGCTATAAGTATGATTCGTATTTTGCTGATCGCTGTAATTTCCATCGCCAAAGGTGTAATTCCATGTTGAAACAGGTTCAGCAGCACCGCCGAAAGCCTGTCCAAAAAACTGTATTTCTTCCCCAAGAACCGCAGGAGATGAATCTATTACAATATCGGAATTGAATGGGACCGTTAAAGTCTTATTGGCAGACCAATTGGTTTCGGTTAAACAAGAAATGTCCCTGGCTTTAACGCTGATATTATGGCTCCCTGCTGGAAGCCACTTGGTCCAGTAAACAGTATCGCCAGAATTTTTATACTTCGTCCAATGGATGCATTCATTGTCATCCCATCTCCATTTGTAGCTAACTCTATCACTCTCGGAGTCCGTGGTTGACGTGCTAAAGGTGTACCAATTGAAAAAATGGGAAGACTTTTGGGGTGTTCCTGGTATGGCGGGAGGATTATCCTTCACGGGCATTTTAATTGCAATTTGCGGATCGCCAAATAGATTCAATGCATAATAGGCTTGTCGTTGTTGGTAATAACCAGGATCTCCTTTTACTCGTTCTCCCTCTTTGATCCAATTCAGATTATCTTCCTTGGAATCTTGAAGTGCTTTACCTAGTTCATATATATTTTCACGGTAGATAGCATCAAAAAATTCCCTGTCATATCTCTGACATATAGCATTTGTAGAGTAAAAATCATAATAGGCAGGACTAGTATACATAATAACTGCGAATGCACCAGAATTTGTTTTTACAGTCAAAAATTCAGCGAGACAATCTTTCACCAATTTTCCCTTATGAGTAAATGTACCTGGTTCACAAGACATAGCATACATAAAAAAATATTTGTCATTACTAAGTTTGTAAGCTTGCATCCAATTTAGAACACCAATAAATTTCAGTGGTTTTAAACTTCTATGGTACCAAAACTTTGGACTCCATGGTCGACCTATTTTCTTATAATTACCATGACCAAAAATATTAATTATGCTCCTACCTTCATCTATCCTATCTTTTAACTCACTATGTGGCCAACCAAATATATTCCACGGAAATTTCGTATCCTTGTTATTTTGCCAATCCGCATCGTATAAAGTATCAATTATATATTCACCAGATTCATCACCTTCAGGGATTCCATAGGTTTGATAACCGTGTTTATCACAATAATCCCTTATCTCCTCTTTATAATTTTTTGCTGCTTTTTTATTTTTTTCTTGGTTGTGTTGGTAATTTTTAGACAGATTAATTCCAACCAATAAAGCTCTCCCAATATAATCATAATTTGCAGGTGTACTTTCGTATTCTAAGGTCTTAATAACAAAATTTGAAACCTGTTTAGGTTTGTCCGGGCAGACCCTTCCAACGTAGACCTCTGCGATCATATCTAAATCATCCACATATGCTTTCTGCGTCCAATTACCTTTATTAACAGATCTGTACTTTTTCATTTCCCAACCTTCTGGTGGGAAATTCTTCCCCTCGAAACTTTCCCACAAAACCTGCTCCCAATCTACCTCATCTGGTATTGTAATGTTCACATCGTCTATATTAAACGATCCTGCATTCTCTTGTCCATTATGTATATAACAGTAAAAAAACCGAATATAAACAGTGCTGTTGTCAGTGTAATTGTATGGATTAAAAGTACCAACAAAATGACTTCCATAAGTATCATTGTCGCCAATTTCAGTGTCAGTGATTAGAGATTCTCTGTAATTACTCTCTAATTTCCCACCAGAATAAACACTCACGTTAATATAGTCGCCCAAGTTTGCTGCCTTAAAATTTTTTTCGAAGAATATCGTGACTACATCATTTTCTGGTAGTTCCGAAAAGTCCATAGCTGGCGTAAACAAACCAACTTTAAAACTGGTACCTTCTTCAGAATTTTTAGAATCGGCTGTTGCATAAAAAGTACCCCCTCCCCCAGGTTCAACCTCATCCTCATCTGGATTATAATCACCATCATCATTCTCACCCCACCTTAATTTATTTTCATCTCCGTTATAAGACCCGTCAAGGCAAGCATAATAGAGATCTGCAGCAGTTGAAGGGAATAACTCTCTTGGAGGAACTGTATCATTATCACCACCAAGAAGTACATATTCAACTCCACAGTTATAGTACATGTCTCTTATACAATTCCTGATTCTTGCCTGGGTATCATTATAAAAAGAATAATTTTGTGTTATTCCACTGATGTAAAATGGATTATCTGGATTGTTGTCACCCCATGTACCGTTCACCCAATAAATCTTTTCACCTACAATATCACTAACGTTAAAGATAATTGTGTTGGTACCGTTCTCCCTTTTACGGTTAGCAAAATCCTGAAACGTATACCACTTACGATTCCATTCATCTGGAGGAGGCTCATTCCAAAGAAACTCTTCCGTAATAATCATATATTTATAATCTTTAGATGCATTAAATAAAGAGGAATTAGCTGGAGGATCTGGCGCCAAGATATATGTATTATTCATACTGTAATCATCGACTTTTTGTTTCATCATAGTTTCATCTGATTGGAGATTTCTAATATATGGATTTACCGGACCAGTATTATTGGTCTTTATTGTTACTGTCATATTCTTATAATAATAAATTTTACCCGTATTATTTATATAATGTACAGGATATAGATTAAATACGAGAATTTTATATCCTCTGAAAAAATGGATACTAGGGCTACTGAATAACTTCGTGGGATAAGGTTTCGATGTATTGAAATAAAACTCATTTGAATCGTTATCATATGAATCATTAATCATAACCTGAGTCGGTCCCAACAATACATCATAATTATTACCTATTGAGGTGTTCCCATTATAAGTAACATTTATAGATTTTAATATTCCTTTCTGCGGAAGAAGAATTTTTAAAGGTTTAACAGGTAGATAAGGCACATTTGCGCCGCCCATACATTGTGTCTCATTCATCGTTACAAGTTTATAGGTAGTGCCAGATATATTTACATCATTTATTTCAGGTTCCTGAAATGAAAAATTAAGCACTATTTCATTCCCACTACTTCCCCTGACGGGAACATTATTTAGGACAACAACAGATAAAATACTTATTACAATTAGGACGCACGCTCCAAATTTCTTCCAAAAACAATCTCTCACTTTCATATTTCTACCTCCCAAAATAATTTTCGATTATAGAGTTATATGTATTACTCGATTATAAATTTTTTTAATTTTTAAATCTAATTTGAAACAAATGTTACAGAAAATAGTGTTACAGAAATTTTATAAACTATAACAACATTTATTAGTACATAATTTGGGGAAAGAATAATGAAGTCATTGGTAATTGCAACGATAATTCTGTTCATTGGAATGAATATTATTCCTTCAGTTTGTACTGGACTAGATAATAATTCTGCCATGTCAACACTTTGTAGTAATGTATTATATGTCGGTGGTAGTGGTCCTGGTAACTATACAAAGATTCAAGATGCCATCGATAATTCAAGTGATGGAGATAAGGTGTTTGTGTATAATGATTCTTCACCGTATTATGAAAATGTAGTTGTAGATAAATCAATTTCTCTAGTAGGAGAGGATATGGAGAGTACTATTATTGATAGTAGTTTTATTTCGGATGTTATCCAAGTTTTTTCTGATAATGTAGAAATATGTGGATTTACGATAACAAAAGCAAACTGGTTTGGAGTATATCTACATCATTCACATAATAATAAAATCTATGGGAACAAAATTTTAACAGGTGTGTTTAATATACACCTTTTTCATTCTGATGGAAACGAGATTTATTTAAACTCTATTAATGTCAATTACGAAGAAGGTATCAATTTAACTCACTCTCATCTAAACAACATACATCATAACATTATATCAGGTCAGGGCTATGGAATACGTCTATATAAATCAGATAATAATATAATATGTTTTAACGAAATCTTCAATCATATAAAGCATCCGTATAAGCACTTTTCCAGTGGTATATTAATTGAGAACTCTGATTCCAACAATATTACCAATAATAATATCCACGATAATCAACTTGGTATTGTTTGTTTTAATTCAGATAAAAGCAAAATATTATATAATATTTTCTTAGAAAATACCGCGTCTGGTATACATCTTTACGACTCTTTTTCTAATTTTATAAATTTTAATAATTTTATAGAGAGCGGAGCATTTTTTGCATTTCATGTTCTAATTAGCCCTAGGATTATTTTTCCAAATAATTGGAATCATAATTATTGGGGGGAACCAAGAATTTTCCCGAAACCCATTTTAGGAGCCGTGTCTATTTTACCTTGGGTTAAATTCGATTGGCATCCTGCACAAGCACCTCATATCATTTAGAGAATTAGTACTATGAAAAAATACCGATTTCCATTTTTCATAATAATATAAAAACTTATCCTCTCTGCCGGCTTTGCACATAAAATAAGAAGAAACACCGATTAAATGTGCAAAATCACCATTTTATGTGCAAAAACAGACAGTACATCCGCAGTACTTCCGAATGTAAAAAAATGCCAAAGAATCGTCATTCTTAAGGAGAGAATCGTTCTTTGAACCCTGAAATTTTCGTAATTTTTTTGATTGAAATCTGCCAAGGAAATCATTTTTTTCCTTTCTACTTAATTTTACATCAAAGATTTTTGTTATCTGCTTGAGTTCCTGATAACTTATAATTTTTCTATTAATCTCTTTTAGAAAAGTCCGTGTAGCAATGTCTGCTTTGTCTTCTAAAAATAAAATGCTCTTTCCATGTGTACTAACTTTCTGAATTGTTGGAAAATATTTCTTAAGTGTATGATATTTTTGTGTATCGCTACCAGGAGTACAAAAGGCATATCCATCAGTTACCAATTCTTGTAGCATTTCCAAGGTTTGTCCTCTTATTCCCGATCGTCCGTATCGATGGCTACGTAGATGTTTTGCTGTTTTACAAACCGTATGATAAGGGATACCCAGTTCTAATGCTGTTTCATACTTGGATTTCCCGCTTCTTATCTTTCGTGTTATCCAAGCTTTTTGTGCAGGAGAAAGGCGCTTTACTCTCTTATTCAAAGATTGAACCATCCATAAGAGAATTTTAGCTGTCACTATATAAATGTAATCATAAATTGAGTATCTTTACAAAAATGAACTATTAGCCGATTAAAGGGAAATTTATTATTATAAACTAAATATCAATCTATTTTTATAGATTTGAAAATAATAGTATGAAACAAAACCGGCTTTGCACGTAAAATATCCTTTTTAGCTGAATTTACGTGCAAAATACTGAATTTACGTGCAGAGTAGTTAGGTTTAAATAAGGCTTTGTCTGTAAAGTCAAGTTTGCCCGTAAAGTCGGCAATTTGCCTGTAAAGTCTTTCTAATGGGAAAAAGAACATGATTCATGCAATGTTTGAATTAGGAATCAGTCCTAATTTCACAACATCAAATCAAGATGTTTAAATCAGATTTCAAAGAATATAACTTATTATTCAGAGAAAACCACCGACAAGAATGCTGTTAGCAAAATATCCAGATGCGTTTTCGCTGGTAATTGGTATTATTTCCAAGTCATAAATACTATCACCAAGTAGGGACAGCTCATCTATTAAAGTTATTTGTTTCAAAGAAGTAGTATTTGTACCTGGAGGATTTTCAAGTATGTCATAACCTATCCCTGCATCGCCAGCCTCCATCCACTCAGTCCCATTTATAAAAAGAAAATGGTTTGATGTAATCTCAATGTTATCCTGGATGTTATAATTAATATCAAGGAGAGTTTCAGGCAATTCTTGGGTATATTCATGAACGGCTATAACTCTAGCAGGGACTACTAATTCATTTGTTATATCATAGGAATTAATAATATCCCCAACAACTATATTTTCAATGTTTTTGGTCGGCGGATCTTCATAAGCCATATTTATTTGCGTTCCCTCAGGACAACCAGAAACAAAGTTAACCAATTTTATATTATACGACCAATTATTTTTATATTTTTTCCCCCAGATGTCGTGCGCTCGAACCCTTACTTGCCAAAAGCCTTTTTCTGGTAAAATTTCTTCGTGAGTAACCTCTTCACCGGAAGCATTAAAACCAGTAGAATCACCACTCCAATTAATCCAACTCAACTTCTTCCACTGCCATTCATGTTTTACATCGTTGTTTTCAGGGTCAAAAGTTTTAGTCTTGAAAATATAGGTGTTATTCGTTCCGGGTTTCTTCTCAATTGTTGGTATGGCAGAATCATTAGGTTTATCATTGTCACCTGAAACATCAATCGTTTTATTAGTAATATTCCTAAAACCTCCTTTGTCCTCAGCAATCACTGTCATATTATACGTACCGTTAAGCTCCCATCCTTTTTCTTGTGAATCAACCTCTGTAGAATTAAAGGGACCACGCCACCCAGAATTGTTATCATCACCCCAGTCCCAATAATAATACAATTTATCACCAGTATCATGATCCTCAGCAGAAAAATTGTAAGGGGGGTCCCTATACCATCTTCCACCTTCAATATTGTCGAAAGTACCCGTGAGAACAAGATCGGTCGGTGCTAAAGAGTAGTTGAAATCTTTCACCCAAATAGTACAAGGTGTTTTAATAGGATTCTCCTTGAGGTCTGGGGGAACAGTCTTCCGAGACTGCTGATATGGATTACCAAGATTATAATTTTCATAATATTCAATATCAAATAATTCGACACTACCATCCTCAGGCCACGATCCATATTCTACTATATCAAGTGAAAAATTATATACATCGGGATCTACACCTTGCATCCATATTTCATAAAAATCATCAGTAATACCCAAACACATAAACTTATAATATCCCATATCTTTATCAAGCCCCATCCTAAATTTTTTTGTTGCAACTGGCGGTGAATTCGGTTGATCACGGTGAGTTAAATTAATATAAAACCAATATTGCCAATTGGGAATATCACCAGATTTAAACTCCCATGTCGCAATAAGATGAGGACATTCCTCACCAACATAGAAATCATCCATATAATGTATTGTTCCTAAAGCCCAAGTTGTTTTCTTAAATGATTCATATGTAATCCAATAGAATCCATTATCATACATATTAGTCCCCTGAGAATCAACAATTCTGAATGCGCCTATTTCTCCAGATTCATTGTCCTGAATAGTATCGTCATATCCACAAATAGTAATAGCATGATCTGCATCACCCTTAATGACATTTGAACCTAATACCCAATCATCGCCAAAAGCTGTACTCCCAATAGCTACTAATTCACCATCAATAGAGAATGGCATTGGTTTATGACCATCAGACAATAAACTTTTTATTTCTTCTATTTCCGATTCTTCTACTGGTATGCCAATTGTATAATAATCACCAACACGAAATAGAGGTGCATCTCTCCAAGCATACTCCCCCATATGTTCATAAGGATCTTCCATATAAACCCATCTACATACACCAATGGTTTGCAAACGCTTAATAACATTTGAATTATATTTTAATTCTCCCTCAAAAGTAAAATACGGATTAAGTAAATATGTTTTGTTACCAGTATTAGCAGGCCAACCATGATCCCTTGCTTGCATATATCCGTTGGTATAATAGGTAGTTGCCCATGAGCTACACGATGGCCCAATTTGCTTTCCAACTGGTGGAAAATAATCTTCTTCTTCCATTAAATATGATGAATTCAAGGGACAAGGGTTGTAAACATTATCGGTAATTCTTAACGTTCCAACCATTTCTTCATATTCTTCCTCAATAGAAGGTGATGACGAACCGGTTTCATCAATGATTGGGTCATAAACACCATCTTTTTTCTTCATTTCTTCTATTTCTTCCCGAGTTGCAAGATGGTAAGTAATAGTCAAATTTCCGCTCTTATAGGTAAAATATTCTTTATCCTTGTTATTTCTACAAGTGTTTGGTACAATACTTGCTCCAATAAAAAGTATAATTATGCTTAATACTAGTCCTTTTTTAAAATAATCTTTTCTCATATTTTTTCCTCCCAAAATATAAATTTTGATAAATTCTTATATAGATATTAAATTTAAATATTTTGGTACCTTCCATACATAAGTTACAAATATGTGTGTTAAATGCATATTAGTTAGCATATAACTTTATATATACGACGATGTATTAGAATTATATGAGGAAGTATATAAAATGAGAAAGAAAATAATAAGCGTTCTTGTTTGTATGCTACTGATTATAACTGTTTTACCTGTATCAGGAACTGTATTAATGCAAAAAGTTTCTAATCCTTTACTCAATGGTAAAACTCTCTACGTTGGTGGTGATGGGCCTGGCAATTATAGTAAGATTCAGGATGCGATTGATGAAGCAAATAATGGTGATACAGTCTTTGTGTTTGATAATTCTTCTCCATATCATGAGGACATTGTTGTTGGCAAGTCCATCAACCTCATTGGAGAAAATAGAGATACAACGGTCATTGTCGGTAAATGGGGAACTGTTATTGAATTATCGGCAGATTGGGTGAACATCAGCGGATTTACAATAAAAAAGGGTGACTCTGCTGGTATATGGATCGATGAGTCCAACCACAATATCATTTCTGGCAACACCATCACCTTGTCCGCTACGTGGGGCGTATACCTCGAAAGTTCAAGTAACAACACCATCTCTGATAACAATATCAACTTGAATAACGGCAGTGGCATAGCCCTATATCATTCCAACAACAACACCATCTCCAGCAATAACATCTCGAACAACAAGTTAGGTATGTCACTCGAGAGCAAAAATAACTTTTCTGGTAACTACATCTTGAACAACACGGTAGGTATAACACTCGGAAGCAAAAACACTGTTTCTGGTAACAATATCTTAAACAACAAGTTTGGCATAAATATCGTTGGTCACAACAACATTATCAAAGAAAACAATATCCAGGACAATGATATAATTGGTTTATTATTAAGTTCTGCCAATTATAATTTAATAGAATCAAACAATTTTATTGAAAACAGAATACAAGCATCTTATAAAAATTGTGAGGAAAATACTTGGGATGAAAATTACTGGGATAATTGGATTGGAATTAAAATTAATATGTCGATATTCCAAAAATTTCCAAAAATAATATTTGGTATTCTTGGAATTAATTTTGATTGGCACCCAGCTAAAGAACCATATGAAATTTAGAGAATTAGTACTATGAAAAAATACCGATTTCCATTTTTTATAATAATATAAAAACTTATCCTCTCTGCCCGTAAAGTCCTATTTTTGCCTGTAAAGTCTGTCTGAAAAGTTAGTTTATGGGCAAAGCCTATCTTCCATATATTACATAGATTTTGTATTATTACTCTTTCTTTTATTCCATGCCTTTTTAGCTGCCTCTCTCCGTTTTAAGCACATCCTCGTCTATAAGAAAGTAATCGTCTGCGCTTTCAACATATGAGGCGATAAATGTAATAATCCAATCAAAAGATGGACTTATTCTTGCAGAGAATTATCCTGATAAGAATATCGTTGATGTTGGAGAAGAATTAAATGTTTTTGGAGAAGGAGATGCTGTTGGAAAACATGGTGATGAAGAATTATCCATTTTGATTCCAACAGATGATGGAACAAAGAAAGGTAAACATCAAAAAAGAAAAACAAGGATTCCAGAAATCCCACCATTGTTTGTTAACTTTCCACAAATCCATAAAGAATGCTGGTTACATACACAAGGGGAGAAAAAAAGTATAGCAATTAACGAACCCCATCCTGCATATATTTGTGCATATAAATATAAAGATACAAAATCCAGAGAATACCATATTAAACGATGTTATGCAAAGGCAGTAGCAGATTATTTTAAAGAAGATAAAAAAGAAAATGAAGAACTTTTCTATTCACTTCTTCAAGCAATGAATAAAAGGGACAAAATATGATACCTTATGAAATACGACAAATAACCAATGAGAATACCACTACATATCATGTAGCAGTCTCGGTAGAACATGCGGTTAAGGATGGAATGATTCAAAAAATAAAGGATGTAGAAAAATTAACCAACAAATTACTCAAGGATTTAAATAAAGTTCTTGAGCAGATGAATAATTCCAAAAATAATGTTTTATTGAATTGGAAGTTAGGAGACTTAATTTACAATTACACACTACAAACCAAAAAGTTAGGTTTTGAGTGTGTAAGTTTGACAAAGATGCTTGAAGAAAATATGCCAAAATTCAAATTCGAACATTGGCGTTTACGATTAAAGTTTAGAGAAGAATATCCTGATAAAAAGTTAATTGATACTACAGTTCCTTTTGAAATGTATCACGAATTACTTTGTGTTAATAAAAAAGATAGAAAACATTTAGAAAAAATGATGAGTGAGGGGAAAATAAAAACGGTCATGGATATGAGGATGATACGAGCAAAAACCAAAGTAAATAAAAAAGAAAAGCAGATTTCTTAATCTCTAAAAACCTATTTTTTTTCACAAAAACCCCTATGTTTTCATAAAAAAAGAATATACAAATCATTTATTTTTAAAAAGTAAAGGGGATGCAATGCACCCCTAATAGAGAGGAGAAAGGTATGGTAACACCAATTACCATTATTGCCTATTTCTTATTGCAATTAGAGCAACAAGTGCTAAAGCGAGTAATGGTAAAAATTTTTTTATAAAAGGAATTTATTATTGAACTAATGATGAAGTATATCAATAGAAAAAATAAAAAAGAGATATACATAAAATTATTTAATGAACAAAAAGGTAGATGTTTTGTATGTGGAAGAAAAGATCTTTCACTTGAATTACATCATTTATTTCCAATTTCCATTGGAGGAATTGATGATTTAAATAATATGATTTTAGTTTGTCCCGATTGTCATAAATCGTTTGAAATAAGACCTTTCAGAGAGATTGAATTTAATTTTTTTCTTTCAACTTTATTAGAAAATAATGAAAATTTTAGGAACATAAACAGAGAATCATTATTGTCAGAAGAAATAAAATTTAGAGCTGATATTTTAGCTGAAGAAAAAATCGAAGGCAAATGGAAAAAAGTAATAATTGAATTAAAATCTTTTTCAACATTTACTTCAGAAAAAATAAATAATATTGTGAATCAATTAAACATTTATAGAAATGCTATTGGAGAGGAGATAAAAATAATTTTAGCTTTTCCAGGGATCTTACCGAAAAGTGATTATGAAATATTTAAAAAAAATAATATTGAATTATGGGACAGGAAAATTATATCAAAAAAATTTAAAAAAGAAATTGAAAAATTTGATAATAAATTATTTTTAAAATATTTTACAATTCCCGCTCACAGAAAAAAGATACCGAAAGAAAAAAAACTAATAACAGAGTTAAAAAGTATTAGTCCTGGAAAAAAAGAATGGTATAAATATCAAAAACATATTGAAAATATTCTCGACTATCTTTTTGGAGATACTTTATCATCTCCAATTACTGAATTACCAGATCAACATGGAATTAATAGGCGAGATTTTATACTTCGTAACTATTGTGATAAAAGCTTCTGGAAATTTTTAAGAGAAAGATACAACGCTGATTTTATTGTTATTGATGCTAAAAACTATAAAAGCAAGGTAAAGAAAAATCAAATATTGCAAATAGCTAATTATTTAAAATTACATGGAACTGGATTATTCGGATTAATTATATCAAGAAAGGGGGAAGATAAAAGTTCTTTTTATACGAGAAGAGAAAAATGGATATTAGAAAATAAATTAATAATAATACTTGATGATTCTGATATTGAAAAAATGATTTTATCAAAAATATCTAATGATTCACCAGAAGAAATTATTAAACAAAGAATTGAAGAATTTAGATTAAAAATATAAAATTATTTAATATTCTTTTTAAATCTCTGTAGACTATCATCTGTTAATATTTTTCTAAAAAAAACTTCAAAATCTTCAATTTCTGTATTTTTTTGAAGTGAATCGCCCATATTTAAAAACCGTTTTCTCATCAGGCAACTTGCACAAATCTTTTTATTCTCTTTCGTATCATAAATATGATTTGGATGAAAGCCTAGATTACATTCGTTACAATCTATTGGGGATGGCATTATTTTTTTCATTTAATCTTATCTTTATTCTCAATATAAAATTCCATCATGTGTTTAACTTGTTTAGATGGAGATCTATTTTCTTTCTCAGATAGTTCTTTGAGTGTTTTTTTCGTTGTCTCATCTAGATATAAATTCATGCTCGGCATTGTACTCATAATCTATCACATTTCTATAATGTTTATGCTTATATATAAACATATTTTGCGCATATTTATATATCACTTATTGTATGTAGATTTATAAATTTAGGAGGAAATCTATGAATGAAGAAAAATCAACTGAAACAAAGGAGGTTTTGAAATAATGACCGAAGACACACATGAGGGAATCGTTACCCTTATTCTTGATTGCGATGATTCCAATGATATTAGTTATGGTGGCGGAGAATTTATAGATTCTGAGTTTCTCAAAAAATATAATCTGCAAGTAGGAGATCGGGTATTGTTCAAAAGAACCAATGATGAAATAGAGGTTGTTGCAAAAGTCCATATTAAGAGAACTATCGAGAAGATAAAATAAACCAATAAATTTACTCCCCTCTTCTCTTTTTTAATTTGTGTTTTACAGGCGATTCTTATCTATTCCTTTTTAATAATTCTTGATACATTTCCCAGGGATTTCTTGGTTTATCCCAATCTTTAGTATAATTCGTTCCAAATTTTAAAAGTATTTTATAAACAGGATATCTCTTCTCTTTTAACCATAAATAAAAATTCATTTGATCGACTGCATATTTCATTATTTGTTTCATTTCATTTTCTTTTATTCTGCTGATATTATCAGGTATGCCTGCTTCGTTTCCTCCATGGATATGCTCCAATGTTGGATTATTCCGAAATGCCCAAACTACTAATGCTTTTGCCTCGTCTTCTCTGGATAGTTTAATTTTCTCTGCTTCTGCTTTTAGATCCAGCTTTCTTTCCATATCTATTCCTCGAATTTATACAATAAAAGTATCTCTAATTAATATATACTCTCTCTCTCACACAGTTTTTTGAAATCAAAAACTCGCAAAATCCGCAAATTGTATCTATAACTACCCGCTAATTAAAGGAATGCCTTGTTCACGTGCAAATTTTATCATATATATGATATTACTCTCATCTCTCGTATCTTTTTGGGATTTAAAAGCACCAAATTTGCAAAATTCTATCGAGAAGTATG
>CAYGAC010000022.1:0-10658 GCA_964347865.1 uncultured Thermoplasmatales archaeon
TGCCATCGCTTAACTTTCCAAGGATTTTCATAAGACTTAATTTTATATAAAACAAATCAGTTTTCAGTACAGTTTATACTTGCTAAAGCGATGGCATCGGTGTAAATACTCCTATAACTGAACGATTACGATTAAACAGGGCAAAATAAATAACCTTTTTACAGACGAAAGTAAAACCTCAATTATGGGTGGATAAAAAAAGTAAAAAAAAGACTGGCTTCTCACCAATAAATTTGTCATCTTTCCTGTATGGAAAGATCATTAAAGATATTAGATCGAGAAATTGACCCAAATGAACTCTTACTGATAAGAGAACGAATCGAACCCGCAGGTGACCGTGGCCGGACATACATTTCCAAAGAGTTGTGCCAGATATGGGATTGGCGACTTCCCAATGATCAACTGCAGGATATTGCCTGTCGGGATTTACTAAGGAGGCTTGAAAAACGGGGACTCATCCAACTGCCGCCGCCGCTCCGAGCGGCTTGCCGGGCAGGCTATATGAGGGTCAAAACGGCTAGGGCTGGTTGTTTGGCACAAAACACGTCGCTATCTTCCGCTTTCGTCAGAGTCGCTCCGGCAAAGTGGCACAGGAAGTGTTTGGCGGCGAACAAAAAACGATGTCAGAGCAGCATCGGTAAATTTTCTGGACCAATATCCTGAAAATGTCGGTATCGATGTCTATAAATGTTCTTCGATAATGAGCGCCTCTCTACCTATAAATGAGGTTTTACCCATTACATCTATTTTCCCCTTGCTTTTTAATTTCTTTGGATTATTTTCAATAACGGTAAGATTACATATAGAAAGTTATACGAATAAAAAAGGGCTTACATAGCAACTCCATCAGCCCACTAACGTAGAACGTCGAAAATGGAAACAATTAAGTATATAAATTCTTCAGATATTAGTCAACAATAAAATTTTTTATAGCCTTATCCATCGATGAAATGCATCAAGATGCTGAAAATAGGTTGCAAGATTGAACATTCAGTTTATGTCAATATTTCAGCCAATTAATATATTATTATTCTTTTTAGGGGATCTTTTAATGTAAAAATTATTTATCAGTTTATTAAATCCTTCATGCTGGATTTCGAGTAATAAAATCTCGAATTCCATTTATTAATAGTGTGACCTGTTCTTTACTATATTCTGAATAATTACCACGAACTGCTTTATTTCTTAAGTCAAGCCAAGCAGTAATATTCTTTTGGTCAAGTTTTGAATAAACACCTATTTTAGCACGATCAGCATTCATTTGGTCTGCTTTTTTAAGTTTAACTCCTTTTGAAGTATTCACATTTATATCAATCTCTTAACCTTTCTAGTAGCTAAAGATTCTAAATTGCATGATGCCCTGCCATTTATAACGACAGAGCATCAAGTCCCTATTTGCTAATAACTATCTCATACATGTTTATGAGAATATTATGATACTTCAGTAAATTCAGTACCTCCACATTTAGGGCAAGGTGGTAAAGTATCGGTATCGTCATCAAGTGCAACAAGTTGATCACAGTTGTCACATTGATATGTACCTTTTCCTGGTTTTTCACCTGTTGTTGGCATTTTATCACCTCATATTTGTATAGATGAATATTGTTTTTATAAAATAAAAAATAATAACTCAAAAGTCAACAGTAATCAACGGTTGTTAAGATTATTTAAAAACAGATTATAACGTCCATCTTTATCAATTTTTAAAAATTTGATGCTCTACAATTCGATCTAAGGCGTTTAAAAAAGGTTGTGTTGATGTCTAATACCTTGAAATGTATAAAAAAATCAAACACCGGAGTAAACAATGCCAGCCAAATTAATTGACGAAACGATTAAGAGATTGTTTATTATCTGAAGAATAAAGAATTCTCATCGGAGCGGATTAAGAATTTTTTAGGGCATGCGTCTTATAAGACAACGATGGATATATATGACACTTTAACAATCGATAAAATGCAGCAAGAAGCGGAAAGAAGGTTTAAGGAGTGAACCCCGGTGCTAAGCTGACCCGGAACAGCGGCAGTACTTACTTATAATAGCATAAATACGTTGGGCAGGCTACATAACTTTGAATTCGCGCCATTTGTTTCGTGGAAACTTAAGTACGATGTTAATCATATAACCTATTATTATTTATAATAGTTACGATAGAGTGAGAAATCATATTTTAAACTATCTGACCTTGATCTCTCACTGTAAGTAAAACTATAATTACCCTCACTAAACGAAGTGGAGTTTATTCAATCAGACTTTTTCCAACACTTATTTACTTTTAGCAATAAACAAAATCCCTGTATGATTATTCAATTATCTATGTTCAGTTTGAAAATAGCTTCCCTGTGTAACTCCCATTGGGATTAGATATCGGGAGAGGTTATTAATTTTTGTTCATTTCCTAGCCTAACCGTTACTCAGTTGCCAAAGGGCTTAGGAACAACTACACTTAAATTCAATCAAAATTATCGACAATGCATTGACCTATTGAAATTAATTAACCTTTTCCTGGGGAGCAGTAGAATTGTTAATTATTTCCTTGACATTCTCAAATTACTTTTCCTAAATAATATCCTGCTCCTTAAAGGAGCAGGATATTATTAACATTCGAATAGATTGCCACTAAGGTTAACTTTCTTCTTCACCAACTGGCTCCCACTGACCAACTCTGCCTGTCATTATCACGTTTCCTCGACTCTCGTTGAAGTAAATAGGCTTTTCATTACGGAGCATATCTACCATCTGACTATAATCATCAGCAGAAAGATTCTCGAACGCCTTTGTATAAGATCTGCCTTCCTTGAAATATCTAATAGCAATTGATCCCTTACCAGGCACAGACCAAAAGGCACGATAACCTGTGACAATAAGATGTGTGGTGCTAGGCATAATTTAATTTCACCTCCTTCCATTAATTTATTTAATATCCTACCTTTCTTAGGGGAAGGATATTATCATTATTCGAATAGCTTGGTTCCAAGTTTAACTTTCTTTATCTCTAACTGGCTCACACTGAAAGACTATGTCTGTTATTATCACCTTTCCTCGACTATTGCTGCTTAAACAAACTTTTCATTTCATATCATACCATACTACCACAAAAAAATTAAGTAAAGTATTCTCTAAAGCCAAATCTAGTTTATACGGCTCAAAATATATTCCTGATTTTAGATAATTAATTATTAATGAATAGATTATAGAAAACAAAGTGGGAAAAAAATTGTACATTATTTTCGAAAACGTTTGAGCTAACTTTGTCAAAACAGGATCCGATTCTGGTTCAGAAATCATTTTAATCAACAAACAAGATCTGTCGTGACTATCAGCATATTATTAATTTATACTTATCTTATTCTCATAATATATAGACAAAAAAAAGATTAAATATTTCTCATTTTTATTTGCTTTTCTGAAAAAAAGTTTTATAATTAACTATTAACACGGCATAATTCTTTTTAATCACCCTTAGATTTCTATATTTTGGAAAGCTAATGTGCTGGTTTACACTTATTCGGAAGAGTGTGAACTTTTGCCCCGATTTGACAGGGATTTTTAGATAGTTTAGAATAGAAATGTAAACTTTTGTTTACGAAAAAAAACTAATGTAAACCACTCGAAGGAGCTAATTTTTTATGCCCAAACAACAACTCACTGCCGCTTCCTATCATCTCAAACCCAACGAAGTGAACAAAATTATCCTGGCAACCAATTCATTTCGCTATTGCTATCTGATTAAAATTTTGTACTGGGCAGGACTAAGACGATCCGAAGTTCAGAATTTAGATATCCGAGATATTGATTTTAACCGTAAAAGAATTACACTGACAGGCAAAGGGGATAAAACCAGGGTAGTGCCGATTATCAGTGATGAGTTTTTTAAGTGACCTTAAATATTTAATCAATGACAAAGAACAGGGCTATGTCTTTTGTTATGGTAACAACAAAGGATTTAAGTTAAGAATCATTAACAAAATCGTACAGGAAGCTGGAGAGCGAGCAGGCATCACCAATCCCAATCCGAGGCTGAAGCATATTAATCCGCACATATTCAGGCACTCGATAACCAGGTATCTGAAGAATAAAGAATTCTCATCGGAGCGGATTCAGAATTTTTTAGGGCATGCGTCTTATAAGACAACGATGGATATATATGGGGCGCTTTCAATCGACGAGATGCAACAAGAGGAGGAAAATAGGTTGCAGGAATGAACGACATGGCTGAGCTGCCGAAAACATGCGGCGCACGGTACATTCGGACTTCATAATAAACTGATACGCGCATCGAAACAACCGAATTTGCGCAGAGTGTTTTCGCTCCAGCCAATTATTAGCCGAAACTAGTTTATTAAAAGCTAGTTAAGCAGTTGATCAACCCAAAGATTCCCATCCAATGAATAAACAAAATATTCTCCATTTGATGAGAAATTAACTGAAGTCGGTTTCCCTTCTGCAATTTTCTTAATTATCTTTCCTTCAAGATCAACAGCCCAAGACTCTGTCCAAAAACTTTCATTATCCAAAGTCTGCTCACTGGCAATCAATAAAAGATCCCTATTCGGTATCCACTTTGGTGTACGTGCATTATCTAAGAGTTTCTTAGTTTGGAAAGTATCAGACAGAGTAATATATACGGTATTCTGAACTGAATAAGCAATGTATTTACCATCACTGGAGCAAGAAGGCTCTTCTTCACTAACAAATGTATTTGAAAATTGTAACTTTGCTTTTCCGCTTATTGAATATTTCCAAAGTTCATAATTTTCATTTGGTCGGTCGTATAATGAACAAATTAATTCATTAGAGTCACTTTTCCACACAAAGTCTTGAATTAAGCCGTTCTCAATAAGAACAGGTTCTGAAAAATCTGTATTAGATACATAAAGCCTATATACGGGAGATCCTTGAGGTGGGTTTGGTCCCTGAATCATATAGGCTATTTTTGAACCATCTGGTGAATATTCAGGTCGCTCTGCCCAATCGTCAGTTGAAGATAATCTTGTTTTTTTTCCGTCAGTAGTAACTCTCCATATTTCACTTCCCATAGGAGTATAAATTTGTACTAACATATCATTAGAATCTTTAGACCAGGAAACATTTGTTATAGTTATCGATCCTTCATATAAGTCATCAATTGAAATTACAGGGTGTTGATCAGAACCATCTTTATCCATTATCCAAAGCTCAAATAGGATTGCTGCTGCATTTGGATTATATGTATTTCTTGCTGAAAGGAAGGCAATGTATTCATTGTTAGGAGCAATATATGGGACATAATCTTTTCCGGATGATGTTAGTTGTTTTGGGCATTTCACTTCATCGGCGGATGTTGGAGATTTGTTATTATTACAACTAATGATCATTAATATGAATATTGATAAAATACTCATCAGTAATTTCTGCTTCATTTTGATTTACCCTTTTTATATCGGCTAACGAGATTATCACCTGCTGCCATTGGCGTCAACTTAAGAGTGGAATGTCATTCTGAGCGATCGCAGGGAGCTGAGAATCTCCTGATTTAACGAAAGTAAGTGCGTTTATCGAAGGGATTCTTCGTCGCTTCGTTCCTCAGAATGACATTGTTTCCCAATGTATTCGCTTAAGTTGACGCTAATTACCTGCTGCGGACTCATCGCACAGAACTTATTAAAATCACAAAACGTTAACCAACAAACATCCTTGCTTTAAAGCACCATTTCGGAGCAGTCGGGTGCATGAATCGATTGTGCGCAAATATTTAATTATATAAGTATTACAAAATGTATAATTCATTTAATACTTTAGTATACAGTAAAATAAAGACTTTTTTAATTATATTTATTTTTAAGACTTTCCTTAAAAAAAGTGGCTACACAGCAGAGTCGGTTTCTGTAAATTGTTGGGCGATTAACTTTTCAATCTTATATTACTTATAAACTTTTCGAATTCATTCTTTATTTTTTCAAATACTTCTTCTGTGGCGTCACATATTACTTGAATACCAATTTTCCCACGTGTAATAAAAATTCTATATACGATATGTAATCTCTTATCATTATCGTAGTAACCAATTTTTTTCCCAATAGCCATTCTTAATTTCAAGAAATTTGAAGTTTTATTATCAATTACACAATACATGGTATCATATCTTGCCTGTCTTGACCTTTCCAGATGAAACATATAATTAATTACGTTTATTGAATCACTGTATGCATTAAAGATTATTCCAATGCATGGAATTACAATTATTCCTTGAGAATCGACAATAGGTTTTCTTCGAAATAAATAAAACTCCCTTTCAATTTTATCCTTTAATATTTTACCACTATCAGATTTGAACCATTCTGCATTTGGAAGTGCAACTTCAGTATTCCACCTTTTAAATAAAATAATTTCCTGTGAAAAAAGGTTTTGACTGAGAAAAAATAGAAAAACTATAAAAAATTTTTTCATGAAAAATCCTTTTCTATATTAGTTAAACTAAATTTTAACCATATAACGGACTTGGTTTCAGGCGACAGAAAAGCAGGAAGTCAAGCTTGTAAAATGGAAAAAACTTGAACAATAACCTATTTTGAAATCCAAAAAACCATGAACTTTTTTGTTCGCCTGGAAACATGGGTTATGTGCTGGCTATCTCTATTATTTTACCAATAAATTTTTTGCCAAAATCTTTTCTCGAATTCCATGTCCAGCATAGGATTTATGGATCACGTAGCGGTACGTCACCAGCCTTGGAATATGCCTACATTGTATGATTCATATATCATCTATAACAGAGGAATCTTAGCAATAAATCCACCGACCAAATCAAGAACGGATTTTTCCTTCTGCCAGGCAGCATTCCCGGATTCGCCGGGAAGATAGTCGGCTGTTGTGACAATGACCATATTAAGATCGTGAAGTAAGACGATAAGCTGCCCGCCATGTCCCCATGCAAAATCAAATTCATAATGCCCGGCTCCGGACGACCACCATAAATATCCGTAGTCTAAAAGGCCAAAATGGGTTAAGATCATTCCGTTATAAGTATTATATGAGTATTTCCAGAGAGATTCATTAATCCATTCCGCGGGAATAATTTGAGTATTATTATACGCTCCTTCATTCAGGTATAAAAGACCAAACCTGGCTAAGTCTCTTGCGGTAAAGTACATATCACCGTGACCATAATAGTATCCCAATGAATCGAGGTACCACAGCGATAGATTTATATTTAATGGCTCGCAAAGATAGACCTGAGCAAAAGATAATAATGAAGTGTCGGCAGCTCTCGCTACAATAATTCCTAAAATATGTGACATTAAATTAGAATAACCAAACCGGGTTCCAGGATCGCTGGTGAGCGGTATTTCTTCAATTAGTGGCAACCAGTTTCTGAATCTCGACCAAAGCAGGTTATAATAAGGAGAAAATTCCTCCCAGGGGTAACCGGATCGCATTTGCAGAATTTGCCTGATTGTGATTTGACTTTTTCTCGGATCAATATTCTGCCAATCAAATTCCGGAAAGAATTCGGCCATTTCTTGATCAAGACTTGAAAGAAAGCCTTCTCTCAAGGCAATCCCGGTCAGTGCGGATGTATAACTTTTCGTCACAGAGGCAATATTGTTTGCGTTATTAACATTCTGTCCATTAAAATACTTCTCGGCAATCAGATAATCATTCTTTATTATAAGAAGGCTATAAAGGTGGTCAATTTGCTCTGCGTTCCGGTATAGATCCTGTACGATTCTCGGATTCAATCCTTGTTCCGCCGGTGTCGATACTTCCCAATCGCTTAATTGGAGAGGTGTGTAAAGAGCGGATTCAACACTGAAAACAGCCGTATTTTCATCCCAAAGACCTTCTGGATCGGTAGCCCGAAAAGTAATGCTTTCGGAGCCCACCCATTCAGTATTTGGGGTTGTGATTGTGGCAATCCGATCTGTAATGTCAACCATTAAATCATTATTACCACTTGTTGTCCATGTTATTTCAGTTTTTATGTTATCCAAATCAGAAACATAATTGTCAAGTATGATACTTGAAAAAGTGTCGCCTTCAACAATGGTTTGATCAGGAATAGGCGCTACAACCGGAGGTTCATTTTCCGAACTACTTTGCGTAGGTTTATCTTTATCACAGGCAATGAAATATATTATCATTGGGAAAAGAAATAAAACACGGATACTCTTAACATATTTCATGGAAAGCATCATAACTCCCGTTTAATTTAATAACTCAATCCATATTTTTAACTATGTCGAATTCTATTAACACATAACGACTGCTAATCATCCGCGCGGCTTTTTGCATCGGCTGAATTAGCCTTGTTATCCAATTTTTGTTTCCACGCTTCAATCTGAGAAATTGTAACACCTGCCCCACCACAAACGATAATTAAGATACAGTCTTTATCCTTTAAAAAATCAGCCGGATTATATAGTGCAGCAAGAGATGCTCCACATGCAGGTTCAACCAACAACCTATGATCATTGCAAAATTCTAGGCATGAATCAATTGCTTCTATATCAGAGACAACATGGCTGACCACTTCATGCTTGTGGCACCAATCATATGCTGCTTTGGCAACCTTCTTGGCCCCCAAGGAGGTCGCGATGCTAGTAATATTGTCAATTTCCACATGTCGACCTGCTTTCAGAGACGCCGATAAAGAATCAGCCCCTTCAGTTTCAACAGCGAGAATAGGTACATTAGGCATATTGTTATTATTGAGCCCTTCGATGGTTCCACACAATAGGCCTCCACCGCCCACCGAGAGAACCACAGCATCCGGGTGAAGATTCAACTTTCTAACTTCATCGATGATTGTAGCGTGACCTGCCCATAGCAATGGGTTATCAAAAGGGTGAATATAGACACTCCCGGAGCCAGTCAACTCAAGTGAATATTGGTGCGCTTCTTGCCAGGTTTCTCCTTTAATGACAACATCAGCTTTTTCATCCCTTATTGCTGTTATAGCCCCTTCTGTTGTGGTTACCGGCACAACCACTGTTACTGGTACCCCAAGCTTTCTGCCAGAATAAGCGACAGCAATACCAGCATTACCACCTGAAGAACTGATAAACCTCTTCGCCCCTTCAGACGAATAATGCTGGCAAGCCATGCCTATCCCTCTTAACTTAAATGAGCCAGAAGGTTGTAACGCTTCCATTTTTAACCAAACCTTACTTTTGACTCTTTTCGACAAAGGTACAGATTCAATTAATGGCGTCTCTATGTGTAAATATGATGTGTTCATTTTTTCCTGCTGGATAACGTGAGCATAAGTTGCCGCAGGTTTAATCGCACAGAACTTCTAATTTTGCAAATAGTTACGACAACGCTCAAAATGTCAAAATAGCGCCAGAGCCCTGCGGTCAACTGAATGCATGGTTAGCCTAATTATATTGGAAATTAATTATTTTATTCAAAAGATATTTTTTGAGGAATTCTTTCTTCAGCTTTAAAATACCAGTAACTGCCATCATTTTTCATTGCAAAACATTCTGAGCCTGCATAAATCAAAGCGATGTTATCCAAATTATTTACTTTCGTTGGAATATTGATACCTATAGGCTTATGATTTTCATCCCACTTACAAATAAATCCCCAGAACCAAACGGTTCCATCATCTCTTAATGCAAGATTAAAATCATAATTAGATGATATTTGTGTGATACTGTTCAAATTTTTCACTTGTTCAGGAATAGAACTATCTTTGAAAGTCCCATTTCCTAACTGACCAATATCGTTTTTACCCCAAGCCCATACAGTACCATCCTTCTTTAGAATAATTGTACGTCTATTAAAAACATTCTGGACATCTATCACATCATTAATAGATGTCAAACCGCCACTTTCTGGATTGCTTGATGCAAACTCACATAATGTACCATCTTTCTTTAATGCTAGAGAACTAGAAATAGAAATTATATTTTTTTTATTGGGTATAATTTCAGGCTTAGAAAAAGATTCATATATATTATTGCGATCAACATTATGATTATCAATTTTTATTCGCCATATACTGCCATCTTTTCTAAGCAAATGAATTTCATTACCAAATCTATCAATAGCTTTGATACTCGATAAATAACCGATTTTTATAGGTAAGAGAATTTCAGGCCAAATAAAACTTACTACCATATTACTTCCCCAATACCAAATATTTCCTGCACAATCTGTGGCTAATGCCATCCCTTCATAAAAGTCAAAATCTATAATTTTTTCAATTGAAGAAACTTTAAGGGGAATGTTACTAGATTCCTTTGTTCCTACACCTAATTGACCATGATAGTTATTACCCCATGACCATAGTGTACCATCTGGTTTTAAAATAAAATGAGTGCCAAAATCAGATTTAAGTTTTCCAATAAAGTTGTCTCCAATAAGTAAGTTACATTCATATCCAATTGGATTTTTATCTTTTGAACAGGAATTCAATATTATAATAATCAAGATAATTAAAATAAAGATGAGAAATACTTGTTTTAATATTGTGAACATTTCTATGTTCCTTAATTTATTAGGCTAACCTAGTTTATACGGCTCAAAATATATTCTTGAATTTAACTAAATAGTGTCTGAACGAAAACTCCCTAAAATGTCATTCTGAGGCGTTTTTTGCCGAAGAATCTAAGACCACTAACCATCATTTAAATAATAATTTGGTGGTCACAGATTCTTCGTCGCTTCGC
>CAYGAC010000023.1:0-12074 GCA_964347865.1 uncultured Thermoplasmatales archaeon
GGGTATTTATTGTGCAAAACAACTATTAGCATGGTTTATTGTGCAAAGCCGTAAAAATTGACAAAAAGTGATACAAATAGACTTATTAAAATAATAAAAGATAATAGGTTGATTATTAATGGTTAGTTTATGAAAATTATTACATTTCTTTCAGATTTTGGTACAAAAGATGGATACACAGCTCAAATGAAAGCAGTTGCATCGGGAATAACAGATGCAAGAATAATTGATATAACACACGATATTGCCCCTCAAAATATTCGTGAAGGAGCATTTATTCTTAGAAGCGTCGTTTCATTTTTTCCAACCGGAACGGTTCATATTGCTGTTGTTGATCCTGGAGTCGGTACTGAGAGACGTGGTATATTTATCACTACAAATAAACATATTCTAATAGGTCCAGATAATGGCCTACTTATGCCGGCAGCACATTTTCTGGGTAATTATATTGTTTATGAGATTACAAATATAAAGTACATGCTCAGCTCTATTTCAACTACCTTCCATGGAAGAGATATTTTTACGCCTGTTGCAGCGCATATTACGAATGGTGTACCATTCGACGAGATAGGGAGAAGAATTGATGATTTCATAGATTTAGATTTTGGACAATGCGAGGTTAGAGAAAGTGCTGCTAATGGGAAAGTTATTTATATCGATAATTTTGGAAACATTATAACTAACATTACAAAAGAGATATTAGGAAAAGGTTTAGCTTATAACAAAAAAATAATGGTGTTTATTGGAGAAAAACACATTGAAATTCCTTTCGTTAAATCATATGGTTTTGTAAAAAAAAGAGAAATGCTTGCTACAATTGGAAGTAGTGATTTTCTTGAAATTGGAATGAATCAAGGTAATGCAGCTAAAAAATTAGCTATAAAAGAAGAAGATAAAGTAAAAATATTATTTACTTAGAATTCTTTCTTTTTTAACCTATCAATTGTAGTGTAACTGTTTCCTCCAATATAGTACAATGGCTGTATTCTATTTACCTGTAATAAATCGTTTTCAAAGGCATCCTCATCTGCATATACAGAAACAACTTCTCCGATAAACAATGTATGATCTCCCATCGTTATATCTTGAACTAATTTGCATTCTAAATGAGCAAAGCATTCTTTTATAAAGGGTACATTTACTATTTTAGCTGGAGTTAACGTTAAATTAGTATGGTCAACTTTATCCGTTGATCTACCAGAATGAGTCCCGCAAAAATGTGCTTTTTCAACAAAATCAAAATGAACAAAATTGATAACAAACTCCTTATTCTTTTTTATTAAATCGTGAGAATATCTATTTGGAGCTATTGAAATTCCATATAAAGGTGGTTTTTTTGAAATGGTTGTATGCCAAGCTATCGTTATCACATTTGTTTTTCCATTTTCGTCGTTGCATGTTACTAATACTGTTTGCATAGGAAAGGAGTATTGGTAAAATTTTCCTAAATTTCCATCAATTTTCATATTGCCCCTCTCTTAATTTTTTAATCTTATTTTAAAATTTTATGATACTATCTAATAATCCATGCGCATAATTAATGCATCCAAAGGCAGTAAAAAAATCTTTTTTTTCTAGATAATATATCGAATCTTCATAATACTGACTTGCAAGTTCAATTATTTTATTCTGACCTTGGTTCAAATCACGTTGTTTAATATTTTTATGATTCTCTTTAAACAAAACAATGTCCTTTTCAATTCTCGTTTTTTCATCCATAGTATCATATCTACCAGACAGAATATCTGAAAATAAACTTTTTGTTTATTTTTATCGTTTTTAATCCGATAAAATGTTTTGTCGCTTATCAAACGACAAAATGACAAATTATTTAAACTCATAAAACAACAATTTTTATTGGATTTATTAAATATATTGGTGCAAATTAATGAGTAAATCTAGACTACATGTTGACAAAAGTACGGGGAAAGCAGTACATGATATATTGAAATCTAGAGCAGAGTCAAGAATATACTTATATTTACTTAGAAAAAAAGGGGCTATTAGTGAAGATATCATTAAAGGTACTAAACTCCACCCAAGTACCGTTAGAGAATTACTTTCAAAAATGTATGATCAAAAATTAATTTCTAGAGAAAAACTAAAAAATGAAAGTATAGGAAAAAATCCCTATCTGTATAGGGCTACCTCACCCATCAAGCTTCTACAAAAATATACTCGAGATATGGAATTTAGATTAAACAAACTTGCGAATCTATCTGATAAGAAGGATGGAATTACAAAATATGTAAGGATAAAAATCTATGAGCGAGTCGAAAAAACATGAACCTTAAACCTATTGCGAAAATATTAGTAAAAAGACCAAAAGCGGTAGTATTAATATTTACTATATTTACTGCAATAATAGGATTTCAAATTCAAAATGTATATATGATTTCTGATCTCGCTGGTTATTTACCCGAAGGTCATCCATCGATAAATCTTTGGAATGAAATAAATGAAGAATTTCAGATCTCATCAACTATTGTTATCTACGTCGAAGCTGATGATATTAGAGATCCTTATGTTTTAAAAGAAATGGATCGGGTTAGTAGCAAGGTAAATATATATAATCTTGACAAAGGTGAAAAGGATAACATTGTTTCGGTACAAAGCATCGCAGCACTTATAAAAGAAGAAAATGCAAAACCCTATTCTGTTGGTGGACTTGGAGGAACTGGAAAATTCGAAATACCAGAAGATCGAAATCTCATATCTCGTTACATAGCAAGAGAAATTATCCAGGCAACCAAAGGAGTTCTTTTTATTGATACCTACAAAGTAGCTGTGATTATATTGCAATTAACTGAGGATGCTGATTACAAATCCGTATTGAATAAGGTTCAAGCTGCTATTGACAAAGAAGCGCGTTATTCAGATATGGTAATAACAGGTGTTGTAGCAATGCAGCAAGCAATCCAAAAAGAGAGTATGCAAAATATCATAATTGTTTTTCCCATTGCACTAACCTTCATCTCCATTGTTATTTTCTTCTTCAATCGAACGATTAAAAGCATTATCATAATTCTATTACCTTTAGCTTATGCCTTAGCTTTAACCTTCGGAATCTTTGGTTTAGTAATGCCTGAGATGACATTATTATCTATTGCAATAGTTGCTCTTTTAGTTGGTTTGGGTGTTGATTATTCAATTCATCTACTCAACAGATTTTCTGAAGAAAAAGCAGTAGACGATAAAATTGAGGCAGTTGAAAAAACATTAAAATTTACTGGAAAAGCGGTTTTTCTATCTACAATTACAACTATAATTGGATTTGGTTCGTTAACAGTATCTAGCATGCCTCCCATAATAACCTTTGGTCTTGGGTGTGTTATTGGTATTATTTTTTGTTTTATTTCTGCATCAATTCTCGTTCCTTGTTTATCAATTATTTTAAAGTTTGAAAAAAATGGCCGAGCTTACGATTGGCAGGCTATAGCAAATATTGTTATCAGTAATAAAAAACGGTTTGCATTACTTGCATGTTTTTTTGCTGTCTTGTCTCTTATAGTAGTACCTGGCATCAGAACCGATGTTAACTTCTTTGAGATGGCCCCTAAGGGTTTACCAGAAATTGAAAAATATTTCGATTATTCAGAGAATTTTGGTGGAGGGACCAGTATTAATATGATGCTAATAGAGACAGAAAGGCAAGGTATTACTTATCCTGAAACTATAGAAGCTATATATGCAATGGAAGAGGAAATGAGAACCTTGGGCATTAAAATTGTTTCAATAGCTGATGCAATAAAAGAAGTAACTGATGTCTTAGATAGAAGTGTATTAATTGAAAAAATTGCAGAATATGTTGGTGTCGAGGAAATCTTATTTGATAGAATTGCAAAAGAAGGATTAGTAAATGAAGATTACTCGAAAACTGTAATAGTTGTTAATTTTCCAGTTGGACTTGGGGTTGAAAAAATAAAAGTATTAGTAGATGAAATAAATGAAATTGCTTCTAATACAATCATACCACATAATGGTAGGATTTCAGAATTGACGGGTCAAGATGCTATAAATGTTGAAATTAATAATATACTTACTGAGCAACAATCCCGTTCTATGATTACTGCATTGCTTCTTGTATTAGCAGTACTAATTTTAATATTTAGTTCATCAATTTGGGGATTTCTAACATTAATCCCAGTCATATTTGTTCTCGTATGGGAACCAGGTTTCTTAATAATGTTCGATATTCCGTTATCGATAATTACTATTTCTATTGCATCGATAATGATAGGAATTGGAATTGATTATGGTATACACCTTACTCAAAGAGTCAGGGAAGAAATGGAGCAAGGAAAATCTAGAATTGAAGCAACAAGAGAATCTATTAATAAAACTGGGTTATCGCTTGTAGAAGCGGCTTTCACTACAATTGCAGGTTTAAGCTCCGTTTATTTTGTTGATATACTTGTAATACAACAGTTTGGAACAATTATTATAATCATGACTATATCATCGCTTGTTGCTGCGATATTAATCTTACCATTATTTTACAGCTCAAGATTTGTTAAACTATAAAATTATTTTTTAATCATAAGATATCAAAGATTTTAGAAAAGGTATATCAAATATGATATTACCAATCAGAATTATAATTGCTAACATAAATTCACTATCATATGTTGAAATTCCTAGAGAAAAACCTCTGTAATACCAATCCAAAAACAAAAAAATCGATACAAAAATCGGAAATATGATAAGTATGGGAACAAACCACAATTCAATTCTATGTGATTTTCCCTTGATTTTTTCTTTTTGATTCAATATTTCCTTTATAGTTATTTTACCACCATATTAGATTGAAATTATTAATTCAGAAGGCATAATATTAAGACCAATCAATTTCAATACTTGCCACAATATTAGGATTAATATTGCTGGTAGTATTTGAATCATAAAATCGTCATCAATAAACCAAAATTTCTTTATTTCTCCAATTAGTGCTCCTAATCCACCAATTATTGAAACTGAAAATATTATCCATATTTCAGCTTTATACCATGTCACTAAGAAAAAAAACATGCAAACAAAAAAACCTAATACATAAGTATTTTTTTTACCAAAACGCTCTCTTAATTCACCTATAATAGGATCAGAAAAACAAGCACAAAGAATACACGGTATTGATATTTGTTGTGGGAAGAAAAGCAGTAAAAAAAGTATGGCAATTCCAAAATAAATGTAACTTGCAGGTCTTTTTTCTTCATACGACCTTAGTCTAAAAAAATGACTGCGATTTAATTTACCCTTAATTCTAAAAAATTCTATTAGTAATGCAATACCAACAATAAGAATGGGAAGGTAAAATTTTAATATACTAATAAATCCCTCATTTGGTAATGAATAATAAATTAAAAAGGACGCTGCAGCTGTGTGAAATACACGTCTATATAAATGAATATCAAAATCTACTGATTTGGTTTTATTCCTTATCTCTTCTTTCTGATTCAATCCTTTTACTGGATTAAATTTATCCTTTCCCATATTCTGCATTGAAGATAATATACCAATTTTTAAAAGTATTTAGAAAAATTAAATTTTTTGTTGTTGGTTTATAGCTATTGAAGACATTGCTCTTCTAGTGTAATAATACCTTGTTTGCTTCCTACTATTACCTCATCAACCAAATCAATAAACAAACCATTTTCTATAACACCTGGTATAGAATTGATTTCTTTTTCAAGAGTTTCAGCTTCATCAATTTTTCCAAAATCACAATCTAATATATAATTAGAGTTATCTGTTATATACACTTCATCCATAATGGTTCTCAATTCTATTGTACAACCAAGTTCTTCTAAGGATTTTTTTGTTGCTTTCCAGCCAAATTTTGTAACCTCAACAGGAATAGGAAAGCCGATTCCTAATTTTTTTACAACCTTTGTTTCATCTATTACTATTATTTCTTTTTTTGAGTGATATGCAACTATTTTCTCTCTCGTTAAGGCCCCACCGCCTCCCTTAATTAAATTCAAATGAGAGTCAACTTCATCAGCTCCATCAATAGTTAAATCAATTTCTGGATAATCATTAAGATCTACTAGTGGTATATTGTGTTCTAATGCTAATTTTTTTGTTTTTAAAGACGTAGGAATTCCTTCTATTTTCAATCCAGTTTTTATCCTTTCTCCCAATTTTTTTATTGCATACTCAACAGTTGAACCTGTACCTAATCCAATTATCATACCATTTTCTACACGTTCAACAGATTTTTCCGCTGCAATCCTTTTCATATCTTCCTGTTCCAATAGTTCACCAAAGCTGTAATATTAAACCTATACAAAAACTTATACTTATAATTCTTATTATGGAAAATAGAAGATGCTTGGCGAATGTGAAGAACACGGTTATTACCGAGGGGAATCCTGTCCGGTTTGCAATGAAAAAGGAAAATTTTTAATGAATGATAGGGAACTTAATTCACTAGGACGTATTATAGCTGGAGTACTTCGCCACTTTCCAGAAAAACTTGGAGTTATGATTGATGGACATGGATGGGTAGATATTACTGAATTTGTAGAGGCAATAGGAGTTAGCAGGTCAGGATTTCATTGGTTACGAAACCACCATATTGAAGCTATTGCATTAACAGATCCCAAAGGAAGATATCAGATTGATGGAGGTATGGTGAGAGCAACATATGGTCATACAATTGATGTAAATCTTGATGATTTACCACTTGCTGATTTAGATGAATTTTATTATCCTGTTACAGAAGAGGAGATTGATATTATTTTAGAAGGTGGGCTAAATCCTATTGACAGAAAAAATGTGCATCTTAGTGGGAGCATAGAAAAAGCTCTTGAGGCAGGTCGAGTAAGAACCGATGAACCACTTCTCTTAAAGATAGATGGGAAAAAAGCAAAGAAAGCTGGAATTAAAATATATCAAGCAGGTAAAGATGTCTATATCACGGATAGTATTGACGCTAAGTACATTTCTAAAATAGACGAATCAGATATAAAAAAATCACAAGAAAAAAAATAATAAATATTATTTTATTGCGCATCTCTCTTGTTTTTGGGCTTGTAGCTCAGCTAGGTGGAGCAATCGGCTCTTAACCGATCGGTCGAGGGTTCGAATCCCTCCAAGCCCGTCTTTCTCTCTAGAATATTTTTCTAACAGAAATCTATATTAAGGATAGTATTGTTTGGTTATCTTAGTAAAGACGAAAAGTTAGAGGCTGAACATCTTTTTAGCTCTTTAAAAATATGTTTTTCACATCTACTACTTTTTGATTCTTTATTGCACGAATTCAGAACAATAAAATATCTGAAGGAGGTGAAAAAACATATGAAAGGAACCATAAAATGGTACAATGCAAGAAAAGGATATGGATTTATCCAAAGTGATGATAACAAGGATGTCTTTGTTCATAGATCAGCTATACCAATGGGAGTTGATCTTTATGAAGGAGATAACGTCGAATTTGAGATAGAAGACTCGGACCGAGGACCACAAGCAAAAAATCTAAAGAAGGCATAAGATTTTTCTAGAATTTACAACATTCCCTCCAATTCTTTTAATTTTATATACTACTCCCCCTTATTTATAGGGATATAGGATTTGAATAAATTGCCAAAAAAATTGAAACAAAAAGTAGAATTAACGATAAAGTGCCCTGAATGTGGAAGTGAACACCTAAGTAAGGATTATTCACGAGCAGAAGTAATCTGCAATGATTGTGGGCTCGTTATTGATCAGGATCTTATAGACCATGGTCCTGAATGGCGTGCATTTGATAGTGAGCAACATGAAAAACGATCTCGGACAGGATCTCCAATGACATTTACAATCCATGATAAAGGATTGAGTACTGCAATAGGCTGGACTAATAAGGATGCATATGGGAAAAGAATCCCGACAAAAAATCGTGCACAATTATATAGAATAAGAAAATGGCAAAGAAGAATTAGAATTAGTGATGCTACACAACGAAATCTAGCTATTGCACTATCAGGTCTTGATAGATTAGCATCAGGTATGAGACTACCAAGAACAGTTCGAGAAACAGCTGCTATGATTTATCGAAAAGCAGCATTGAAAAATTTAGTGAGAGGGAGAAGTATCGATGGAATTATTGCCGCTTCATTGTACGCAGCATGTAGGCAATGTCATGTACCTAGGACACTTGATGA
Source organism: uncultured Thermoplasmatales archaeon (assembly GCA_964347865.1). Lineage (GTDB taxonomy): Archaea > Thermoplasmatota > E2 > DHVEG-1 > DHVEG-1 > JAGLML01. The sequence continues at coordinate 8,145 of CAYGAC010000023.1, forward strand.
AGTAAGTAAGTTAGCCAACATGCCAAAAAAAGAAGTTGGTAGGAATTATCGATATGTATCACGTAAATTAGGATTGAAATTAATGCCTACTTCACCAAAGGATTATATCCCTCGATTCTGCAGTGAGTTGAAACTCAGTAATGACGTTCAATCGAAGACGTTAGAAATTATAAGGAGTGCATCAAGTCATGAGCTTACAAGTGGACGAGGTCCAACAGGGCTTGCTGCTGCTTCTTTGTATATCGCATCTGTTCTTTGTAACGAATTTGTAACACAACGTAAGATAGCCGAAATAGCAGGAGTAACTGAAGTGACCATTAGAAATCGTTACAAGGAAATTGCAAGAAAGTTAAATATTGATGTAGTTAAATAGAACCTTATATCGTTCACGTATCTTTATATGTTGTTTGATAGTATCGGAGTATCTTATTTCTCTTTCATCAAAATTTATTTTAACGTATCTTTCAGTAGGGTCAAGTCTTTTTATATTTTTATATAAAATTCTTCTATCAGCGATATTCATGATACATCATTAAAATGTATCAAATATCTCTATATCAATTTTTCTCCCAGAGAAATTATTTCTTTTTTAAATAAGGCATACCAGAACCTTTTCTTTCATCGGTTTTCAGAAGTTCATATCCCTCTGGTATATCACATGGTGTTCCACTTTTTGGTTTTCCCTTTGCAAAAAAGTAGATAGTTTGTTCCCCTCCACCTTTTAAAATTACATTTCTCTTATGTAAAGTCCAATCTTTATAGGAATAAACCATATATATCTCCTCAAAATCAAATACTAATTTCAATTATAAATTTAACTAAAAATCTAATCAAGATGTTTTGGTCTCCCCTTTTTTGGTAGAAAACTCCATCTTCAAAAGTAGTCTACTTGTGTAAGTTGGTGACAAACACAATAGGGGAGACCGCATAAACCAATACAGTTAGTTTTTAAAAATATTCGCCAACTCTAATTTTCCAACCCTTTTTTACCAACGCTATATTATACAGAACCAATTTTTATTAGTTTATAAATTAATATGATTTAATTGAAATATCTTCCGGTATTTTAGAAAAAAAGAGAGAAAAGGGTTTTAGTGAGTTGAACGCAAAATCCGAAACACCTAAAAAACCACAAAGCTTCGCTTAAAATCCCTTCGAGAGAAAGCTTCGAATACCTCCAAGTCCGTTTAGCAATTAAAGAAATATGCTCAATAATCCTTAATATTGATTTATATTTTTAATTCATTCATTAGATATGTTTTAAAACTATCTTATTATTTAGATTCTATATTAATACTTAAAAAGTAAAATATCGGTGTTTAATATTAGAAAGAAATGTCCAGAATGTGGATCAAAAGCTGTTAGATTATACCAAAGTAAAACAATAGATGGAAATAGAAAATGGATCCCGACAGCATGGTTCTGTACAAATTGTAATTACGTCTATGCAGTAGCTTCTGACACCCTTGTGTACTCTTTAGGAGGGGAAGAGTACAAAGAAACTTTTAAAAGAAAATGCCCAAAATGCGACCTTAAATTAACAAGGATCTATCGACATAAAAATCCTGTTCATGGGAAACAAGAATGGATATCTACTGCTTGGTATTGCACCAGATGTAAATATGTTTGGATGAATAAAAAATAACAAATAGAGTAGAAAGATATTCTTCTACAATTAAAAAAATTCATGACTATGGAATTGGTGCTTTAGGGTATTTTATGTTTGGTTTAGAAACAGATCATTTAGACATATTTGATAGAACAATAGATTTCGTAAAAGATATTAATTTAGATTTAGCACATTTTATGATGTTAACTCCTTACCCGGGTACACCTTTTTATGATCAGTTTGAAGCAGAAAATAGGATTCTAACTAAAGACTGGTCAAAATATGATTTAGACCATGTTGTTTTTAAACCTAAAAATATGACTCCTAACGAACTTTTAGAAGGTACTCGTCATGTAGCTAAGGAATACACATCTCCTCTAAATATTATAAGACGTATTTATAAAAGTACAAGGATTGGTTTCTATCCGTTTTTATCTACGTCAATTTTGAGTTTATTGAATCGTCGATGGGCTAAAAAATTCATCTATTCTAAGGAATATGATTATAATTATTAGATGTTTTATTGGGGGATAATAATCAATGAAATTTCTTCTTCTAAGATCTGCAGAACAGATAGATTATGCTAATACAGGTTCATTCTATGGATCATATTATTCCGCATCAGTTTATCCTCCTCTTGGGTTAGAATATATTGGAGCATCATTAGAAAATGACGGCCATAAAGTTGAAATCATCGATCTATGTTTAGAGAGTGTATCAAGAGAACACCTGAAAAATTCACTGATGTCATCCGACGCTGTTGGAATGAGTGTATATACCGATAATTTCAATCGAACATTAGATGATGCTAGGATGATTAAGGAATTAGATTCTGAGATTCCTTTGATTATCGGTGGTCCACATTGTACCTTCTTTCAAAGCCGCTCCTTAATTAGTATCCCTTATGCAGATATTGGTGTTGTTGGTGAGGGGGAATATGCAATTATTGATATAGTTAGACATCTACAGGGGCATAAGAAGCTATCTGAAATTCATGGTATATATTACCGAGAAAACAACCAGATTAAATCGGGTCAATCTCTTACGGTAATTAATGATTTAGATTCTCTTTGTTTTCCAGCACGTCATCTGGTCGATAAATATGATTATGGAAAGATGAACAAACTGTATCTGTATAAACCAAGATTAACATCTATGATTACGAGTAAAGGGTGTCCGTTCAAATGTCGATTTTGTGCACGATATGGTAATGTCATAAAGAATTGGGGATTTAGACAAAGATCTGCAGAGAATGTCGTAAAAGAAATTATAGAAATCAATGATAAATATGGTTCAGTTATGATTACCGATGATAACTTTTTATCCGATAAGAAAAGAGCCTACGAGATAATGGATAGACTTATCGAGAATGGAACAAATATTGATTTGTTGATCGAAGGCGTTCGTGTTGATGCAGCAGACCGTGAGTTATATATGAAGATGAAGAAAGCTAATGTCAAATTCATTGCATTTGGAATAGAATCCGGGAATCAAGATGTTCTAGATTTTTATAATAAATGTATCACCTTAGATCAGATACGTAAGGCTGTACGGCTTAGTAAGGAGATGGATTTTATTACAGCAGCCACCTTTATACTTGGCGCTCCAATCGAAACGAAAAAACATATTGAAAAAACGATAGATTTTGGTTGTTCTTTACCACTTGATATTGCACTTTTTATTCCTTTTAATTATCAAATGGGATCAGAAATATGGTTTGAAGAAGTAAAGAATAAAAAAATCTCAAAGGATGAATATTTGGTGCCCTCTGATTCATATCGAGGTTTAGGAAATCTCACTCAAAAAGAACTAGAGGATTATAAAATAAAAGCATTCAGACAGTTTTATTTAAGACCCAGTTACATGCTTGGCCAAATTTATAGAGCTTTTTTACGAAAAGATTTCAGGTTATTAACAAATGGTTTGAGAGTTATCACTTCTTTTTAGGAAAAAATCCCTATTAAAAATTATTTTTTGTGCAGATTACCATTTTGCACAAAAAATAGGTATTAAATGTGCAAAGCCATTCTACCCTAAACTATTAAATATAACTATCTATTTTAGGGCAGCTTATACAATTCGAGGCATTACTAATGAAAAGGAGTTCAAGAGTCTGGAAAAAAAGAGGAAAAATGCGATGGAAATGGCGGAAAAAACGAATGAGACGTGAAAAGAGAAGTAGACGTAAGTAAATATGGGAGCATGGTGTAACCCGGCATCATTGTGGGCTCCAGTTAGGAATGATTAAAAGAGGGTCATCTGATCTATGATGAATAACTGGAGCGATGACCTAAGAAGAGACCCGCCGATCTGGGTTCAAA
>CAYGAC010000024.1:0-76889 GCA_964347865.1 uncultured Thermoplasmatales archaeon
TCTGTTGCTTTATTCGGGCATTATTTTTTATAACCATATATAACACACTAGTAAAATGTATAGTTTTCTTCATATATAAAACTTACTAGTATGTTAAATGCCCGCATCGGGATTCGAACCCGAGTAGGAGCCTCCGCAGGGCTCCAGGATATCCAGACTACCTCATGCGGGCCTACTTTATTACATCAACCATGGCTACTTTTTCTAGAATCAAATCCTCGTATTTAGCTTTCGTTACCGTCTTTATTTCATGGTCATTTATTCCAAAATTTTTAAGAGTATTTATATTTCCAAAAAGGACTTGATCATCTTGATTTAAGCTTGTGGCACCTAGTAATTCATTTATAATTTTGTTTGTTATTTGGTTTTTTTCACTAATTAAAAGAAATGCAATATTTGCTTTACCTTTTTTAATACCCATTTTTGGTATCGCGAGTTTTAATTGTCTTTCACCCGATGCATATAATATAGTTTCCATTTCTAACGAATTTGTTGTATTCGTTTTTCTTTTCATAGCTCTCTGAGCGTGTTTGAGTGCAGAAAATATATGAATTTCACCAAAAATCATATCTGCATCAAATACTTGAATAATGAGATTATTTTTTTGGGCAAAATTTGATATAAATTTCAAAAAATTATCAACATTTTCAATTTTTCCTTTTGCACCAAAAATTTTAAACAAATTCTTTTTTTTCATTCATTCACAGCAAAATCTGATATGTCTTTTTCCTCACCCTTATCACTTTCCCCTATTTGATTTTTAATGCTTTTTGCTATACCTTCACCAATCGTTTTGATCTCTGCTAATCTTTTTAGAGGTACACCCCGTAAATCATTAATAGTTTTAAATTCTTCATTAAACAAAGATCGTGCTCGTATTCTGCCGATATTCTTTAATGAAACAAGATTAAGTAATTCTTTTTTACAACCATATTGAACTCTTAAAAGTAAATCACTAATTTCTGAAACATAATCAAAATTATACATTCGTGCAAATTCTCTAGCAGCATGTAATATCCACTGAGTCATTTCAACAATATTATGTATGTCGCCAGGTCCTACATTGTACTTAGTAATAATTCTATCCTCTCGAATTTCTTCAATCCAGTCTTCAATTAAAAAGGCAGTTTTTAAATCACTTAAAAACCATTCGTACTCGTCATTTGAGGTAATTGGTATATCTAGTAAAAATTCACCTCGATGTTTTTCAGCTTTTTCTTCTACCCAATCATCTCTTCTTCTAAGATATAATGATCGTACATCAGGAGTTGAACATGCAGCATGAATAAATGCCAAATGAGTGGGTACTTTATCATACGATTTTTCAAGTGCTTTCTTCAATAATAGTGCTGATAATGGATCAATATATAATGATGAAGTTCTAGTTCCAAATAAAGTTGCCATATATCTATCATCATTTATTATTTCAACAAAACCACTTTTAATTAAAAAATCAATTGCTTCATTAATTTCATCTTTTAAAGTAAATGTTTCAGATTGATATGCATAAAAAGTACTATCAATAAATTTGTAAATGCCATCCATGCTATCTACAAAATTTGTCGCAATTGCAGCTAAGATATGTGTTCTTAAGGCTGCTTGACTTCCAAGTTTAGAAAAAATCGGTTCTGTATCACCTAAAATATAAGTATTAAAAATCTCTTCTTTTTGTTCTTCATTTTTTGAAATTGTAATTGCCTCACCTTGTTTATCATATCTAGGTCTACCAGCTCTACCCGCTTGCTGTTTGTATTCTAATATGGGTATCGGGTACATACCAAAATTTTGATCGTAACGCCATAAGTCCCTAATAATAACTCTTTGAGCAGGAATATTAATTCCGGCTGCAAGTGTTGGTGTGGCCACGATGCATTTAATAATCCTATCCTTGAAACTCTGTTCAATAGTTCTTCGTTGAATGCTTGAAAGTCCTGCGTTATGAAAGGCAACTCCTTTTTCAAGACAATAAAATAATTTTTCATCAACAGATGTTTGTTCAGGTAATTTTGTTTTAATTGATTCCAATAATTTTTCAATTTTTTTCTTTTCCTTTGAAATAAGTTTATCTCCCATTATTGTAGCTAGCTTAGTTGCAACTGAAACAGTTGATTTACGTGTGTTGACAAAAACAAGTGCTTGACCACCTTTTTTTATTGAATCTTCAACTAATCTGTCGATTGGTTTTTTTTCCTCTCCTTCAACAGAAATAATTTTACCATCATCAAATTTTATCTTATTTCTTAAAAATACACCTTCTTTTAAAGGAACCGGTCGCCAATCAGACTCAATTAATTTACCATTAAGCCAAATTGATAATTCCATTGCATTTTTTATTGTAGCAGAAAGTGCAATTATTTGTGTATTAGGATTTAACGATTTAAAATGAGATATGATAACTTCTAAAGTAGGACCACGACTTGGATCGTGTATAAGATGTATTTCATCAATTACAAGAACCTTTATTTTATTCATCCAAGTAACTTGGTGTCGAAGAAGGGAATCAGCCTTTTCTGATGTACAAACGATAATATCGAAACGTGCAAGACGAGGGTCAGAATCGTCTAAATCACCAGTTGAGATGCCAATTCTAAGCCCAAGTTTTTCAAAAAGTTTAAGCTCTTCATATTTTTCCCGAGCAAGAGCTTTTAGTGGTACAACATAAAGTGCTCTACCACCTTCATGAATAAGTCTATGGACAATTGCTAAATATGCGACAAGGCTTTTTCCACTAGCGGTAGGTATAGCAAGAACCATGTTTTCTTTCTTTAATACATGAGGTAATGCATCAACTTGTGGAGGGTAAAGCTCCGATATTTCATGTTCTTTGAGAATTTCTATAATTTCTGTATTTAACGGCAGTTCTTCTAATTTCATTTGTTTTCCGTATGATGAAAGAGATTATAAAAGAAAGCTTTATTCACATATCAATTTGATTGGTGAAAAACATGGGTCGAAGACAAACAATGATGGAAAAATATAAGCAACAAATGAAAGCTTATAGAAAAAAGAGGGGGAAAATTAATAGTACACCTTTTTTACCATCAAGTGGCGATGTTTATATCATGAATTCTCTGAATCCAGATAAAAAAATAAAAGCTGAAGTAGTAAAAACAAAAATGAAAAGTCATAGAGAAGTAATTGAAAGCATATCTTGCCCCGAATGTAAAAATGCTATGGCCTGGGATTCTAAATGGGAAGCTTTTATATGTGAAAAACATGTAAAAAGAATAATTTATGAGATAGTCGTAGTAAAATAAATGTGACAGTTATAAGTATAACTAAATGTATTATGGATGGTGATTTAGTATGGTTGAAGAAAAAATTGGGATAGTAGAACATTTTTTTACAAACATAAGCGTAGCAGCTATTAAAATCACAGACGGTGAACTTAAAGTGGGAGATACTATCCACATTGTAGGTGCTCACACTGATTTTACTCAGGATGTAGACAGAATAGAAATAAATAGAAATCCTATTGAAGTTGCTAAACCTGGCGATGCAATCGGAATCAAAGTAAAAGATCGAGTCAGAGAGCATGATGTTGTTTATAAAGTACCAGAGGAATAGTAAATGAAAGAATTAGCTGAAGTCAGAACATTACGAGTGAATCGGTATATGATAATTGATGGTGAACCATGTAAAATTATGAGTATTTCAACTTCTAAACCAGGAAAACATGGTGAAGCTAAGGCAAGAATAGAAGCAATAGGTGTTTTCGATGGCCAAAAACGAAGTGTTGTTCATCCAGTTAAACATAAAGTACACGTTCCTTTAATTTATAAGAGAAGTGCACAGGTTCTTTCAATAATGGGTAAAGATATCGTTCAACTTATGGATCTCGAAACGTATGAGACCTTTGAAATGTCAATCCCAGCTGAATTTAAAAATAGCCTATCTCCCGGACAGGAAATCCTTTACTTACAAGCATTAGGAAAAAAGAAAATTACTCGAGCTTAATTCATCAAACATCACAACTTGATAATATGACTTTTCCGGATTATTTTGCAGATGCTGAGTCAGGTTTTGATGAGGCAGATTTTATTATTTTTGGCGTCCCTTTTGAAAAAACATCATCTTTTCGACATGGGGCAGATAAGGCTCCAAAAGAAATTAGACAGGCAAGCTGGAATTTTGAAAGTTTTGATTTTAGAACAAAGGTAGATTTACACGAAATTAGATTGCATGATTATGGAAATCTTGATGTGAAGAATTTTAACACAAAAGAAATGGTACAAATAGTTAAGAAATTTACTGGTAAACTACTTGAAAAAAATAAAATTCCTATTGTAATTGGTGGTGAACATTCGATAACTCCAGGAATTGTTAAATCATATCCAAAGGATATAGCGGTCCTATCTCTTGACGCCCATATGGATCTTCGAGAACAATATGAAAATGATATAAATAATCACGCTTGTGTTATTAAAAGAATTATTGAACATATCGACATTAAAAATATTGGAATAATCGGAATAAGATCAGCTGAAAAAGAAGAATATGAATATGCTCGAAAGAACGATCTTTTTTTTATTGATACGTTTACAATTGGTGAAAAAGGAATCGCTAATGCTATAAAAAAAACAAAAGAGTATTTACAAAATAAAAAATTATTTTTAACTTTAGATATGGATGTAATCGATCCCGCATATGCACCAGGTACGAGTACACCAGAACCTTTTGGTCTTAAACTTCTAGATATTTTGGATATAATTGATGCTTTTTCGGCTCAGATAATAGGCTTTGATGTTGTTGAAGTATGCCCTGGCTATGATCATGGAGAAACGTCGTTACTTGCTGCAAAATTAATAAGAATGATTATTAGTGCTATTTGGGAAAAAACTTAAGGAATTAGATAATTCAACTCTCCTATTATTGTTTTTAGCCAGAGGAATCTATGTATGATTTAATAAGTATAACTTTCTAACAATGAGAAATACAGGTGCTAACACAAATTGATTCAGCTCCAAAATAAGTTATGAAAACATAGTCGCGTATTAGTAAAACCCAATGATGTTGAAGATCTAACAAAATCGCTTTAGGTTAATATTAACCGATCAAATTTTATATAATAAACTAATAAAGGATTCAGAAGATATTTCAAAAAAACTAACTTGGGATAAAATTGCCGATAAAACAATAGAATTATATAAAAATGCATAAAAACCTTTTCTCAGAGTAATAATTCCATTTTATATTGTTTTTTATCTTTTGTTATACCAACGATTTTAAAACCAACTTTGTTGTAGATTTTTTGAGCTGGAATATTCTCTATATACGTTTTCAAAATCACTTTTTTATATCCCAATTCTTTTGCTTTTTTTATTGTCCAATTAGTGAGAAATAAACCATATCCCTGTCCTGTGAATCCTTGTCTAATAATTAAACCAAAACTGGGGATTTCATATCCAAATAATCTTAGAAAAGAATACCCAATAAGTTTATTTTTAAAAAACATGACAAAATAATGATCTTTTTTTGATCTACAAATGTTTATAATAGTTTCTAAATCAAAAGGATGAGGATGAAAAAAATATTTAATTTTTTCATCAAGTTCTTTTAAAAAATTAAATAATTTCTTACAATCATTTTCTTTAACACTTCTAATAATAAGATACTCTTTCTTAAACCCTCTACTCATTTGAAAACCCTATTGTTGTAATAACATTCTTTTTCTTCAATAAACTCAAATGCTTTAACCATCTCTCTTAAGCCATAATCTAAACTATACCTCACCTTAAAACCAAGTGATTTAATTTTGTTAAACGATACTTTATAATTCCTCATATCAGGATCCTTTCCAAATTCGGCAAATTTCAGATAATAATCTACATATTTTCTAATTTTCATTGCAACATCCTCTTTTGTTAAACATAATTCTTTAGATCCTACATTGAAAATCTCTCCATTCATTTTATCAAAATTTTGAATGGCGAAAATGAGACTATGTGCCATATCTTTTACATGGATAAATGATCGCCAATAATCTTTTTCATAAATAATTAATTCTTTATCTTTCATTGCTCGAAAAAGGAAATCGTTTACCAATAGATCGAGTCTTATTCTTGGGGAAAGACCAAAACCCGTTGAAAAGCGATAGATAATAAAATTTGAACATTTTTGAATTTCTTGCTCTGCTTTTACTTTTGTCTGCCCATATTCTGTTAATGGATTAAGTGTATTTTTTTCATTACATACTCCTATAACGTTGCCGTAGTTACTACCTGTTGATGCAAATATTATTGGAACTTTAGACTGTTTGACTAGGTTTTTAGTTCCAAAATAATTTATTTCATTTGCAAGAATAGGTTTTGACTTGCATGCTGGGTATCCTACGATAGCTGCTAGATGAATAACAAAATCAATGTTTTTTAATGAGTTTTTTAATATCTTATTATCACGAATATCACCTTTAATAAATTTAAAATAAGGATTATTAATGTATGGAATAATTCCATCATATCCATATGTTAAATTGTCAAGGACTCTTATTTTGTGATTTTCCAATAATCGTGGAATTAAAACGCTTCCTATGTATCCTGCGCCACCAGTTACTAATACCCTAATAAGTCATTCCTCCTGTGAATTTATTGATTATTTTAATTATATAATCCTGCTGAAGAGTTGATAATTTATAATGTATTGGAAGAGAAATAATTTGTCTTGAGATTTCTTTTGAAACAGGAAATGTTTCTTTGCTGTATTTTACAAATATTGGTTGTTCGTTAATGGGCATTGGATAAGTAATTCGTGTTTCTATACCATTATCGTTAAGATATTTATTTAATTTATTTCTGTTTTTTACCAGAATTAAAAAAAAGAAATTACTATTGATTGTATTAGGTAATTCTTTTGGGTATTCAACATTTTTTAAATTTTCTTTATAATATTTAATCTTTTTTTTTCTTTGTTTTAATGTTTCTTTTATTCTTTTAAGTTGAGAATTACCTATTGCGGCCGCTATATCTGTCATTCTATAATTATTACCAAGATATTGATGTATATATTTTGATGTTTCACCTTGGTTTCTTATAGATCTTGCTTTTAAAAATATGTCTTTATCCTTGGTAAAAATCATTCCTCCTTCAATTGTTGTTAATATTTTTGCTGAATGAAAACTTGTTGTATTAATAAGTCCATGTGTGCAACATTTTATTCCACAATACTCTGATCCAAATGATTGAGCTCCATCGACAAGCAAAAAGATGTTATGTTTTTTTGATATCTTTAACAATTCTTTATAGTTAGATGGATTCCCGCCAAAATCTATATTCATTATAACTCTAGTTTTATCAGTTATTTTTTCTTCGATTAATGAAGTGTCAATATTTAATGTATTATTAACATCGACAAAAACTGGGGTGGCATTATTATACAAAATAGCATTTCCTGTAGATATATAGGTTAACGCTGGGATTATAACTTCATCTCCTTTTTTAATATCTAAACATTTCAATGCTATATCTAAAGCAGCTGTTCCATTGTTTACCCCAATACCATATTTAATATTAAGATAAAAAGCAACTTTTTCTTCAAATTTTTGAACCTCTGGACCCATTGAATACCAACCTGATCTTAAGACTTTTTCTAAACCTTGAATATCCTGTTTTTGAATATTAGGTAATGACCATTGAATCTTCATTTTTAATCCTCCCATTTTATTTTAGAAATGGGTTTGATTATAAAAGAATTTTACGTTTATCTTCTATAATCTAGTATTCAGTAAAAAAAAATTAATTTTAAGAGCAGATTATGATGTTTTTTTATAATAATTTTTAATTGTTTTAACTATGTATTCTAGTTCATTAGTGTTATCGTACAAAGTAGAATAATTTGGTAAATTAATAACACTTTGAGACGCTAGTAATGAATTACTAAATTTTTCATTTTTTAAAAATTTTTTATATATGGAGAAGTATGGAATAGAATAACTCCATAAATCATCTAGATACATACCTTTTTTTTCCATAATTTTTTTAAATTCATCTCTTTTTTTTATGCGAATCGTGTATTTACTATAAGATGCACCTTCTATTATTGGTGGAAGCTTAATATTCTTTATATCCTCAAGCTCACCATTATAGTAATTTGCGATTAAAGTTGCTTTTTTTATAATATCATGAATCTTTTTAAGTTGAGATAATCCTATTTTAGCTTGAAAATTACAATATAAATTCAAATAATCATTTGATAATATAGATTGAGATTGATCATTATATTTTGAAAATATTTTTTTAATTAAATACTTATAATAAATATCATAGGGTTTGAAAAATAACTTAGATAATGCAAAATAATTACCTAAATAAATAAGCAGTCTTTTTGTCTCATTATAAAATGTGTTTTTTTTAAAATTTTTAGAGATATATTCTTTCATTTTATAATAAATATTTTTATTATTTGTAGTTGCAATACCTCCCCCTGCGGTATTCAATTGTTTCATAAAATCTAAACTATAAAATGTTACATCACCATATTTACCTGTATTTTTGGTTAATAAAGCTAAGGCAGCGTCTTCTATTATATATATATCTTCATTTATTCTTTGTTTTAACTCCTTAATATCCATAGGGTAACCATATGTATGAACAGGGATTATTGCTCCTGTTTTTTTTGAAATCTTTTTTAAAGTATCATCTAAAACCATATTATAATCTGTTAAAGAAATATCAGTAAATATAGGAACATTTCCTGATTCAACTACAATTGATGGGACAACAGCACAGGTATAAGAAGGAATGAGTATATTTTTTTTTCAATATTAAGTGATTTCAAGATCGAAAATAAAGCAGAGCGACCATATGGAAATGTTAAAGCATATTTATTACCAACAGTTTTTGCAAATTTTTTCTCAAATTCATTTATTATATCTTTTTTAGAATAATATAATGCTTTAATCTCTTCAATATCAATATTTTGAGAATATCTTGGTATAATCATTTTGGATGTTGTATTTTTTAAAAGAATATAACTTTTATTATATACAAAAATTAGAAGAATTTAAATAAATCAGTCTTTTTCATTTTAATGTCTTTTTATATACAGCAAAGGTTTTTTCAGCTATATCATCCCAATTTAATTCCTTTGATAATTCCTCTGAATCATTTGAAAGTTTTTTTAAGAGTTTTTCGTTTTTTAGTATATGAATTATTCTATTAGATAGATCATTAGGATCATTAGGATTAGATATAGCTCTTTTGTCTTTTACATACTCTGGTAGTCCACCAACATCTGTGACAAGTATAGGTTTTTTAAAAAATATTGCTAATGCTCCTACCCCTCCATGAGTGTCAAAAGGATGAAGTTTATATGGTAACACAACTAAGTCAGAGCATGAAAAATAATATTCTATTTCTGAATCAGATATATATCCTAATTTTTTATAAATAAAATCATTTAAATTATTTTCTTCGATTATTTTTTCATATAAATCATAATTTTTTAAAGGTTGACCAGCTATAACAAGTAATAGATCCTTTATTTTTTGTTTTATTAATACCATCGATTTTAATAAAACATCTAAACCTTTGTATCCCCACAAATAGCCAAAGATTAATATTACTTTTTTATTTTCTGGAATGTTAAGTTTTTCTCTTGCAATTTTTTTACTGACTTCTTTTATAGTCTCATAAGGTTTTAAGGTTCCATGCATCACGATATGTATTCTATCGTTTTTTATCTTGTAAAGTTGTATTAATTTTTGTTTATTTCTAAAATTATGAACTATAAATATATCTGTAAATGGAAATAATATTTTATTTAAAATTTTATCAATTAAAACTATTGATTTAATTGTTACATGGGGCGTTATGTTATGGACTGTTAAGATTATTTTTTTTCTCCTTATTTTTAAAAATGGTAAGATTACACAATAAATCAATGAGGAATAATCAGCCCAATGTTGTATATGAATAATATCACCCTTTGATTGTAAACCAGTTTTTATCCAAGAAAAAGGATTATACCAGGTGATAAATATCTTCAAGTCAACATTTTTTATGACCTTGTTTGATAATATTTTTTCTTTTGCCCCTCCAAAATATATAAATTCTGGGATATCTTTGAATCCAATAAATTCTATATGTGTTATTTTAGAAAGGCTTTCTAGTAAATAAAAGCAATAGGGACTTATTGCCTTTAATGGTGGGAGTGTTCCAATAATGGTTATTTTCATTTGGTTGTAAATCTTTCATTATTGTTATTAGTTTATCGATAAAAAATGATTCTATTCCTTTAATACGTTTTGAAAAATATTTTATATGAGAATTTATTATTATGTATTCAATGAAGATTCTTTTTATAAAACCAAATTATTCACTATGTAAAGAAAATAACTATCATCAATCTTTTTTAGATATATTTTCATTTAAAATTTTCATGTTTCAACCGCAGTTAACATTTCCAACTTAGCGGTTACACTAAAGGAATATGATATAACAATGGTTGATTAGGGAGTTCATAATATTTACTATAAAAAAATTATGATATTGTTGGTATCACTGCGAATACCTTGGAAGCCATAAGGGCACATGAAATAGCAGATTTATTTAGAATAGTTATTCTTGGTGGATGCCATGTTTCTACCAATTAATAAACATTTTAAAAATTCAATAAAAAGAGATTTCAATTTTTCAAAACTTATAGTTTTTTTCTTAAGAAAATTTAAAATTAGGTCATATGTTATTAAATATGCTAAAAAGAATATTTTCTAATATTTAGGGAAAAAATATAATGTCTAGAAAAATTGGATTATTGAAACAATTTGAAATATCTCTTTACAAGAAAGCGGTTAATGATCAAGTTAATTATAGTTTAGAAGCGTTTCTTTTATTTCTTCATATTGGTCTTTTTTTTAAAACATATAATTTTTTAAAAAAATCTCAATATTGGAGTGAAGAAAAAATAGAAGAATATCAACTTGAACAATTAAAAAATCTGTTAATTCATTCATATGAAAATGTTGCATATTATCATAAATTGTTTGATGAAATACATTTTAAACCCTATGAGTTTAAGGATTTTGAGGATTTAAAGAAAATACCATTTTTAACAAAAGAAATTATTAGAGATAATTTTAAAGATTTAAAATCTCAGGATTACCCGGATTATAAATTTGGTTATATCACCACTGGTGGATCTACTGGAAGTCCTATAGGTATTTATGAAGAAAGAAGTGTTTCATATATTAAAGAATTAGCATATCAAAAAATATTTTTAGATAGAATTGGCTTAAATTTTTTTGATAAAGCTCTAGTTTTAAGAGGAACGGTTGTACAAGGTTCAGATAAAGGTAAATTTTGGAAATATTATTTATTTCATAGATTCTTAATTCTTTCCTCATATCATATGACTGATGAAAATTTATCAAAATATGTTAATAAAATTCGAAAATTTAAACCAAAATATATTATTGCTTACCCTTCATCTTTATGTATTTTAGCGAAATATATTAAAAAAAACGATATTAAACCTTTTACAAGTTTGAAGGTTATTATTTGTGGTGCAGAGACATTATACCCCTGGCAAAGAAACCTTCTAGAAGATATTTTCCAATGTAAGATTTATGAAATATATGGTCACACTGAACAAGCAGTTATAGCTTTCACTTGTGAAAAAATTGATTTTTTTCATTTTTATCCTGAATATGGATATGTAGAGTTTATAGATCAAAACGGAAATCCTTTAAGAAAAGAAAATGAAGCTAGTGAAATTGTTGCAACAGGTTTTAAAAACTATATATTTCCTTTCATTAGATATAAAACGGGGGATTTTGGAATATATACAAAACAAAAATGTTCTTGTGGTAGAAACTACCAATTAGTTAAAAGCATACAGGGACGGTGGTCAAGTTCAGATTTTCTTATTTCAAAAGATGACCGATTAATATCAATTACATCGATGAACATGCACTCAGATATCTATGATAATGTAAAACAATTTCAGTTTTATCAAGAAAAAAAAGGAGAAGTAATATTTCGAATAATTAAAATGGACTCATATTCAGATAAAGATATTGATAGAATAAAAAGAGAATTACTTAAGAAATTAGGCAACAATTTTAACCTTAAAATTGAATTTGTGGAAAAAATCCCAAGAACACCCAGAGGTAAACAAAAATATTTATCCCCTTTTCTAAAAAATTAAAAATTAATTATAATCATTTACTTAATGAAATTTCTTTTAAAAATAGAAATTTTGTTCAGATAAGTAAAGGATGCACAGAACATTGTAGTTATTGTGCTGTTAAAAAATCTAAAGGGAAATTACTATCAAGAAATAAAAACGATATTATATCTGATATATTTGAAATTTATGATCCTTTAAAACCTTTATTTTTGGTTGCGGATGACTGTGCATCTTTTGGAGTTGATATGGATTTAAATTTAATAGATCTTATATATGAAATTAACGAAAAATATCCTGATTTAGAAATAAATTTAAATTATCTTAATCCAGCATACTTAGAAAAAGATTATATGAGATATATTGAACTTTTTAGTAAAATAAATGTTGGTCTTTTAATTTTTCCAGTTCAAAGTGGCTCACAAAATATAATTAGAAAAATGAATCGCAAATATAATATTGAAAAAGTATTAAAAATCGTAGATCAAATCAAGATAGTTTCTCCAAATACAATTTTTTATACACTTTTTATTATAGGTTTTCCTGGAGAAAGCACTCTCGATTTTATAAAAACATTATTAGTAAGTAGACATTTTGATTATCCAGTTGCATTTAAATATTCTGATATTAAGGATACTTCTAGTTCAAAATTATTCTATAAAAAATCAAAATTTGTTGTCTTAATAAGATGGATTGTATTTATAATTATTATTAATTATACAATTTTTTATAATCTAAAAAAATATAATATATCAAAGAATTATTAAAAATTAAAAAACAATATCAAATTAGATGATATGAAATGACAATTAAATTAATAAATAATGATTTAAAATTAAATTTAATTAGTCAAGTTATGGATAGAGATAAACCATATGCTTTTTTAAAAAAAATTACCCCCTCATATTGGTACACTAGACCTATAACAAAATATATTTTGAAAAAATATTCAAGTAACAATATAATTGGTGTAGAAATAGGAGTACAATATGGATTAAATGTAAAAACCATGTTAATGCTATTACCAATTAAAAAAATGTATTTAATAGATCCATATGAGGATGAAGATGTTTTTATTGATGCAAAAAAGACATTAAGAAAATTTAGATCAAAAATTGAATTTATCAGGAAAAAATCTATTGATGCAGTATCTGATATTCCAAATAATCTTGATTTTATCTATATTGACGGATCACATAAATATGAAGATGTAAAAAGAGATATCGAACTTTACTTTCCAAAAATAAAAAATGGAGGTATACTGGGTGGGCATGACTTCTGGGGTAACCAAATAGGAGTATGTAAAGCAGTTTTAGAATTCGCTAATAAAAACAATTTAAAATTATATGGGAAATTTACTGATTGGTGGATTATAAAATAAATAAAGCCGGATACCAATTACTTTAGACTTAATCGGAATTTGGCTTAATCACTCTTAATATATTTTTTCTATTTGAAGAATGTAGTTAGTTTAAAAGTAAGACCTCACTGATTACAAGTTTTGAAATAATAATGTTAAACTTTTAGATTTCTAAAACCTGTTATAATTTGTGTTATTACACTATTATTTGCAGAAATAACTGCAGGGATTGAAGTAGCTATTATCATCACAAAAAAATCCTTACAAATATATGTTTGATTTTTTTCCTACTTCTAAAGATAGTTATATCCCTCTGACATTAACCTAGAAATTATCAAAGGTGTATTAAAAAATGGGGGCTGATTATACATAGTATTTATGCTGTAATTGCTACTGAGATTACTTTCTTTTATATAAAAAAAATAAAAAAATAATTTAAGAAGATATCCAGTAAGTCCATTGGCAAGATATATGACTCCAATATCCTCTGTCTGATTATAAAGCATAATCGTTTGAGCGCCTTTAATCGCTCCTTCATGACCTGATACAGTGATACCCATCATAGTTTCATTTAACCATGCGAGACCATACCAATAATGTCCATAGATCTGATTCCCTGGTTGGGGTGTATGCATAAGCTCAACAGTCTCTTTTTTGAGGATTTGCGTACCATTATAGATTCCGTCATTCATATGTGCGATTAGGAAATGAGAAAGATCGTTAACAGTTGAATATAATCCCGCTGCTGGATAGAATCTAGGTCTCCAATATTTATCTGTTGGTGTGTTGTTTTTTCCCCATATGAATCCTAGCTCATTAATTGTATAGTATCTACACCAGTACCGGAGATAGGGTATGGCAATCAGATCTTTGTCAAAACGTGAGAAATTGAATCCTGTATGCTTCATATCTAATGGAGAAAAAATATGATTATCACAATACTCAAGGAACGGTTCACCTGATATTATTTCTACAAGATAGGAAATCAAATCAAATCCAACATTTGCATAAATTCTATATTCTCCAGGTCGATAATCTGTACTCCAGACGCTAGGGGTATAGTATAAACCTCCAGGTAATAGAAATTCCTTTAGGTAAGGTTCTGGGAAGAAACAAAAAGGTGGATCACCTGAGAAGTTGAACCAGTAGTAATTCGGCGTTAAATCATTGTCATTTAAGCTTGATGTATGGGTGAGAAGCATACGGATAGTTATAGGATCATTAGGAAAATTGGGATTTCGTAGATTAAATGGTAAAAATTTATTAACATCATCGTCTAGATCAAATAATCCTTGCTCATAAAGTTGCATTAACGCGGTACCAACAATTGTTTTGGTAATTGATGCAATAATATAGATTATATCAGGATTCGTAGGTTTCTTTTCAGAACAATCGTAATATCCATACCCTTTAGACCATATCATCTTATCACCCTTGATAATACAAGCTGCAAGAGATGGATAGCCAGCTAATTTCATAAAAAATTTGATTTTTAAATCGAATATTATATCATTTAATGGTACATATGAAATATCCTTTTTTGTATTAACTGGTTGTTTGAGATTAAGGGAATTATCATTATTTTTTATAGCAGCTATTTTCCCAATATTTGGAAAAACACAGGTTGAAATTATCAGCATGCAAATAAAAATTCCAATTATTTTTTTATTTATAATATCCTGTCTCCAAAT
The DNA here is from genome assembly GCA_964347865.1 of uncultured Thermoplasmatales archaeon. Classification (GTDB taxonomy): domain Archaea; phylum Thermoplasmatota; class E2; order DHVEG-1; family DHVEG-1; genus JAGLML01. The sequence goes on from CAYGAC010000024.1 coordinate 15,172, forward strand.
AACATAATCAAATCTAGTTAATACTATCTAGTTAATAATATATAAAATGGTATGTCAAATGATGTCATCTAATGACAACATATCTGCAGCAGTTTTCTTCCTATACGATGATTTGAGATTTGATTTTAATTTTTTAACTGGATGAGGAAGAGATTGAATAGAAGATAGAAAACTCCTGGTGAAAATTATTTATCTATTACGAAAATTTATATACTCAACCATTTATAGATATGTATAGTAAAGGGAGAAAAATGAAAAAAAACTGTATATGTTGTCATAAGAAAATTGGCTTTTTATCTGGTTATCATGTAAATGAAGATGGTTCATATACCTGTGACATCTGCTATGATAAACAAAAGAAATTAAAAGAAATGGATGAGATAATTAATAAATCATAGAAGGGAGAAAGAAATATGGAGTATTCACAAGGGGAAGTTTTTTGTCCTGTTTGTCATAAAAGGTTAATCAAAGATGATGATATAGAAAGAGGTTATCATTTTCATTGTAAAAATTCAGAAGTTTTTTGTGAAGATAATAAAAAGAAATAATTGTAAATAATAAATCAACCCAATATACGTGATATTACAGAAACATTTTCCACAAGCATTTCCAGTATTAAGACATATATTCATAACATAAATTAACAAAAGTTATATTTATATACCAAACAACAATACCGCTCTATAAGAGGGGTCAAGACTTTTGAAAGAATCTTTTCATTCTTTCCTCCCTTCACTGACCCCTTTTACACTATTTTATAGGAAATAAATTGTTCATTAAATACTCCTTTAACTCAGGTATTATTTTTCTAGGTTCTTGAAATAATATTTCATACTTTTTTTCTAATGTTTTTATATTTATAACTCCAATTGTGGGAGAACCTGTTTGGAGATAATACCTTTTTGGGACCTTACACTTTTCAATATCCATTTTGTTGATTTAAAGTGAATTTTCTTTTACCAAAACTAAATTATCTAATTTATCTCTGTAATCTCCTAAATTTATGAGTTCTCTTTCTGTTTTTTCAATAAGAAGTTTACCAGCTTTCCGTGCGCTACCAATTGCTCCTCTGCCTATTGCAGGATAAGAAAAAATATTATTTGGGCCAACTTCTACTAATGAAATAAAGTAAAGTACATTTGGTGTTACAACCATAGGTCCATACCATCCAGATAGTAAACCTTTACGAAGAGCTGCTTTTTCTACAATATAATAATTATTCCTCATTTTATCCCATCTTATAAAATGCTATCATATCATTGAACTAATAATTTTCCATTTCCTACTCCGTAATGCTATTAAAGTTAAGAATTTTGCAATATAATATCATTGATAAATTCATTCTATCTCGTTTAATTTATTGTTAAGCATAGGAATTAGTTTATATATGAGAATTTCATTCAGCACAGATATGAATCCAGTTAAAAAACCCAAATCAAAAATAGATAAAACTGCAATTGCTGTCGTACTACTAACAATAATTATCATTGGTTCATTATCCATTTATTTTATTGCAACCTATTATCCAGATATTATTGAGAATTTATTTGAAGAAGAACAAACTATAGAATTTGGTGATTTTGTAGAAGTTCATTATGTTGGACGATATGATTCAAATGATACAATATTTGAATCTTCTTATACTGATCCTGAAAATAAAACAGGAGGCAGTCCTCTTAAAATATTTGTCACCCTAAATTCTTCTGAGATACCTCCAGATGATTATAGTGCATACTCACCTTTGATTGGTGACGACTTTGTTGAAGGATTTGTCGAGGGTCTTGTTAGATTAAAAACAAAACAGGTTGAGAAAATAGGACCGATTAATCCGGAAAAAGCATATGGTATCACACCCAAAACTGGCGATATAATCGATTTAACAGAAATGGCTGGGACAGATTATATTCTAAAAATTTTAGAAATTAAAGAAAATGTACCGATGCCACCTGAATTAACTCAATATTTTGGTGATCAAAATACAACTATCTATGTCTTAAGAGAAGAATCCCACTATATTGGAGAGGTTATTGATATCTATTCTGATGCACTTGGCACACCCATTTGGGAGAATGCTACAGTAGTTACAAAAATAAATGAAACCCTTCTTTGGCACTATACAACTCCGATAGAAGGCATGTATAAAAATATTACATGGGTGTTTACCAATTTAGAAGAAGGATATATGATAAATTATCCAACAAATTCTACTGATATAACTTCAATAAATACAACATCGTTTATAATAACACATTCACCTGCAATAAATGATACTATACAATATTTTGATAATAATAATCCAACAGGTATTGGTTATGTAGTTGAAAGCATAACTGATGATAAAATTATTACCTATCTTGATGACGGCTCTCCAGAAGAAAACAGAACAATTCGAGAGTTTAACAGTTCTGAAACAATTCAAAGAAACCGAACTCAACCAATAACTACTTCATTTCCACTTGAATATCTGGAAATGCTTTTTTCATTTCTAAGAACGAGTGATAGTGGCATTATATACAGTTTAGGACCTCTCGCCGATGAAAAAGTATATTTTGAAGTGGAGATAGTTGACGTTCATAAACCTAATTGATCCTTAATCTTCTTTTCGAGTATTTCTAAAAACTCTTCTTCTTTACCTTTTGGTATAGTAGCACCAGCTGCGATGTTATGACCTCCACCAACACCGTTTAATTGTTTAGCTACATATTTTAATGCAGATGATAAATCAATTCCTTTATCTACAAAGGATTGCGTAGTTCGTGCTGATACTTTTACATCTCCGTTTTTGGTATAAGCAAACCCAACCAATGGTAAATTGCTTTCTATATCTTCAGAATTCAACATCATATTTGTTACAATACCAATAATCGTATCTCGTATTCCCTCACCGGCATGAAAGAATTGTACATATTTTCTTTTGGTTATTTTCTCTTCTCTTGCAAATTGTAAGCCCTCTACTAAATTACGTCTGTGTCCTCCTAACAAATTGATCGCCTTTTCGAGCCATTCACCTCTATCACCAAGACACACCTTTAGTCCAACTTCATATTGATCATATCGTGCTGTAGAATTCAAAAGAGTGGCAAATTGTTTTGCATCATGTAATTCTGTACCTGGTTTTTCTTTACTAAGAATATAAGTTTCTCCAATTATTCTTTTTGCAATTTTATGTCCAAAGCCTTTATTGATAAGCATCTGTACGATTGATGATGTTATTTTTTGCCTTTCTTGACTAGTTAGATCAATCCATCTACGCCAATCATCCCCATTTTTCAAACAAATATTCATATCTTCTAAAAAAGAGATGCACGCATCTTCCCGTCCACTTAGACCAGGGATAAATGGATCACTTGAAAACTGTAATAGTTTAGAAATTGACCGTGTTTCTCTACCAAAATAACGGATATCAATTATACTTTGGATTAAATTAGCATTTGTTGCGTCATGTAATATATCCCGATTCATTCCTTGCAGTTTACAATATTTTCTATCTTGCAGATCTCCACAAGCCCCAATAATTGCCAATGGTGATAAATCAATATTATTTTTATCAATGCATTTAGAAACAAGAAATGTCGTCCCTGCTCCACTAATATCATATGATCCCTCCAAATTAAACAAATGAGGATTTAAATGATAGGGGAAATTGGAATCTGTTGGACATGAATGATGATCGGTTATTATTTTATTTATTTCAGGAAATTCATTACTTATACTACTCCCTAGATCTGTAAACCATACAAGCTCATGATTTTCTTTAATTAGTTTATTCAAAATAATATCATCTAATTGTTTCACACAGTCTAGAGAATATTCTATTCCCAGTCTTCGTAACGTTTCTGAAGCTATTGCTCCAGCAGTTATACCATCTGCATCAATGTGCGTTACAATATGAATTTTTCTAGATTTTTTGATTATATTAGCTATTGATCTTGCTCGTTTTAACAATGGAGTGCCCCAAAAGAAGAATAAGAATTGAGATGATTAGTCTTTTGGTTATTTTTTAATTTTTTTCCGCCATTCGTTTATAAGTTTGATATCGAGCATTTACATTCTCTTCAAGTTGCTTATGAAGTTTCTTTGCTTCTTCAGGAAAAGTTTTTGTCAGTGCTGCATATCTTACTTCTCTCATGAGAAAATCATGTACGGTTCCATCTGGTTCCTTATAATCGAGTTGAAATGAATTTTTTCCCTGTTTTGCTAGTCGTGGATCATAACGATATAATGGCCAATAACCTGAATCAACTGCTAATTTCTCTTCATATTGTGACTTTCCCATACCTGCTTTTATTCCATGGTTTATACATGGTGCATAAGCAATAATAAGAGAAGGTCCTGGATATGATTCTGCTTCTCGTAACGCTTTAATTAGTTGATTTTTATTTGCACCCATAGCAACAGAAGTGACATATACATATCCATAACTCATCGCCATTAAACCTAAATCTTTTTTCTTTGTTTTTTTTCCAGACTCTGCAAACTTTGCTATAGATCCAACAGGAGTTGCTTTTGAAGATTGTCCTCCTGTGTTAGAATATACTTCTGTGTCAAACACCAGGATGTTTATATCTTCATTCATTGCAAGCACATGATCCAAACCACCATAACCAATGTCATAGGCCCATCCGTCTCCACCAACAGACCATATTGATTTTTTAGTAAGCATGTCTCTTGATTGCCATATTTGATTTAACAATTCGTTAGTATGGTTATCTTTTAACAGTGATTTTATCTTATCTCCATACTCCTTTGATTTATCTGCATCATCCATATTTTCCAGCCATGATGAAAATATATTTTTCAATTCACCTGATATTTTCTCGATAGCTTGTCTAATTATATCAGCAAGTTTCGCTCTTCGTTGAAGCGTAGCAAGAACCATTCCGAAACCATACTCAGCATTATCCTCAAACAATGAGTTCGCCCATGCAGGTCCATGGCCCTCTTCGTTAACACAAAATGGTACTGATGGTGCTGATCCTCCCCATATTGAAGAGCAACCAGTAGCATTTGCAATCATCATTCTATTTCCAAATAGTTGCGTTATTAGTTTAAGATACGGTGTTTCTCCACATCCAGCACAGGCTCCTGAAAATTCAAGTAATGGTTTTTGAAATTGAGATCCTTTAATCGAAAATTTATCAAAACTTCCTCTACCGGTAGGTATTGTATCAGCATATTTTTGTAAAGGAACTTGTTTTTCTAGTTGTGTTGCTATAGGTTTCATAACAAGTGCTTTTTCTTTTGAAGGGCAAATATCTGCACAATTACCGCATCCTACACAATCTTCTGGATATACTTGGATTCTTAAAAAAAGGTCATCCATATCCTTTCCAACTGCTTTTTTTGCATCAAATCCATTTGGCCCATTTTTTAATTCTTCATCTTTTAAAAGTATAGGTCTAATAGTACCATGGGGGCAAACCATAGCACAATGATTACATTGAATGCAATTATCCTTGATCCATTCTGGGACATTTATTGCAACGCCTCTCTTTTCATATTTTGTTGTGTCCGTGGGAAAAATACCTGCTGGAGTAAAGGCACTAACAGGAAGTTTATCCCCCTGTTGTGCAAGCATCGGAGTCATCACTTTTTTTACAAAATCGGGTTCTTTACTTATCTTTTTTTGATCATTAGGTAAATCTTTCCATGATTCTGGATATTTAATTTCTTCAACTTTTTTTAATGCATAGTCAACTGCTTTCCAATTCATTTCAACAATATTTTTTCCTTTTTTACCATAGGTATTTTCTATTGCATCCTTGAGGTATCTTACTGCATCATCGATTGATATAACGTTAGCTAGCTTAAAGAAAACAGTTTGCATTATCATATTAATTCGACTGCCAAGTCCAATTTCTTCTGCTATCTTTACTGCATCAATATTGTAAAATTTCAGGTTTAGCTGAGCAATCGTTCTTTTTAATGAATATGGTAGATATTTCTCCATTTCTTCTAATGTCCACGGAGAATTAAGGACAAACGTTCCTCCTTCACGAATTCCTTCAAGTAAATTATATTTATCAACATATGAAGATTGATGACATGCGATATAATCTGCTTTATCAATTTGATACGTGGATTGAATTAGAAATTTACCAAATCTTAGATGAGAAACAGTAACACCGCCTGATTTTTTAGAATCATATGCAAAATATCCCTGAACATATTGATCAGTGTTATCTCCAATAATTTTAATTGCATCTTTATTTGCACCGACAGTTCCATCTCCACCTATACCCCAAAATTTGCATCTTACTAAACCTTCTGGGGAAGCATCGATAGGATCTCCTAAAGGTAGAGAAGTAAATGTTACATCATCTTCAATTCCAACTGTAAAGTGTTTTTTCGGATTTTCATTATTTAGGTTATCAAAAACTGCTTTCGCCATTGTTGGGGTAAATTCTTTTGATCCAAGTCCATAACGACCACCATAGACCTGGATGTTTACATTATGATCAAATATAACTGAGGATACATCAATAAATAATGGTTCTCCAAATGCAGTAGCTTCTTTTGTTCTATCTAATACTGCAATTCTTTTTACTGATTTTGGAATGCTTTGAAGGAAATGCTTAGCGGAAAATGGCCTATACAACCTTACTTTTATAAGTCCGACTTTTTCCCCTCTATTTGTTAAATAATGGACTGCTTCTTCTGCAGCCTCACAACCTGAACCCATCATTATTATTATATGTTCCGCATCAGAAGCACCAACGTAATCAAAAAGGTGATAATCTCTGCCAGTTAATTTACTTACTTTTTCCATTTCTTCTTTAACTATTTTTGGAACAGATTGATAGAATTTATTAGCGGCTTCATTTACTTGAAAATAAATATCAGGATTCTGTGCTGATCCCCTTAAATGTGGATGTTCGGGATTTAAAGCCCGGTCTCTATGTTTTTTTATTCCCTCCCAATCCACAAGCTTTGCAATGTCTTCATAATTAATTATTTCAATTTTTTGAATTTCATGAGAAGTACGAAATCCATCGAAGAAGTGTAAAAATGGAATACTTGTTCTTATTGTTGAAAGATGTGCAACAAGAGCTAAATCCATAACTTCTTGAATTGAGTTAGATGAAATCATCGAAAAGCCAGTAGTACGTGTTGCCATTACATCTTGATGATCTCCAAAAATGGAAAGTGCTTGACCGGCTACAGCTCGAGCAGAAACATGAAAAACGGTTGGCATTAATTCACCAGCAATTTTATACATATTTGGAATCATTAGAAGTAATCCTTGAGATGCAGTAAAAGTAGTGGCTAGAGCTCCAGCACTTAATGCACCATGTACAGCACCAGCTGCACCAGCCTCGGATTGCATCTCTACCACTTTTAAAACTTGATTATATATATTTTTTCTACCATAAGCTGCCCATTTATCAGCTACTTCTCCCATAGGTGAGGAAGGAGTAATGGGATATATCGCTGCAACATCACTAAAAGCATAAGCAATATGTGCAGCAGCAGTGTTACCATCAATACTTTTCATTACAATATTTCTTTCATTATTTGTTTTCATCTTGACTTGTTGTCCATTCATTATAGACACCTCACGATAAATTATAGTTATAATTTGAACCTGGTTAATTGGAGGTTACTATGCGGTATTCAAGTCCTATACATAAATATTTGGTTTATAGATTCATAACTATTTATGAACATTTTTTTGTTAATAAAAAACCATCTAAATAATTCAATGTTGGAAGACAAGGGAGGATGTTTCTCCCATATGCATTTTGATGACTGTCGCTGAATGTTCCGGATTCTTAAATGAATAAGTACAAAATGAGCTATAATTTAGGATTTATTATTATTGTTCAATAACCATTAATAAAAACATCAGAACTTATATACAAGAAATTAATTATCATTTACGATGTGGTTTTTTAAGGGAAAAAAGAAAGCAAAGAAAAAATTAAAGAATGAATTCAAGTGTCCTCAATGTGGTAGTGTATTGCAGAGTGTATTAAATGAAAGATCTAAATATTATTGTCCAGAGTGTAAAATTAATTATCAAAAATCAAAGAATCAGTGATTAATTACAGTTCATACTCAGTAAAGAGCCGCAACTCTTTTTTAATAATGTTTTTATTGGTTTTTCTGGTTAAAAATAACTAACCATCTCAAAAAACATTAACTTATAATCCGATTGTTATTGGAATGTATAATATCGTTTTTAACTTGTTTTTTAATATAGGTATTATATACGATTTATATTTAATGTCATAACGATTAAATACTCTAATTTCAATCAACCATGAGTACAAAAGAACCTATCTCATAACCAGACCTTGAATAAGTTTTATCCCCGATCTTAACCGAGAGTTCAATAAAATTTATCGGAATAAAATCAATTATCCAACCACCGACAGTAATACTTTCGTTAGAATAAGCTAAAAAAAATGGATAAATCTCATCGCCTATGAGTTTTCCATTTAATTTCGTTGTCTTACAATACATAAAACCACTAATATTAGTGTCGCCAATATTATTAACTGTCATATGCCAACCTAAACCAAATGTCCCATTCCCTACATCACGAAGCCACCCTGCTCCAATATACACTTCATAATCCTCACCAGATGAAACTGAAATTGATGATTCTGTCTTAGATAAAGTAAAGTGAGTTTGAGCTAAAGCAGAAACATTTGAACTCATAAGAACAGAACCACTACACAAATAATTATTACAATGAAGAGTTTTTTAATCATTAGGATAATTCCTCCCAGATATTATAAATAACAGGATGTATATAAATATATTTGATGAATCGATACAACCCCAATATAATTCCTTAAATTTTTAACATTATTGGCAAAACCTATATACTCTATTTTCAACTCAAAACTTACATTAAATATTTGCTCATTGTGGAATCAATTCACCATCTTTAATACGTTTATAAGGCATATAAACAACAATAAACCATAATATACTTCCAATAACTCCTAGTAAAGGATTTCCATAAACTTGTGAATAGGATGGATTGTATGGTGAATAATCCCCGTTGTATATATTAATAAATATTAAAAATATAAAGCAATACGTTTATGCTAGATATAATAATAGAAATTACAAATGCTGAATAAAGAATATTACGCCCCATTTTGTTTTGAAGATGATAGAGTGCAAAAATATACGTTAAACCAGTGACAATCGCTCTCACAAAATTTGATGAATATACATGATCCAAGTTAGTTATAGATGAAACTCCAAAACCAATCATCATACCAAAAAATGAACCAACAATATAGATAATCACTGCATATAGAACAAATTTTTGATGTGTTTTACCAAATTCATTGCTTCCAATTAAAAAAAGAATTGCACCAATAAATGTTGCAAATCCCCCAATTAAACCAGGTATAAATAAAATAGTCCAAGGATAATAACTTTCCCCTGATGGCCCCAGAAATTGGTAAAGTCCCATAAAAACGGCCATAATAATTCCCATAAGTAATCCTATTAATATTAACAATAAGCCATTTTTTGTATACGTTACTATTATCTATCCTCCACAATTAATTCTGAAACATCCATTTTGTTTAAAAAACTACCTAGCTTTATATAATACTCCGGAATTGGAATTTTTTATAATTATTGACAAAACTTATGTACTCTTTTCATATTGCTTCGGGCGGGTTATTAATACGGACAGTATCTCAAGTATAGTCCCCATAGGTGGGATAGCAGCTTTATTATTTGCAACGATTCTTTATTTTACAATAAAAAAGAAAAATCCTGGCAATGAAAAAATGCAAGAGCTGAGTAGTGCGATTCGTGAAGGAGCTATGGCATTTTTAAAAAGTGAATACAAGGTTCTTGTTGTCTTTGTAATTGTTATTGCTCTACTTCTATTTACTGCATCCTTTATTGAAGGAAGTTATATGGAATGGGGTTTATCATTTGCTTTTGTAATGGGTGCAATATTTTCCGCATTGACTGGAAATATTGGTATGAGAATTGCAACATTAGCAAACGCAAGGACTGCTGAAGGAGCTAAGAATAGTGTAAGTAAAGGACTATCAACTGCTTTTTCAAGTGGTACTGTTATGAGTATGTGTGTTGTTGGACTGGGAGTTTTAGGTGTATGGGGTCTTTATACATATTTTAACGATACCCAGATTTTATTTGGTTTTGGATTTGGTGCATCATCAATTGCACTTTTTGCTAGAGTTGGTGGTGGAATCTATACAAAATCAGCAGATGTGGGTGCAGATCTTGTTGGAAAAGTAGAAGCAGGTATTCCAGAAGATGATCCAAGAAATCCCGCAGTAATCGCTGACCAAGTAGGTGATAATGTTGGCGATGTTGCTGGAATGGGTGCAGATTTGTTTGAATCTTATGTAGATTCAATAATTGCTACAATGGCTTTAGGAGCTGTTATTGGAGGTGTGGCAATTAGTAGCTATGGAGAAAACGCTGTTATTTTACCGCTATTAATCGCAGGAATGGGCATATTTGCTTCAATAATTAGTACTTTACTAATTTTTCTTGGAAAAGGAGAAAATATCTATTCTGCTTTACGAAATGTTCTCTTCCTAAGCACAATTTTAACAGCTATATTTGGGGGATTAATAACCTGGTATACAATAAATTCTCTCAATCCATTCTATGCAATGCTGTCCGGTCTTATTGCTGGGATAATTATTGGATTAACTACAGAATATTTCACAAGTGAAAAACGTAAACCTGCTCAAAATATTGCAAAGGCAGCAGAGACTGGCCCAGCCACGGTTATTATACAAGGACTTGTAACTGGAATGATGAGTACGGTTGTACCTATTATTTCAGTTGTGGCTGCTATGCTTATTGCCTATTGGTTTGCTGATTTCTATGGTGTTGCAATTTCCGCAGTAGGAATGTTAAGCATTTTGGGGGTGTCATTAGCAACAGACTGCTATGGACCAGTAGCAGATAATGCAGCGGGAATATCAGAAATGGCCGGAATGGGAGCAGAAGTTAGAAAAAGAACCGAATCACTTGATGCTGTTGGAAATACAACCGCTGCTATGGGTAAAGGTTTTGCAATTGGATCGGCTGCTATTACTTCATTAGCATTAATTTTTACTTATATTATATCAGCTGAACAAATCGCTTCTGATATGGGAAAAAATATCGTTATGGCAGATTTATTAACCCTTCAGAATCCACAACTTGTTTCTGGTATTTTCATTGGGGCAATGCTTCCATTTGTATTCACCGCTCTAACTATGGGTGCAGTTGGTAAAGCAGCTTATTCTATGGTAGAAGAAGTTCGATACCAATTTAAAAAATTCAATCTTCTAAAAAGCGATAAAAACAAACCAGATTATGCTCGATGTGTAAAGATTAGTACAAATCGTGCGTTAAAAGAAATGATCATCCCAAGTCTAATGGCAGTTATATCTCCAATAATCGTTGGATTAGTACTTGGCCTTAATGGACTAGGTGGTCTTTTGATTGGTTCAATATCAACTGGTTTTCTTTTAGCAATTTTCTTAGCGAATTCTGGAGGTGCTTGGGATAACGCTAAGAAATTTATAGAATCTGGAAATCTTGGCGGTAAAGGATCAACTGCTCACACGGCAACAGTGATTGGAGATACAGTGGGGGATCCATGCAAAGATACCTCAGGCCCATCTCTAAATATCCTTATTAAATTAATGTCAATTGTATCTCTGGTTTTCTTACCATTATTCATAATTTTCAGTTGATTTAATTAAAAGGAAAATTCTTAAAATGAAATCAATATTTACAAACTACTAAAAATTTGTGGGGTTAAGATCTATATGAAAAAAGAATTTGAAGAAGGAGATATAAAAATCATTATAGATTATGATAAATGCGTTGGAGCTGGAGAATGTGTAACAGCTTGTCCAGTAGAAATATTCGAACTTGAAAATAATAAGGCAATTGCGAAAAATATAAGTGAATGCATCGAATGTTGTGCATGTGTAAGTGCTTGCCCACACGAAGCTATTGAACATAGTAGTTGTTAGTACTTCGTAGTCCCCGTGCACAGTTGTTAATATTATATTGTCCTTAATTATTATTGTTTACAATTTAAAACTTGAATATTACTAATCTAATTCAAATCCAAACTCGGTTTTCTATCCTATCATTCTCAGCTAACAAATTATAATTTATAATCTAATCATATTAGGGAGGATTCTGAGACTAAGTAATCTTTCCAGCAATGGAAATCGTTCAAACAATCGTAATATAAATAGGTGATATTTGGGTTTAGCATTTTGAATTTTTAGTTCAAATGTACTATTTTCGCTTAGAAGTCCTTTTTCGTCTTGAGCTCTTGTTTTTATTGTGTATTCTCCTAGCTCTTCATAGGTATGATAAGCTTCAACTGCTATAGGGGAATAGTCTGTTTCAGTAGAGTTGCCATCTCCCCATTCAATGATGTATTTAATCTGATGTCCGTTAGGGTCATCTGAATCGAATGCCCAGTATAATTTTACCCCAGGTGGTCCACTAGGTGGACCGTAAATATCTGGTGCTGTTGGTGGTTCATTCGGTTCATCTTCGGTTGTAAAACTCCAAATTGGGCCACTAGTTGTTAATCCTTGACTATCTTCAGACACTATCTTCCAATAATGCACTGTTTGTAAGGCCATTGTACCGGGATCAAAGGCAGCCTGAGTTACAGTTTCAACGAATGAGGGGGGGCTGTTTGTACCAAAGTATACATCATAAGTCACCGTATCACCAGCGTTTGGATCTCCACCAGTCCATTTGAGTATTTTTTTAATATAAACACCAGTTGCTCCATCTTCTGGATCAGGATCACTCGGCGTATTAGGTGGAAGGTTTTCTTCAGTTGTGAAATGAAAAATTGGACTAGAATTGGTATAAATATCATCGGTAACAGTTACTTTCCACCAGTAGGTGGTACCGAAGTTTTTAAATTTATTATTAGTTTGAGTATATGTTCCATTTCCAACATTTTTATTGGTCCCAAAAACTTCCCATGTACCGCTGACGTTACTAGACCAATTAATGATCATTGTGTCACCATCAGCATCACTAATAGATATCTTCAGTTTTGGAATAATCGGTACACCAGTACTTCCATTACTAGGTTTTTCGTCAAAAATTTCCGGCATTCGATTAAATCTGCATCGTGCATCTGCAGCGTTTGGAGCTGATTCATCTTCTTCTCCTGTTTTTTTCCCTATGCTATAAAATTCATAATATCCAGTGCCATTTGGGAAATTAAAATTCCAACTCCACGGATAAGATGTATCAGGATTACTGGAATCATCCCATAGTGACCAATTATAACTGGGCCCACCTGTTGTGTAGGTAAAGGAGATGTCATCCCAAGCACGGCCATCATTAGTCAATTGAGTATTGTCATATTGTTGAAAAGCTATCGCAAAACTACTATTCGGTGGAGAAAAAAAATCTGGATCCTCACTTATATTATATTCAAATTGTGTCCATGATTGTTTATTTAAACTTGCCTCTGAAACTATTTCATACCATTTATTACCATCATTTGTAAATGCTACAACATCATAGAAACCCCAACCTGTCCAATTTTCTGGTGCTTCATGTGGTTCATCGTCCCATTCACGTTCCATGAAATTAACTTTGATATCTCTTGCATCTGTGAAGTCATAATTCGTATATATCACATTAAAAGCAGAATCGCTCTGATTTGTATCGTAATCATCCATGGCACATGAATAAATTCCACTACCAGCCCTAAAATAATTCCATTGAATACGTGCATCATCACCATCTTGATAGGTGTTCCATAAACTTGTATTTTGATTTCCTGATTCAAATCCATCGTAAATTACAAATTCATTTATTCCATCCCAACTAATATTATCTTCACTCCATCTGTAATACAATGTAACGCTATCTAGATCACTTGGTCCTGTAGCAGTAATTTTTAAAGGTGAAGATGGTATTTTATAGGGAGAAATCTCATCAACAGACGTGTCAATAGCCATGAAAGGTGAGGTAGGTCCTATTTTTATATTTCCGGTTCCTGGTATTCCTGCTACTGGTACAATAGTAGCGAAAGTTAACAGCATACATACAAAAATTCCTAAGATTTTCTTTTTCATATACATTCTTACCTCATGATTATTAATTTTCAAGTAATATCATATTTCAATAATCCTAGTAGGTATCTCAATGTTTGAAAGGCACGTGGGAATCGTTCAGATAACAATTCTAATAGATTAAAGTTAAATGCTTTGTTTTTTGGTACAATTATCTCATATTCAGACCAATCACTATAGTAATCAAACATATCTTTTACCCGCGCTTTTATTACATAAGTACCAGTTTTATTCCACGAGTGACTTCGAGGAAATATCTCACCCGAGAGAAATGGTCCAATATCTGATTCAATATTGCCATCTCCCCAATCGATATCATAGGTTAAATTATCATTTTCTGGGTCAGTAGATATAAAACCATACTCATATTCTTCCTCAGCATAACCCTGCACTGCCCCATATATATTAGGCATGTCTGGTGGTTGATCTCCTATACGTATGTGATAAACTGACCAATCTCCTCCTTTATTGTTAATGTCAAAAGCTCTTGCCTTTAAATAATAATCATCATTTGTCTCCCAACTGTGTACTGCTGTTACTGGTTCTCCTGAGGCGTGATAACCTATATCTGTTGTAGTACCATCGTCCCAGTCTATAGAATATTTAACATCCTCTTTTTCTTCGTCATATGCTACAAATGTGTATGTTAGTTGTTGCTGTGTGTCCCCATATTTTGGACCAGCTATTGCAGGTTGTTCTGGTGGTTGATTTCCAATTTTTACTACATATGGTTCTGACCAAGGACCATCATCCCAACTATCCCTGGATTTAGCTCTGACATCATACCGATCATCTTCATCCCATGTATGACTCACAGTTACTTCTTCTCCAGATGAATATGGACCTCTCCAATATTCCTCAGTTCCATCGTCCCAGTCAATTAAAAACTCTATATCATCTTCTTCAGGGTCATTTAATGTAAAAGTATATTCATATTCAACACCTGGTTGTCCTTTTGTTGGACCATCTATAGTTGGTGGTTCTTGTTTATTCCCACCTGGATATTTAATGATTTTGAAATCATCAAGTAATCCATCATAATGTTTTGTTGCATCATAGGCTCTCCTACCCATTTTGGTTAGCGAAAATTCGTTTGAGTTAATAGGACATAGCCATTCGGTTATATTATTATCAAAACTACTATCAACATATAGGTCTACAGTTGGATTTGCCGAAATGCCATTAAAAAATATCTCCAGATGGTGCCATTTATCATCATTATAAGTACCGTCAGAATATAACACAATTCCACAATAATTAGTCCAAATCTTGAATAATAAAGAACCATTGGCACACATTTGAATCGAGAGTTCTGGATTTGATATGCCCCATTTGTCACTCGCACTATAAATTAGACCATCTTCAGATGATTCTGATTTAAACCAAAGAGAATATATTACATCATCAGTTTTATTGATTCCAATATCTTCTGAGTGGCTATCTAAATCAACATAATCATTCGTCCCATCAAAACTAAGTGCTTTACCATACTTTCCAGTAACCCAAGTTGCCCCATAAATTGTTCCATCAAAACCATGTCCTGAAGAATCTCCCAGTGTATTACCACTACCTTCATCAAATTTCCAATATGCAAGTGTATAATCCTTTTGAGGATTAGTAATGGGAATTATATTGAGATGATTATTCTCTATATTACCGCTTATATTTGATGAAAAATTAATCCCTAAAAATAAAAAGATTATTCCATAAATCACACTCTTTTTCATAAAATTATTTAACATGTTTTTCTACCTCATTTTTCATTTAAATTCATAGATTAAATTTAATCTTTATTTAAATTTACCTCCCTTTGATTCTTCATATTTTATCCCTACTTTTTTAGTAATAATATCATCGCAGAGCATCTATTTATATTTTTCTACCCTAATATTAAATTAACAAATATTAATTAATCCGCATAATAAGTATTCTAGACTGTTGAACATAGTCATTGTTTAAAATTAAATTCATATAATTAATCCTATCTCAAAATTTACTGTTTAATTAATTATGGTAATTAATGTAATTTGACCATTTTCCAATTATATTTATCGAGAAGTGGATTTATTTTTTCTTCGATTTCTTCACATTCTTTTTTGTTTATATCGAAAGGGGTTATAGTTCTATTTTTCAATGAAAATTCAAGATATTTACAAAATGTGGAATCAAGCGGGCATTCTATTGGTTTTTCTTGATCAAGTACAAGTGTTCTTTCAATAGTTGGGACTAATTTATTAATATCTTTCTCAAGTTCGATAAATTCTCCTTTACTATTACAGCTTCTCACCTCTGCAATATCACTAATTTCCATTTCATAAACTGCAAATGCTTTATCACATCCAGCTTTTTCCATTATTTCCTTTGCTTCATTAAGAACATTCATCTTAATCCCTCATTTAATTAGTATAGATTCCTAATTGTAATAGAAAACGACTTTATATATGGCTTGTATTTAACTTTCGGTGTTATACTGGTAGACATCGCTACAAAAATTGCAGGAATCAGATTGAAAAATCCAACAATTCTTGCTTCTGGTATAATGGATGAAGATGCAGGAACCATACAGAGAATCATTGAATGTGATGCTGGAGCTATCGTGACAAAATCAATTGGATTAAAAGCAAGGGAGGGCTATCCAAATCCAACGGTAATTGAATTGGATTTTGGAATTTTAAATGCTATGGGTCTTCCAAACCCTGGAATAGAAAATTATAATCAAGAAATTAGTCAATTGAAAAATTCAAAAACTCCTATAATTGGGAGTATTTATGGAGCGGATTCTAAGGAATTTGCTAAACTGGCAGGGATAATGGAAGACTTTGGTGTTTCATCTTTAGAATTAAATTTAAGTTGCCCCCATGCAAAAAGTTATGGACTTGAATTGGGTTGTAATCCAAAATTAGTTAAAGAAATTACAACCCAAGTAAAAGAGCATGTCAATATTCCTGTTTTTGTAAAACTATCTCCCAATGTCACGGACATTGTAGAAATTGCAAAATCAGCAGAAGATGGAAATGCCGATGCTATTGTAGCGATTAATACGGTAAAAGCAATGAAGATCGATTTAGAGGTAAAAAAACCTATTTTATCCAATAAAATTGGGGGATATTCAGGGAAAGCCATAAAACCCATTGGAATACGATGTGTTTATGAAATCTCAAAAAATATTGATCTCCCAATTATTGGTGTTGGTGGTATCACAACTGGAGAGGATGTAATTGAATATTTTATGGCTGGTGCATCAGCTATCCAAATAGGCTCTGCAATATATTACAGAGGCTTAGATATTTTCAAGGAAATCTGTATGGAAATACAACAATTTATGGATATGCATAATTATAAGAAATTAACAGATTTAATTGGAGTCGCAACTAAATGAACGTTCCTACTATTACAAAAATAATTGATAGTAGAATAGAAGCAAATAACATAAAAACAATTACTTTTTATTATCCTAGAAGAATTATTCCTGGTCAATTTTTTATGATATGGATACCTGATGTAGACGAAATACCAATGAGTGTTTCATATATGAATGAAGATATTCGATGTATAACATTTCGAAAGGTTGGAGATGCTACATGTGCTTTATACAATTTAAAACCAGGAGATAAGATAGGTGTCAGAGGCCCATATGGAAATGGTTTTAGTGTAATAGGGAATAAATTATTGTTTGTCGGTGGGGGAACAGGTATTGCTACATTAGCACCAGCTATAGAAATGGCAATAAAAAAGAAGATATCTTCAACTGTAGTTCTTGGGTTTAAAACTAAAAGTGATATATTTTTTACAGAACGATTCAAAAGTAATGTTGTAAAAATAATTATCTCAACAGATGATGGATCAGTTGGAAATAAAGGTCTTGCTTCAGATAATGCAAAAACTATATTAAAAGAAGGAAAAATAGATGCTGTTTTAACATGTGGTCCTGAGTTGATGATGAAATCTCTTTTAGACAGTTGTAAAAATATTTCGTTTCAAGCATCTCTTGAACGATATATGAAATGTTCAATAGGAATATGTGGTCAATGTTGCATTGGTAAAGGATTACGAGTTTGTATCGATGGTCCGGTTTTTAATGGAAAAACATTAAAAAATGTAAAAGATTTTGGTAAATACAGACGAGATCCAGCAGGACAAATTATACCAATTTTAGGATGAAATTATGTATAATCGAAGGTTATTGATTTTCATTATCATTTTAATAGTTATTTCGATTATTCTCGCAATTTTTTCCTCAATGAGCATTTTTATACCTAGAGCAAATGCATGGACGGTCAATATTACACAAATCGATAAATTACATGATTTAGGATTTGATGGTTCTGGAGTAACTATTGGTATCATTGATACTGGAGTGGATATCTATCATCCTGAATTCGAATCATCTACTTTTATTGGGTGGAATGATTCAATTAATCATCGTTCAAACTATTATGATGATGATGATCATGGTACCCATATTGCTGGTATTTTATCATCCATGGGATCATATGAGGGGCTTTTTTCTGGAATTAATATTAAAGGAATATCAAGTGGTGTAAGATTAATTGTTGCAAAATCTATCCCAAATAATCAATACCTCTTTGGGGGTGGGAATGATAGTACAATTGCAGATGGTATTAAATATTGTATTGATAATGGAGCAGATATAATTTTTTTATCATTAGGGATGATTCCTGATAACGTTGAATTTAATGAAAATAGCAAAACAATTGACTGGATTAATAAAGCAATAAATAGTGGTATTTTTGTAGTTACTCCAGCTGGAAACGACGGACAAGATGATGATGGTGATGTATGTTTTCCTGCTTTAATTGATAATGTTATTTCTGTAGGAGCAATATCTAAAGGAAATTCGATTTCGTCCTTTAGTTCAAAGGGGCATCAATACCCAAGTACACAAAATCCAAATAAAAAACCCGAATTAGTAGCACCAGGAGATAGTATATTGTCTACAAGAATCAACAGTGGTTATGGAGAACTTAGTGGCACTTCACAAGCAACTGCATACGTCACTGGAATACTAGCATTGCTTTTGGATGCTTATCCTGAATACAAACATGATGGAGATAAAAACCAAAATTCAACAACAATACAACTATTCAAAGAGATTTTTGCAAAAACTGCAAAAAAAATTGGTAATTTGCAAGGAAATAATAATGAATTTAGTCATGATGATTTGTATGGATACGGCCTAATTCAAGCATATGACGTATATAAAGAATTAGCAAAATATTAATGGAGATAATGAAAATGGGTGTATTTTTTGATGAAATAAATATTAAGACAAATGGTGAACCTGATATTGTTGATATCACAGAAAGTATACAAAAAATTGTTAATAATTCCACATTTAAAGATGGGCTTGCGTGTATATTTGTAGCAGGTTCAACCGGAGCTATCACTACAATTGAGTATGAACCAGGTTTAATGAAGGATCTTCCTCGAGTTCTTGAAAAAATTGCCCCAAAAGGAATCCATTACGATCACCATGAAACCTGGCATGATGATAATGGACATTCACATGTTCGAGCAAGTCTAATGGGTCCCAGTTTGACAATTCCATTTAAAAATCGAACACTTATTCATGGGACGTGGCAACAAATCGTTTTTGTAGAATTAGATACAAGCCCCAGAAATAGAAACTTAATAGTTCAATTAATTGGAGAATAAATATTGTTAACTTTATTTGAAAATAGGTTAACCTATCATTGGTATGTTTTTTCTAATATTGAAATGATATCAATTTACTAAATTATTACTTAGTATCCAGGTGGTATTAATCCTTGTAGAACATTATCTAATAACTTCTGTCCAATTTTTTCTAAGCAATTTCCAATATTAAGACAAGTTATTATTGTTAAAGTTGAAATTATTATAGCAAAAACAATTGCCACAAGGGCAAGTGCTAAAGCTACAAAAAAACATGCAATTGGATCGGTCGTTTCAAGATTTAATGGCATAATTGAATTTAAAACTGATTCTTTTAAATCTATTTGATTTGTTTTTATTTTTTCTTTAAGTAAAAACGGTTCATTTTTTATCAGATATAGATATGTTTTAAACTCTGATAGGCTGATATCATTATCTCTTAAGAAATTGATAAAAATTTGATTTGTCATAAGTTTCTCTATTACTTGATTTGAAAGTATAGGATTTCTTCCGAGTAATTCTAAGGCTTTGTTAATAGTATCATACCGAGTTTTTTCTTTAGATATAAGTATGTTAAAAGTGCTATCTTCTCCAATATAATGAGGATTTATTATTTTTGAATTTTCTTTATTAAAAAAGCGTTGTGCACGTATTGTAAAAAGTGGTGAAGTAATATTTTCTTTATCCATATCTAATTTTATCATATTTGTACCGACCGCAGGCGAAATCGAAGCAAGAATGATTATTACTATTGCTAATATCCTTATAAATAAAGTTTTTTCATTCATAATTTTCCCCAATATATATTATCTATTTCATTCTATTTAGCTTTTATCCAACAATCGTTAATTATTTTTTATAACTTTGATAATTAGAATGATGTAAATGGAAAGAAGAAAGGGAAACAAAATTACTTAGGGGATTATAATATGAAAGGAGTTCTGTGTCCTTTCTTCCCTTTGCTTCCTCCCTAGACATAAAGTAATTCATTTAGCTATTATTTAAATATTTCTTAAAATTCAATATTTTGTAACATTTGTAACACCAATAAGCTTTATTTTTTCAACATTTATTTATCTAATTTTTATATTTCATAAACTTCAATTAAAAGTATGTATTTTGAACAAATTAGTAAGTACAGTATAATTTTTAATATTTTGTTCAATTTTTTAGTAAAAATTAATTTATACTATATCATGGTTTAGAAAATCGTACTTTGGAAAGATATTGGGGGTAGATTATTCAATTTATGTGAATATTAGGTTTTGTGTTAGATACAAAACTCCCTTCCTCTCGAAATCCTTTCCTCCCCTCCAATACAAATAAAATAATGACCTTTATCTTCCTTTCCAAAGTACACTATTATTTTTAAGAATTCTATTTATATCGATATAAATCAATCCCTTATTCCTTTTTCACTTACTGAAAAGACAGCTTCACCCTCAGGTAAATGCGGTGAATCAATTAAACGCGCAATGCGTTTTCCACCTTTACTTTTTCTTAGGTAAATCCTAAATGTTGCAGTATGTCCTACGATATGACCACCGATGGGTCTTGTAGGGTCACCAAAAAAAGCATCTGGTTTTGAGGATACCTGATTTGTTACCAAAACAACTCCGTTATTTAAATCTCCCCATCTCAATAAATCATGCATGTGTTTATTTAACTTCTGCTGTCTATCAGCTAAAGCCCCTCTCCCGACAAACTCTGCACGAAAATGGGAAGTTAAAGAATCAACAATTAACAATTTTGCGGGAAATTCTTTTGAAAGTTCATGCACTTTCTCAGCAAGTAACATTTGATGACTAGAATTGTATGCACGAGCAACATGAATGTTATTTAAAATTTCATCGGGATTTAAATCATATGCGTCTGCCATTTGTTTTATTCTATCTGGTCTAAATGTATTTTCAGTATCTATGTAAAAAACATGTCCGTTTAAACCACCTTCTTCTTCTGGAAACTGAGCATTTACACACAGTTGATGTACAATCTGGGTTTTCCCTGAACCGAACTCACCAAAAAATTCTGTTATTGATTGGCTTTCAAAGCCTTTTCCACCCATCAATTCATCAAAATTTTTTGAACTTGTAGTAATATATCCAACTCTTGATCTTCGTTCAAGAAGGGCGACTCCTGTCTCAAAACTACCTACATCGGCTGATTTCCTCGCTGCTTGGATAATTTTTGATGCTGTTGCTTCCCCAATATCAGCCACATCCGATAGTTCTTTAGGGGAGGTGACAGCAATACTCATCATATCATTGTAACCTGAATCAGCTAATTTTTCGGCAATTGTAGGACCGACTCCAGGTAAATCACTTATTTTGTCTTTTCCCATTAAAACTCTCTAGTACGTGAAAGAGAAAGATGTTTATAAAATTGTGCTTTTGTTGGGTGAAAGTATTCTGAATAGTTATAGGGAATTTATAAAATTTTTTTACATTATTCTTTCTATCATTTCTAAAACAAAGCCACTATCATCAATAATATATCTTGCAATACCTATCTTTTTAGCAAAATTCCTCATTTTTTTAACTGACAGAAATCTCTCGAAAGATGACCCTTTCTGTACTACCTGTAGTTCTAAAACGCAATCTGCTAATCCTTCCATTTTATTCTCAAATACATCTCCATGAATTCCTTTCGTCATTACAATTAAAAGAGCACCTCTTTTTTGAAGATTACTAACTTTTGCTGCATAAATTGTTTTCAATACTTCCTCTTGGCGATATTGACTCAGAAAAAAGTCTAAGGAATTAATTATTACAATTCCTTCTACAGATGCATTTTTTACAGTGTTTGATAAAATTGCTAAAAAATCTTCTTCACTTTTAGCTGTAGTGGGCATACCTTGAGAACCCATTTCTATAAGCTCTTTTAATTTTAGTTTAGAGCGTTGCTCATATACTGTGATTCGTTTATCTTCACCAGTTAATACGTTATTATAATATTTCGAAGAAATATCTAAAAAATTAATTTTTGGAATGCGCCAATTAAATCTTTTCATTGTGTCAATTATTTCATCCTTTGTTTCCTCTGTTGTAATATAAGTTATGTTATCAGCAGAAGCAATTTGTTTGACTAAAATCTCGATACTACTTCCTGGAGATCCAAGTATAACCGTTGTAAAACCGCAGGGTATACCACCCTCCAATAATCTATCTAATTTCTCTATACCAGTACTAATTACTCCTTCTTTTTTATCGAAATTTATCTGTATAACTGGGTCATCTACCTTTTCTAGCATTCTATCAATATTTATTATAATTTTTTTGTAATGTCAAAAGAAGATTTCACTCTTTTACGTTCAAATTTATCTTTATATAACGCAGTAGTTTTGAAAATAAATTCGGTCATTTTACTCCCATTAGTATCAGTTTTATCGTCCATAAGTAATTCTCCCTTTGGAAAAGCGCTTTTAAGTAAACCACGCATAAATCCATAGGTAAAAAGAGAAGCTACCTTTGATTCATCTTCAAATTTCTGTAGGGGACACTTAGTTAACAATGATTTAACTTCATTATTTGTAATCTTTGAAAAAGTAAAGGTATTTCCGAGAGGATTAAAGACATGTTCAACCATTGAATTTAACCATTCTTCCATTGTCCATTCGTGTGGTTTTTCTTTTATACAATCATGAAATAATCCTCTACCAAAAGCCTCTCCTGTCTGCATTACAGTTTCAATATTTCCATTAGAATCAAGGAGCTTACCTAATGCAACATTAAATGCGGTGTCCCTTCTTTTTGATAAATCTTCCATTTCAACTAGTTCAATTTTCCAAACAGGTTGCTCATTAGATTCGCTTTCCTTGATTGGTTTTTCCATAGTCTCATTCTCTTCAGTCAATGAAGGATTCTCGTAATACGACTATTTTATCATTCATCTGAAGAAGTCTATTTGTATCTACCTCTTCTTCGATCACAATAGAAACTATATGAATATTTTCTGATCGTGCTTTGTTCATTAAAAGAGAGATAAATTCCCGTATGATTTCTGGATCGTTATATATGACCAGGGAACTCAAGGAATCGATAACTACATATTTTTCTATTTCATGTTCTTTACCCTTAAAAATATTAATAATTTCAAGGGCAATTCTCTCAAGCATTGTCGGACTTTCAATATATTTACACTCTTTTTCGAAAAATGATATACCTGAAGAGCGTGATATACAATCTATAAATTTTATATTCTTGTTTTCAAATTCTTTTTTAAAATTATCAGAAATATGCTTATATGTATTACTTGCAGTTATAAATGTCCACAGCTCATTTTGTTTTGTATTCATAAAACTAAACAATGCTTGTAATAAATCATTATGTCGATTTTCTGATACTTGTATACCAACTGATTGATTGACTTTAATTGCTACTGAAATTCTTTCTTTAAGCCCTTCAACAATAGCATCTACCATATTTTTCTCCTCCTATAACATTACCTTTTCTTTAGGTATATCCCAACTCCTTAATGATGATTGAACTTTTTCAGTTAATACTGAGTCAATCTCTGAAGATTTTAATAAAGGCATTAATTCAATCCCTCGGTCAGCTGAAATATGCATAGCAAATTTTGTTCTCGTGTGATCAGTTCCTCTCATTTTTACTACTTGAAGTGTTCGAATTAAATCTCCCCTTCTTTCGATATCTCCAACAAATATGATACCATCTGAAATAAACTCTTCGATTTCATATTGAGAAAATTTATAGGTTTGTGGTGGAACTTCAGAAGTTAAAAGTGTGGTACAGTTCATAACTGCAAGTGATGTTCCAAGTTTAAAAATAAAATCTCGAATCATTTCTCTTGTTTGTAATCTGTAACACAAAGCGGTAATTGAATCGATAACCAATCGCTTTACTTCAAGTTCATTTGCAATATCTTTTAAAATGTCAAGTAATGCTCCAGCATCATCAACAGTATATTTTTCTGTATCAAGACCCAATCGTTCACTGATAATTCTTAAATCAATGATGTTTACCATTCCAGATTCTATAAGATTTTTCTTATAGAAACTAAACGATTCAAGGTTTTTTGTAAGTTTAAATAATGGTTCGGTAATTGTAAAAAATACACTACGATCACCTTTTTCAGCCCCATCAAATAAATATTGCATACATAATGTCGTTTTACCAGAACCGCTACATCCAGTAACAAGAACTGTACTCCCTAAAGGAATACCTCCCGACATCTGGATATCAAGCTCTTCAATACCTGTACTACATAATTCTCTTTTTGTCATATCCATCTCCTCAAGGGACACTTACCCTCATTTATAATGAATACATTTATCTAATATAAAACTTAAGGTTCAAAAAAAGGTGTGAGAAAAGAAATTGAATACAGAAATAACAGTATAATTCTAATTATCTGTTTTCGATAGTTTACAGAGAAGCATTGCTCAAACAACTATAATTTCCAGATTATCTTATTAGAAGAAATGCATATCTGTTCATTGGTTCTGAATAATCACGTAAAACTTCAATAGGGTAATTAAGCGATCTTACCGTTGAGAATACATCAATAGCCATAGCTTCTGGAGCTGGACGTGGTGACTTCTTATTTTTACAGTTTATTCTATCCTCTGTACATGTATTGCATATACTACAAGAATCCATGAACAACATGAACGCTTTCTGATAACCAGTTAGAAAAACTTCTCGTTCTAATTTTAGAAGTCTTTTATTTATACCCCTCGCCCATTTATGTCGTTGTTCAGGATCTTTAAGTTTCTTTTTAAAATGAAAAACAACTCCTTCTGTGTATTCATGAAAAAAACTTTGACACTCATGGACTGGAGGAGTATTTGGTGGACAGCAAGCATTTTTTCCATATTCATTACAGCCAAACATACATTTTATACGTACCCAGTAAGAAACAACAATATTTTTCGGATTTAACCATTTAAAGTCATTAAACCGATGTGTTATAAAGAGTCGTTCCAGTTGTTTTCGATCAATCATTTTGATCATCTAAAGATTTCTCAATTTATTTAATGTAGGGGTAGGGATATGAACAATATTTTACTAGTAAAAATTATTTCTCTTCTTCTGTTGGCGGTTGTCAGATGATTCTTGATGACTTATGATAGACAATTGATTACATTATTAATATTTTTAGGCTCGCATATTCTCATCAGGACGAGAACACAAATTAACTAGTAAAATTCATATTTTATTTCTTTTGAACAATCACACAAATTAGTAAGATTCGTATCATATTTCCAAAGTTTTTAAAAGCACATTGTAGTATATTATTTTAGATGAATATTAATGAAGATCTTGCACCAGGTATAGTGGTTTGGGAGATCACCTTGAAATGTAATCTAAGATGTCGACATTGTGGCTCATCGGCTGGATATGCAAGATCTAATGAATTAACTACACAAGAGAGTCTTAGATTGTGTAGAGATTTTGCGAGATTAGGTTTTAAGGGCGTAACTTTGTTTGGTGGTGAACCATTTCTTCGGAAGGATTGGAATATTCTAGGTAAAGAAATTAAAGATTTGGGAATGAAACTATCTATCGTATCAAATGGATTTGTAGACGCAAAGGAAATACTTCCAGAGTTAGAAAGACTAGACGTTGATTCCGTACAAATTGGTTTAGATGGAGCTTCTTCAAAAATACATGACTATATACGAGGAGTTAGCGGATCTTTTGAAAAAGCGATCGACTTTTTACGTCTATTAAAAAAAGTTGGATTATCAACGGGAGCTATAACAACAGTTAGTAAAATGAATTTTAAAGAACTGCCAGCTTTAAAAGATCTTATTACAAAGGAGGAAATTGATTGGCAAATTCAAGAAGGTATTCCTTCGGGTAGATTCCCCAGAGAAGCAGTTTTATCTAAGAAAGAATATTATTCCATGGCACTTTTTATTGCTGTTGCACATAAGAATCTTTCATCAAAAAAGATATTAATTGGTAAACCCCACAACATAGGTTTCCACTCACGATTTCTCAAAGGGATTTTTTCAACTGAAGAATGGGATGGATGTTGGGCGGGAAAAAAGGTATTGGGGATCCAAAGTGATGGTGGAGTAAAAGGTTGTCTTGCACTTTCTGATGATTTTATTGATGGCAATGTTAAGGAAAGGAGTATCGTCGATATTTGGAATGATCCTAATTCTTTCTCTTATAGCAGACAATTTAATAAGAACGATTTAGGAGAAAATTGCAGAGATTGTAGATATGGGATTACATGTAAAGGTGGTTGTTCAACTAGATCTAAATTGTACACAGGCAAGTTACACAATGATCCATATTGTATCTATAGATTAGAAAAAGAATTTGTTTGAAAAGTTTTAAATATTGATTGATTTATGATTATTCATGAATCAATATAAAAAGGTGATTGAAATAAATCTCTATGCATTGGGAAAAAAGATGGGTTTGAGCCATTGTGAAATAGATAGAGTGATAAAAGAAGAGTCTTTTTGTGAACCTCCAAACAATAACTTGAAATTGATTGATTCTTCAGTAGAGTTATATAAAGGGGGTTTTTATGGTACTATTAGTTCAAAGGATTTCAAGTAAATAAAGTTTAATTATCTGCTTTTATTGGAATTTTAATTATTTTTTGATTCGAATGAATTTTTGTAAAAAAATATTTATATAGGTTTTACATTCACAACAGTGATAGTATGTTACATGATAGCAGTGATATGATGGATGTAATAATAAAAATTGGGAGTATGCTTGGACTACAAAAACATGACATCGACAAACTTAAAAAAATTGGTACAAACAATGAAATCACTAATTTACAAAGAACAACATTGCAATGTCCAACAAACTGCTACAAAGATACTTGCGGAGGTTACTACGGCACAATTAGCATAAAAAATTTTTACTAAAAAACAAGATGATTTCACTTAAATATCATAACATAGTTAGATATATCAAGCATGAAATCAAAAAGTATTTACATTCCAGGTCAAGTAGTTTGGGAACTTACTTTACAATGCAATCTCAAATGTATACACTGTGGTTCATCTGCAGGAAAAGCTAGACCAAACGAACTCTCTACACTAGAAGCCTTAAATCTCTGCAAAGATCTTGCAGAAATTAATTCAAGAGAAGTATGCTTCATAGGAGGGGAACCATTCCTTCGGAAGGATTGGTACCGTCTTGGAAAAGAAATTAGGGATTTAGGTATAGAACTTCTTATCATAACCAATGGATTCACTAAAAATAAAAAGATGATTTCAAAACTTGTTAAATTACAGCCATATGGTGTCTCAGTGAGTCTTGACGGAGCAACAGCCCATACTCATGATCGAATTAGAGGAAAACGAGGGTCATTCAAAAAAGTGATGGAATTTATAACAACGGCGAGAAATGTGGATTTGCCAACAGCCATCATTACAACAGTAAACAAGCTAAATTTTGTAGAATTACCTAAAATCCAAGAGTTAATACTAGGGAAACAAATCGCATGGCAGATTCAAATCGCTTCCCCTGAGGGTAGGTTTCCAGAGAACTTAATGCTATCAAAAGAAGAGTTCTATTCAGTTGGTTTATTTATTGCATCTCTTCAAAAAAAATATTCTAAAAAAGAGCTACCAGTGATTGGTGCTCATTGTTGCGGGTACTATTCAAAATATATTCCCCTTGTCGGTCTGTCTTCTGATTGGAGAGGTTGTCAAGCAGGGATATCGATTTTAAGTGTGAAAAGTAACGGAGATATCATAGGATGCCTTTCAACGCCAGATAAATATATTGAGGGGAACATTAGAACCAAGAGTATTGTAGAAATCTGGAACAATCCACATGCTTTTTCATATAACAGAAGTTTTAAAAGCTCTAATTTAGGAATAAATTGCTGTGATTGCAGCTATGCAAACAAATGTAGAGGTGGATGCTTAGGCATGTCAACGTCCTTAACTGGTAAACCCCACAATGATCCTTATTGTTACCATATAATAGAAGAAAAACAATCGTAAAAAATTTTTTATTGCAACACAATTTTTTTATATGATTACAAGTATTATTAAAGGATAATATATGAATCCAAGTAAAATATATGAAATAGGTGCTATGCTTGGAATGGAGGAAAAAGATATCAGGGATCTTACATCCACCTTATGTGAACCAATTAAATCTGAGATATTGACATCAAATCCAATAGACAGTTATAAGCCTGGACTATTATATGGGTCTATTAGCATTAAAGATTTCAAATAATGAAGGAGCAAAAAGAAAAGATGTTTCCACATAAAATTTACGAAATAGCAAAAGACTTAGGTTTAAATAAAAAAGACATAGATAATATATTATCTACACCATCATTAACTTACAAAGATAATATTGCATATTCATCCCCTACAGAGGTTTATAAAATAATAGGTAGATATGGGACTGTAAGCATTAAAGATTTTAATGTAGAATCAGGAGTCAATGTTCATGATAGAAAATAAATTATATGAACTGGGTAGGAGTCTTGGTTTAAATAAAAGAGAAATTGACAATGTTGTCTGCTCAAAAGTAAAAAAACACTGTGATATGAAAAATACAGTCCCGATAAGCGTATATAAAGATTCATGTAAATATGGTACAATCAGTATAAACGATTTCCAATAGCACATCTTTTAATAATAGTTATTTTTCTATACTTGAGCAGTATTAACTCAACCGTGTTATTATGAAACTTAACTTAGGATGTGGAGGTATTTATAAAAAAGATCATCTCAACGTCGATGCCTTTAACGGCACAGTTGCTGATGAAATAATGACTGCTACAGACCTTAAACTCAAAGATAACAGCATTGAAGAAATCATTGCTTCACAACTTATTGAACATCTCGGTTTGGTAAGTAGCATATATGCGCTAAGTGAATGTTTCAGAGTTTTAAAACCAGAAGGAACACTTACAATTGAAACTCCTGATATTAAAACCTCATTTAAGAAGTACATAACCGGTAATCGTAAAGATAGGAAAAATATCTTACCATGGATATACGGGATGGAAAATCCCGGTTTACAACATAAATTTTGCTTTCCAGATGTTTTGCTGAAAGAAATCTGTGAAAAAATTGGTTTTACTGAAATTACTACAGAATTTTTTAAACTAGACATCTATCAACCAACACTTAAGTTAACCTGTAAAAAACCAAGTGACCATTATCACGCACAAATTACCACTTTTTTCAGGAAACAATTACTGCAAAACAATGTTGTGGATATACAAAATCAAACACTAGCTTTAGAGCAAGAAAATTTAATAAATCTTTTTTCAACAAAAGTTAGACATTTAGACGAAAAAAATATTGGCCATCTGATAGATAAAATAACCATAGAAGGAGCAGTAGTCAGCCCAGAAATGACACAAATTTTTCTCAAATCACTAGCTAAGAAAAATTTAATCTCAAGTGAAATGATCGAAAACCATCTCAAAATTTTAAAGACATTGATCAAAATTGATTTTCTCAAAATTCTATGTAATAGCCTAAGAGAAATTCCTAACATAATTGGAGAGCAAACAAAGGCATTCCACACGATAACAAACTTTGGTAAAATCTCGGTTAAAAACCTTTTAGATAATAGAAAAAAAACTCTAGTTATCGAATCACTGTCAAAGACAAAAAAGAAGACTACACATCATGATACAATTGAGTTCTTTTCAGAAAAAATGTTGCTCAAAAAAGCGAATTGGTTTTTTCAACTTGGATCTAAAGAATTTATCTTATGTAACTATAACAAAGCCATCGATAAATTCAAACTCTCAATTGGTTTTTATAGAGATCAGATTCTCAGTTATTGGAACCTTGCAAGACTCTTTGTCTTATCCAATAATAAACAACAAGCAAAAAAGTATTACGTGAAAACTCTGCATTTGCTTTCGCGACTCGACTGTGATAATAAAGAAGGCATTAGAAATCAAATTGGAGAAGAGATAACAAAAATTGGAAAAGAAACACCTAAAAATCCAATTATGTCATTAAATGATATTTAAACCTGAAAGTTTGCTATTCTAAAACATACGCTTTTCTTTTTATCTTATTTTTATCAACTCTTGAGATAACGCCTGGAGTATGAGGTTTGAAATGGCGTTTCTCTTTAACTTTTACCTCAACCGTTAATCCATATTTTTCTTTAAAACTATTACTAACTGTAGCAAATATCTTTTCAAGAGAAATATCATTATCTCTTATTTTAGTATCAACTGCTGCAAATATTTCTATTTCATCTATCTCACGCTGAACGATCTGAAAGCGTTCTATTTTGTCAATATTTACCTTGGAAGAAACTTCCCCAAAAAAATTTTCAAGTGATGAAGGTAAAACAATTTCCCCTCCAGGTAAAATTATTGATTGGCTTACTCTACCATGAATTCCTCTGATTAACCTACTGTTAATCTCACACCCACAAATTTCACGGGTTGTACTTATTATATCATCTAATCCAATATATCTAATAATTGGGGTCCCTCGCCCGTATAGTCTAGTTACTACCACCCGACCAGGCTTTCCAGGAGAAACAGGACTATTATCATGATCTACAAACTCAAGATACACAAGATCTGAATGGATATGATAATTTCCCTGTTTACATTGAAAAGCTATTGGACCTGATTCCATAGCGCCATATGCATCGTATACCGAAGATTCAAATATTTTTTCAAGTTCATCTTTTAAATAGTCATCTAATATCGACCCACAAGATATGATGTAATTTGGCCATATACCAGTGCCGTATCCTTTCTTTTTAAGTATAGCGAGCTGCCTAAGCATTCCTGGATAACCAACAATACATTCCGGTTGGAAACCGTCGATTTTCTCTATAAGCTTCTTTGCATTATCATACGTATTAAAAATCTGAACATCGTCAAAGGAAAAAAAGGGTCTCAAACGAGGTAATACCCCATCAATAAAATATTCACTTTCAATACTGTTTTCTGAAAGATCAACAATTATAGTTATTCTTTTTTTTCTCCAGTTGATTCCATGTTCTTTTATTACTCTAAGGTAGCCTATTAAAGCTTTTGTTATTGAATACAAGTCCATATATATTGATACTGGCTTGCCTGTTGTACCAGATGTATAACTTATGATTGCATTTTTTTTATCAAAATGTGGTGCAACGATGTTATTTGGAATTTCTCTTCGAATATCTTCTTTCGAAATAAATGGGAGTTTATGGATATCTTCAATTCCCTTTATATCACTGGGGTGAATACCTGCTTTTTTATATTTCTCATGGTAAAGTGGGACAGAATATGCATATTTTACCATCTTTCTAAAATTTCTATCTTGAAAATTTTTCAACTTTTTAGGATCAATTCTACGCAGACGATGCAAATCAAAAAAATAGCTCTTTAGAATTCGAGAAATGAAAAACGGATTAAGAAATGCATTCATGTGATAGTATCTCCCAAATTTACTTTATAACAATAGAATATTAGAATTAATAAATCTAACTTTTATTTGAGGTTACTTTATTTAATGCCTTTAAGAATTTAAATGGATGTCTTTCTAATTAACAATTTAGGTGGGTTAATTATGATAAAAATGTTTATCACTATGAAAAAACCTATGTTTAGATAGCCAAATAGTTCCCTGGTTATGTGGCGAATGTGTGCGTAGTTCGGGATGAGAACACGAATTTGCCGCCATTAAATTAAGATCTTTATCTGTTGATCATAAATTTTTTTTTAATTTCTCAAATCAATCTTAAAATAAAAATATTGAGAAACATTAGTGAAAATATTTACTCATTATTACCAAGGAGATTTGTCAAATCGCCATTCAATAACATCATTATCCTTAAGATAATAATTACTACATCCAACATCTGCAAATTCATTGTTAACAAAATATTGCCAATACCTGCCATCATTTCCATTTTCAATATTATTAATTGATTTGATAAAGAATGACTTATAACCTCCCCAATATTCATTCTCAATCTCAAAATTATGATAACTCGAACATTCGAAAAGAAAATCTGCAACTGTGACGTTCTGAGTTGATATACTGAAATATTCAATTGTCCATGTAGGCGATATTATCTTTAAACGCACATTTTCAACAATACCATCTGAATCTTTATCACCAACATATACTGAAAAAAAATCTGATTGTGAAATCATGTAAACCAAGATTACGAGTGCGATTAAAATAAAAATATAACCCATGATGTCGATGATTTTTTTATGCTTCTCTTTAATCTATATCACCTGTTTATAATATGTGAAGATTTGGGAAAATATTGATGATTTTAACCTCTTTTTCATCAACGGCACTTTGTGTTGGTATAAAAACTTCAAGGTTTAATATGGTAGTAATTATTCTATTCATCACATAAGTTGAAGAATAATTTTCCACCAATGAAAGGATATGTTTCATGAGTTGTTGGATATACAGAGGCCTATCATTGTTGTTCACATATACCTGTACCTTGATTGTTTTATTTTTATACAATGCCCTTTCGTTTAATCTCCATGTAAATGGTTGTTCAGTATCAACATATTTCAACTTGTCATTGATGTAAAACTCTACTTTTTCAACGTTATCTGCTGTATTTACTTCGATGTCAAGGAATTGGAAAATGACTTTAAAACGATTACAAGTTCGATTGAAAATATCTTAAAAGAAAATACTTTGAAATCAAAAGATGTTATATCTACTTTGTATTCCTAGAGCTTTTCTGAATCTTAACTTCCAACCTAATCTCCCCAAATTCACTTTTATATCAATTTCAGACATTAAAATGGAAATAAAAACAATTGAAGCATTTATATTGATTAAGCCGTTGGAATCCAAACAAAGTATGGAAAAGAAAAAATAATTAATTTATATAAAATTCATTTGAGTATGCAGTTAGTGGTTCTTCATTCCAACAATTTTCTCTTGGTTCATTCAAAGTTTCATTCAAATCAAAAAAATGATTAAATCCAAATCTGTAAGTTCCAGATTCCAAAACTTTCTGGATCCAACCATTTTCGTTTGTCGTCTTTGTTGTTAAACTCCCGCCTGGTAATAATTCCTGTAATCCTGGAGTTTTTACCATAGTTTTAATATCATCTTCCCTCCATTCATCATTTTGTTTCTTTTCTAAGTACCGGACACCGAAAAGGTGAAACAGTGGTAAGAGCACCTGATGGAACATGGTATGTCAACAGTGACCGAGGGCCTGCTTGTTTTGTCTATACCGGAAATCAAATAGGGACATGGCAGTGCTCGTCTAAATGTATGTGAAAACAGAAATCAGTTCCTTAAAGCTTATCTTATAATATACAGCGAAGTGTCGAAGAAATATCTCCATGTGTATACAGACTTTCTTTCATTTTTATTAAATTAGAAAAGCAAATGGTTTGACTTATACTGTCCAATTATTGCATTGACATGAACCGTTTTTTTTAATTTAGATCTCCTATTTCATTGGTATGAATTTACGAAACAGATTAACAACTTCTATTTGGTCATGTTCATACTGTATTCTAAAACAAAAATATTCATTATATTCTGAGATGTTCTCATTAGAATATGTTTCATCACCCTCATACCAATAAAAGCCTATGCTATCAGCATAATCAACCCACTGCCATCTTTCTATTGTCTCCCAAGATATTAAACGAAAATTGTCCATTGTCTTGGTAAAATAGTGTATACCTTTAGAATCGATTGTCATTACCCCATAACGATAATCTAGTCCAACTGCTTGTTTGCATGCAAAGGTGTTACGGGGTAAGCTCTCAAATTCAAATCTAACCTTTTCAATAAACCCAAAATATCTTTGGTATTCTTTGCTCTGGTAAAGAATATCTATTTTTACAGGAGTAGGTATTCTGCAGTAAAAAAGCGTTATTTTGTCTGATGTATACGAGAATGTCGAAAAAATAAGGAGGAAAGCCAGGTAAAATAACGCGGATCTTTGATGATTTTGTTTTTCAAATTTCGATTATCATTTGAAAGTACATATGATATTGTTAACAAAAATATCTTATAAACTAATAGCCAAATACCTTATAGAATTTTTTTGCAGAAAAGTCTCCGATAATTCTATTGAAAAAGCGATAGATGGTAAAATTATCGTCTTGAATTGCTCTTTTGAATGAATTTGGAAATGAATAAAACTCTTTTACCAACTTGGTTGTCTCTTCAAAGAGTTCTTCTGCAGACATGTTTTTAGGTTGAAAAACAACATTTTTTAGATTGTATTTTGCCCAGTCTTTTGTTAAAATTCTTCCTTCTTTTTCCAATTCATCAAATAACCTTGTACCTGGAAAAGGAGTGAGCATTGCAAAGCCTGCTTTGTCTAATTCCCATTCATATATTGCGTTAAGTGTTGTATCAAAAACATCTGGCGCGTCAGTGTCAAAACCAAACATAAAAAGCCCCATGATCATCATATCATGATCTTTTACTTTTCTAACCCCTGAAGCATATTCTTTTGCTATATTTGTTCTCTTTCCAATATCTTTTATTGTTTCTTGGTTAATTGATTCAAATCCTACAAGCCATAAATCACAACCTGCTTCCTTTGCTAAGTTCAATAGTTCATCATCTTTTGCTAATGTATTTATATTTCCATAACAACTGAAACTTTTGTTTAACCCTTTCATCTCTTTGAAGAGTGTTTTTGTATAACTTGGGTTTACGGTTAAGGAACTGTCAGCAAAGAACAGGCGTTTCGATTCTATCGACTTAATTTCCTCGATTACCTTTTCAATAGGTCTCATTCGAAAAATGCAGCCTTCCACTTTGTGAATTGCACAAAATTTACAGCCATAAGGACATCCTCTTGTTGCTTGAACCGGTGCTGTAATAATAGATCTTCTTACCATTCTTTTTGGGGAGGGAATCAGTTGCGGATCGACAGGTTTTGAATTATAAAATGGTTTTATTTTTCCTTTTTCAAAATCGTTTAGTAACATCGGCCAACTTAGTTCTGCTTCCCCAACAATTACGCTATCTGCGTGTTGTTTTGCCTCCTCTGGTAACGATGAGGGATGGTATCCTCCAAGTACCACTGTTTTTCCTTTGTCACGAAATCTATCTGCGATTTCATAAGCGTAATTTGCGCTATAGGTAAGACAGGATATTCCCACTAGATCAACATACGAATCAAAATCGATATTCTGATATCTCCCATCCATTAGTTCAACTTCGTATTTATTTGGTGTTGCAACAGCCAATTGCTCCAATGTTAATGATGGATAAACAGAAGTATAAATGAATTTATAGAAAAGACTGCTTTTTGTCCATGTATGTGCTAGAATAAGTAAAATTTTCATATTTTAACACAGTCATTTTGGTGATGATTTTTATAAATTAATATCTTATACTATTTAATTTCTTTTTTAAAAACTAAATTCATTTTTAATAGATAATCTATCTAGCAAGTTTATTCCTAATTTTGTTTTAAATCTTGCAAAATCCAAGTTTCCATTGTCTATTGTTCTTCTTAACATATTGAAATACGAGTAATAGTTTTTGACAACAGCTCTTGTATTATTATATAATGCCTCTCTGGTCATGTTTTTTGGTTCAAATACGACATTGTTCCAATCATATTCAGACCAGTCCTTGGTAAGGAGTCTATTTTCCTCACCATATCTTTTAAAAACAGGAGTACCTGGAAGAGGTGTAAGAACAGAAAAATAGGCAACATCAAGTTTTAGTTTTTTTATAAATTTTAAAGTAGTTGGAAAACTATCTAACGTATCTGCATCAAAACCAAACATAAACAACCCTTTGACAGCAACTCCATGTTTACGAATTTTTTTAACAGCTTCCTCATAATATTCAACTTTATTTTTCTTTTTAACACTATCAAGATTTTTCTGATTAATTGATTCAAACCCAATAAACCAAGCCTGACAACCTGCTTTTTTTGATAACTCAATTAAATCTTCGTTTTCATTTAACACATTGACATTTCCATGACATAGAAATCGTTTTTTTAACCCGATCATTTCTTTAAAAAGCAATTTAGTATATTCGACATCAATTGTTAAGGATGGGTCATAAAAGGCAAATAGAGTATTTTTTAATGATTTTATCTCTTCAATTACATTTTCAATTGGTCTTTTACGATAATACGGTCCTTCAACATTTTGAATAGAACAAAATTCACAACCATAAGGGCAACCTCTTGTAGCTTGTACATCACCACAAGGATAATAATCATTAATTGAACCACGATATGAATAGGATATTAACCTAGGATCAACAGGTTTATCTTGTTTATAAAATGGTTTTAATTTTCCGTTTTCAAAATCCTTTAAAAGCTGGGGCCAACTCAGTTCTGCTTCACCAACTAATACACTATCGGCATGCTCTTTTGCTTCCTCTGGAAGAGTTGAAGCATGATATCCCCCAATTACTACTGGTATTCCTTTACTACGGAATCTATCTGCGACTTCATAAGCATGATTTGCACAATATGTAAGAGAGGATATTCCTACTAGATCATATTTCTCATTAAAATCAATATTATCACCAATACGTTCGTCTACTATCTTCATTTCGTAATAGTTTGGAGTTAAAGCAATAAGTTGTGCAAATGTTAAGGGGGCCCTTTTTATGATTTTCCCGATATTTAAAGAATAAAGTTTTCTTCCAGTAGATGCATAGACAAATAATATTTTCATAATTCTTAACAATATAACAATTAATTCTTTAATATTTGTTATCTAACCATCCACATGCTTAACAGGAGCTACATTTTTTACTTTTTTTTCAAATATTATAAATCGCACTCTTCTTGTAGTAATTGTAGCATATCCTGATTTCTTAAGAAATTTCTTTGCATATTTTTTTCGTTTAGATATTTCCTCATCAGAAATTTTCGGTTCAATTTCTTCTGCCTTACTTCCTTTTTTACAAGAAAAAGGAAGGAAATAGCCACCAATATCAGTTTTACTTATAAAATCAAGTGTTTCTTTGAAATCTTCTTCTGTTTCTGTTGGAAATCCAAGAATAAGATGGGTGTTTAATTTAATTCGAGGAGATGCTTTTTTTAATCGCAATATCGCATCTTCAATCTTTTTTGTATCTGAATATCTGTTCATAAGTTTTAGAATTCTACTACTACTCGATTGTAGTGGTATATCAATACTTACAATTTTACCACTTTTTAGAATTTTTTCTAATTCATCAATGTATTTTACAACCCAGCGCGGATGAAGATTTCTTATTGCTATGGTGTACTCACTAGGCCTACTGATGAATTTATTTAATAACTCAGGGAAGTTACTACCTATATCTAAACCGTAGGCTCCTGCGTCATCTGCCTCAATTACAAATTGTTTATATCCCTTAGATAAACCTTTTTTAAATTCATTTACACATTGATCAAGTGGTTTGCTTTTATGTTTCCCAATTGCTCTATATATGGCACAATATGCACATCTTCCCAAACAGCCCCAAGAAATCCTGATATGAAATAATGGTTTCTCTGAATAAGAA
Source organism: uncultured Thermoplasmatales archaeon (assembly GCA_964347865.1). Lineage (GTDB taxonomy): Archaea > Thermoplasmatota > E2 > DHVEG-1 > DHVEG-1 > JAGLML01. The sequence continues at coordinate 53,320 of CAYGAC010000024.1, forward strand.
ATATAATATGTATCAAGAATAAGTGAATTTTCGCCGAAAAAATTTTTTAAAAAAACCTCTTTTATTTTTATTATAAAAGCCTCTAATTTTTTTGATTTTTGAATAAATTTTTTTAAGGATCCTATTACAGTTTGTTTATCTATATTTTCATGAAACAGGTTTGCATCATCAATGTCACAGAATTTAGTCTGTATATCTGGAAATAATTTGTCAATATTGTCTAAATCCTTTGTTGTTATTGTTTTACCATTAAATACCTTGTTTAATCCCTCTTTATCTATTGCAGGTATACAGCCTGCTACAATAAGTTCAGCATCATATTTTTGAAGTTCTTCTATTTCTTTTAAAAAAATTTCTGCAGCTCTATTTAGAAAAGCACATGTAACATATATTATTATATCCGCATTTTCTGGCTTGTATACGATTTGATATTTATTTTGAGACAAATATCTAGAAATTCTTTTTGCATCTAGTAACCTTAATTCGCAACCCTCTGTGTAAATGAATACTTTTTTCATCTTCTAATATTTTTATAACAATTTAAGTATTAAATGTTTGTGAGTAAATGTTTAAAATTGACCAATTTTTTAGTAATCATCATTACTTTTTTATTTTAAAATCTTCTAAAATCAAAATATCAAGGCCAGTTCCATAGAAATCTTTTATTGCATCTTGTGGTGAGCAGACAATTGGTTCACCATGATCATTGAAACTTGTATTTAAGACAAGAGGTATTCCTGTTATTTTTCTAAATTCATCAATAAGCTCCCAATATCGTGGATTAACTTCTTTACTTACTATATGAGGTCTAGTCGTTTTATCAGTTGGATGTAGCACTCCCTCTATTTGTTTCTGGTACTTTTCATATACATCAAAAGTTTTAATCATAAAAGGCGCTGAATTGTAGTTTATTATGTATTCATCGGCGTATTCTTCAAGAATACTTGGAGCATATGGCCTCCATTTCTCCCTATGTTTTACGTAATCGTTTAATTTGTCCTTAAGATCATTTTTACGGGGATCGCATAAGATACTTCTATTTCCAAGAGCCCGAGGACCCATTTCCATTTTACCCTGAAACCAGCCAACAAATTTACCATCAGCAATTGCTTGTGCAATTGGTTTTAAACTTCTTAATCTTGAATAGACTATTTTACGTTCTTCAAGAATATCTTCTATTATTTCATTTGAATAAGATGGCCCCCAGTAATTATATCTCATAATAAACCTCGGATCATAACCAAATCTATGACTTGCTTCAAGGGCTCCTCCTATCACAAGCCCCGCATCATGAGCAACTGGTTGAATAAAAAATTCTTCAACTTCCGGAAGCTCCATTATTTTTTTATTCATTTTACAGTTTAAGGCCACTCCGCCGGTTAAACAAACTATTTTACTGCCTGTAGTATTTATTGCTTGTCTGGCAAGATTCATGCCTATTTTTTCTAAATAATGCTGAAGAGCAAAAGCAAGATCTTTATGCTCTTTTTTAATTGGTTCATCCGGCAGTCTTCTTTTAATTCCAAAAAGCTCTTCAATTCTCCTGATTCCAACCATATATCCAGATGTCATTGGAATTGAAATTTCTGATACATCATATCCATCAATATCAGTTTTGATAATTTCTTCAAATACGTTGAAAATATCTTGATTTTTCTCACCATATGGTGCAAGACCCATAACTTTACTTTCACCATTGCAGAATCGATAACCAAGAAAAACAGTAAATGCTCCATAGAAATAACCTAGGCTATTATTCACTTTCCATGATGCTTCACGCTTAATATTGTTATCATCCCAAGACCAAATAACAGTTGAATCCATATCACCAATACCATCAATTGTAATCATTGCTGCATCATCAAAACCAGATGGATAAAAACAACTAGCAGCATGACAAAGATGATGACCTAAAAACATCATTTCAGGGTATTTCTGATCTCCAAAGGTATTTTTTAAAAATGTAAGAATTCGCATTTTTAACTTTTTCTTGTCATCTAAATAATGAAAAACTGGATTTATAAGTGAACTTTCTTCTTTGAATTTACTAGCAATCTTAAGCCTGTACATTAATCGATTCAAATTTCTAATATTAAAAACATCTCTTCTCTTCAAGTCAGGATCAATTGGAATTACAATACTATCAAGATCTGAAAAAGTCACACCTGCCTCTTTTAGACAATAAGAAATACTTCGAAGTGGAAAAACACCAGTTGCATGCTTAATTCTTACAAAACGTTCTTCTTCAACAGCCGCAATAATTTTTCCATTCTTTGAAATCGCTGCACTAGTATCATGTATTAATGGAGTTGCAGAAACTCCAGCTGGTTTTAAACTCAAAATGTAATTATCTTTACTCATTATAATTTAAGTGAAGCAAAAGAAATTAATTAAAAAATCTTTCTCCTAAAAAAGACCCTTTACATTAAGTCGGTGTTTTACACAATAAATATTCTATTTAAATGTTTATAGATCAGAAGCTACTTTAGAATGACTATCTATATGGTTAAATGGTACTGGACGCCCTTCATCTAGAGACTTTTTGATGCACTCCAGAACATTAATTGCGTTCCTTCCATTATCGGGTGAAACTGGTGGTAGTAAATCTTTTTCAACAGATTCGATATATTTGCTAATAAGGTTGAACACTGAGAGCAGTTTCCTCTTTCGGAAATAACAAATCCCAAATCTTAACCATTTTTGCAAAAGCCTTTTTTCGTCCACAAAGATGTTTCTTGCCACTCTACTAACTGTGACTGGAGGTTCTTCTGAATTTTCTAAGAAATAGTCGAATTCCCAATGTATTTGCACTCTTTTTCCTGTGGAATCTCGTAGTTCATAAATCATTTCAGTTTCATGTGAAACCCAAGAAAGTTCAATCATACCAAAACGTTGTCCTGATGTACGCAATAGAACAGTAAAATCATCATAAACTGGATACTTTATTTTGCCACCAACAGCATATACTTCCCTGACATCTGGCAAGAAATGTAACTGAAGATATGCAAGGTGACAGCAAACTTCCCATATTATTCCCCCCTGTTCAGGCGTAACATTCCATGGTAGAGCTAAATTATATGCATTAAGTATCTCGAAACTCTCTTTTTCAATAGTACTCAAACAAAGTAATTTGAATTTACCGGAGTCAACCAATGCTTTTGCTCTCTGAATATTTGGAGAAAAAATCTGATTATGACCTATGCAAAGTTTACTTCCATGTTTTTCTACAGCTTTTATCATCTTATCACACTGAGAAACATTGAGAGCCATCGGCTTTTCCACAAAAATAGCTGGAACATCTTCAGCGATATCACAAACTATCTGAGCATGAGTTGAAGTAGGGGTACATATATCTACCAAATCCAGATCTTCCTTTTCCAACATATCTTGATAATTAACATATGTTTTCTTTATTCGATATTTCGCCGCAAGATTTTCAGCTCTATTAATATTTATATCACATAGACTTAAAATCTCAACATTTTTGAAAATTTGATACACTTTTAAATGGGCAGAAGCGATCCCTCCACAACCTATAATACCTATTTTCACATTCTCCCTCCAATCTGATTGCAAGTCATGTACGGGAATGTTACTCCCTAATCTATTTTGACATAGGAAGGTATGACACAAAAACTTCAATAGATTTTCGTTTAATGCCCCACCTTTCAAAAACCCTAAGAAACCAATGCATCATACTATCCTCTTGAAAACATAATGAAAATTTTGTAAATAAAATTCTGGTTATTGAAATAATTATTATCTGTCAAAGAAATAGGCTCGTGTATTTTTAAAATAAGTTATTTGATATCCACTCTTCATAAGAAAATTCTTAGCATATTTGATCCTTTGGTTAAGTTCCTCAGGAGTAAACAATGGACCCAATTCATCCATTTTACTATCCTTTTTATAGGATATTGGAAAAATGTGACCTGAAAAATTAATTTCATTAATTAAATTCAATGTATCTTTAAATTCTTCATCTGTTTCAGTTGGAAAACCAAGAATATAACACGTATTTAACTTTGTGTTAGGTGCAACATTTCTTAATCTCAGTAATGCATCTCTTACTTTTTCTGTGTTTGTATACCTATTCATAAGTTTTAAAATCCTATTGCTACCTGATTGAATTGGAATATCTGCACTTTCAATTTTTCCAGATTTAAAGATTTCTTCAAGTTCATCAATGTATTTTACAACCCATTGGGGATTTAAACTGCGAATAAGAATTTTATAGTCACCTGGAAAACTTATAAGTTTTCTTAACACTTCTGGAAAGGTTGTACCTATATCAATTCCGTAGGAACCTGCATCATCACCAGTTATTACAAATAATTTATATCCTTTTTCAAGTCCTTTTTTAAACTCTTCTATACATTCATCAAATGGTTTACTTTTTAAAGGTCCAACTGCTTTTTTAATAAGGCAATAGGTGCATTTATTCATGCATCCTTCACATACTCTAATATGATACAGAAGTTCTTTTCTTGTTATGTACCTATAAAGATTTGATTGCTCTCCATGAAATTTTTTTAAAACAATATTTCTGATTTTGATATAATGCCGATTTAATCTTCTAAAATTACTGAAAAAATTATTAATAAAATCTAAACTAGTGTTTCCTTTTACATTTTCAAATTTAATATTTTCATCAGGTATTTCATTAAATTTAATTTTGCAATCTGGAAATATTTCATCGATTTTATCAAGATTTCTTGTACTAATCATTCTTCCTTTAAAAATCTTTGAAATTTCATCTAAACCAATTTCTGGTAAGCATCCTGCGACTATTAATTCTGCATCATACTGTTGAAATTTTTTAATATTTTCTAATGATCCCTCAATAATATTTGCCAAAAAACCACAAGTGATAAAGAAAATAATATCTGCCTTAGATGGTTTGTCAACAATTGTATAATTGTTTGTAGTAAGATAATTACTTATTCTTTTTGCATCAAGTTGCCTTCGTTCACAGGTTTCTTGAAAATAAATGAATACTTTCTTCATCTGATTCATTTTTTTATATCTGTAGAGGTATAAATTAATTTTGGCAAAATATGTTAAACTTTACTGTGAAATTCAAAATTAGAAATAAAATAAAATACCTAAAAACAATAGTGAGTAAAGATATGCTACATCTTTCAATTACAACTTTGGATGAAACAATTTCAAAAATATACTATAAAAAGATACGCAATCGATTACCTATTTCTATAAAAAAACTGTCATTTCATATTTTCTACGCATTTAAACTATACCTGTTGGTTCGAATTAAAAACCTAAAAATGTCGATATATCATGTTGTTGGAAGTGAACAACAAAACCAATCTAAATTAACTATATTGTTTATCGGTGAAAAAAAGTCACTCGATTATCTTTCAAGTATATTATTTTCAGAAGAGCCAAAAGTTGAATTTCTTGAGGAGGTTTACATTTGGAATATTCCAAAAAAACTACACAGTTTTTCAAAGAAATTAGATGCAGTTTTTGTAAAAACTGATAGATTTTTTTCACGGTTTTTACAAAACAATGGCTTTATAATATTACCTGAATGGATTGAAATGCAGTTAGACATTTCAGATTCTCTTGATAATATTTATAAAAATTTTTCAAAAAGTGCAAGAGATGATGTGAGAAAGATCAAAAATATAGAGTATAATTATGAACTCTCTACCGATACTTCCAAATTTGAAGATTTTTATCAAACGATTTATCATCCATTTATTATCCGACGGCATGAAAACTTGACAATACCTGAAGCAACGAATTATCCTGAGATAAAAGCAATGTTTGAAAACGGATATTTACTATTAGTCAAAAAAAAAGATAGAATTGTTTCTGGTTTTATTCTTGTTTCATCTGGTAAAACAGCTTTTTTTACCTATGCAGGTGTAAATCTAAAAGATAATTATTTATCAAAGGGAGCTGGATCTGCTCTGTATTATTTTTTCATAAAATGGACAAAAGAACATGATTTTAATCTTTTAAAATTTGGAGGTGCAAGACCCTTTTTCGAAGATGGTTTATTTCAATACAAGAAAAAATGGGGGATGACCGCAAAAATAAGTAATAACATGTTTGGAGTTTTTGGTTGCAAAATCATTAATTCTAAAACAAAAGCAATTTCTGATTTTTTAATAGGTAACCCCTTTGTCTATATTGAGGAGGGTAAATTGAAGGGCATGATCTTTATCAATAAAATTGTAAATCGCGATGACGTTCAACAAATATGGAAGAAATATTATACACTCGGGCTGTTAGAATTAACTGTTATTTCAACTCAGAAAATTAATGATGATGTAAAATCATTTGTTTCTTCTAATTACAATGGTAAAATTATCGTAAGGGAGAATTTATTAGCATAATTTAAACTGGTTTTAATATCCCTTCATTTCTGTTATACTCGTATAACTCTTTACAGTTTGTTAACCAAGCGTTCTTTTCAGATGCATATTTTAGAATTTTTTCAAATAAAATAGTCCAGTCCTTACCAAACCATCCCGCGATAGAAACGGGTAGCGAAAACGTCCAATTATGCCAAAGAACTGTTAAAACCCCTTTATTTTTTTCAACAGCATCTATAATCTGTTTAATGTACTGCCAACTTTCTGATACATTTATTTTCATAAAAGATCTAAAACCAATATCACTTACAATTAATGGTATTTCAATGATGTCTATTGATTTATTTTTATTAAGATTAAATGGTTGAAAAGGGTGACACATACCATTTCTAAAACCTATCATGTCATGATAATGAAAAGATGTATCATATTTGAAACCAGCTTTAGCAAGTATCTCCCAGCTATCAGGTGTTTTAAATTTTAAAACATGATTTCTTGTTCCAATAACTGGTTCCCCTATAATTTGTTCTAGTTTCTTCTTTTCCTTTACGATTTCATTTATATTATCATAAATATGGTGTCCTGTGTGATACCCAATTTCACATCCCTCGTCGATAATCTTTCCAATTTCATGTTCCAGATCCTTAACATGGTATTTGTAGCCAAGTTCATCATTATGGTTGACAAGGATATAAAATGAGGATATTGCATTGTACCTTTTCTCTAGTTTTATGATTCCTTTAAAATTAATATAAGGCGATTTTTTCTTGTTTTTCAATCCTTTTATTAAAGGTATAAATCCACTTATGTTACCATAACTTAAAAAATTTAATGGAGACCCTAGAACGTGACGTAGTCTAACATATATATCATCTACATCATGGGTTAAAACAACAGCAAATTTTTTCCCATCAGGATATTCAGCATTAAATCCCTTGGTTAATAGGTATTCTGAGACAACAGGGTTTAAAACATTCTTGTAGCCACTGAAAGTGTATGAAAACCTTTCTTCTTTATCAAGTTTTATAGGATTATATTCTTCTTTTTTTGTAAATAAATCCCAGAGAACTGGATTTTTTTGTATTTCTGAATATATTTGGTTATAAACTTCATAATAGGCTATTCAAGACACCCTTGAAGAGTAATAATTAGTCAGATATAAAATATTATATTTGTAGAATTCTAACGAAATGCTATCCAAAGTTCTTAATCAAAAATGGACAAATTTCTCGTGAAATAAAAATCGGTGTTTTTTTGATGATTTTCTTTCCGAATTTACCAATAACGGTATCATCCAGAAGAGTTGTATTTCCTGGATAATAATAATGTGCAAAAGGAATATTTATTGTGTTAAAAGATGATTTAAAAAAGAGCAATCCTTCGCATTCATATGGGGTGGCCCCTAACTCTAAAAAAGTATATCCTTTTTTATAACACCACTCCATAACTCTCCATAAAAGTAAATTGTTAGGTCTAAGACCCAGATGTTTAGTTTCTGAATTAGCATGTCCATAAATCGCTCTGTTATTGAAAGAAAATATCAAAGTAGAAGCAATAGTTCTGCCTTCATGTTTTGCAAGGAAAACTTCTACATTTCCTGTTGAATGTAACTTTTTCCATATTGTCTTAAAAAAATTTAATGAAGGCGTTGATAATCCGAATCGTTTACGAGTAAGAAGCTCTAAACGATGGAATTCAGCTAATTCTTCTTCAGCAGCAACTCTCTCAACATGTACATCAGAACTTATGGCCTTTCTTATGCTATTTCGATTTGACTTGTCGATCTCTTTCCATAAAACTTCAGGTTTTTTTATTGTAACAATCTGATTCCATCTATTTACAACCTTTTTCATACCCAAACTTTCGAATAAACCGCCGTATATAGTTGGATGTTGCCTAATTATTATATAATCACATTTCAATTCTCGATTTAGCTCAAAGATTTTTTCGATTAATGGCTTTACATGTTCATCTCTCCCAAGCGCCCCTCCATAAATTGAGAGAGGGATGGAATCTAGTCTTTTTCCACACATATTCTTAATGAAAAATAAGGGCAATATTGCACAGATATTGTCATTGTTATCTCGGGCAATAAGATAGTACGGCTTAAAATCATAATGATTTTCGATAATCTCTTTCCATTCAATTGTATGGTAAATATTAGAATCAGGATTATTCAACAAAAAATTTGCATATTTTTTTTTATCTTTCTCAGAATAGCAGTCAATATTTATTTTGTTTTTATTTACTTTTGAATCCATTATATGTTCTACCAATAGAAAAACCATTTCTTAAGACTTTCACCTCACAGCCTGTCTTTTTTTAATCAAATCTTCAAAAATGACCAAAATCTTTATACATTATCTGTTATCTTTAACCTTGATAATCTAACACAAATTTGTACATCTGGAGCGAAAATCAAAATGAAAATACCTTGGTCTGTGCCCAATATCCAAGAAGAAGAAAAAGAATCGGTAAAAAGAGTATTAAAATCCGGTTGGTTTTCAATGGGCAAAGAAGTCAAAAAATTCGAAGGTAAAGCAGCTTCATATCTTGGTATTGATTATGCTATCGCAGTGAATAATGGAACCTCTGCACTGGACGTAGCTTTAAAATGTATAGGAATCAAAAAAGGAGAGGAGGTTATTATTCCTGCATTAACTTACATTGCTACAGGAAACGCTGTTATATATAATAATGGCAAACCTATATTTGTTGATGTTGATCATACTTTCAACATTGATACATCTCGGATAGAAGAAAAAATTACAGACAAAACCAAGGCAATAATTAATATTGATTTAGGTGGAAATGTATCAAACTATAAAGAATTAATACGGATTTCTAGAGAATATAATGTTCCATTAGTGGTTGATGGTGCGCAATCCTTTGGCTCTGAATATCATGGCGAAAAATGTTGTACACATGGTTTAATCAATACGACGAGTTTTCATGTTGCAAAAATATTAACTACGATTGAAGGGGGAATGGTGTTTACAGAAAACAGAGAGTTATTCTCCAAAGCTCAAGCTATTAGAAACCAAGGTGAGACTTCAAAGTATTACCATAGCTATCTTGGTAATAATTACAGAATGATGGATCTAGTGGCAGCCATTGGAAATTCACAAATGGACAGGTTTGACGAAACCCTGAATAAACGTAGATCAAAGGCAGAATATTACAAAATGAATTTGAAAAATGTAGATTTTCCGCAAGAATTGTCAAATACAGTAAGTTGTTATTTTTTCTTTTTAATTCTTGTTGAAAACAGAGATAAATTGAACAAGCATCTCAATGAAAATGGGATTGAAACTAGAATTACGTATCCTTTTCCGATAAATGAACAACCTATTTTCAGAGATTTTAGTAAAGAAGTTTTTCCAGTATCTAAAGAAATCTCACAGAAGGTTATTTCGTTGCCTTTGCATCATGAGATCAGTATAGATGAACAAGATTATGTTATTAAAAAAATTAACAACTTTGGAGGGTGATCTAAATAAGAATTTTAGTTACAGGTGGGGCAGGATATCTCGGGAATGTGTTAATTCTCGAATTACTTAAAAAAGAGTATAAAGTTAGATTACTTGATAATTTGACATATGGATGCGAGGGTATTCTTCCTCATTTTAGCAACCCAAATTTTGAGTTTATTAAAGGTGATATAAGAAGTAAACGTGATATTAAGAAATCACTTAAAGATGTAGATTTTGTAATACATTTGGCTGCAATAGTAGGTTATCCTGCATGTAAGGCAAAACCACATCTTGCACATGATGTTAATTATATCGGAACAAAAAATTTAGTAAATAAATGTAATGTTCCATTGATTTATCCTTCTTCAGGAAGCAACTACGGCCATGTAGATGGTATTTGTGATGAAGAAACACCATTGAATCCGTTGACGGAATATGGATATTCTAAGGAAAAAGCAGAGAAAGAAATACAAAAAAATTCAGATTATGTTATTTATCGTTTTTCCACAGGTTTTGGATTATCACCGAGACCTAGACTAGATCTAATGATAAATGATTTTCTCTTTAGAGCTATGAAGAATAAAGAGCTGATCGTTTATGAAAAAGATTACTGGAGATCCTTTATCCATGTGAAGGATATGGCACGAAGTCTTATTTTTGCTTTAGAAAATTTTGAAAAAATGAACCATGAAGTCTATAATATTGGATCAGAAAATCTCTACATTAGAAAAGGGGATATTGCCCTGAAAATAAAGGATTATGTTGATTATTATCTAAAGTTCGCTGAGTTTGGTACAGATCCAGAGGAAAGAAATTATAAGGTATCATTTAAAAAAATTAGTTCACTTGGTTTTAAAACAAAATATGATCTTGACTATGGTATCCAAGAGATGATGAAAGCGTTTGAGTTTATTGAAACGAAAGAATGTTACTATAATAATAGAGTTTTCAAATGAACACAAATAGAACAAAAAATTACTATTTAATAAGAAACATCGAAGAAAATGATGTCAAAGAGCTATTTGATTTATTAAATAATCTTGATGAAATAACAAAGAAATTCTTTCATCCACATCCTTTTGACTTTGAAACGATAAATAATATTTGCAAGTCCAAAAAGGATCATTATTTTGTTATGGTTTTAGATGGGAAGATAATAGGTTATTCTTTTTTGAGATTGTTTGGCTATAAAATCCCGAGTTTTGGATGTTGTATTAGCAATGGATATGAGAATAGAGGATATGGAACAATTCTTACTAAATGGACAACAGATAAGGCTAGAGAGCTAGGCTACAAGAAAGTTATCTTAAAGACATACAAGGAAAACATTGCTGCGCAGAAAATTTATAAAAAAGTCGGTTACAAAATCGTTGGAGAAACTGAAGATGGAAAAGAATATAGAATGGAAATACAATTCTAGAGTTGCGTTTGCTTATTACCAAATTCTTATTAATATACTATAGTAAAGTTTTTATATAATTTATATTGCTAGATAAAAGTGGTACGAATATGAAAATGATTGGGATAATCTTAATAATCTTCATTCTTCTCAGTGTTTTTTCTACAGAAACCAATCAAGTATTGAGTAAATCAGTTATAACGTTTGAGAGACAACTTACAAAACCATTTAAAGAACAATATGAACTATTGATATTAACACCAGCCTATTTCACAAGACCTTTATACCGTTTAGCTAGTCATAAAATTAGGTATGGAATAAATACCAAGATTGTAACGCTTACTGAACTATTTCAAGGTAAGTATTTTATAGTTCAAGGTCGTGACGAACCTGAGCAGATCAAGTACTTCATTAAAGCAGCAATAGAAAACTGGAATACAAGTTATGTAATGCTCGTCGGCAGCTTAGATAAAATGCCGATGAGGAAAACCTGGATGTGGGATCACTATTTTATTACTGATCTCTACTACTCTGACATATATGATAGTGAAGGGAACTTTTCTAGCTGGGATTCCAATGGAAATGGTTTGTATGGTGAATATTTTCATGAAGATAAAACCGATTATATTGATCTTCGTCCAGATATTGGTGTCGGTAGATTAGCTTGTGAAAATATTAGAGAAGTACGTACTATTGTTGATAAAATAATTAATTATGAGACAAAAACTTATGAGAAAGAGTGGTTTAAAAAAATTATACTATGTGGTGGTGACACTTTTCCAATTGGTCAGTTTTTTGACTGGTGGGGCCGGGGAGGATGTGAAGGAGAATTCATGAACCAACTCGTATTAGAGAATATGTCAAATTTTATTCCAATAAAATTATGGGAATCCGAGGGAAATTTTAATGTAAAAAGCTTCTGGCGAGAAATCGATAAAGGAGCTGGTTTTGTTTATTTTTCTGGTGGAGGAACTCCAAATACCATTGGTATAGGAGACGAGCTTCTTTTTTCAAAAATTTTTGTTTACACTCTTGTAAACAGATATAAGCTTCCAGTTATGTTTCTTGATACTTGTCTTACTGCTAGGATGGATTATAAAATTAGAGAGATAATCCCTGCTCGATGTTTTGCTTGGACTACTGTTGCTAAGCGAGGTGGAGGTACTATTGCAACAATCGGTTCAACAAGAGTTGCTTATATGGGTCCTTTGGAGGGCGGAGGAGGAATGCTTGCAGTTTACTTCTTTAGACATTATAATAATCATCAAGATCTGACTCTCTCTGAACTATACATGCATGCTCAGAATGAGTATTTAGACAATTTTGAAGACAGGATGACATTGGAGGAATATAATTTATTAGGGGACCCAAGTCTTAAAATTGGTGGGTATCCACCTATAGATAATAAAATAAAATATGACAACACATTCCAGAAAGATATTAAGAGAAAAACATCCAATAAAAGTTCTGTAATACAATCTTTGGTTTATAAATCAGGAAATATGATAACTAATTACGTTTCTTCAAAGAATTTCAATCGTACTCCATTAACCTATAAAGAGGGCTGGCCACAGATTTATGATGGAGGAGATGAGGATATTTCAAAGGCTATTGCTATTGATTCAAAAAATAATGTGATTATAACTGGTCATTCATATAATAATTCAACCTTTAACTTCTTTACTATAAAATATGATGATAAAGGAAATATAGTTTGGAATAAAACATATGATAGTGGAAAGCAAGATATGGCATATGATGTTACAGTGGATTCAAGAGATAACATATATGTTGCTGGATTTGAGGGGGAGTGGACTTGGGATGCTTATCCAATAGGAACAGCACGTGTTATTAAATATGATAAAAACGGAAAAGAACTCTGGAATAAATCCTATAAAAAGGGATTCTGGAATATCGCAGTTGGAGTAGCTGTTGATTCAGAAGATAATATTGTTATTGCAATGGGTACATATTCGGGTGGAATTCCCTGGCACATTTGTTGGACCGTAAAATGTAATGGAACGGATGGAAACGAGATATGGAATAGAACATACTCTCAAACAATTGAAGATTTCCCGAATGAAATAGCTGTTGACTCAAATGACAATATTGTTGTTGTTGGAAAATCTTCAACACCTTATTGGTACGGTTATTTTACTGGGGGATGGCTCACTATAAAATATGACAAAAATGGCAACCTATTATGGAATAATAGATATGAGAGCGGAGAACAAGCAGAAGCAAATGATATAGCATTGGATTCCGAAGATAATCTTATTATTTCGGGATTTAAACTATCAAGATACATATTTTCAAAAAAGGGCAATTATGATTTTTATACCTTAAAAGTCGACAAAAATGGCGAGGTTATTTGGAAAAAAAGATATGATTTAGGGTCAGAGGATCGCATCTATGGAGTTGCAGTAGATAAAAATAACAGCATAATTGTAGGAGGCTTTTCTTCACTTAAAAGACAGTTCATAAATCCGAACTATAGTACACCTGCAATGATAATTTACAATGAAAATGGAGAAATTAAATCTATTGGGAAACCAAACTTTAATGGCAAAATTCTTGATTTAACATTAAACAACAATGGTGTAATATATATTACCGGAAGTATTAATGATTCCGGATCAATCGAGGATTATTTTACAACTAAATTATCTTAAACTAATTCATGATTACTGATAGTTACTGTAAAAAGGATTATTGGATTATAAAATATTTTAAATACCCAAATTAAGGTTAAGACAAATATTATGTTCTTTGAAAAACCATACTCCTGCAATTACTGGGTTACCTATAAATGTAATTCAAAATGTGTATATTGTAATGTATGGCAAAATTCTTCCCTTTATAGAATATCTGATGCAAAATTTGAAGATGTTAAACATAATTTGATAGATTTAAAAAAGCTGGGAGTAAGGTTTGTTGATTTTACAGGTGGAGAGCCTCTTTTAAATAAGGAATTACCTGACATCTTAAAATATGCAAGACAACTCGGTTTTTTAATTCAACTTACCAATAACGGATCAGTATATCCACAGGTTGCTGAAGAAATTAAAGATTCAGTTAGCCAGCTAAGCTTTTCTCTTGATACACTTGATAGAGAGGAATATAAAAAAATCCGTGGAATTAATAATTTTGATAATGTAATTAAAAGTATAGGGATTGCAAAGAAATTGAAACAAAATATTTGTCTTTTGTGTACTATGACAAATGATACTATAGATAATTTGCCAGGTATTGTACAATTCTGTAAAAAAAACAAAATAGTTGTGTTTATACACCCTGTCTTTAAATATTTTGGAGATGAAACGTTAGATAAAAAATATGTAAAACAGATAAGAAAGTATTTCTGGCACCCGTTTGTTAGAGTTGATTTATCTGATCTAAATTACTATATTAACGGTGGAAACGACATCAATAAGCCAAGCTGCAAAGCTGGAAGATCTGTATTTGCAATAACCCCTGATAATTGTTTATTTGTACCCTGTTTTCATAAGGTCATTAAAAAAGTGAAGATCGACGGTAATTTGTATTCTCTCTACAATTCTGAACAGTGGAAACAACTTTATGCTGATGCTGGAAAATACGACTTTTGTCAAGGATGCAATATTCCCTGCTACCTTGGAGTGTCTCCACTTGATAAAATAGATCGATATTTCTTTCAAGAAATTTTATCTTTTGGAAAAGTTTTGATTGAACGATATAGAAAAAAATCATAATTTTACAGTAAACTTCTATATGCTTCTACAGTTTGATCCGCAATTGTATCCCAACTAAGTTCTTTTGAAAGCTCTTCTGAATCTTTAGAAAGCTCCGTAAGTAGTTTTTCATCTTGCAAAACATGCATAAGCTTTTCATATAAATCTTGAACATTATTTGGTTGAACAAGCGCACGTTTATCCTTAATATATTCTGATAAACCTCCAACATCAGAAACCAATAATGGTTTCTTAAAGGGCAATGCCAATGCTCCAACCCCTCCATGAGTATCTAAATAAGTGTAGGGTAATACAACAATGTCAGCAGCTGAAAAATAGTATTCTATTTCTGACTCAGGTACAAAGCCGAGCTCTACTTTAGAACAGTTCTCCAGATTGTTGTCCTTTATTAATTCTCCATACTTATCCCATGTTTCTCCGAATGGTTGGCCAACTATAAGCAAAAAAACATCTTTCATTTGTTTTTGAATTAAACCAAGTGCTTTTATCAGAACGTCTACACCTTTATATTTCCTAATATATCCAAAAAATAGAACTATTTTTTTGTCAAGTGGAAGATGTAAATATTTCCTAGCTTCTTGTGGCAAAATAATTCTTTGTTTAGTAAGATTGAGAACACCATGAGTAATAATAGAAATATTCTTTTCATCTAGGCTATAAACTTCTATAAGTTTCTTCTTGTTTCTTTGGTTATGCACAATGAAAACATCTGCAAAAGGAAAAATTAGTCTATTAGCAAATCTGTCTAATATCAGATTTATTTTACGTGGCTCATGTGGAAGAATATTGTGTACACTCAGAACAATTTTAATTTTTTTTAGTTTGGCTAGAACTACAATTGGTAGATAGACAAAAGTTAATGAAGAAATCCACCATTGTACATGTAATACATCTGATTTGAGATTTATCCCTGCTTTTACACCCGAAAAAGGGTTATACCAACTAAGTGTGTTTTGTGTTTTAATCTGTTTTAAAATGTTCAAATAAAATGTCTCGTCAATTTTTGTTTCCCTAATAAAAGATTCAGATTTATGTGAAAACTCTTTAAATCCAAGAAATTCTAAATCAACTTTTTTAGAAAGAGCATTTGACAAATGCAAACAGTATGGACTAAGACCTATTATTGGAGGTAAGGTTCCTATAAAAATTACTTTCATGATTTTTCCTTCGTCTATGATTAAATATATTTCTTTACTAAATTCTTTTGGAACAAGAAGATGCCGTCCCTAGAATATCTTTGATACTTTCTACCCTAGTTAAGTATAATGGTAGAAAGCTTATCATATCTTTGGTATAATTTGCATTTTGAAATCTACAGGAGAAAATATGATTTTTTTTACCAGTAAATTCGAAACTAAATCTCCCATCAAAAGTTTATTTTTTTAATGTCATTTAGACGCTCGTATCTCGATACGATAATATTCTTGTATTAAGGAGAAAGCCAGAATTTTTTACTAGTAAATTCGAAACTAAATCTCCCATTAATTGTTCATATCAAAAATCATCGACATCTGGAGGTATATCCGCCCTCTATAAGACAGCTGATGCTTCATCCTCCATACATTCCTCATGAACTCCCATCTCAATTTCCTCTGGGGTTTCTAGTGGTCTTCCACAGATTCGACACATAAATTCTGCCATAATTTTCTTCCTCAGGCTATTTTTTATAAAACCCTATTTTCAATTAGCTTTTTTCTCATTCCGTTACACCGTGTTAACTTTTGTCAATACCAGTATATAAAAGTTTGCCAACAAAATACAAAAATGGCAAAATAGCAATAGGACCAGAAAGGAATTAATCAAAAAACATTGGTGTAACGCAATGAGATTTGTATTCCTTCTGATCCCAATAATATAAGCAAAAAAGAGAATTTAATAATTTCGTCAATCAAAAATTTTAAAAAAAATTTTTAAAATCTTACTGAAATCTGATCTATAAAATCTATATTTCGGTTAATGGTATAAACCGAAAAAAGAAATAACGTTTACATTATTGAAACATAATACTACATGTTTTACGGAGTATATGCATACCTATGCAAGTCATTTTGGTTATAACACCCAAATGTACTCTGTGAGACACATAGGATACATGAAAAAATTAAAAAAGACATGAACCCACATCAGATATCTCTGGTAAGACCTCTTAGGTTCTTTAAATCCAGATTTTTTCCTTTTTCCTCTGTATCTGAAGGAATGCTCACAGTACCAAGAGAAATATCATCATGTTGTGCCCACCTTTTTTATTAACGTAAGATTTTTATCTAATGGGTTGTCAAGAGATGTGTTCAGAATTGTATTAAAAATTGTAACAATTTGTAACTGATATTTATAGGGATATACAACATTGGATTATTTTAAGGCAAATTTTATTAACTACCAAAACTTGGAAATCAATATGACCTTAAAAAAAGGTACCATAAAAAAGATATTTGAATTGAGGAGTAAGGATTTATCGATACGGAAAATTGGAAAAAAATTGGGTATTTCACCGACCTCCGTATCGGAGTACATTAAACGTGGGTATAGGGAGAAAAAAGCAGGTTCTAAAAAAGCTAGATTAGTTACCCATAGGAAAAAGAAGGTTTTAGATAATGATGAAATTCTCGAGGAACCCGAATTGCTGGATAAAATTATTTGTGAAGTCACGTCTCACCCTGCACGACCTGCTATTGTACGATTGGTAAGTAGACATTTAGAAAATCCACGGAAAAGTGTTAAGGTTCTAGCTGAGGCATTGGATCTTAAAGGAATCACAGTATCTAATAAGAAAATGATTTTACGAAACTGGGCTAATCAGATGGGTGTTAAAGATGCTATTAAGTATACCGACTCTCTCATAAAAAAGAACGATAAAGTTGTATCGACAACCGATACACCATTAACAGATGGTCCAGTGGTTAAAGATCATTACGAGAAGGTAATTGAGTTTCTAAAATGGCGGAAAGATATGAACGACATGAATACAGAACTTGCAGAATCTAAACCAGTTCAGGAGAAAAAAATACCGCATATTATTGATGGAAGGGTTGTCTATCTCATACCCAGTGAGCATCGAGAATGGACGAAATATGAAGAGGAAAAAAGGAATGCTGAGAAAGAACGGCAGGAACGTAAAAGACAGGAGGAGGAGCGTAGGCAACGTGAAGCCGAGCAGGAGAACCGAGAGGTCTTGTTGAATGGGTGGTCGGCGAGGGCAGCACTACCAGGACGATAATGGTCAGACCTGAAACTGTTCCATTGTTGATTCAGACTCAGCAAAAGAATGAAGATGATGAAACAGTAAAGGAGCTGCAGGATGAATTAAAACAACAAAATGAGAAGCTTCAAAGTTTTCAAAACTGGGTTCTTCAAAAAGAGCCAGAGGAAATGAAAGTACAGGTGGATAAGGATCCTCCCGACCGGTTGATAGAGCAGAAAGAGGAGCTAGAACGACCTGGTGTAGTTCCACCTATCGAAGAAAAACAAATGCAATCTGAGTATAGGTCGAAGAGTGGTAAACTATTTGACAGAGGGAATAGAAAGGGCTTTATTAGAGATACCCTTTTGCCTCGTGTTACGAGTCTTCGCCCGCTGGAGATACTTAATACCAACTTCACGTATGAATAGGCGATGAAAGAAGATGAAACCCTGAGATATGAACCATTACATTTTGGTGCTCTATTGCCTCGCCCACTGAGGAGAATACGGGGGAGGCTATTTTAGCAATAAGGTCGACATGATGAGGATAATAGAACAAAGAAGGGGCTATATATTATGCATTCCGTCACTCATACTTCCCGTCACATGCTTATCTCCACTGTTTGCTATCTGTTGGGGCTACCTGTTATTGACAACATTTAACGATTTTTAACCTTAAAAACCGTTTAAGTTTCGGTTAATAGTCATAACCGATATCAAGGATTTTGAGAAAGGATAAAAAGGAAGATTTTTTTTGCACAAATCCTATTTTGCCTTCGGTTTTATTGCTACTATAGATTCAATATCTAAAAAACTAGATCCTTGATCAGATTCAACTATTATAAACCCCGCCTCATGGTCAATATCTGTAATTGAACCAATAATTACATGGACTCTTTTATCACCTGGTTCATTGGTGACGATTTTGCAGTATTTATCTACGAACCTATCCACGGTTTTTCCTTTCATCTATTATAATTACAAAACATCTGTTCCTTTAAAAATATACCTTTATATCTCTCTCTAATGACAAAATAATTGGAGATTATATACACAATGCTGTTTTAAAAATCCTGGTTTATTTTTGTATAAACCGTCTCCCTTTTACAACCTTTATTGGATGCAACCCTTCCCATAGCACCTTATAACCCATATAGTCCAAAGTCTGCATTGTTAAATTATATTTACCCAAGATATCTTCCACTTCCTGATAATCCTGACCAGGTTTAATTTCCTCATTTACTTTTTCCAAAAACTCTTTAGAAACAAACTGCTCCCCCATCATATAGTAACCAGGAAGCTCTATCCTAGTTAAGGTACCAGGGCTTACCCCTAACTCCCTCGCTTTTTCTGCAATCGACACGAGATCCTGAGAAAACGTTAGTTCACCGAGTTCACGAAGTTCTTTCTCAGTCTGCTTCTCTTCCATCTCCCGTAAAATCCGTACTATAGACATTAAAGAGATTTTATTAGTATAAAAGATCACTTCACCAACAAAATCCTCTTTTTTACACTTCAAAGTTTCATTTACCATCACCGTTATAGTAGCCTCAGCCATCTTAAGCGTGGAAACCTTCTTTTTTAAATATTCAGGAGTCCAAAAACCAACTATTTCCAAATAATGTTCCAAACCATTTTTATAAAAACCAAAATCAGGGATAACAACATAATTACCCGCCTTAACAATATCAGGCTCCCGCATTATCTCCCAGTCAAGACCAGAGAACTTAAAATCAGAATAAAACTTAGATTCTACCTCACTATCAAAATGAACAATAGATTCTTCAGAAACAGGTAATGCTACTTTGCTTTCAGAATCAAGGTCAAAATCAAGAATTCGAGGCTCACCTCCCACCATAGTTTCTATTTTTGCCTGTACCCTCCATTTTCTGGCATTCATGATCACCGGCAACAATTTGGCTAGAGAAGTCCCATATTTCCTATTCTTCTTGAATAACGAAGCAGGGCCAGTAACTTTGATTCCATCATCGATCTCGTACATCAACCCCAAATATTTGATCCGTCTGAAAATATGCTGATAATTTTCCTCCACCTTAACATTAAGCTCCAAAGCATCAAACAACAAGGTCTGCGTAAGAGATAAATTATACCGTTTTACCAATTCTTCAGGATTAGGAGGATTGAAATCTGAGAGTATCTGTTCTTCTTCCAAATCAGAGAAAAACGCTTCTTCCACTACTTGTTTAGAAGCATTAAAATGTTGAGCAGCCTCTTCCAAATGTTTCTCCCTTTCTTCGACGGTGGTTACAAATCCCTGGTCAAACAAGAAAGCTCTCACTTCTTTTCCATCCAACTCAGAGCTAGGCCTAAACCCACACCTACGCTCTAATAAAGTGCTCAATCCTCTCACAACTTTAAAATTACCATCCTCAAGATCCTCTAATTTCTCTAATAAAAATTTATATTTCTTGCCCAGATATTTTTCAAAAACTTGGATTAATTCCTCGGCTAACCTGGCATCATGCAGATACCTCGGTCTAATAGTACCCTTTCTCTTCCAAACCACCAATAACTCTCTCGGTAACATTACCTTTTCCTTCTATACGATGTCCTCGTTTCCTTAGTGCCTTTGGTCACCAGTTCATAAAGTACAGCCTTTTTATTCTCCTGCGGTCTCAATAACCTCCCAAGTCTTTGAATATATTCTCTGCTGCTCCCCGTACCACTAACGATTATACCAACGTTAGCATCCGGGACATCAATCCCTTCATCTAAAACCTGGGAGGAAACCAGAGCAGAATACTCTCCCTCCTTAAATTTTTTAAAAACCTCGTTTCGCTCATGAGGATCAGTTTTATAAGTAATACAAGGAATAAAAAACCGTTTTGAAATCTCATATACCATATCGTTGTACCTCGTGAAAATAATTATTCTATCATCTTTGCTTAACAACTCTTGGATCTTATCAATCTTTTTTTTAGAATTATAGGCTATTCTCTCTGCCTTGTTTCTAGCTAACATCGCATCTCGAGCATCAGGGTCATATCCAGACCGCATAACAACTTTCCTAAAATCCTTCGGTCCTCTCATTCTAATATTCCTTGACAGTATATATCTCCTAAATCTCTCCTGATACTTATCATAGTCCTCCTGTTCCTTCTCACTAAGTTCCACTACTATCTTTCTGGTCCCATAGGTAGATAAATACTCTCCTGTTAGTTCATCTGTTTTAATCTCATGTACCTTACCACCCATCAACCTGGGTAAATCTTCATGCAACCCATCCTCTCTTTCATAGGTAGCAGTCAAACCCAGTCTAAAGGGAGATGCAAACATCTCAGCAATCTGCCTATACCCTTCTGCTGGAAGATGATGTACCTCATCAACTATCAACAACTTGAATCTATTACCCAACTTGTCAGCATGTATATACGCAGAATCATAGGTTGAAACCGTGATAGCCTGCAAATCCTTCTTCTCACCAGTATACTCACCTATCTCTACATCAAAAGCTTGTAATTCTTCTTTCCACTGTCGAACTAAATCTAGCGTAGGCACAACAATAAACGTCGATGAATTAATTTCCTCGATGATCTTCAACGCCAAAACAGTCTTACCAGAACCAGTCGGCATCACTGCTATTCCCTTCTTTTGTATAAACCATCTATCTAAAGCCTGCTGTTGATACTCTCTCAATCTAACCTTACAGGATAAATCAGGACAAGGAACCAGATTCAACACATGATCTTCATACCAAATCCCAGAATTTTCTAAATATTCAACAATGTCCCTGTAGTACAACGCCTCACTCCGGTAACATCCTGACCTAGAGTCCCATTTCGTGTTAGGAATGCTGTACTCTCCTTCTACCTGGAGTGTGCCTCTATGATATGTAAGCTTCATAGTCCCAATTTAGAAAAGAAAACGGTTATTTTTTAATTATGGTTTGTCTCATAGACAATGAATTTTGTAAATGCTGTATTCCTCCTTTCCAACTTTATCAAAAATAGCTTTTACTTTATCTTCAACTTCCTCATCAGGAACAACAAAAATAACAAACAGTCCTAGCCTTGCATTTTTCTCATAATTTTTAACGAGTTGTCCTAGATGGTTAGTCATTGTCTCTATTTCTACAGCTATCGCCCTCGTATCTCCATCCTTGGGATAAGCTAATCTTGTCAGGGCTTATCTTTTATTTTTTCTTTTGACTAAGTTCTTTTTTACGTTGTTCATGGTCTTTCTCAAGTATTTTCATATGGCTTGATTTTATTTTATCATTTGTAAACGCATGTTCAATTTTATCATTCCATAATTCCTCTAATTCGACTAGGTTGGTCGCTTTTTTAATCATTTGTCGTTGCTCTCGTAATATCCGTCTTTTATGTATACGAAAAATATATCCGATAATACCAGTAATAACAACTGAGATAAAAATCCAAAAAATATTTGCAACAATAATTTCGAATATAGTAGGCGGTCTTGATCTGCCTGGATAACTGTGTTTATCTCGAGGATTTGAGCCCGCCTCGAATTCCTCTAAATTGGTGTAACCATCATTATCTAAATCATTATCAGCATCATCATGTAGGGGGTTAAGCCCATAAAAAAATTCCCAATGATCAGGCATGCCATCCCCATCGCTATCTATTTTTACTACATCTTTTGGAAAATTATCGGGATCTAGTGGATTTGTTCCCTCGATTCGCTCTTGGATGTCAGTATACCCGTCATTATCATCATCGTCGTCTTTACTGTCCGGAACTCCATCATTGTCGGTATCCTGCTGTTTTACGTTTTTAGGGTAATCTGTTCTGTCGAATGGATCCGTGCCCATTGCGTTTTCTTCAACATCGGTATATCCATCACTATCGTCATCGTCATCAAGGTAATCAGGAATACCATCGGCATCTGCATCTAACGGAGTGGAATTAGAATCTAAAGGGTCTGTGCCTGCCAGATTTTCGATATAATCAGGATAACCATCATTATCGTCATCAGTATCTTCAGAATCAGGTGTGCCATCACCGTCAGTATCTTTACCATACTCGCTAGTAAAAGTTGCACTTAGGATTACTGATCTTGTGCCTTCTCCTTCTTCATTCACAGCACTAACTTGATAATAATAGGTTTTCCCTTCTCCTACCTTATTATCTGTATAAGTTGTCACGTTGCCGATAGTATCTATCAGATTTAGATCACTGGATTCAACTCCTCGGTATATATTATAGTTTGTTATTTTTGATGCACCCCTGTATACTGGTGGATTCCAGTTAAGAATTATATTACCGTTTCTTACATCTGCTTGAGGATTTTGTGGCGCTGATGGCATTGTGGTTTGTAAACCAATGATAACTAGTGAAAGACTGTAATTGCCGATATCATCTCCTCCGCTGTCTCTGACCACTATGCTATACTGACCTGTGTTTTGAAGTATATGATCTTGAATCATTGCGCTTCCGTAAGAGGACGTGGTCACTTCTTT
>CAYGAC010000025.1:0-18553 GCA_964347865.1 uncultured Thermoplasmatales archaeon
GTGTAACTCCCACTTGGACTTATTTCAAAAAGGTACTCTGCAATCTTTTTTCTTACGTTACTTCTTCTTAGTGATCGAATTACAAGGGGTTTTAATATATTCGGAGAAGTAACTGTCCCGTCTTCATCCTGCATCCCATCCACGTTGTTCCAATGATGAATGTTTTTTGCCATTAATAAATTAATCGGTTAATTCTGTGTGATTTAATCATCCTTTCTAAAAAACGAAACTAATAAATGTTTGTAATATAATATGCCTCGTTAACTATAGGGATGGGAACATGTCAATTAAAAAAGAATTATTAAATGAACTAACTGAGAAACAGTTAAAACAGCTAGCTGAAAACAAAGGTATAGATTTCACATTAAATAGCTCTCAAAAAAAATATTATCGAAATTGGAATGAAAAAGATAAATTAGTAGACCTCATGACAGACTACAAACAATTAACGGTTTCTGAAATTGAAAGATTCATTATAGATAAGAAAAATTAGACATACTTATCTACTTTTTTTCACTGATATTTTCTGGCAAAATCTTTCAATTGGACATTTACTACAAAATGGTGAAATTGGAACACAGATTTTTTGACCAAAGGTAACAAATAAATCATTAAAGTCATTCCAATATTTTTTTGGTGAAATTTTTCTTAACTCTATCTCTGTTTCATGAGGTGATTTTGTCTTAATCCAACCAAGTCGATTTGGAATTCTATGACAATGTGTATCTATTGGTATAAATCCATGTTCTTTATGACCGTACACCATAACAATATTTGCTGTTTTTCTCCCCACTCCTTTTAGTTTCATTAATTCATTGAAATCATTTGGTACTCTTCCAGAATAGTTATCAATAAGAGTTCTTGAAATATCTCTTATCCTTTTTGCTTTGGTCTTGTAAAATCCTACCGGATAAATCAATGAAGCTATCTGTTTTTCTGATAAATTTACTAGTTTTTTAGGGGTATTGTGTTTTTTTAGCAATCTTAACGTAGCTTTTTCTGTCACCTCATCCTTGGTTCTTAGACTTAAAATACACGAAACTAACGTGATAAATGGAGTATTATCAATATCACGTTTTGAACGTGATACAATAGGAGTATTATATCTGCTTAATTCTTTTATTAATAACCTAAAAATTTCATCTATATGTTGTATTTTGTTCACAAGATATACTCCAACGATTCTTTTTTTACCTACAAACCATGTAAGTTTTTTTCCCAAATGAATTGA
Source organism: uncultured Thermoplasmatales archaeon (assembly GCA_964347865.1). Taxonomy (GTDB): domain Archaea; phylum Thermoplasmatota; class E2; order DHVEG-1; family DHVEG-1; genus JAGLML01. Next base: position 1,232 of record CAYGAC010000025.1, read on the forward strand.
TGTTTTTAATACTAATGGAATGTTTTGTTTTAAGCTTCATACTAATGTAAAGGTGAGGTTTTATATACTAAATATCTAATATTAGTTTATAAAAAGGAGACGATAAAATATGAAGAAATTAGTTCCATTAATAATAGTGGCAATTCTACTTATAAATGGATTTGTGGTAATTGCAGCTACTGTGGAAAAATCGAAAAATGTACAAACAGAAATCATCAATGAAACAATAGAAATCGATTCTTCTTCACTTAAGTTTGAGGATATTCACAATGATTTTATTGATGTATCCCTTGGGGACGAGGAAATATATTTAATGAATCCTAGTCAACCAATGGTTCCAAGAATTGTTAAAACATATGAACTTCCATTTGGAGTAAAAAACATAGAGATAAAAGCGGAACCATCAGCAATTAAAGAATTAATAATCACAAAAGAAATAAAACCAGCACCTCCACAATTACCTCTAACACCAAGAGAATCTTTTGTTGTTCAATCAAAGAAAGATAAAACAATTTACGGTAGTAACGAATATTATCCACATACTTGGTATAGCTCTCATGTTGGATGTGGTCTTAATGGTGATACTGAACGTATTACCCATCTTACGGTAAATATTTTCCCGCTCCGATATAGACCTTTAACAGGAAAAATAAGTATAGCGGAAAAGATCGATATTAAAATATCCTATGAAAATCCAAACATCGATATTTTTCCACAGACAAGCACCTATGACCTTGTCATTATAGCTCCCTCGAAATTTTCATCCAAGCTTCAAAAATTAATTGATCATAAAAACACCATTGGTGTTGAGACGATTTTAAAAACAACAGAGGAAATATATGATGAATATTCAGGTAGAGATAAACCTGAACAAATTAAATATTTTATTAAAGAAGCAATCGAAACATGGGGAATTAATTACGTACTACTCTTCGGTGGTTTGAAATCCAAAATAATCGCAAATCCCAAGGATGATCAAAATCATGGATCAAAATGGTGGTATGTCCCTATAAGATACTCAAATTTTCAATGGGATGGTGGTCCAGGGTATAACTTTACAAGTGGAGAACCAGGTTATATCTCTGATTTATATTATGCTGATATATACAAAGAAGGGGGAGATTTTGATGATTGGGATTCAAACGGAAACAATATATTTGCTGAATGGTCCGGTGATGTACGTGATGATCTTGATCTTTATCCCGATGTTGCATTTGGAAGACTTGCTTGTAGAAATAATAGAGAAGCAAAGGATGTAGTTAATAAAATTATCAACTATGAACAACAATCAGCAGATTCAGACTGGTTTAAAAGAATAATCTCAATATCTGGGGATGGATTCCTCGATCAAGAAGATTGGAATATTCAGTGGGACACAAATGGTTTGCCAGATGGAGAATACTCAATATATGCACAAAGCTCAAACCCTGATGGAGATATTGGACCAATTGATGAAATACATATAACACTGGATAAAACAGTTGAAACTAATATTACTTTTAACCATGATGATCATCTTAAAGAAGAACTCAATGATGGTTATCCTGCACCCCCAATTGCTGAAATCGTATCGATATCAAATGACAATACACTTGGCAACACTGATTATACCTATACTCCACATGGTGGACAAGCATACTGCAATGACCTTTACTGGTGGGCAAATATTTCATATGTCGGTGGAGTACTAACTATCAGAGGAAAATCATATGATCCAAAACCATATGGCAACTTAACCAACCTAAAAGTATGGATAAATAACAGTAACCCCGAAACGATATTTACAGACTATAGAAACGATACTGAAACATATTATGAAGGTGAATGGTTAGTTGGAGAAAAACTCCTACGTGGAAGGGGAGGAGCTCTTGTTTATATGCCAGATGATTTCGACAGTAATAGCGTTTTTACTTCGAATGGCATTTGGTATGATCAATCTGATGTAATTGAAGAGTTTAGTAAAGGATATGGTCTTGCTTATTTTTCTGGCCACGGGAGCCCTGGATGGTGGGGAGATCATTACCCTGGTATACCTGGAAATAGATATCACGGACAAGTAGCTGGACTTGTTGTTACGCAAGTTAGGCCGTTCTTCCCATATTTTAAATTACCATTATTCCCGATGACGAAATTAAAAAATACTAACAAACTACCAGTTGTATGTGTTGGTGGTTGTCACAACAGTATGTTCAGCGTTTCATTAATACCAGCATTTCTAGATCTATTTCTTCCAGTATATATGCATACCTATGGAACACCAATACCTGAGTGCTGGGGATGGTTTATGGTAAAAATGCCAAAAACAGGTGCTATAGCAACAATGGGGAATACTGGATATGGATGGGGATCAGAAGGTGATGTTTGTACAATTGGAACTGGTGATGGTTGGATAAACACGGAATTCTTTAGACAATATGGAGAGGAAGATCAGCAGATATTAGGAATGGCATATACACAGGCAATAGCTAGCTATGTAACTCATCATAAGACATTTGAACTTGAATATTGGCGTCATGATTATGGCTGGGATGGAATTGATCAAAAGACGGTTGAACAATGGCAACTATTAGGTGATCCAAGTCTAAAAATTGGAGGATATCCATAATTAAGGTTGAAAAACCTTAATTAATCTTCATAATTCATTGAAATGTTGGAAAAGGATTTCATCCGTATTTTTTAAAAAGTCACAAGGAATTCCTTCTAGAAAGTACTAGTTGTATAGACTTTCCATAATATAAAAATCCAATTTATCTATAATCCAATACAAATGGTTATATATGGAGTTCAAATACTAAGAACAAATATTGTTATATAATTAAAAGGGAAGAGGAAAAATTATGATTGCGGATATTGAGTCGAAAAAAGATGAAAAAGTTTGGAAAAAATTCTTAAGAAATCATTGGAGATTGTGTGGGATATTTATAGTATTAGTTGCTTTGGCAATTATCGGAGCAATTTATGTATTTTTATGGTTTGTTGGAGATGCTCAATTAACTGGTCTTGTGCCAGCGAGTTTAGGTTCATGGTCAATGGGATATCTAGTGACCTTTTTGTTACATTTACTTTTCTGGGAAATTATCTTCGTCGGAATCCCTGTACTTATTGCTATGGTGCTAATTTATGCTCTAGGGTGGAAAAAAATACCTGATGAGGAAAGGAAGGAATATAAGCGTGGACATCTTTTCGGCAAACGTAATAAAAGATCAGAAGGAGGAGAAGGAATATCGTTTTTGATTTTTATCGTGTTCTGCATCAAGGTTTACCTTGATGGAGAATGGGGTGTTCCTTTTGCAACTTGGAAATTTGACTACCTCGTATATTCTTGGCTTTGGGCATTAATCTGGGTTTTAGTCATCTTCGGAATTCCTATACTTATAGGTGGCACCTGGTGGTTACGCCATGAAATGAAAAAGGTACCCTAGAATTTTTTTTATTCGAATAATATTAAATACAGATAAATTAAATAATGTTCAATTTGTAATAAAAAATTCTAAATTAAGGGATTTCATCCCGTTTTTACCAAATGTAGCGCTGGGGAAGGATTTTGTCCCATTTACCGGTAAAAGTGCATTCAAATCCCTTCCCCTGCATTTATCATAAAATTTAAGTGGAAACTATGGAATAAACATATATTCTCGATGGGAGCACTTATATTTTCTCTTCATTTAATTCCTCCCTAATTTTCGGATGGTGGGTTGAAGAAGGTTCGTTGGCGGTAGTGGAACCCCGTACGGGTAACCATAGTGTCCGTTGAATTATATTTTTCGTATGCCAACGCATAGAACGCACCAACACTCAATGGCGGGAAATAGCATGTTTCCCGTACGATTTGGTATGACCCAACTGTTCTCTGGATTTCCAAAGGAATTATCGGTAATAGCCACAGCCACGGTCTCAGTACCAGAGGCATAAAATAAAAGGTCACATTGACGGGTTCATCCCGTTTGTTGAATGCTTCGAATGTCACGCCTATGCCGACATTCAACCCGAATTGCCCTGCAAAGATTCTGAGTTCAAGGTCATCGTTGGTGGTTGCAGGGGAACCACTTACTGGAACGACCAACATCAGTAGCATTGCACATGTTACTAAGATAATAAATCTTGTATTCAAATAAAACAACCTCCCTATATAGCAGTACTAATATGATTTTTGTTATATTTAAATATTGTGAACTGCTAGCAGTTTGATTTCAGCTATCAAAACTTCCCTCTTCTCCTAAAAGAATTATCAACATATTCTAATAAATTAATCCTCTTACCCATCACAAAATTAATATCTAAAAATAATCAGAATTATGTGCTATTAAGTTTCTATCTCCCGATATTTTTTCGTTAAATAAATACTAATTTTGTACAAGAAATAGTTTAAATATTAGCTACTTTATGAGAAATTCTAGGAAGAATAAATTGATAAATAAAACCATTAGTTTTTAACCGACAAGAAAAACCATTATTTTACACCGTAAAACTATATTCAAACCGCATTTGTCTAATGTAACGTTTTATGATACTACCCTATACCTTTAGCATAAGGCTCTTCGGCGATAATATTGACTCTTTTTTCTCTTTTTAAAATGATGTGGAAGAGATTTCATCCCGTTTATTACCGGTAAATTTACGCTGGGGAAGGGATTTGAACCCTTGCGGTGACAAGCACCAATAGCTCTCGAGGCTACCGCCTTAGTCCGGGCTTAGCTACCCCAGCAAACAGATATAACTTGTCAAAAGTTTAATCAAAGACTTTTTTATATCGGTATCGATTCAATGAGGATTATAGTTAAAATTTTTCCCGATAACTTGACAAAAAAAATTATATTATCATCTGGTTCAAGAGTTAATGACTTATTAAAGAAAATAAATCTTCGACCCGATGATATTATTGTATTAAAAGGAAATACACCTATTCCAGTGGATGATATCCTTTACGAAGAGCAAGAACTTAGTATATTGAAAGTTGCTTCAGGTGGATAAATATTAATTTCGCTCCCGTAGTGTAGTCCGGTCAATCATCACGGCCTCTCGAGCCGTAAACTCGGGTTCGAATCCCGACGGGAGCATCAATTTACTAGTAAAATTTATAAACCTATAAGGTATAATATTTTTTGGTGAATAATTTTGGGTAAAACCGAAACGATCAAAGAAAGAACTATCTGGATCTACTTACCGACGCATGAACAGAAACAGCAATGGGAGAAGATTGCACATGAACAGGGAACGTCTCTTTCTAAATGGATTATCAAAACAGTTGAAGACATGATTAAGGAATCAGACGGTGTGGTAAAAAGCAGGGATGAAACAGAAAAAGAAAACAAAAACTTGAGAAAAGAGATGGCGGAACTGCAAAAAAACCTGCGTCAGATAACAATTATTAGGGACAATCTGGAAAAGGAGATCCGGAAGTATCGTGCAGAGCCGTTCCTAACAATGTCTTTTGAGGGAATCAGACGATATGACAAGGGTTTGATAGCGCTTCTTAAAAATGCTAAAAGTGTGGAAGGCAAGAATCGTTTTATCGATAACGATGAGATACTATCCAGACTCGGAGTTGCACCTACGGAAACAGATGTTGTGAAATCTATCTCCAATCAACTGTCTCATCTTGAAGGATATGGATTGGTCGAATCAGGCACGAAGGGGTGGCGATGGAAAGAGTAGTAAAGAAAAAAACCACCATCGTCCCTGATGTCCGGGGAGAGATATGTAATAAAGCTCTGATCAAGGAATATCTCACTGATGCCAAATGCATGGATTTAACCAGAAAAACCATTGACAACTATCGTTCTTGCTTAACTGTTTTCTCAGATGTCATTGATAAATCGTTATTGGACATTGCCATCAATGATTTGAAAAACTTCAAGTTGTATCTTGAAAACTTAAAAAATAGGTATAATGAACCATTAAGCGTTTCTACCATCAGCAGGTATTTTTCTGCTCTCCAATCCTTGTATGAGTATCTGGAGTTTGAAAATTATATCGATACTTCACCGATGCCTAAGTTTCGCAAACGTTATTTGAGGGAGTACAAAAGAAAGCGGTATAGCGACGACGGGAGTTCTAGAAGGAAACTGATCAGTATAGAAGAAATGGGGATGCTGGTGAACTCTATCATGGACCCGCGTGATAAGGCAGTGGTTATTGTTTTGGCAAAAACAGGAGTCCGCCGTGAGGAATTATCCCATATCGACGTAGACGATATTGATTGGCTGGAGCAGTGCATTCACCTTAAACCCATTCCCAAGAGAACGAATTTGGATGTTTTTTTTGATGACGAATGTGCTCGGGTGCTTAAACGCTGGATGACAAGCAGATCGAACAGAAAAAACAGCGGGACGAAAGCATTATTTTTGAATGAACGGGGAGGGAGGCTGGGCAGAAACGCGATATTCGAACTTATTGTTAAATATGCAACGAGAGTTGGTTTGCATAATCCCAGCAGCCATAGGATACAGGATAGATTTACCACGCATTGCACCCGGCATTGGTTTTCCACCTGGTTATTGCGAAATGGAATGAAACGAGAATACGTAAAAGAGCTCCGTGGCGATGCACGGCATGAAGCTGTTGATCTTTACCACCATATTGATCGAAAGGACCTGAGAGATTCGTATCTGGCATGTATACCACAACTCGGAGTAGATTAACGGGATAAAATAAGAATTTGAAAACTTGAATATCTGTATTGATTCCTGAGAATCTAGAATGAAAGGTATTTCATATAGTCCTTTTTTCATTGATTAGAAGGTTACAGGGATTTCGGTTAAGATTGATATGAAAATTGTGTAAGGAGAGCATTTCGGTTAAAAATAACCTATTTTGAGCAATTTTAAGGAGAAAAACCATTTCGGTTAATATTATAATAAATAATAGATAAATATTATATATGGGTAATGAATTCGTATTTTTGTACTGTTAGAGGGGAGTTAAATGCATCTAAAGCAATCTCATGAAATCGTTGGTACGTTAGCTGAAATAAAACCAGAGCAGGATAAAATAAAACTTGTATTTGCAATTTGCAAGGAAGTTGAAATACCGTGGGGATCAATTCCACGAGAAAAATTAGAATCTGTTGTGGGAACGAAGGTCGGCATTTTTCGTTCTGATGATAATGGTTATCGTCTGCGCAAAATAAAAGGGAATGAGTATTGAATTTATTAGCATGAGTGTCTGATGTGTTAAAAAACAGAGATATACAAACAAACAGTTCGGTTTAATATATAAACCGAAAAACAAAATTTCTACATTCAACCTTAATCTACTTAGTTGGATGTTTGAACGGTTTCCAAATGCATTCCCGATACTACGATACATACTTGGACTATAGAGCAGTCCACCTCCCCTTTTTTAATGCATTAAAAACTTGATTTTCAATACTTTTTTTATCCTCACCAAACACCGTGGTTCGGTTATGACTATTAACCGATACAAAGGATTTTATAAAATGATAAACAAGACGAATAGAAATTGAAAAAGAAAAAATAATCCATGCTAATCGTTGGTTAAAACACCTAAAATTTATAAAAGAAGGGAGAATTTTTCTCCACCGTTTTATTTTTTTCCTCTCTACTTCCTTTTTCTCCTGTTATTCATGTTTACTATGTATAGGTAACACGTATTTGCACCATAGAACAAGCTAGCACAAATGAAGGACCACCAGGTTTATTTTCCGCTTCAACGTCACAATCAAGATTTGTCACATCATTCCAAGTCCAACGGCCTGCTCCTGGACCATTCGGATCATCTGTAATATCGAACCATTCCGACTAGCTCATGTTCCAGTAAGTTGGTGTAAACGTATAATCACGTCCATCGGTAGTGCCTCCGAATACCGGTCGTAAAGTAATATCGCGCACTCTCACAATTTTGATTTGAATGAATTTTGGGCTGTTGTGATACCAGAACCAAAACAAGGTACGCCACAAGCAGATTGGATCGTCCCTGTTCATGCTGACGCTAATTTTTCAAAGGATACGCTTGGAACCCAACCATTACCTGCAAATACTGATGAGTTTAATGTTACACGTATGTGCATTAAGGGCTATAAATACAATCCGTATATCTATAAGGTAAAACCTCCACTCCGTGAGTCATTAGGACCTATTCCTGATCCGTCACCTTCTCCTGCGGATGATCCTCCATATTATTGGTGTCGCTCAATCACCCCCCCGGTTTCAGGAATTGGGATATGGGTTGTAGGATTGATTTCACATTGTGCTCAAAAACTTCCTGTGGCGCCTCTAGGTAGAGAAGCAGTGTTTGAACCAGATGACAGTATTTTAGGTGAACAACATGATTGGAGGCAGCCATATCTCATTCTTAGTGACGATCCACGACCTCAGTATGTCTCGTATTATGATTGTACTGGTTGGAATAGTATCGTTGAAGTTATGAATCTTCAGCACTGGACTGCCGAATGTATTATTACCGTCTATGACCGATTTGGAAATTCGGATTGGGAGCAAAAACTTCTATTAAGATCTCATGAGACGAAACGGATATATCTCGACAAACATGTACCTAAGAATGAGGGATTGATTGTTGTTGAACCATTGAAACATGGATGGGATTTTCCCTCCATATTGTGTATTGCCCCTTCAAAGGTACCTTCAGGCCTACCACGGATAAAACCCACTCAATTACAAAGGTTTGTTCCCTTTATTCGGGTTCCCTAAGTCTATCTGTCGCAATAGTAAAGGTGGACGCGCTGCATTACCACAAGCGCCACTACAGATTTAACACTACACATCTTAACAGTAAGCTTTAGGAGCTTTGCCTTAAAATTAAGGAAAAGTAGCTAATTTTAGGTCAAAAATAGGAATTTTAAGTCGACATTTAAATATTTATAAGATTTTGCAACCCGAACAATTAATAATTTAAATAGTACCATTATTCCATCTTTTGGAGTTGAAATTATGGCTATATGTCCATATTGTAAGAAAGAAGTTAATGGAGATAATCTAAAAACAGAAGAAATTTCTAAAAAAGCATTTAAATTTGGTAGAGAAATGTATTCCTGTCCACATTGCGATACCGTTCTTGGTTTTGCAAGTGTTGGTTAAACCTTAATACCACCCGATATTCACCAACCAAGACAGTCACCACCCTACACCCGCTAATACAACAAACCACTATAGGGGCTTTGCACCCAAAGTAGATAAATCCATTACTTTAGGTGTAAGTTGTATACTTTAGATACAAATTTTCAACTTGGAATTTAAATCTGTATCTATTAAAACTCAATTCTATAATTTCTCAATGATTTCATCTTTAGATAGTATCTTTGCGAAACCTCTCCTTAAAACTTTTAATTCTGCTTCATGTAAATCAGGGAAATGAGCCGATGTTACATCACTTCCAAATACTACCTTAAAACTTCTTTCGTAAGCCTGACGTGCTGTCATAGAACAACAATAGTTTGTTAATGTTCCACATATAATCACAGTATCTTTATCAAGATTTTTAAGAATAGTCTCTAATGGTGTATCATAAAACGCACCATATGAAGATTTATGAATTACGATTTCATTCTTCTCTGGTGCAAGCTCAGACCATACATTTCCTTCAAGAAAAAATGAAGATTGATCTATATCCAAATCTGGAAAACGACATGGCATAAATGGAAGAATTTTAGGGCGATCTAAAAAGTTATGAGTATTTGAATATACAGTAAAGATAACAGGTATCTTATTTGCCCGAGAATGGTTTATCAGTTTTTTTATACGTGGAACCTGTCTAGTTGCTTCAGGAACCCAATAAGGTGTCCAATTTGGTTTAACAAATTCATCTTGCATATCGATAACAAGCAGGGCACATTTTTTAGGAATAATATCAAATTCAACATCCCCTCTTTCATAATCTCTTTTGGCTAAGTCAAGAATTTGTTCCTCTGTAAATTCTCCAATTTTCATCTTACAACCACCGAATGAATTTTGGGAATATATTTGCCTTTATAACCTTTATTTCTTGAGACGACAGACGTTGGATTCATATTCGACTTTAGGCGTAAAATATCTACTTTAAGAGCAAAACCAACTTTAGGTGCAATGCCTCAGGTGTCGAAAAAATTTTAAATCGTAAAATTACTAATTTTTTAAAGAATAATAATTGTATATAATATAAAAAATATTGATGTTTTTTAAATTTTGTTCAAATTTTTAATGTAAAGTGTTATTTTCTAGAGAATATTTATTAATAGAAATAAAAAAAGGAAAAAACATTGCAGTTTAAAGTATTAGATATATAAACACCCGTTAATGAACGGCACAATTTCTATTAATACTTTACATATAAATATTAATCAGGTGGAAAAAATATGAAGAAGTATATATTATCATTCATTGTTGTTTTAACAATGATTTTTATAGAATTTGAGGCTGTTGCAATAGAAGAATCTGCGCAAAAAAATTCAATTAATACATTAACCGGAGATGGTGTAGAATACTGGGCGTTACTTGTTGGATGTAATGAATTTAAAAATAAACCTGCTCTTGAGTTACCAGGAAATGACATATCTGCTAAGGATTTTCGAAATTTATTATTAGTTTCAGAGCATTGGGAATCAGATCATATACGTGTATTAACGGGAGAAAATGCAACATGGTTTAACATTATGAAAGGATTGTTTTGGTTAGATTTTATGGATGATGAAGATGACATTTGCCTTTTTTATATTTCAACCCATGGGATGCCAGGGATGGGAATAGATATATGGCCAAAAGATGAAGAAGATGGTGATGAAATGCTTATGACGTATGATACTTTTAGAACACGTATTGGAAATTGGTTTATTAACATCCCACTAAGAACACATTGGATTACTGATGATATGCTCAATAAAGCTATTGATAGAATGGATGCTAAAGGAGTATGTGCAATAATTAATGCATGTTATTGTGAATATGCAGATGTTCTAGGTTCTAATGGTTTTGATATTAAAAAAGCTGATTTATGTTCTAATCATAATATGATGGCTGCTTCAGAATGGATGGAAGAATTTTTAGAGGATCTCGGTACAACGAACCGGATTATTTTAATGTCATGTTCACTAAATGAAATGAGCCTTGGTAATGTATTTTCGTATTCAGTGATGGAGGGTTTTCAGGGGTTTTGTGATAGTAATAATGATACTATTTGTTCAGCTGAGGAAGCATTTGCTTATTCAATTCCAAGAGCACAAACTTTTTTAAATCGGGAGTTTAATTTTCAACAAACTCCACAAATTTATGATGGATATTCTGGTGAACTTGGATTAACAACACGGAAGTTACCACCTAATCTACCAGATATGATCGGTCCATTAACTGGGAATAGTAATTCAGATTATACATTTGATATTTCTTCTATAGACCCTGAAGGAAACGATATTTTGTATAATATATGCTGGGGTAACGAAAATGAAGAAAAGACGACATTATATCCTTCAGGAAATATTGTAGAGATAACACATTGTTGGAGTGAAGAAGGTACCTATAATATATGGTTTGATAATGAAGATGAATATGGAGTTAATTTTCATGAATTTGTCTTTCCTGATAAAATCAGTATAACAATATCTGATGAATGTATAGTAGATCAGCAGCAAACTAAAACGTATCTTGAACAATGTTTTAACGAAGAATATATATCAAATTCCCGATGGCTGGCACAATCATTTATTCCTTCTGAGAGTACGTTGTCAAAAGTTGATCTTGAAACTTTTATTTCCTTAGTTAATTCAAATGAAATTGGACCACTCCATGTGTCAATTCGCAATAATCTTACAGGTGAAGATCTAACAGAGGTATTTACAATGCCTCAACAAATTAGTTGCCATATAATTCCGGTGATTCCAAAACCTTTATGGACGACTTTTGATTTCCCTGATATAACTGTAATTCCAGGTGAAGAATATTATATTGTCTGCCGTTATGATACCGATTCAATTGGATCATGGCTTTATGCAGGTGTAGATTATGATCATGATCCAGACTATCAGGGTGATCCATATACAGATGGTACTGCTTATTTTTCAGTAAATGCTGGAAATTCCTGGTATGAATGTACAATGGTGCATGATTTCTGTTTTGTAACCTATGGATAGTGTTAAACATGAAAAAATTAATAACTTATATTATTTTAATGCAATTAACCATGATGCTCCTCGTACCATCAATTCTTGGTGAGGATAATGATGTCGGGTATACATATTATTCAAATAATGATATTACGATTAAATCAAGTTTTAATATACAAAATATCAATGGTAATGATGATTTTGAACTAGATACTTTTGCATCCAAGGAACTATTATGGACAAATTCAAATATTGGAAAAACTCCTTTAGGATGGTCGACAACTGAGGTTGTAACAAAAGACAGTATAATAGATTCTTGGTTTCCCTCTATATCTGTTGACTCAACTGGAACAGTTCATGTTATCTGGAGTGAACATACAAATTATGGAGGGTCTGGTTTGGATGATGATATTTTTTATAAAAGTAAACCAAAAGGTGGGAGCTGGACTGCTACTGAGGTAGTTTCTACAGAGAGTACAGAAGACTCATGGCTTCCTTCAATATCTATTGATTCTGACGATACAATCCATGTGACATGGGAGGATTGGACTGATTTAGAAGGTGCTGGTAATGATTGGGATATTTTTTATAAATGTAAACCACTAGATGGAAGCTGGGCTACAACTGAAATAGTTTCGAGTGAAAGTACAGACGATTCAGGTAAACCTTCTTTAGCAACGGATTATAAGGGGGCAATACATATTGTATGGGAGGATGTAACTGATATTACAGGTTCAGGTATTGATTGTGATATATTTTATAAATTTAAGGAGAGTGGTGGTAATTGGAGCACAACTGAGGTTGTTTCTACTGAAAGCAACCTATTATCCTGGCTATCTAAAATAGATATAGATAATAACAAAACAGTTCATGTTACATGGGTAGATGCTACCGATGTTGAAAAACCTGACGATCTTATAAATGATTTGGATATATTTTATAAATACAAATTAGGAGAACCCGGCCCTCATTTAGAGATTCATTCAATATCTGGAGGTTTTGGTGTAAGTACGGAAATTAAAAATATTGGAGATACAGAAGCAACAAATGTTGAATGGACATTAAAGGTAACTGGTGGAATTTTCGGTCAAATAAACAAAGAAAAGATTGGTTCACAACATATTTTAGGAATAGATAAGGAATTAATTGTAAGATCTGGTATAATCTTTGGACTTGGTAAAATATCAGTTATTGTAACAGTGATATGCGATAATAGCCCATCAAATTATGAGCAAGTAAGTGGAACCCAGATACTCTTCTTTTCGTTTATATAAATATCTGAAAATTCGGCTACTTTACGGGCAAAGCTAATATCCAAAAAGAATGTTGCAAATAATTCTTGATTCTGCCTTTCTTAAATGTTCAATTGCTGTAGATCTACTAATTCCAACTTTTTGCGCTAATTTATCCGTATCAATTTTACGTGGATACCTATAGTAACCCATTTTTTTTGCTTCAATGATTACTTCTTTTTGTTTTTCTGTCAAGCATGAAAGTATACTCTGCCATTCAAAGTTAGCGTCCTGAATGCTAATTTGTTTGATAGTACCTACGAGCTTTATTGCCTTTAAGAATTTTTGCAGTTCTTCAATTGTTCCAATCACACTCAACACCATTTTATCCCGGGCTAATCTAGCGGGCGTTGTCCAAATAATGTTTAAATCAAAATTTTTTGCTAATTCTCTTAAACCTTGATTTTTTCCAAAAGGGAGTTGACCTTTTATCAAACATGTATATTTGTTTCCATCTCTTTTTAAAATTGATATTATTTCTGCTACATCAGATAGGTTAATATTATCTATTTTGTAACCTTTTTTCATAATAATATTCGATAACAAAACTTTTTGTCCTTTTTCAAAATCAATTTTTAGTAATTCTATTATTTCAATTGATTCTACTTTTGATAATACTGCATTTATTTTTACGATTTCTTTTATTTGATCGGTAAATTCAATTTCAATAATTGCTTTTCTCATAGTTCTCTGTATATCTTTTGATTATATAAATACCCCTAAATAAACGGCACTAATTATAATTATATATACCATGCTTACGATTGTATAGTAGAAAGAGAGTAAAGTCGGATGAATGAAGAAAAGAAAAACCAATTTATTAAATGCCCTAATAATAGGGATTTATTACCTTGCGCAAAAATAAAAACAAGTAAAGGAGCGAAGAATGACCATTACTATAGATAATACAGTCGGTGATATCATAGAACAGTGCCCGAACTATCAAGAGATTTTTACGAAGTACTGGGGGAAAGCTGTTCCCGATATAATATTGAAATTAGCGAAGCCTCTGAAAATCAGACAAACAGCCAGCCGTGCGGGCTGGTCTCAAGAGCAGATAGATGCTTTTCTCAAGGACGTTAATGACGAGATTGCCAAAGCACAAAGTAAAAAATAGCTATCAGACGTGTATCTGCAATATTAATCAGATAATCAAATAAAAGGAGGAAGAAATGGCAAAGAAAAAGAAATTAAAAGAGTTTAACAGCTCGAGATGTCAAACAAATCCGGGTATTTTTAGTGATCCCGAGCTAGACTGGACGTTTAAGCGTTTTACCATTCCTTTGAGAGTTGGCGCAGCGGAGATGGGTGAATTACTTTATGTGGTGGAAAGGCTGAAGCAAGATGAAGAAAACATGGATATTTGGGTAGATGCTTTCTTCGCTCTCGGCGAAAGACTGGAAAAAGAGGCTGACGAATTCCTCGCCAAAGGCCATAAGACGAGTGCTAAGGATGCTTATTGGCGAGCTTCGAATTATTCCTTTGCTGCCGAGTATGGCGCGGGTGGCCCAAGTAATCCAATTTGGAATGAATGTTGGAAACGGAGCACCAATTGTTTTCAAAAAGCAGCCCCTCTGTGCATTCCTACTATCCAAAAAGTTGAGTATATTTTAGATGGCAGGAAGTTACCAGGTTACTATTGGCGCGCGGATCCAAACAATGATTGTCCGACATTAATTGTATCCCAGGGTAACGATACTTCGCTCGAGGAACTGATATTCTGGATCGGTACCGATGCCATCAAAAGAGGCTACAATTTTATCGCCTACGAATATCCAGGGTCCCGTGGTTGCGTGCATATGTATCCCGACTGGACAAAACAGCCACAATTAGAAATTTATTTTAAGGTCATGATAGACAACATGCAGAATCTACCGGGTATTGATGACAGGCTGGCAATGACCGGATTTAGCTACGGGGGCTACGTGACCACCCGGGTTGGTATTTATGAGAAGCGTTTGAAAGCCATTATTCCCAATAGCCCACTCTATGATTTTGATCGAGCAGTAAAACATAATTTATCACAGTTCGAAAAAGGTCTGTCACTCATGGAAATAATGGAACAGCTATCCCCTATGATGCTTCGTTTCTCAGAATATACGCTAGCCTCCGGTGCACAGGATTGGGCCTTCATAGAAGAAGATAATCCATTCACTGTTAAGGAAGACGAGGTACGTAAAACTACCGTTACCGCACTTGGACTGTGCAGCGAACAAGAGGGGGATAACCTAAGAGCTCAGTCAGCGGATTGGTTTAACTTGATCAGCTCGAAAAACAAGCTGGTTTATGAGTTTACCATGGAAAAAGATGGTGCCGTTGATCACTGCCAGATAGACAACCGTACCCGCAGTAACCAGGTCGTTTTTGACTGGCTCGACGAACTTTTTAATTATGAATACGAGCCACCTGTGCGAATTTAGGAGTCAATTATTAACTAGATGAGGTAAAAAAATGATAACGGCTGAATCTAAGATTTCTGACGTAACAAGCAAGATACCTAATCATCTGGCGATTTTTAGAAAATACTGGAATACAGAACTCGACGAGGCACGTTTGAAATACTATGGTATGCTCAAAATTCAATTTTATGCGGATCAAGACGGCTGGGACAATAAAACACTGGAGAATTTCCTGAAAGACTGTAACGACGAATTGGCCAAACTGAAGACTTTGAAGTAAGTTCAGATCAGATAGCTACGTCTTGATAGGAATGAGGAAATCCGCAAAGAAAATATCGGATATCCAGTCTTTCTAAACCTGACTTGTGTTACCAACGATTGAATTGAAAATTATAAACTTGTTTTTTATGAAAATCAAAGTATCCCACAGGAAGGTTATAATCAGTTTTTTTTCCATGATTTTATATTCAGGAATTTTGCAATAGATCGGGGAGAGAGATAACTCCTTATTTATAAATATATAGTACCGGAATTTCGATTCGAAAGATTTTATTAGTAATTGGTGTTTAATAGATGTAAAACATCAAAATGTGATATCATTTAGACGCTCGTATCCTGTAACTTCCACATTCTTGTTTTAAGGAGAATAATAGGATTTTTTATTTCATAGCATTATTTGTCACCAATCCATTCTCTCGCTTCACTTATATCATTAAAAAATCCAGATCGTAAATTCCATTCGTCTATTATTTCAGACATTTCCACCGCTAGTTCTTGATAATATTTCTTTTTCTCTTCTTTTTCACCTGTTACAACTGCAAATACACGGGCTCCCAAGGATGCAAGAAACGGTAAACAGAAATTTTTCAGGTATTCCCTTGTTGCATCATGTACAAAATCCAATTTAGACACATCACAAATCACTCGATGAAATACATTGCCTTTAATTTGAAAAGCCAATTTATTCAGAATCTCTTTATCAGTATCTGCATCAGGAGAAAATTTTTTTCTTGTGTATTCTACGCAATGCTCAATGTCACTTTTTCGTAATTCAATAAACTCATCCTGATAAATAACATTCATTTCTGAACTCTCCTCAAACTATTTTTCCACAGCTATTAATTTAAAATGATTTATTAAAGTTACCACCCCTGATCGAGATAAAATTAAAAAATAAGGAATATGTTGTTTATTGGAAAGAAGAGAATGTGGATAAAAATATGAAGAACTATAGAATCACTTCCTTCTTTCCTACACCTATTCATATGTATCAGTATTATATAAATTCTTGTAAAGGAGGCCGAGGAAAGGAGTTCCCCTTGTTGAGGAGGAAAGAAATCCAAAAAGGATTTGGAATCTTGTTAAAAATGTCGACCCCCTTCATATATATTAAGTTATTATGGTTAATATAGATAATGGAGTTAGATTTTTATTCCATACATTTCCTTTATTTCTTCATTTATAACTAATTTCTTTTTGAGGGAACCAATGTTTTGTTTTTAAACTGATTTTCACGAGTAAGAGCATCACAGGAACTTCCATTAAAACACCAACCACAGTTGCAAGTGCTGCGCCTGATGTC
>CAYGAC010000026.1:0-7579 GCA_964347865.1 uncultured Thermoplasmatales archaeon
CTAATGACGTGTTTTATATGGGTTTCGCCCTCAGAACAAAAATCGAATGTTTGTAGTAAATAATCATCATTTTAGATGAAAAACCTATATATCAGAACATCTATGAGAATATGGGGAAAAGAGAATGAGAAAGAAAATCTTAATAGGTAGTATATTCGTTTTAACCTTACTTCTTTTAATGCCATCTATACATGCAATACAACATAAAACAGTTGAAGATAGTATATACAATGATTTAATTGAACAATTTGATTTAAAGAATGTTAAAGAAATTAAAAGATTAGAACGAATAAAACATCCAATACTATTCGATTTAGTTATGTTTTTAATTAGTTTTCGAGAGAAACGAACTGGTATACTTTGGGATATTTCAATTAAAATTACTCATTGGCATGGTGGACCAATAATAGAAATAAAACATCCTATTTTATTTTTAAGATGTCTGTGGTTAATATTAACAATAGAATATTGGTATTCATTTTGGAATAAAATATCAGATAGATTAGGATGGGATTGGGAACTTCCATATTAATGAGAAATGGAGGTAGAATATGAATAAAAAGATACTCATCGGCAGTATCATAGCAGTTGCAATATTGATTGGTGTATCATTCACCTCTGTCGTTGGTTACAGAAGCGGAGCATCTGATGTGAAGGCATCACCACTGTTCAATATCAGAAGTAGCAGAGCGATAGATGAAGAAAACGCTGTTTTGAGTTATGAATATATGGGGAAGGGAGAAGAAAGTATCTTATCTATTCCAAAGAGAGATAATAGAATTGAACTGATTCAGAAGGTTATTGATGTTATACGCCAGATGGATAATGCAACATTCAATAGATATATTGTATCTTTAGTTCCTCATATGAAGAAGAATGGACACTCGAATATTTCAAATGAAGAGATTGTAAATATAATCATTGAGTTAAGAACTAAACAAGAAATTGATAGAATCCCTTTAATAAATTGGGAAAATCAACAAGATTTTACGACCGGTCCTTGTACTTATGGAGCTTGGGTTCCAGGATGTTGGTTATACTGGATATTTGATATAACTATTGCTTTAATTAAATGGTTATTACCTCCACCAGGAGAAATTATCTTAGCTACAATAATATTACTTAGTGTTTTTCTAATAAGTGTATTTGTACCTGATTCAATTATTTGTAATTTATAATGTAAAAGATTCTTCTGGCTAAAAACAACAGTGGCAGTGTTAGATTTTTCTCTTAATCCCACCCAATCCATATCTTTTCCGCATGACAACTGATTATAAGTAATGGCGGAAATAATCTTTGTCTATTAGTGAATACCCCAAGGAAAAACGCTCCTGTGGCATTTTTTAAGATTATAGTTTCATCACCATAAGTTTTCATTATCGAACCAAAACGATAAGTCATATTGAAAATATAAAAGGAGCTTCTTATGATCTTTCTCTTGGTAATGAATACTATCATGGAGGAAAAATTAATATTTTAACAGACAAGGATCCGTTCATTCTAATTGCCCCTTACGATTATGCAATTGTTACAAGTAAAGAAGATGTAGATATTCCAAGTGATATTGCAGGAAATTTTGATTTACCAGTAAGTTTATTTTGTCAGGGTGTGATCCTATCAAATGGTCCTCAAGTAGATCCTGGATTTAAAGGTAAACTTTTTTGTCTTTTATTTAATACATCAAATGCGCCTGTTTTGTTAAAAAAAGGTCAGCATTATGCTACAATACAGTTCTATAAATTAATCGAACCTACTCTTCCATATAAAGGAAAATACCAAGATAAAAAAAGAATTATTCATTATCTTCCTCCTAAGACATTAGTAGGCGGCATTCATGATTTAAAGGAAGAATTAGATATTATTAAACGAGAAAGTAGAAGGATTCAAGAAATATTCTTAGGTGTAATATCATTGATATTATCAATAATTGCAATTTTAATTGTGACACAGTAAACAAATAACTTTTAAAAAAAATCTACGAAGAATCAATTTACGATTTCTATTTCAAATTTTTGTAATTCTGGTTGTTTAGAGTAAATATGTAAAAATTTCATATATCGTTCAATTATATCTACCATTACAGTAACAGCTTTCAATTGGATATTCTCATCCCTACTTTCAAGAAGTGTTTCAGCAACATATAATGCATGAATGAGTTGAATATGCAATTTTTTTATTATTATTTCAATCTTTTTATCTGGAATTTCATTTAATATTATATCAATATCTTTACTTATCATCACATCAGAAACACCATACTTTCGGCCAAGAGCGGATTTATTAATTTTAACAAATCCTTTTTCAGAGATTAGAGTTTTTATTTCCTCTCGCCTAATCTTCGGTGATATTTTATTAGTCATTGTTATCACAAACAAACTTCGAATAATTTTCAATTAATACATGTAATAATGTGTTTATTCTAACCAAAAATAAGACACATTTTATCATATTTACTAACGTGCATATTCTTTTTGTTAATGTATTTCTTATTATAATTATCATCCTCGTTACAATCTTATATATTTTTATATATTAGTAGTATAGAGTTCTATTACATACTAATTAAAAAAAGAGAAAAGGGTAAGAAAAAATGACGAATTTTTCGACGATATTTTTGGCAAAAACTCGAAGGTAACCACTTTGTTACTCACCCAATTTTGGAGTTATCTGCCTTAGGAGGATTCTGTAGCCGATGTGAAATAATCATGATCGACATAAATATTTCATGTTTGATTATCTAAACTTGAGAATTGAAGTAATGATGAAATGACTTATGTCCAACACTATAATTTCATTTTGACAAAATCATACGTATAGTGGTTTCGGTTAATCGCATTAACCGATACCAACGGTTTTATAGGATGATAAAAGAGATGACTAGAAATTGAAACAGAATAAAATAGGATCTTAAAGGTTTTAAATAAACTTAGAGTGCGATGTTACCTTGCTAATTTATTTTTTAAAACATAAAATAGTTTCTTTTGCTTTTCTTATTGCATCCTTTGGAGATAATCCGTCTCTTTGATATTCAAAGTAAAGTTCTCGAATTAACTTTTTATCTTTATCTGTAAGATTTAATTTATCTGTTTTAACATAATCTGTTATTTCTTTTACCCATTCTGGATCGTTTTTAAGTGAACCGTGTAATACTTTTTTACCTGCATACATATGTTATACTGTGTTACTAATGTTATATATACTTGTTGTGGTAAAATGTCAAAACACCCTTTTATTCACCACCTTTTATTAAACACCGTGTTTTTATCTTCCGACACTCACCAATTCACCAATGCAAATTTTCTATAATTTTTTATACATCTTCTTTTCTAGTAAGTGATAACAAAACATTTATCAAAAATATTGATTTCTAAAATCAGATAAGAAGTTTTGATTAAATTATCTTTGTCTGTAATGAAAATAGTGGTTTATTACTAGTGTTAGTATTTTATACTAAATATATGTGTATATTGCAAATGTTCTACCATAATTATTATAAATATTGGTATTATTTAATATATATCAGGATTCTTTATCTATAAGGGGGAAAAATGAAAAATAAATTGATAGGAATATTTATCTGTACGCTTTTGATCGCTACAATTTTTCCTGTTTCAGGGAATCCGATTTTAAATAATAACCTAATACAACTTCCTTTAGGTAATACTCTTTATGTCGGTGGAAGTGGGCCTGGGAACTACACGAAAATACAGGATGCAATCAACGATTCAGAAGATGGTGATACTGTATTCGTATTTGATGATTCATCGCCATACTATGAAAATGTTGAAATAAACAAAAGTATCAGTTTAATCGGAGAAGATAGAAGCACTACAGTTATGGATGCTAAAAGAAAAGGAAATATCATCTTTATTAGTTCTAATAATGTGAGCATAAAAGAGATTACCCTTCAAAACAGCAGTGGTCTGAACAATGCTAGTATTAAAATTGATTTTGATTTTGGCTTCTGCACTATTTCAGATAATATCATAATTGATAATGATAATGGTGTGTCCATGTATTTTTCAGGAAATAACAACACTATAAAAGATAACATTTTTTTTAATAATAAAGAAACGGCAATAAAAGGTTCTCACCACAATAATAATATAATTTCGGGTAATACTTTTGACCACCCTGCTGGCATATATCAAGATCAATGTATCAGGTTTCATAGCTGTGCAGGATTTAACATTTCAGGTAACACGATTAAAAAATGCGATTCCGGAATCACTCTTGATCTGTCAGATAACAATCTCATTTCAGAAAATATTATCAGCACGGTGAGATACGAAGGTATAAGAATTAGGGGTTCAAATAATAAGATTATTGGTAATAATTTAGTTGGGGGAGGTATACAAGATTCAGATTCTGTTAACTCTATTATCGCATATAATACAATTTCATACAGCCGTTGGGGTATCACCCTTCGGAGTGTAAAAAACACGGTTATCTTAAAAAATAACATAACAAGCAACACTTATGGAGTCGAGACAGAAGAAACATCAAATATTACTATCTCAGAAAACCATTTTACAACGAACCATATAAGTATCAATATTGTTTCATCTTCCGATACCCTAGTATCCGAGAACAGTATAGATAACAATATTAACGGAATAAGGTTACAAAATTCATTAAAAACCGAGATTAGATGTAATAATTTCAAAGATAATAAACAGCGAAATGCGTTATTCTCAGATTGTAATAACACAGTATGGGATTCCAACTACTGGAATCGTCCACATATCTTACCAAAGATAATTTTTGGAAAAATAAAACATGGAAATATTACAATCCCCTGGATTAATATTGATTGGCATCCTGCAAAAGAACCATATGATATAGAGGTGTTATAGAAATGAAAAATAAACCTCAAATTAGGAATGGAATTACCTATGCGATTGTTGCCCTGTTTATTGGAGCAAACGTTGTTCCATCAATTATCGGAGCTGGAGGAATTGATTATCATAAGATTAATGATAAAACAAGTTTCACTTTAGATACTGCTGTTTCAATTGATGGAGATACAGAATACTGGGCTGTAATCTTTGCAGTTGGTTTCTATTATAACAATCCTGATCAGGACCGTCCATCTATGCTTGCGTGTGCAGAAAATCTTTACGATGTTCTTGTAGCTTCGCCTAATTGGCAGAAAGATCACATCCATAAAGTTACTGGGAGTAAAGCCACCGGTAGACGGTTAATCTTAGAACTGCTGTGGCTTATAGGGAACGAAGATAGCGACGATATGTCTCTTATATATTTAACATCACATGGTGGACCGGTGTATGGTTTGTCAGGTCCTGTAGATCTCCCACCGAAAGATGAGGATGACGGATGTGATGAAGCTCTTACTATGTATCATGGTTTTGATAAATGGTATGCTTTCATTTGGGATGATCTGTTGAATTTTTTCCTTAGTTTATTACAATCAAAAGGGGTTTGTCTTATTGTTGATAGTTGTCATGCTGGTGGATTCAATGATGAGCCGATGCTTGCTGGAACTACAGATGAAGAGTATACAGCTGAATCCTTTGTCCAAGGTTTTGCTGGAGAACTTGCAACCCAAGGTCGAGTGGTCTTGATGGGTTGTAGGGAAGACGAAGTGTCATGGGGATCAGATTTTTCAGCGCTGTTAATAAGTGGATTCTCCGGAGAGGCTGATTTTTTCCCATTTGGAAATGGTGATGGAATAAACTCTGCAGAGGAATCTTTTAATTATGCAGAATTTTGGTGTAATAAGATTCCCATGCAACAGAGTCCAACAATACTTGATCTTTATCCTGGAGAATATCCTGTAACTTATTCCTAATTAGGAAAAAGAAAAAATATTGGAAAAAACCCATTGAAAATTATTTTGTTCTGGTCTATCAGGGAATGATCAAGATACATAATTCTTTCGGTTAATTATCTTAACCGAATTGTTAGAGATTTCTAAATATGTTATTGTAATATTATCTATCTTACGGGATTAATAAAGCGTTGCTGTCTGTATGGAGAGTTACCTCCTGCTGTATTTTAAGTGGGTAGTTATCATGTACCCTATGACTAGGAAAATTATTCCTGCTATTATTATGGTAAGTAGGAAATCTAATGCAATTGTTTCTCCCTGTGATGTTTGAGGTGGATTAATGGTAATTTTAGTGTCATATTCGTATATTTCTCCTGCAACTTCTATAATATAATGAAGATTAGCTCTACTTGTTTCTTTTATAGCCTCTATTCTTATGTTTACAATATGTTCTGAAGTATTAGTGGAGGATATAAAAAACGGAGTGTTTACTTCCTCATATTGACTAAAAACCTTTAAGATCGTGATATTCTCACTTCTAACGTCGAATTTTATATTCCCATCTCCAGATATATAGGTGGTTATATTTTTTATTTCACCTTCGTTCATCTGTAATGTTTTTAGGTACTGGAAGGTAATATCTCCTGGAAACTCCTCAATTAGTTCATAATTGGCATGAGCTGAAACAATCCTTAATATTGGTGCATCGATTCCGAGTGATGTTCCAAACGTTAAAGTAGCTACAGGGATAATATAAGAGCTTGCAACCTCACCATTAACAACACCAGATATATCCATTTTACCAGGTGGCCATGCTTTTGAATGAATGACTAAACCATCAAATGTTCCACTACTGTAAGGGGATATTTTATAATAATCGACGAATTCAAGAATATCCTTATGTGATGCATAATCAACTGTTACATTTAATGGAATGTTTCCTCTGTTTTCAATTCTGAGATAATCATGACCCAAGGCATCCATATTAGTAAAAGGGTCAATATTAAAAACAATAATATCTCCATGTGTTTTTGCAATTCCAATATACGGTTTTTCTACAACGACTGTTTCAGTATGTATTTTATTTTCATCGCTATATACTTCTAATGTCCAGTTTTTATGACTGAATGTTGGTTGGGACTGGAAAGTGTCTTTTATACCTATGCAAAAATTGTAGCTGGTTTCATTTTTTGTTGAAAGTGTAGTATTAATATATTCACGGCCACCGTAATTTTTTACGTCAATCCATGGTGGCTCATTATCTTTATTGTATTGCCATTCATAATAGTTAGTTTCATCTCTATCTTCTTCATCAACTATGGATTCACCAGTAAAGAATTTCAAACTTAGTTTTTGAAAATCTTCATTATCTATTGTCACATTAAAATAATGCCATATTCCAGCAACAAGTACCTGTTTGTCGAAACGGGTCCTTATACTTTCTCCTACCGTATGGATTTTTACAGATTCTCCATTTTGAGCGGAAACTGAATGAGTAAGAGAAGGCAAAAATCCTGCCATTATTACAATAAACAGAATTATACAGGCTTTACGTTTCATCCACCACTCCCACAATATTAATTAGGATATGCTTCCTATTCTTAATGCGGTATTAAATTTTTCCATTAAGGATTTTTTACCAGGATGGAAGATAAAAGGAGAGAAGAAAAAAGATTCGCTTCATAATGGGAAAAAGATGATTTCATCTTGATACGTACTTCTCTCCTCACATTCTTCCTCAATAATTAAATAATATTAATATTTCCATAATCCCTTATAGTAAATTGT
>CAYGAC010000027.1:0-5308 GCA_964347865.1 uncultured Thermoplasmatales archaeon
AAAAACCTTTCAAAAATCCCAATATTTTTTTAATTCCTAAAATTGGTTTGGGTAGTAGTCTTGGTTTGTCCCAATAATTACTATCAAAAAAAGGTTTTTTATCGCAATTTACAAAAAAAGCATCCAGTTTGTTTTCACCAAATGTATTATAAGTAATTTCATTCTGTGAAGAATCACTAAGATATAATCCTCGTATGTTTTTTAATAGAGCATTTTTAAAAATAATCGTATCATCAGATGAAAGAGCTAGCCATATACCAAATGTACTGTTTGAGATGGTATTGAACGTAATATTATTTTTAGGAGAATGGCTCAAACTGATACCTATACCATTATTTGTAAAGTTATTATTATAAACGATATTGTATTTACAATGATCCAGAAGAAGACCTTCGCCTTTATTATTGATAATATCATTTCCACTAATAATGCTGTTTTTAACGTCAGATAAACAGAGTCCTTCACCCTTATTGTTATTTATTGTATTGTTGAAAATATATGTATTGTTGAATCCAAATGTGAAGAAACCTTTATCGTTATTATTGATGATGTTATTAGTGATATTGTTCATGGATGAATAACCTCCTATCCAAATACCTACGTCCCAATTGTCGGATATTATATTCTCAAAAATTTCATTATGCGATGATCTCCATAGAAAAATACCTTCCCGCCAATTTCCTATAAGACGATTCTCGTATATTATATTATAAGAAGAATCATCTAGATAAATACCTCCTCCAACATCTGTAACTGTATTTTGATGAATTGTAATATGGTTTGAAGTAACCCATATGCCTACCCCACTGGATGAGCTATTTTGAATAGTAAATTTAGTCAGATTCACCCAATCGGCAGATACCCATATGCTCCCCTCGATAAGGGTGTTGTTCCTATCTTGGCCAATTAAATTAATTGATTTGTTCACAAGTACAATTTCAAGATATGTTCCATTTAAAACATAGACAGTATCGCCATTAATGGCATTGTCGACTCCATCTTGTATGTATTGATATGGGTATTCAAGAGTTCCATTCCAAGGGCCCTCTGTATTATCATCATCAACATAAATGATAGAATTACTAATAATACGACAACTCCCGATAGAGAGAGCACTCATTAATCCAGCAAAAAGGAGTATACATATAGTTAATATAGCTTTTGTTTTCATGGTTATTTTTCCATTTTTTATCTGGAGAGGAATAATGTAAAATCATTCAAAATCAATATAGATTTTCGGTAAATCATCATACAATCCCGCCCAATTATGTTCTGCAATATAGGGCAGTAATTTTTTTTCTAATAGAAATTTATTGAGAAATGGTATATTGTAGGAAAAACGTAATAGTAATGAGGTGGATTTTCTGAATTGTAAGTCTTTGGAGGTATATATTTTTGGATCACCGACAATTGCAATAGTTGGATCAAAACAAAATGTATCTCCTTTCTTAATCTCATCCATGTCAAAAGGTATTTCTACTGAAACATTGCCCTGTCGATTATCATTACCAAAATGTTTTAAATGTAGTATCTGCCATTGATAATCAGAATAATGTTCAATTTTCAATCCAAAGGCGATGATTGGTCTTAATACACTGAAGGGAATATTGATGTTGTTATATTTCATTTCAGTTGTATAATTAACTACAATTTCTAGTATAAAATCATCTAAATCCGCATCAAAATAATAATGTTTTCCTATTGATTTCAACCCAATATCCTTAGAAAACACGTAATAGAAATTTGTTCTAGTTTTAGAATAATCTAAATGTGCATTAGCAAAGTAAATAGTAGTTCTGTTGTCTAAAAACTTATTTGCTGATGATGCTGGGATAGTAATAATCAGAATAATACTAATCATTAGTATTATTATTTTTTTTCTTTTCATAATCATTATAATTATAAATATAGTAATACATGCATATATATACCTATCTACAAATTTGGCTTTGCACAATAAACCTTGCTAATGCTTGTTTTGCACAATAAATAGGTGTTTTGCACATTTATTATAATCGAGTTTTATATCAATTTCATAGTATTCTTGAATCAAAACACAGATATTATTGTGCAAATCCCTTTTAACGGTCTCTATAAACCTAAACCTTGATACAAGGATTAAATTATAGCTATCTACACATCACGGGTAAGTATCTAAGACCTCTCCTTTTGGATTGAATATGATTGCCCCGATGTTGAAGATAAAACCATGGAACACCAGTTTCAATCCAGACGCATCCTCCAGTATGCGAAACTCAAGAGTTATATTGAACCGACCCCACATATAATCAAAATCTTGCCAATCATAACGAGTGAAATAAAGTGTGGTTACCCGATACTCCCTTGGTATCGGATGAGAAATATCATCATCGAAATCATCCAACACTCTCCCATCTATTGCAGTAAGCGTGATATGTTGTTTGATATTTATTGCTTTATCATTCGAATTTGAAATTCTAATCCTTATATAGTAAACAGGATTATTTAATATGGCTAATAGAAGATCCAAGAAACTTATCAATCCAACACATTCTATTTCCACGTTATCGATTAACTTGTCCATGTTAGCAGATGCACGTTTTCCTTCAACTAAAACGTTCTCGCTAAATACTGGCAAATTTTCCCCAGTTACCATTGGAAAAGACGTTAAAACAAGCGATAAGACTACTATATTAGCAAATAGGATTTTATTTCTGCTCTTTTTCATCTATTACCCCCCAATCTAAAGTCTTTCCTTTGAACTCTCAATTTTATTTAATAATCGTAATACTATATATATTTTTTCACAATTAAGGTTTTTTTGTCAGGGACTTTTTAATTTGACCTTCTAATATTTATAACTTATGAAAAAGCAAATTAAAAACTAAAACCCCTGTTTATACCTGTGATTTAAAAAACTAGGTAGGTTTAAATATTATGATTTCAAATTAAAAAGTCCCTGTCAGAAAATAAAAAGTGGGGATGCTTCTGCATCCCGCTTAGATAGATTTAGCTCTTACTTGATATTCTATACTACAAACTCAATTCTCGTATTTCCACAGTCACCTGCAAAGGAATAGATAATTCCATTAGTCACGCTTAAAACATTAGATATATCCGGTTTCACCGTTGTAATACCTGATTGATTCGTGTAAGAAACAGAAATGTCATTTGATGTTTCATTTTGGTATGCACATGAAAACTTCCAGTAATAACTACCTCCTCCGGTGACGCTCTGGTTTGCGTTTGGATCAACGTGGATCTTGTAATTTGCATAATTACTTAGTTGCACCCCTATAGTAACTAAGTTCGTGGCCCAATACCAACCATTAACCGAAATATTACCATCCTTAGGAGGAATATCGCTGCTATTGCGAGCTTTCACATATGCTTCGATTTCTCCTGCTTGTTTATCACCAGGACGCCATATTTCTTGACCATCACCTATTTTTGGTTTATTTGATGGTTCAGAAGCCCAAAGTCGTAACCGGAAGCGGACATGTCGCGGTTTTTCAGCACCATGGGGATTAATATAATAGTCACAATATGCAAGTCCTTCTGAAACATTAGTGGCAGGGTCAATTGACCAATTGACTGTATCGTTACCCACAACAAAATTCTTCGTGCTGCTGTCTATTCTCCCATTAAACCCTAATTCAAAACTAAGATTCCCAAGATACCAATCTTCATTACCCTCAGGTGGAGGGAACACTGTACCATTGTTTTCATAAAAATAAGTTATGTTCATCAGCATGGACTCTTCGTCGGCAAATCTCGAACTTTCATTCCAACCGGGTATCCAAGACCACATACAGGGAAAATTATTGTTTGCTTCTTCTCTATATAATGGAAACAAAGGAACATCTCCCGGATCGGCAAAATCCACAGCAACAACACATCTATCTTGAGCAGTACATGAAAAGTTCACTGCTTCAGTAGTACCATTAATTTGGACATAAGATCCAAATATACAAACCAAGGTTTGAGTGCCTGCTTGCTGCTGGGATTGGTTGAAACTAACAGAAACAGAAAGAGTTCCACTCTCGTCGTAAGCAAGGTCAGCAGCATAGGTCTTTGTGAATGTATCGTTACCTATTGCGTTACAGTTATCATCAACGTTGACGACCTCAAATGTGTATATAACATAATATTCAGGATGATCCCTTGCCTCTATGTGGCTTTGCACCTAAAGTCCATTTTGAACTTAAAGTCTATATTTTGCACCTAAAGTATAAAATATTTGATTTTGACTCTAATTATTATATTTAGGTTAAAAAATGAAATGGCATGATTTTGAAAAAATAATAAATCTCTATATTAATAGATTTGGAAAAGAAATTGAAAACAAATATATTGGATGGAAAAACAATCCAGTATGGAAAAAGTATTACGAAGGAAACCTATATAAAAAAGATATAGACATTGTTATTAAATTTCTAAAAGAATGGGGAAGAATGGATCGTGTTATTGGAAAACTTAAGAAACAAATGGGAGAAGGGAGATTTATTGAAGTAAATATTTCTGCTGGAAAAAATTGCCAAAAGTATTTCTTCATGATAAATAAATATAAATTTACTACTATAGATTTTGGCAATAAAATCTCATCAGAAAAAGAAATTTTGAGATTAAAAGACATAAATGAAATTATTTTTTCAGAATTTAGTAATGCATTAAGATGGACATCACCATCCAAAATCATGCATATGGTAAATCCTAAGTTATTTTTAATGTGGGACGATAAGATTAGGACGAAGTGGGGTTGTGGATATGGAGCTAGAGCATATACTAATTTTTTAATACGAATGCAATTGGAATATAACGAATTAATAGAAGATTTTACTAAGATTCAAAATATAAAAAGAGATAATGCAGAATCTACTTTTGCAGCTATTAAAAAGAAATTCGGTGAGAATATCAAATCAAGGAATCGTATAGCTCAGGAGAATGAGATGCTGTGCAAGATAATTGCATATAATATTACTGTGTTGATCCATTCGATGTTTGAACTTGGTATTACACCAGATTTTTCATAGGCATCGATGTAAATAGTATAAGAGAATCAGGCTTTATTTTGCCTGACTCGATTATTAACTTACTAAAAGGTAACTGTGAACTCGTATGTTGCTACCAGTTCGGTTTCATCATTACATTTCAGAATGTTACCATCTGGATTTCTAAAGGCTGCATAGATACGATACGTTCCGTTTCCGTGTGTAAGATTATTCGTATTCACTAGGCCGTTGAAAATCAGGTCAAGGGCAAGCTGCTCACTACTGTTGATTATCCGTGGTGTGGTTTCATTAATAGTATTATGATCTACACAAAATAC
>CAYGAC010000028.1:0-65308 GCA_964347865.1 uncultured Thermoplasmatales archaeon
AAATGAAAAGCATCTTCTATTCCAAAATTTTGATTTATATCTATCTCTATCGATGATGCGCAACATGCACATTCAACAGGTATCCATCCCTCATTACCTACTAATCCACCAACAAAAACCTCTACCCATGCATGAGCTGTTGCTGTTACTTCCCCATTGTTACTTTCCTGTAAAAGATAACCACGTATGAATCGAGCAGGAATATCAACTGCCCTACATAATGAAATATAGAGAAATGATAGGTCATCACAATCTCCAGTTCTTTTTTGAAGAGTTAATGCAGCTGGTTGAACATCCCCTTGACCATCATGTAATTGATAATTCGTATTTTCTTTTAACCAGATAAAAAGTGATTTTGCACCAATAAATGAGTTGTTTGATACTACTTGATCTAGAACATTGTTGGATATAGTTTTAATGTTAGAATTATCAGGATCTATAAAAGCAGTATGTTCCATTACCTGCGCGTTACAATATTGTTTCACAATTTCAAGATGATTATGTTTGATTTCTTCTATTGTAAGTGCATTTTCTCCATTTAAATCCGGAACTAAAAAACTCTCGGAAGTAATATTTGCTGTTATCCCTAGTTCATATTGAGCATTATCTCTTCCCGATATATTCCAGCTAATATGGCTATTGTTCAATAATGGTAGAGTTTTGTAATCAGATTTATACAGTAGATCATATGATAATACTCCCCTGAGTACCTCGGGGATATCACATCTATATCTAACTTCATATTTACCTGTACCAGAAATTTGTATTCGATAGCCATAATCTATCTCATAACTTAATTGTGTTGGAAACGATTTATATGTCGTTGGAACATCTTGAAAAAATTCTATACATCCAGAATATACTGAAATTGATAGTAAAAAGGCAGTAATGATTAAAATTATTTTTTTATTCTTCATATGATCTTCTTTTATTTATTAAAGAATCCTTTCTTTTTAGGTTTTGAGGTTTTATATGGGCAACCAGTATTCATTGGACACTTAAGACAGTCTGGATTGTTTTCATGGCAAAATTTTTTACCAAGTTTAGCTAGTGACTCTAGATATTTGTACACATTTTCCTTCATTTTTTGTGCTTCTTCCGATAATTGTTTTATTGTTTCCTCAGGATCTTTAGTTGTAACCCATCCCAGTCTATTTGCTACTCTATTTACAATAAGTGCTTTTGAAGTTACATTACGATCAGTAGAATCTGATGTTGTGGTAGGTGTACTTTGTTCTCTTTTAGGAGGAGGGGGCATTTTTGGAATATTTGGTTTAAAATCTGTTGGTTCACCGTTTTTAAAAACGGTTACTGATTTACCACCATGACTAGTTTCCCTTGTTCGTATCTCAACCATAATTGGGATTTGGATAGAAGCACCAGATATCAATGCAATTCCAATCGGTAACCTCTGTATTTCATTATATGTCTGATTTGTTAAACCCTCAACGGATTGAATTATTGCTTTTAGATCATTTGGATTTGTAACTTTTAGAATAATATTTGTGTTACATTGTGAAATGATATTTTTATCAACCTTTGCAGGACGTTGACTCACTACACATAAACCCATACCAAATTTTCTACCTTCAGATGCTACCGTCCTCAACATATTTGATGAAACAGAATTACCAAATCCACGTTCAGGACAATAATTATGAGCCTCTTCTACTATAAGTAAGAATGGAGGAATTTTTCCTGCTTTGCGTTCGTCGAATAACTCTTTTGTTAAACGTGCAACGACAACGTCTTGAATGTCTGGTGGAACACCTTTCATATTTATAACAGAGCATTTTCCTTTTTTTACCAGTTCACCAGCGGATGTTCCATGTTCAGAAAAAACACCGATTGAGTCAAGTGATTCAAGTGATGCGATGACATTCCACCGTGCATTACTTTTACTCCGATTAACTGCTTCAATAATATCTCTTATAGTGTACTTATCTTTGAATTCTTTTAATTCTTTAATTGATTGATATAGAACTCCAATTTGAGGACCTGAAAGTTTTGCATGAAGAAGATCGATGATTTCACGGGCTTCAAGATTCATACCATCTAAAGTCAAATGTCTAATATCTGATTTACTTCCAAGCGGGGAATATCCAACAAGTTGTCCAGAATATTGTTTCGGTTTAACACTAAATTTATCCATGTTCTTTTGATCTTTTTTATCTTTATTGGGTTTTGAAAGTGATATATATTCACCATGAGTATCAATGATAACCATTGGAACTTTTTTCTTCAGGAGTTCTTCAACCAAGACTCCACAAGCATAACTTTTACCCCCACCTGTCTTTGCTAATATGCAGATATGCTTTTGAACAAGAGCATCTATGTTTAAAAAAACGGGTAAATTGAGTCCTTTAAGAAGACCAAGATATGCTCCATTTTGTTTCTCGGAATAAAGACCAAGTACATGCCTTATTATATCTTCACCTGCAGGCATTATTCTACTACCTGCTTCAAAAGGAGTTCGTGGTGTTTGTAAAAGACCCCTTTTATCTCTATATCCAATTACATCTGCATATGCAGAAAGATTACTTTTTATAAACGGGAGTTCCTCTTTATTTTGAAGCATGGTTGCTTCTTGAAACTTAAAATCTGAATATCTTTTTATATCCATTACTTGAGCAAGTACGTATCCTTCTTTATGTGGTGCTGCTACATAGTCAAACTTCCTTACATTATACCCATCAACTGTAAAATTAAATTCGGTTGACCCTACATCACCGTAGATAACTCCGATAGAATCGTTTTTTTGTGGCATCCGAACCCCTTTAGTGCGGAATAATATCAAAGCTTATTATAGTTTTTGTAATTTTTTACTAATTCTTTTTGGTAAATTTGCTAAAACTTCTAAAGCCTCAATTTCCATAAAATGGAGATTTCCTGGTATGATTAATGTATGCAATGGTGGTCCAAAATCTTTATTTAATAAAACGTCAACTGAATTAGCAAGTAAAACACAATCTGGTGATCCGGCACGGGCAACAACGCAGATTACATCATCTTTGTTTATTATATTTTCCTTCTGTCGTTCCTCCATTTTTAATAGTAATGAAATGGCCTGATTTGCAGTCATGTAAATATTTTTATTAGCTTGAATGTCAAGAAGAACAAGTGTATGTAATCCGATTTTCTTATTTTCTTTTATAATATTATATGGACTGATTGGAAAGTAATCTTTTTCTGGAAATGCAAGCGTGGTTATCCTCCCAAATTTATAATTTTGGAGACCAATTAGTCCAGGTGCAACAGTGATAATGCTACCATTGTGAATAATTCTTGTTTTGATACCTTTTTTTATTGCTCTTAATCTCAGATCGATATGGGTTGTTGCAATCATAGGATCTCCACAAACTAAAAAACCTACTTTTTCCGTTAAAGCATATTTTAAAATTCTGTCCCCTTTCTCAGTTTCTTCTCTAGATAATATTTCAAATTTTTTACCAATTTTATTTTCAAAAGCATTATTATCCAAATCTACAAGCCTTGATGTGTAGAACTCAGCAAAAATTCTATCGCAATTCTTTAATTCATTCAATCCATTTAATGTAATATCTTTCTCATTGTAGAGACCCAGCCCAATAAAGATTAATTGTCCAGTTGGCATTTAGTATCGACTATTCATTTGATTTGTATACAAAAAGGTTTTTGCTTATTTGATTAATTCGAAAGTGTTTAAAACCAAAAACACATACGTTTACGTGGGCGACAACTACCAGCTTTTTTATTTTAATTTTCTCTTCTGAATAAATATTTTTAAGTATTATATTAATAAAAATTTAGGATAGTGTTTAATCGTACAATTTTAACTTTATTAAAAATAAGGAAAAATTTAAATTTACTATCTATATACTCCTCATAAGGAGGTATCTTATGGCATATACACATGAAGGTTGGACCTTATATACGCGGGATGTGACCTTAAAGGGCGGAAGGAGGCAAACAATTTATTTCTTTAGTAAGAGGACACCCAAAAGTGGAAACCCTTGTGAATTACCAAGTGGTTACAGCGTGGGTGTGAATAAAAGAACAGGTCTTCCGTATCTGAAGAAGAAGTAAAAATTTTTATTTCTTCTTTTTTCTTTTTTTTGTCGATTTTCGAAGATAAATGATTTTTTAAACAATTATCTCATAATCTGTTTTAGCTTGTGAAGAGTGTTTTTGTATGACACCTAGGGGAGCAGGAAATAAGAAGTTAAATAAATCTATTGCAAAAAAACGTATCAAACGTTTATTTACACTTGCTGAAGAATGTGCTTCCTATAATAAATTGGAGCTATCAAATCGATACGTTTTTTTAGCAAGAAAAATTGCAATGCGTTATTTAGTTCCAATACCTAATAAATTTAAACGTAGATTTTGTAAGCATTGCTATTGTTATCTCATACCAGGCAATAATTGCCGAGTAAGAATTTGTAGAAGCAAGATCATAATAAATTGTTTTAATTGTAAGAAATATACGCGAATACCTTTAAAATAGAATAGAATATAATGTAAGCGTAATTTTAATTAATAAAATGATACTAAAATTCTAAAGCTGGTACAGTAATTTGTTATCCAATATGCTTAAATAACATATGATTTATTACCGTTTTCCAAATAATATCTAACTGAAGAGAATTTATATGACAACAGCGTATGATGTACCCGCAAAGGATCTAATCGATGCATTGAAAAAAAAACTACAGAATGAAAAAGATGTTGTTACCCCCGAATGGAGCGATTATGTTAGAACTAGCACATCCAGGGAAAATCCCCCAGAAAAAAAGGATTGGTGGTATGTAAGATGCGCTTCTATTCTTCGAAAAATCTATATCAATAATAGTATAGGAATCGAACGCTTAAAAAGCAAATATGGTGGAAAATGTGATAGAGGATCAAAACCATATAAAGCAAAAGGCGGTAGCGGGTCAATTATTAGAACTGCATTAACCCAATTAGAAAAAGCGGGATTGGTTTCAAAAATCAGGGGAAAGGGTCGTGTTTTAACACCAAAGGGAGTCTCTCTTTTGGATAATACTGCATATGAAGTTAAAAAGAATCTTATAGATTATTATCCTGAGTTAAAAAAATATTAAATAGTTGAAGTCACAATAGGAAGACCCTGAGGATTTGAATTTATGGATGATGAATTGGAAAATATCAAGAAAAAAAAATTGTTAGAACTTCAGCAACAACAAATGCTCTCTCAGGATATTGAGGAAGAAGAAGCTCAAAAAAAGAAATTTGAAGAACAGAAAAAAGCATTACTTAGGAAAATTCTTACTACTGAAGCAAGAGAACGTTTAGGACGAATAAAGGTTGCTCGACCTGAAATAGTAGAAAATATTGAAAATCAAATCATTATGTTAGCACAATCTGGTAGACTCAAAAGTAAAATAAATGATGAACAGTTACGGGAGTTACTTTCGAAATTAATTCCAAAGAAAAGAGATATAAAAATTAAAAGAAAAGGGTTTTAAATGTCAACTCATAAATCATTAGGTAAAAAACTTCGATTGAATAAAGCGACAAAGAGCAATAGAAGAGTACCAGCATGGGTTATGATCCGCACCAGTAGACGGTTTACACGTCATCCAAAGACGCGTAATTGGCGGAGAAACAAGCTCAAAAAAGGTTGATTTTAATGGCAGAAAAGGAATCGAGCAAAGAAATCGAAAGAATTTACATTGTACCACTCAGAAGAACAAAAATTGGCAGAGCTTCTCTTGCTGCTCCGAGAGCTGTTAAACAAGTTCGTGGTTTTCTTACAAAACATATGAAAGTAGATAGAAACGACATTTGGATCGATGATTCTTTGAATAGGGAATTATGGTCAAAGGGAAAATACAAGATACCAAGTAAAATTCGTGTTAGAGCGATAAAATTTGAAGATGGTATTGTAGAAGTTACATTACCAGAGATTGGAGTTAAAAAATCAAGAAGGGAGATTTTAAAGGGAGAAAAAGAAAAAAAGGTACCAATTCTTAGAAAGGAAGAGGCAGAAATGCCCGAAGGAGCGGGGGCAGCAGGAACCGAAGATTATGAAATCAGTCCTACAGTAGATGGAGAAGTAAAAATAAAGAAGAAGAAAGCACCAAAAGAAGAAAAAGTTGAAGAGAAGAAAGTAGAGAAAAAGAAAACTAGCGAAAAAAAAGAAGAAAAGAAAAAAATTAAAAAACCCAAAGCCACCAAAGTTAAAAAGAAAGAATCTAAACCTATTAAAAAAGAAAAGAAAACTACGAGTAAACGGAAAACAACTTCAAAAAAAGCAAAGAAATAAAATAAATAACATATGTTTCAACTGTTGGATTTTTCCTGAAATAACAACCTGGTTGGATTCTTTAGTATAAACTAACATTTTAAATTTATTTTCTTACCTAACCAACACATCTTATATAAGGAATGAAATAATTTCTGTCAATGTTATTTTTAGCCAAGAAGAATATCTAATTCCAAGTTTCACAGCAACCAGGAATAATATATGAAATAGAATGTCGAATATTATTAATCCAAAGTAGGAAAGTGTAAATCGAATCAAATATCGTGATTATTATATTAATTATCAAACAACCAAGGAACCAAGCATCAATTGTGCACGGCTCATTCCAACTTAAATAATTAATTGTCGCATTAATTTCTTGGTGATATCTTGAGCGATTCAAAATGAATACGATTTCTTCATCACCGATAGTTTTTTGTTTAGTATGACTAATGATTACACCCATAAATTTACTGAACGTTACTTCATCCATTTTTTTAATTATATTTGCAAACTTTTGCATTAATTCCGCTACATAATACCGTTTAGGGAATGATAAAATATTTTCTATTCCCTTCCCAATATACTCACAACTCAATTCCTCACTCTCTTCATCTATCGCCCTTTGTTTTCTTATATTGAATAATGGAGATAATTTCACATCAAATGCTCCACTTCTTTAGCTGACTACAGAGGTGAATGATATACCAACAAGGATGCATATCGCTATGATACTACCGATGAGCATCTTTTTCATAATCTTCCCCCATCAATTATAACGCGGAACTGATATATTTGTTTATCTGTTACATAGGATTTAAATATTATATTACTATTATAATAAAAATAAAAGGGAGGAAAACATATTAAACATTTAAAATCAAGAAAAATCCATACAATTTTCATTACAACATTCATTTTAATATTGTTATCCAATTTTTTAGTGTATAATGTATCTCCTGCATTAATTAAGTGTTCAAGTGATTTGAACTTAATTTATGATGAAAAAATAACCTCACAACAGATTATTCCATTGAGTGGCGAAGTAAATATTCCTATTAATATAAGCTATAAAATCAGTGGAAGATTTGCAAATTTTGTTGAAAAATATTTAATTAAAAACTCTTTAGCAACAATAGATTTAAGTATTAAAAATACACCCAAATGGTGTAAGGCTAGGATTTCACCAAATGTAGTAAATCCAACAATATCTTCTCAATGGCAATCAGAAGAAGCTTATGTAGAACTCTCAATTAATGAACTAGCTCCTGCTTTTGAAAAATTTCCGGTTGAAATAGAAATGCATTCTCACGAGATTTCTAACTTTTTTTATAAGATAGAAGATGCAACTAAAACAGCTGAAATATCTTTTACCCCAGGTTATTTACCGATTATTGATGCAACTCCAAAGAGTACTTATAAAAAGGTAAAACCTGGAGAAATCGTCACGTTTGATATTGATTTAGAAAATTTAGGAAATGCAGAAACAGAATTTATTTTTAGAATAACAGAAGTACCAAAAGGTTGGAGTGCCAGTATACTTTCTAATACAAAAGTTGGGTCAAAATTACAAGGAGAGGATCCAACGAAAACAGTTCAACTCCAAATTCAACCTCCATATGAACCTGGTTATTATAACGAACAGGAAGACATTCGTATTGAAGTCTATGGCCGATATATTGGGGCTGCTACAGGACAAGAATTGAGAACAGATACATATGAAATAACTTTTACAGTAAGAGTAAGAGGTACAATGGAGGGCGCATCTGCGTTTGGATTTAATCCAATTGTTTTAATTCTATTATTAATTGTTATAACTCTAAGTACTATAATTATTATTATAACTTTATTAATTAGAAAACGTCCCTAACAATAAATCAATTTGAATATAGTTATTAATAATGATATATTTGTTTAACTGTTACGAAAATATATATAGTATAACTTATATGGTATTATGAAAGGAGGTAAATTATGGAAAGAATATGTATTGCCATTTCTATAATGCTGTTATTTATTGGAATGATGATTAATCCATCATCTGGAAACATCATATCCTTTGATGATACAATTCCTCCAATAACAACTTGTTCGCTTGACCCTCCGGAACCCAATGGAGATAATGGTTGGTATGTTAGTGATGTAGAAGTCACTTTAAATGCTACTGATGATTTGTCTGGAGTTAATAGAATTGAATACAGGATTCAAGATGGGAATTGGCAAACTATTCCAGGCAATAATGGCACATTCATAATAAATGAGGATGGAGATGACCTCTTAATTGAATACTATGCAATCGATAATGCTGGAAATGAAGAAACACACCATATATTTACTATTGACATAGATCAAACAGTGCCTAGTATAGTTGAAATTATCTATGAGAAAATAGGAAAAAATAAAGGTAAAATGACTGTAGTATGTACAGATGATACAAGTGAAATAAATAGAACCGAATTTTTGCTTGATTTTGAACTATGGTTTACCGATTTCAAGGATCCATATGAATGGATTGTAGAAGGATATGGACCAGGACATTTTTACCATTGTGAAGTATATGATGATGCAGGAAACATGGAACAGCCAGGAATAGGGATACCACCTCACGATAATAAATTAAAAGGAATAATTTTATATCCACAGATTGCTAATAAAACAATAACATTCTTTACAATATTTGCATTTAGTAGGGGATTAGGATATCCATGGATGGGGATTCATATATTCCAATGGCTTACATATAGAAACGATTTTACAGGATACATTGGAAAATACTGGATAGATGGAGTTTTTCATCATACATAGAATTAATTAAATAAATCATATCCATGCTAATCGTTGTCCGTTAATCTTATATAAACATTTCGTTTTTCTGTGTCAGATACCAATATGGAATATAGATCCAAATTCCAGATATTAGATTTCAATGAAAATCCGAACATAGGTGTTTACTGTAAAGCAAATGATTCTGTTGTATTTCTACAAAAAAATCTACAAAAAAAAGTAAAAAATAAAATTACTTCTGCACTGGATGCAAACATTATTGAATTAAGTGTATCTGATTCTTCTATTGTTGGTTCATTACTTGCACTGAATTCACAAGGAGCAATAATTACTAATTTTGCAGATACAGAAACTGTAAATAAGATAAAGAATCAAGGACTTGATGTTTTTATTATTAAAGATGTAATTAATGCAGCAGGTAATGACATATTGGCAAATGATTACGGAGCACTCATACACCCTGATATTAGGGATTATTCAATGAAGAAAATTGGGGAAACTCTTGGTGTTTCTGTAAAAAAAGGTACTATCGCTTCTCTTAAAACTATCGGCATGGCTGCGGTAGTTACAAATAAAGGCTGTCTTTGTCACCCTAAAATTACTGATGAAGAGAAGAGAAAGTTGGAAATTTTATTTGATGTCAATGTAATGATTGGTACAGTTAATCATGGTGTACCAATGATTGGAAGTGGGCTTGTTGCAAATACGAAGGGTGCAATTATCGGTAATCTTACTACAGGTATTGAGATGGGAAGAATCGAAGAAGCTCTGGGATTTTTAGACTGAAATATTTTAAGGTAATTTCCTTTTAAAAAACAGTTTTTTTTGGTAAGAAAATATCAAGTTTTATGAGTTTTATATACTTTTCCGAAACTTTCTTATATTACAAAACATATTCATTTTTCAGGCGGAGAGATGGGATTGCTAGTATAACTAAAAATTTTTTAGGTGCGGTGTTAAACACCTCCGCCGCCTCCCCCATTTACATAACACATATCCACTATCTTTAAGAACATTTATTTGTTTTACAGGTCGATTCCATGAAACTCCTGCTTATTCATAGCGATTACATTGAATATGAAGTAAAGGATAAAGCAATCCAAAGACCCGAAGAAATTGATAAAAAAACAGATAAATTAGAAGAGGTTCTAACCGCTTTTACTGCTGTTGAAAAGGTTGATGAAAAATCACCTAAACAAGCCGTTTTAGATGCAACATCAGAGATTGAAAAAACAGCTGAACAACTAAAAGTTAAAAATATTATGCTTTACCCGTATGCCCACCTTTCCCCAGATCTTGCAAGTCCAAAAAAGGCTCAGGAAATTTTAACTAAAATTGAAAACGAGTTGAAAAGTAAAAATTTTAATGTGAAACGTTCACCATTTGGTTGGTATAAAGCTTTTAAAATTTCTTGTAAAGGTCATCCACTATCCGAACTTTCTAGGGAAATTATTCCAGGAGGAAAAGAAGTAGATTCATTAAAAAAGGAAAGAAAACTTAGTAGTGATTGGTATATTCTGACAGAAAAGGGTAAGCTCTATGATGTTGGAAAATTTAATTTCAACGGATATGAAAATTTAAAGAAATTTTCATTTTATGAGAAAGAAAAATCAAGAGCGGTTAAACAAGAACCACCGCATGTTAAGTTAATGCAAAAATTAGAAATAGCAGATTATGAACCTGCTTCTGATGGAGGACACATGAGATTCTACCCAAAAGGTAGATTTATTAAAAAATTAATTGAAGAGTATGTAACTCAAAGAGTAGTTGAATATGGAGGTTTAGAAGTAGAAACACCAATAATGTATGATATGGATCATCCTACACTTTCTAAATATTTACAGAGGTTTCCTGCAAGACAATATCAGATTGAAAGTGATAAGAGAAATTTTTTCCTAAGGTTTGCTGCCTGTTTTGGACAATTTCTAATGGCTCATGATGCAACAATAAGTTACAAAGATTTACCACTAAAAATCTATGAATTAACAAAATATTCTTTCAGAAGGGAACAGTCAGGAGAATTAACTGGACTTAGAAGACTGAGGGCTTTTACCATGCCAGATGTGCATGCCTTTACTTCTGATTTAAACATGGCTATGGATGAATTTAAAATAAGATTTGATTTATGTCTTAGTGTTTTAAAAAATATAGGTATAACTAATACTGATATAGAAATGGCTTTACGAACAACTAAAGATTTCTATGAAAAAAATAAAAATTTTATAGTGGATCTGGTAAAAAAATTAGGAAAACCGATTTTAATAGAAATGTGGGATGAAAGAATCTTCTACTTTATTTTAAAATTCGAATTTAACTTTGTTGATATGTCAGACAAAGCATCAGCTTTGAGCACTGATCAAATTGATATAGAAAATGGTGAAAGATATGGTATTATTTTCACCGATAAAGATGGAAAACAAAAACATCCTTTAATTCTTCATTGCAGTCCTTCTGGGGCTATTGAACGAGTTATTTATGCTTTACTGGAAAAAGAAGCAATAAAGATAAATAAAGGTCAAAAACCTATGCTTCCAATGTGGTTATCACCTACTCAAATCCGTTTCATACCGGTTAAAAGTGATTTTGTAAAAATATGTGAAAAATTCATTGAAGAAATAAATAAAAAATATATATACGTTCACATAAGAGCAGATATTGACGATCGTGAGGAAAGTGTAAGTCGCAAGATCCGTGATGCAGAAAAAGAATGGACGCCTGTTATTGTTGTTGTAGGTGAAAAAGAAAGTAAAAGTAAATCGTTTAAACCACGTTTTAGAGTGAAAACAATTGGTGATGATAGCCATGCTTATAAATTAGATGATCTATATAATTTAATCAAAGATAGTACATCTGGTTTTCCTCAGCAAAGAATACCATTATCTATAAACTTATCTAAGAGGCCAAAGTTCAAATATTAGTTACTTATGTGGGAGAGCTTTAATTATGATTGAGAGAAAAGATATCCAAAAGCTAGTAGAATCATTTGATAAATCAAATATCACAATTGGTGTTTTGGGTGGACACTCAGGTCTTGATGTTTGTCGTGGAGCTAAAAAATACGGATTTAACACTATAGCTGTTTGTCAGAAAGGTCGGGAAAATACATATACAAAATATTATAAAACCCGAAAAGACGGTCGTGGCTGCATTGATGATACTATTGTACTTGATAAATTTGCAGACATAACAAAATTAAAAGTTCAAGAAGAATTAAGAGATAAAAATACAATTTTTATTCACAATAGATATTTTTGGGTTTATTTTAATTTCAAGGATATTGAAAATAATTTTAGCGTTCCCATTTTTGGTACCCGGAGCATGTTGAAGCTTGAAGAGCGGGATGTTCCAAAGAATCAATACTATCTTTTAGAAAAAGCAGGGATACGTTTTCCTAAGATAATAAAATCACCTGAAGATATTGATCGACTGGTCATAGTTAAAGTAAGTGAAGCTATTCGTGGATATGAACGAGCATTCTTTTATGCAAATAATTATAATGATTTTAAGAAAAAATCTGAGGAATTACTTACTAAAAAGATTATAACAAAAGATGCACTTAATAAGGCAATTATTGAAGAATATATTATTGGAGCCCAAATCAATTTTAACTATTTCTACTCAGTTATTAACGATGAACTTGAGATTATGGGGACAGATACAAGAAGACAAACAAATCTTGATGGTCTTATCAGATTACCTGCAAATGAACAACTAGAGGTTCTCAAATATTTAAAACCGAAAATCATTGAAACTGGGCATATTGCAGCAACAACTAAAGAATCCATTATTGAGAAAAACTTTACTCTTGGTGAAAAGTTTGTAAAAACTACCAAAAAAGAATGTCCTCCAGGAATTATTGGTCCATTTGCTCTTCAAGGTGCTATTGCTGCCGATAGAGGGAAAGAAGAAATGGTTGTTTTTGATGTTTCTATGAGGATACCTGGAAGCCCTCTGACTCGCTTTACACCTCATTCGGGTTATCTTTATGGTGATTCAATAAGTTATGGAGAAAGGATTGCAATAGAGATAAAAAAAGCAATAGAGATGGATAGATTAAAAGATATCATCACATAGCGTTTGAACACGATATCGTTCTTTTTTCAGTTATAATTTTATCTATTTTTCTATCATGATCTTCAATAGGTATTTTGTCAATTAACTGAAATTCAAAAGCCAATCCAATGTGAATAGCTTTTTTTGAATTAATTAAAAGTCTATCATAGTAACCTTTCCCATGCCCAATTCTATAACCTTGCTCATCAAATGCTACTCCAGGGATAACAATCATATCGATTATATCTAGGTCTACCTCCTTAATAGATTCTATTGAAGGTTCTAGAATTCCATAAGAACCTGGTTTAAGGATATTCCAATTTTTTAATTCTGATAAAATTAATCTTCTATTATCTTTGTTAGATATTGGTACAATTATGCGTTTACCAATAGATATACTTTCTTTAATCATATTATGAGTAAAAACTTCATTATTATAAGAAATATAAAAAAGGATTGTTTGAGCTTGAATGAATTCTTTCATTTCAAAAAGTCTTTTTTTAATTTGATCGCTTTTTTTCAATATATATGATTTCGGAAAATTTTTCCTTCTGTCCAACATTTTTTGCCGAAGTATTTCTTTCATTTTGAGTAAGTATAACTTTGCCGATATATAGACCTTAACTATTTCATTTAAAAATAAGTATAACGATACAAAAAATTTTATTTCAGTTCTTTATATACAATAATAAATGCACTGGTGTTTGCATACTTCACAACCACCTAATTTTGCGAATATTTATTCAAAAAAAACCAATATTAGAACATCTAATTCCATAAAAATAATATACCCTTTTGATGTTGTAATCAAAAAAATTTAATTTAGTAAATGGGATAGTCATGAAAGGTCAAGGCATTGGCTTTGGAAAGGCCATTTTATTTAACGAACACTTTGTAGTATATGGTATACCATCAATTGTTTCTGCAATAGGTAAATATAC
The DNA here is from genome assembly GCA_964347865.1 of uncultured Thermoplasmatales archaeon. GTDB lineage: Archaea > Thermoplasmatota > E2 > DHVEG-1 > DHVEG-1 > JAGLML01. The sequence goes on from CAYGAC010000028.1 coordinate 14,026, forward strand.
CATTGCAAAAATTGAACCAAATGATAAAGATAAGCTAATACTAGAAGATAACAGAGATGCAACGCCAAATTATATAAAGGAAAAACTTAATCAGCAAAAGGATTCAATTAATAGAATATTGAAGAAGATGGGCATTGATGTATCAAAAAATGGTATTAAAATTAAATTAAATGGCAACTTGTATGCAGCAAGTGGTATTGGTGCTAGTGCCGCCTCTTGTGTGGCTATCGGAAGGGCCCTATCAGAATATTTTAATCTAAATCTTTCAGATGATGAAATCAATGATATTGCATATGAGGGAGAGAAAGGTTATCATGGTAATCCATCTGGAGTTGATAACACGGCATCAACCTTTGGAGGGGTTATTTGGTTTCAAAAAGGTGAGAAAAATATAATTGAAAAAATTCCAATTTCTAATCCTATTGAGGTGGTTATTGGTAATACCGGAGTTGTTGCAAATACAGCCTCTGCTGTTGCAGGTGTTAAAGAAAGAAAAGAAAAAAATCCGGAAAAATATCAAGAGCTATTTAATAGAACTGAAAATATTGCATATTTAGCAAAAAGAGCATTACAAGAAGCTGACTATAAAGAAGTCGGAAAACTTATGAATGAAAACCATAAACTTTTACAACAGATTGAAGTATCATCTAGGGATCTTGATTTTCTCGTAAATATTGCACGGGAATATGGTGCTCTCGGATCTAAACTAACTGGTGGAGGTTTAGGAGGTAATATGATAGCTCTAACACCAGGGAAAGAACTGCAAGATAAAGTGGCAACTGCTATTGAAAAAGAAGGATTTCAAACGTTAAAAACGGTCATAGGAGCATCTTGGGGCGGTATTGATTAATGAATCTTCGTAATTTTCTTACGAGGCTTAAAAAAGAAGATAAACTTATTCAAATTAATAAAGAAGTTACAGTGAATCATGAGATAGCTGATATAATTTATTCTTTAAATGAACAACCTGTTTTATTTGAAAATGTACAGGGATATAATTTTCCCATTTTTGCTGGCATTACTTCAAATCGTGATATTATTGCCGAAGGGCTTGGTACAACAAAGGATAAGCTTTTGTTGAAACTAGTTCATGCCCTCCGTAATCCAACAAAACCTGAAATGGTTGATAAGGCCCCCTGTCAAGAAGTTATTATTAAAAATCCTGATATACGCAAACTTCCTCTTCTATATCATCTTGAGGGTGATGGTGGAAGATATGCTACAGCAACTGTTGCAACAATTAAGGATCCTGATACTGGATTCAATGTTTCTTATCATCGACTAATGGAAATTGGAATAAATAAATTTACAGCTCGTTTAATACAAAAACGTCAGACTCGTACTACGTATGACAAAATTGATGGCGATTTGGAAATGGCTGTATGCATAGGTAATTCTATACCTGTGATGATTGCGGCATCTTTGAGTCCACCATCTGGTGTTAACGAATTTCATATCGCTAACGCTCTTGATAAAACTCCTTTAATTAAATGTGTGACAAAGAATCTTGAGGTGCCAGCTGAATCAGAGTTTGTTATTGAAGGAAGACTCACCCGCGATCTTGATCGTGAAGGACCATTTGTTGATCTAACAGAAACTAGAGATTTTGAAAGGCAGGAACCTGTTTTTGTAGTTGATTGTATAACCCGTAGAAAAGATGCAATGTATCAGGCTTTACTTCCTGGAAAATTAGAACATAAGATACTTATGGGAATGCCCAAAGAACCAACGATTTATAATGAAGTTAGCAAAGTTGTAGATTGTAAAAATGTGCAAGTAACAATGGGCGGTGGCTCATGGCTTCATGGTATCGTCCAAATTAAGAAGATGAATCCCGATGATGGGAAAAAAGCAATAGAAGCAGCATTTAATGGTCATAAAAGTATGAAACATGTCATAATTGTTGATGATGATGTTGATATTTTCAATCCTAACGCTGTAGAATGGGCTATAGCTACTAGATTTCAGGGTGATAAAGATTTGATAATAAAAACTGATCAGCCTGGTAGTTCTCTTGATCCCTCAGGTAAACATGAACCTGGTAAAAAAACACTTACAACCAAGATTGGATTTGATGCTTCCATTCCATCACATATTGATAAGAGTAAATATGAAGTTGTGAAATATAGAAAAGTTGATCCAAATGATTACCTCAGGTGAGGGAAAATATAAAGTTTTTCTTGAAAAGAAAAAGATAGATGACGATCTAATTTATATCATTGGGGGAGGAGAACGGTCTCATATTGGTGGTGTAGTTATTTGTGAACCTAACAAAGAATCTCAGATTATCCGATTAGAAGGACATTTTGATGATATCGTGTTAAAACCTATTGCAGAAGCTGCATGTAAAAAATACAAGAAGAGAGTAGCAGCTATTGGTGGAGTTCATGTAGATAATGCCTCTGAAAAAGAAATTAACTTATTGGTCAAAAATTGTAAGGAGTTAGTAAAATGTATTTAACTAATGACGAAGAAAAAATTCTTAGTGGCGAAAAAGGTGAAGTTATGGAAAGACTTTTCAGACTACTTGTTCGTCTGGGTGATATCTATGGAGCAGATAAAATGATACCTGTTGGTTCTGTTCAAGTAGCAGGTGTATCTTACAAATCTATTGGTGAACCTGGATTAGAATTTTTGGAAGATATGTCTTCAAAAGGGGGTAAGGTAAAGGTACTTACCTATCTCAATCCTGCAGGAATGGACCTTGAAAATTGGAAAAAAATTGGTTTTCCAAAAAATTTTGCTAAAAATCAGCTTCGAATCATGAATTCATTTAAAAAAATGGGCATTATAGTGACCTCAACATGCACACCCTATCTCGCTGGTAATTTACCACGTTTTAGAGAGCATATTGCTTGGTCAGAATCTTCAGCAGTTTCTTTTTCAAATTCAGTTATTGGAGCAAGAACTAATAGGGAAGGTGGACCTTCTGCTCTTGCTGCTGCTATTTGTGGTGAAACACCTAATTATGGATTGCACCTTTGGGAAGAACGTCAACCTAATATTACAATCAATGTGGATGCTAGCTTAGATTTTAATGCTGATTTTGGTGCTCTTGGATATTATGTTGGTAAACAGGTGAAGAATAAAATACCGTATTTTACAGGTATAAAAAATGCCAATACAGATCAATTAAAAGCTCTTGGTGCCGCAATGGCTGCTTCAGGAGCGGTTGCCTTGTACCATGTTGAGGGATTAACACCAGAAGCCGATTTAGTTGAAAAAGATGGTTTAGAAACCTTATATGTTAGTAATAAAGAACTTAATGAAACCTATGAGAAACTGAATTCAGGGAATGAACCAGATATTGTGATCTTAGGATGTCCACATGCATCCATTAGAGAAATTTCGACTCTTGCTAACAAACTTATAAGCAAACGTTTGAAAAAACCTATTTGGATTTGTACTTCCAGAGTTATAAAAGAAGCAGCAGATAGAATGGGTTTCACTGATATAATCGAGAAAGCAGGAGGTAATGTTGTTGCCGACACCTGTATGGTTGTTTCTCCTATCGAGAAAATGGGATATAAAACTACAGGTGTAAATTCCGGAAAAGCAGCAAATTATTTACCAGGTTTTTGTAAACAAGAGGTTGTTTTTGCTAATATAAATAAGTTGATTGAGGTGCAATCATGAAAGGAAGGATGATATCTCCTGGAAAAGCAGAGAACATCGCTGTTGTTACAAATGAACCTATTGGTTTTTATGGTGGAATAGATATAAAAACTGGCGTTTTTATTGAAAAAGGACACCAGTTAGAAGGTCGATCTGTGAAAGATAAAATACTTGTTTTCCCGTGTGGAAAGGGATCTACAGTTGGATCTTATGTTATTTATGGATTAAAGAAAAATGGAGTAGCTCCAAGTGGTATTATAAATAAAGAAACAGAAACAATCGTAGCAACTGGTGCAATTTTGGCTGGTATTCCATGTGTCGATCATATAGAAATTGAAAAGATAAAAGATGGAGAAAAAATCTTATTAGATGCTGATAATGGAACTGTTGAGATTATATAATATTTATAATAAAGCACGCATACTCCAAGATACGCCAGTACCAAATATTTGGATTTTATGGTCCCCTTCGTCATCAGACCATGAAAGTGTACCTTCAATATTACAAGTTCCTATTTTCATTCCCATATAAGTTGGAAACTTCCATACTTTATTGTATGAATTTTTAATTTTAATATTTGCATCCAATTTAGTATTCGTTCCATACAATAATGATTGGCTTATTACATACAGAGGATTTAAACTAGGTTGAGCGGAAATTGCAAAGTCTGCAGGCATTCTTACGAATGGAAATATCTTATTATCCTCTCTTGTTATTTTAAGATCGACATTTTTCAATTCTGTTAGAGTTTCTCCATTATCCGTTGTTATGAGTAAGGTTCCAAACGGATTTATTCTGGATGATTTTGTTGATATATACTGAGGTGTTGGATAATAATTGGTTTCATAGATATTCCATCCATTATCCAGAGTTAAATGAAACCAATCCCATCCGTTAATTAATCCCTTTGTTACGGTTTTTGGAGACCATGCATGTTCATGATGACCGGTTCCTTTTACTGCAAATACTTCACCATCAATCTCTACTGTACCATTAACTTCACATCCAATAAATAAATAATTTGCAAGACTGCTCTTTGATTTATCAAATGCTCTTGTACCAATCGTCCAAATTGGAAGTGAGGTTGTTTTATAATCTAAATCAATGATGATTTCGTGGGTGTTATCTATATCTTTATCTTCAGCATGTACATGCCAATTAGGATATTCTCCTTCTGCCCAGGAATCCTCAAATTCAACGTTTACTCCTGGAGAACTCGCAATAAGTGTACCAGAGTTTAAAATCCCAAGGTACCTCCTTTTATTAATCATACCTCCATATGTTTCTCCATTTTCACCATTTAGAACTACTACTAAAAGATCTGGTTTTAATGTTCCAATTAAGTCACCTTGAGCCATATGATTGAAACTTATTGATACCGTCCAGTCCTTTAGATCACTATCCTCATTGTTAAACACTGCTCCAAAATACCACCACTCTCTTGAAATACGAATTTTATCATAATGCACCCCTTCATCATCTGGTGAAACATCCCTCCTATAAGAAGGAATAAAAGAATTTGGTGGAGTTGGAATTTCTGGTGGAGGAGGTGTTTCATTTCTATCTTTAGGTGGAGGTTCTTCTGGTTCTAATAGGGGGAGTGAAATATAACCAGCTTTATGCAAAAAAAGTGCTGCAACTATAATCAAAACTACCACTATGATAGCATCAATCTTTTTTAATTTTAATTTCATTCTCCACCAGATTTTTATTTTTATATAACTCTTTAAAATATATCTTATTAATATTTTTCTTTACATTTATTACCATTTTCTCCAAAGAGCAGGTTTTAATAAAGAGTGATTGATTACCCCAAAAAATTATTTCAGGTAAGATCATGATAGAAATAGATGATATTAAAAATTGTTTTCAGGAGTTACAATGGATAAAAGATACAAAATTAAGAGAAAAGGTAGTTGAAGTTTGGAAAAAAGCAGCAGATAGAGGTAAATGGAAATCACTCAACGATATTCCATTTACACTTATTTTTGAAAATTCTGGTCTACTAACCGAACATACAAAACGGATAGCAAAATTAGCAAAGAACATAATGGAAACAAGAGAAGAGGATATTAATGGAGATTACTTAATTGCTGGTGCACTTCTTCATGATGTTGGAAAGCTAATGGAATATGAATCCAGTGGTGCTAAGGTGGTAAAAAGCGAATATGGTAAGAAATTGCGCCATCCAGTTTCAGGATCGAAACTTGCCATAGAATGTGATTTACCAGATGAGATTGTACATATAATATACGCTCATTCACACGAAGGAGATAACAGTGAGAGAACACGTGAGGCAATTATTGTTCATCATTGTGACTTTATTGATTTTGAGATAAAGAAATCGATGGTGTAAATATATGAAGTTGGAGAGAGTTACTGATAAAACAAGTAATATTATTATTGATGGTAAACCAATAAAACCTTTTACAGGGACTACAAAATATAAATGGGATTCAAAACTTACTAGTTTGACTAATGCTTTAAAAAAATGTGATTTACAGGATGGGGATACACTTTCATTTCATCATCAACTTCGAAATGGTGATAATGTACTTAATTTGACGCTTAATGCAGTTTATAATCTTGGTGTTAAAAATATTAGATTGGCACAGACAGCTATGTTTAACGTCCATGAACCTGTTATAGATTTTATAAAAGAAGGTGTTATAAACCGTATAGAAGGAAGTATTAATGGTATTGTTGGGGATTTTATTTCTAAGCATCCTCTCCCGTATCCAGTTGTTTTACGCTCTCATGGTGGTCGATGGGCTGCTGTAAAAACTGGTGAATTACATGTTGATATAGCTATTATAGCTGCATCTTCTGCTGATGAGCAGGGAAATTGTACGGCATTATTGGAGAAAATGCATTTGGACCAATATCATATTCGCAAGTAGATGCAATGAATGCAGATCATGTAATAATTATTACAGATAATATTGTTGATTATCCGTGTAAATATCAAGAAATTACTGAAAGATATGTTGATTATGTCGTTGAGGTTAATCAAATCGGCAATCCAAATGAAATTGTATCAGGTTCTTTGAAGATAACAGAAGATCCTCTGAAACTGCAGATAGCTCGTGATTGTATTGATCTAATGGATGTAGCTGGGATAATAAAAAATGGCATGATATTTCAATCAGGTGCTGGTGGTATCTCGCTTGCTGCAACTAAATTTCTTGGTGAAAGACTTGAAGAAAAAGATATAATTGCATCTTGTGCAACTGGTGGTCTTACAAAATTTATTGTTGATATTTACAAAGCTGGCCGGATTAAAAATCTTTACTATTCTCAGGTTTTTGATGATTATTCGGTGAAATTTATTCAAGATGATCTTGGACTACCAACAGATACCGGCCATTATGTTGATCCATCGTCAAAAGGTAGAACGATTGATGGTTTAGACACCGTGGTGCTTGGAGCCACAGAGTTAGATGTCGACTTTAATGTTAATGTTAATACTCATAGTGATGGTCGTATGTTGCATGGTATAGGTGGCCATCAAGATACAGCGGCAGGAGCATCGCTTTCGATTATAACCGCTCCATTATTTCGTAATACTAATCCAATTATAAGAGAAAAAGTTACCACAATTAGTACACCCGGAGATGTAGTTGATGCGATTGTAACTAATGAAGGAATTGCAATTAATCCTCGTCGTAAAGATATAATTGAAAAAGTTCGGAACGATATAAACCTAAAATCAATTGAAGAATTAAGGTCTATGGCATATGAATTAACAGGTGGACCTAAAGAACTTAACCTTGGTGAAGAAATCGTAGGTATAACTAAATGGATTGATGGATCATTATTAGATATAATAAAACAAGTTAAAGAGTGGTAAAATGAGATGGAATACGAAAATTACGAAAGTTGAACCTAATCATTTGGTTACACGTGGTTATAGGCAAGAAGATTTAATTGGTAACATACCTTATTCACATGTTGTTTATCTACTTTTAAAGGGAAATCTACCAACTATAGAACATGGAAGAATGATTGATGCGATCCTTACTGCTTGTATCGACCATGGAATTACGCCTCCATCATCAATAGCATCAAGAACAGTAGCATCGGGGGGAGTGCCACTTCCAACTGCTGTCGCAGCAGGAATTCTATCTATTGGAGACGCCCATGGTGGTGCAATAGAAAAAGGTGCAAAACTCCTACAAAATGGTATTATACGGATGAAGAAAGAAAACAAGACAATAAATGAACTTGCAGAAATTCTTGTTAAAGATTATAAAATACAAAATAAACGGATATTTGGATTCGGTCATAGATTTCATACTTCAGATCCTCGAACAAAAAGACTTTTTACATTAGCAGATGAATTGAAAATCGCTGGAAATCATATGGCTCTTTCAAATGCAATTGAATTCGAGCTTGAAAAGGTTCACGGAAAAAAACTTCCAATAAATGTAGATGGTGCGATAGCAGCGATCATCTCTGATATGGGATTTGATTGGCGACTTGGAAAAGCATTCTTTTTACTTGGACGGGTTGCAGGATTAACAGCTCATGTTTACGAAGAACAAACTCAAGAAAAATTAATGAGAAAAATGTTTTCCATCGAGTATGATTATACAGGTCCAAAGGAAAAAAATCTCCCCTAGTTTTTATCTTAAATCTAGAAAGTTATAAATAGTTACTTATATCATAAGGAAATATCCATAAAGATTTTATCTATTAATTTAACAAAATAGAATATTGGATAAAAAAAATATAAACAAGAAAATGTTAATATAAATAATAATCATCGAAATAGATGGATCCTATGAAAATATTATTACTAATGCCACATAACAATGCAAAAAGAGGCTTATTTACTAGATTTACTTATCCGTCCTTAACTCTTCAGCAAATTGCTTCAATAACACCGAGAAAACATTCTGTTGATATAATTGATGAGCGGTTTGAAGGAATTAACTTTAATAAAAATTATGATCTAATAGGAATCTCTTGTCTTACATATAATTCAATTCGCGGATTCGAACTCTCAGATATATTTAGAAAACAAGGATCAAAGGTTGTTTTTGGTGGCTACCATGCATCTTTATTACCAGAAGAAGCGAAAAAACATGCTGACAGCGTTGTTATTGGAGAAGCTGAATTTACATGGCCTCAACTTCTTAATGATTTAGAAAAGGGTGTTTTAAAACCATTCTATTACGCTGATAAGCTCGTTGAACCTGAACTTATTCCACCTGCAAGACATGACATTGGGATTTATACCCCATTCGCTGAGGCGATTCAAGCATCAAGAGGTTGTCCAACTGGATGTGAATTTTGCGCGATGCAAAAAATAGAAGGATCAAGATTCAGAGGAAGACCTGTAAAAAATATAATAGAGGAAATGAAATCTATTAGAGCAAAGACGTTATTTTTTGCTGACGCGTCTTTAACCATAAATCCAAATTATACAAAATCTTTATTTGATGGGATGAAAGAAATAAATGCAAAATCACAATGTTTTGGAAATATAAATGTATTAACTCGGGATGATGAACTTTTAAGAAAAGCGGTTGAAGCTGGAATCTATAAATGGTATGTTGGTATTGAATCAATTTCTCAGGAGAATATAAACGCTGCTGGAAAAGGAACAAATAAAGTAGAAAATTATGCAAAAGCTATAAAAAAAATAAAAGACCATGGTATGAGTATCACAGGATTCTTTATGTTTGGTTTTGATAATGATACTAGTGATATTTTTGACAGAACTCTTCAGGCAATTTATGAATGGGAACTAGATGAAGTGTCATTTAGTATAGTTACACCATATCCTGGTACGCGGTTATTCGAAAGACTGGAAAAAGAAGGAAGAATAACCTCTTATGATTGGTCGAAATATACAGAAGGAAATGTAAATTTTAAGCCAAAGAGAATGACAGAACAGGAGCTTCTTGCGGGAATTAGAGGTGTCGCTGGAGAATTTTTTTCAGTTAAAAAATCATTTGCACGAAGTTTCAATAAAAATAATATCAACCCTATAACATCGGTCGTTAAATTTACATTAAATTTGGCTAATAGATCCTTTTATAAGAATGAAAAATTGAGTATCTGATACTGAAAATAAGAGGCGGAAATGAATATACTACTTGTATTTCCTAGAATAGAACATGGAATAACTACATATAGAGATAAGGGCTCATGGACTTCGATACTATTTGGTTATCCTATAATTACATTACCTCATATTGCCGCAATAACACCTAAAAAACATTATGTAAAAATAATAAATGAAAATTATGATAATATTCATTTCGATGAAAATGTCGATCTTGTCGGTATAACATCATATACAATGACCGCGCCTCGTGTATATGAAATTGCTGACGAATTTAGAAGAAGAGGGAAAAAGGTTGTACTTGGCGGATACCATCCTACAGCTCTTCCACAAGAAGCTAAAAAACATGCTGATAGTATAGTTTTAAGTTGGACAGAAGCTGTGTGGCCCGAATTACTAAAAGATGCAGAAAGGGGCAAATTGAAACCTTTTTATGGTCCAAATCAAAATTTTAATATGGCTGATATCCCTCCTCTAAGAAGGGATTTAATTCGACATAATCCATTTTTAGGTGCTATACAATCGACGCGGGGTTGTTCTAATCGATGTGAGTTTTGTGCCATTACTAGTTTTTGTAAACATGGTGTGCGACAACGTCCAATAAAAAAAGTTGTAGAAGAAATTAAAAATATGCCAAATAAATTCTTTATATTTCATGATCCTCATTTAACAATAAATCGCAAATATGCACATGAATTGTTTGAAGAAATTATAAAACATAGAATAAGAAAAAATTGGGTAGCGAATGGGACGACCAATATCCTTTTAAAGGCCGATGATGAATTTCTAAGTCTTGCGAGAAAATCCGGATGTGTTGAATGGTTCATAGGTTTTGAATCAGTAAGTCAAGCAGCACTTAATAATATTAAAAAAACCCATAACAAAGTAGAGGATTTCAAGAAATTAGTTCAACGTTTACATGATCATGGAATGACAGTCCAAGGTGGAATAATATTTGGATTTGATGAAGATACACCAGATATTTTTGATACAACGCTTGAAAAAATATATGAGCTAGAGATTGATGTTATGGAAATAAATATTTTAACACCTTACCCCGGAACGCCGTTGTATAATCGTTTAGAAAAAGAAGGTAGAATTTTAACTAAGGATTGGAGTAGATACAATCAAGTAGATATTGTTTATCAGCCAAAAAATATGACAGTACAAGAGTTGTATGATGGAACCAGAAGGGTAGCTAAAGAGTTTTACTCATGGAAAGATATAATTAAAAGAGATATAAAGATATTTTCAACAATAAAAAAATTAGGTGCAATTATTCCTGCAACAACTAATTATTCCTTTAGAAAATATTATCAAAAAGATTTTAACTTCTAATTTGGTTTTAGTAGTTTTAAAATAAAAGTATTAAATAACATCTTTAATATGATAAATATCAATTCAATGTCATTTACAAACCCTCGCAATATAATCAAAGAACACGATGAAGGTCCCCATCAAAACGATAAATATTTAATGAGAGAGTGGTGGTATTACAACGTTTTTTTCAATGATCCAAAAAGTGACCTAAAAAATTGGTTTTTAAAATGTTCGATTAATAGAGCTATAGATAGTGATGGTATTAAACTAATTTTACATGATAATAAAAATAAAAGTTATGGTTCAACATATAAAAAACCAAAAGGAACAACAATTGTAAGTGGGCCTGGAATCAATACAAAATTTGATAAATCATTTATAAAAGGAATGTACCCAAAATGGCATGTTCACATTGAAAATACGGAGATGGATGATATTGAAATAATAGTTGATTTAAATTTTAAAGCAAAATCTAAACCTATATGGATTTTTAAAAACACAGGACACAACAAATCAACTTCTTATAGAGGATACTACTTCGTGATGAATTCTGATGCTGAAGGAAGTATAATATTCAAAGGAAAAAAACATTATGTAAAAGGAATAGGTTATTATGATCATACATGGTTACCATTTGCTAAAAAAAATAAAGAGAAAGACAAAAATTTCAATTTTTATGGAAGTGTTTGGGATTGGTTACTTATAAGACTCAATAACGGATGGAATCTCTTTATCGGTAAAATTTACCCTAAAAAAAGATATATTTTTCCAGTAATCCTACCTGGAAATCTTATCATAGTTTCAAATTCAGATAATATTTTAGAAACTTTTTTTTATCCAATAATTTATAAAAAATATTTTAAATCTTCAATATCTACTTCAAAAATACCTAAAGAATTGAATATCAAAACATATAAAATTAATCCTTTAAATAATCATTTAACGAAATCTCCAATTTTTTTAGATCTCTATTATAATGCAACAAGTATCAACGAATATCTTTACGATGAAAATCCACCATTTGGTCAATGGGATAGTGTTGGAACAGTGTATGGTTTGATTAAAGGCAGGGGAATTAAACAAAAGGTTAATGGTTATGGAATCATGGAATATATGAGTTTCATATGATTTGATAAATATTAAAATAAAGTGGCAAAATGAAATACTCGACATTCGACAGAGGTGCATTTTTTTACGATTTTGTTGTAAAATATATTTTAAAAGATCATCAAAGATCAATGGAATTAATTAAAAAATATCTAACCTATAATAAAAATCATAAAGTAATTGATATAGGTGGTGGAACTGGAATTATATCAAAAACAATGGTAAAAAAAATTGACATGATAAGTATATTAGATCCTTCTACCAATCTTCTTTCGAATGTTAATTGTCCTGAGATTTCATTGATTTTAGGTAGTGGAACAATCATGCCGATAAAAGACAATATCTATGATATTGCTTTATTAATTAATACATTACATCATATAAATAAAAAGGACCATGAAAAGATTTTGAAAGAAAGTTTTAGAATATTAAACACAATGGGTAAGTTGTTTATAATTGATCTGGCAAAACCTGATAATCTTTTAAAAAGATTATTTTCACGAATCGATCAATTTACAAGCAGAGGGAAAATCTTTTTTAAGAATCCCATTGAGTTAAAAAATATATTAGAAAAAGTAGGATTTAATAAAATAGATATAATTCAACCTATGATAAACAGTTCTAAGAAAAAACAAGATTGGAGATATGTGATTATCGCAACAAAATGAGAAAAAACAATTAATCATATAGATCTCTATTATCTATTATTTTTCTAGCTTTAATCGAATTTTTATCAATAGTATATGGTTTCACAATTTTTATCTCAGGTCGATAAATCGTTTTTGAATCAAAAACTCCATTATGAATCTGCGGAATTGCAAATATTGCTTTTTCTATTTGTTTTTTAAAAATATCTGTTTTTTGTTTTGATTCTATAAAAATCTTAAAAAAATCTTTATCATTTTTTCTTTCTAAAATTACTTGATAATTTATGACTGAGGGAATGCTAAGAATAGCATTATCAATAGAGTTGGGATAAATATTGTCTCCTGAACCTATTATAATCATATCATCTGATCTACCTTTAATTTTAATCCTTTTAAAAGGTAAACCACAAGAACACTCTTCTGGTAATATAACACCTAAATCATGAGTTCGATATCTTAATAATGGCATTCCTTCTCTGCTAAGCGTAGTAATTACTATCTCACCTTCCTCTCCATCTACTAAAACTTCACCAGTTTTTGCATCAATCACTTCAAAAAAGAAATCGCTTTCTGATATATGCATACCATTTTTTTCTTTACATTCACCCGCTACAGAAGTACCCATCTCAGCTAGTCCATATCCTTGGAGAACGTCTGTATTCCAGATATTTTCTAATTTTTTTCTTAATAATGTAGGTAATGGTTCAGTACCAACAATGATTTTTTTAATATTAAATTTGGTTAAATCTATTAGATTTTCCATATCGCAGGATATACTGTTAATATAGGAGGTTGTACCCATCATTACAGAGATATTATATGTGTTAAAAAGTTGTATTTCGTTTTCAGCTGATAAACGTGACCCTGTTAAAACACTCATAGAACCGATCCTTTCAAGAGCACGTTCTATGCAAAATCTAACTCCCCAATCATAAATACCATAACCATGATCATAGGTTAATCTTACCACATCTTCTTTAGAGATGTTATACAATAAGCCTAATCCAATTCTAATAGTAGAAATTTGTTTTTTTAGATCATCTTCTGTAAAGAAAATCATTTTGGATTTTCCTGTAGTTCCAGTAGATGAAAAAATTTTTACAAATTGTGATGCAGGTACACAAAAAAAAGATTCGGGTTTTTTTATATCTTCTATATCTGTTAAGGGAATCGCGTTTATTTCATTAAAAGATTTTATATCACTGGGTTTAATATTTTTATTCTTGAAAGATTTATGATAAAAAGAAGAGTTATCAAAACAATATTTTACTATGTTTTTTAGTTTTAATAGTTTATATTTTTCAATATAATGTTTAATAATCTTTTTAGAAACAAATTTCTCAAATTTTTCAGGATCAAATTGATTATTAATTAAGCGTGATTCAACATATGGACCAAATCTTTCAAGCATTTTTCATTACTCTCCATATCTAAATTATAACTATTAAATTATTAATCATCTTTTACTGAATTAATTGATTTTATTTTCATAAGCAATATTGATGAAAGTTTACCGTATGATTTATGAGTTTTAATTTCCTTAATCTCGAATATGGATGAAAGATTATAATCATCCAGTTTAAAATTTTCATTATTTAAAATTGTTATTCGAAAAATAACTTTAGTATTTTTTCTTAATGATTCTGATATGTTTTGTAATATATTGTACAATTTCTTTACTCCATCTGAAATTAAAATTGTATCAAATTCTGCTGCAGGGTATTCAGCTCCATCCGCATTTTTAATTATAATGTTATTTAATTTTGTATTCTGTTTTATGAATTGTTTCGCTTTTTGTGAAGAATTAGAATCGACATCAATCGCAATAATATTTGCTCCTGTTTCTTTGGCAATAATTATTGAAGTTGCGGGTATGGAACCACAACCGATATGAAGGACTCTATCATCTGAGGAAATATTTGCCATTTTTATTTCTTCTTTTACCATTTCTTCATAAAATTTAATATAAAACGGAATAAGTTGATTGTAATTTAAAATAATTTTTTCTGCTAAATAAAAAGTATAGTCTCCTATTTTTTTTAATTTTATCATGTTCATTGATTCATTGAAATTTTTTAAAAAATTTGAAATAAAAGTTAATATTATAATCATTACCTGATATTTCATATATTTTTCACATCTTAACTTTTTAAGAGATAAATAATGAATTAAATATACTTCTCAGTTTTAAGCCATTTTTTAATATTTTTTATACCTTCATAATAATCTATTTTTGGCTCATATCCTAATACATCCTTTGCTGTATCAATGGAAACCTTATATTCATTGGTTAAAATGTTAACAGCATAAGGTGTAATCCAAGGTTTTATTTTAAAAATTTTATGTGCCAAAATCATAATTTTTCCGATTAAAAGTGCGTTTTTTTTAGATAAATTACGTTCTATTTGCCTTGATCCAGCAATTTTAGCTAGATCATTAAAATATTTCTCCCATGTAACATTATGGTCACCATCGGTTATATTAAATGATTTTCCAACAGCGTCTTTAATCTCCAATGAGGCAATTATTGCATCTAGCAGGTTATCTATGTAGGTATGATGAAAAATTCCTTTTCCATGATTAATAAGTGCTATGCGATTTTTTTTTATTGCTTCTAAAGGTCTGAGAACCCAAGTTGTAGCACCTGGACCAATAACATTTCCAGGTCTTAAAATGATCATTGGAAAGCCATTATTTCTAAATTCTCTCTTTAAAATTTCTTCTGCTATTAATTTGGTCTCTCTATAATCACTAATATTTTTATCTTCTTCATAATTTATATGGCTTAAAAAAATAAACCGCTTTATTGCACATTCTTTAGAAATAGTTACCAGGTTTTTCGTTCCCTCAACGTTTATATCATAAAAATTTTTACGAGAACCATAATCTTTAACAAGAGCTGCACAGTGAAAAACAAAATCAATATCGTTTAAATAGGATCTAATTGCATTTATATTTCTTATATCACCATATACATACTCTGCTTTTTCCTCAAAAGTAGCTGGTTTTTTTTCATGTATTAGACCTCGAACTTCATAACCTTCATCAATAAGTCTTTTTAATAGAGAACCACCTATAAATCCTGTAGCGCCAGTTATAAAACACTTCATCTGGATATCTCCTCAAATTCATATCCTTTTCTAAGAGTAAACTGAGCAATAATGGTAATTGTCAAAGCAACAACATATATTACTAAAGCAAGGTAAAATTCTGCAATTCCAAAAATTAAAGCCGAAGCTAACGTTATTCTTTCTACAACAAAAAATTCATGGAATTTTAATGCTTTTTCTCGAGTATATTTTTTAATTGCTTTAAATAGGTAGATATAAAGTGCGAGTAGAATAATTACATCAATTATCATAATGTAGTAAAATTCTGGTTTTAGAAATTTATAATAATATGGTAAAAATAGAATCAGTGATAACCATATTATGGTTAAAAATAAAGATATTACAAAAGATATTTTAATTCCATATTTAACAGGAATTGTTTGATAGTTTCCTTTTTTATCACCCTTAATATCTCTTATTGCTCCAACTAAATTGCTGTTGGTGTCATGAAAAAGAAAAACAATCGATAATAACCAGATATAAACTGGTACAATTAATAAATTTTTATCTATGGAAACTACACCAAAAAAATATGCCATAACAGTAACTAAACCTCGATTGATATTACCGATAATCCCTTTGGATTTTGAGAATTTTGAATATCCTAAAACAAGAAATCCTACGATGAAAACTAACAAGAAATTATTAATGCTTAAATAAAAAGATAAAATTGTACCAATTGTAGCTAATAATCCTCCCATTATTAAAGCCTCTTTTGGTTTTATACGTCCAGATGGAATTGGTCTATGAGGTTTTTCTATAGCATCTAATTTTCTATCAAGAAAATCAGATAAATATAATCCAGCAATCCATCCTAAAATAGGAATAAAAAAAACCAATATAGATACTTTTAATGGAGGGAATCGCCCAAAAGCCAAGCATGAACCAGCTAGGCTAACCATTCCACACCATATTACTGTATATGGTCTCCAGGTTTCAAGATGAGCAAATAGCTTATCTTTTATCTTGAAATTTGGTTTTGAATAAACCGCCATAGCGAATAACCTCGCTTGATTGAGATATTAAATTCAATAAATTAAATGTGATCTTTGTCAATATTTTCTTTTTTGATTAGATAAATAGCATTCCAAAAAAATGGAATTATAAACAGTGTACTGAACTGAACCTTTTTTACATATGTAACTAGATTTTGTCGGTTAATATAATCCATGATAATATTTATGGTAGAATTTATTTCTCTTACAATTATAATGCAATTTTTATTTGCATTTTTAAAAATATTTTCTAAAATTTTCTGCTTTGGTGTAGAACAACTTGAAATTATTATTATGTCAAATCCTTTCAAAGAATAATTTATTCCATTTCCATGCTTTATTTTAATTTTTTTATCTAACATTTTTCTTCGAATTATATTTTTAGCTGATTCTACTGCTTTGGGATTTTTATCTATACCGACTATTTCTTTTCCTGGTAGATTCGAAAGAGTTATTTCAGTTAAAGGATAAGCTCCACATCCAATATGTAGAGCTTTATTGTATTTAAAAATTTTAAATGTTTTATATTCTTTTTTGTATTCCTCTCCTATAATTCTTTCATATTTTTCAGCAATTATTCTATTTTTACATGCTACTAAATCTACGAATTTCCAGAAA
Organism: uncultured Thermoplasmatales archaeon; assembly: GCA_964347865.1. Classification (GTDB taxonomy): domain Archaea; phylum Thermoplasmatota; class E2; order DHVEG-1; family DHVEG-1; genus JAGLML01. The sequence goes on from CAYGAC010000028.1 coordinate 31,511, forward strand.
TAATTAGATATGACCTTTTTTGGGTAAAATTTTGTTTCTTCGAGAGTAAATGATTTATCGTTTGGTGTATTTTTTGAATAACCTTTCTTTGATTTTGACATTTCTCATCCTTATATACGATAATCATATATCTAATTATTGCGATTGAAATCATTATTCTCTTCTTTTCAATAATTTATAGCATCATTGTACAAAATTATGATTTAGGAATATATGCGTTTCATGAGTAAAAGAGCACAACAAGATCCTACCCCAACTGTATTAGCAATAACTACTGCCAAAGCACTTTGTAACAAACCATAAACAAACCACATAGTCATACCAATGATTAAAACTATTGGCATTAAATAGGAAACATCATCCAATTTTTTTGTCCTATATCCTTTAACTAATTGAGGAATGAATCCCATCGACGTAATAGCTCCAGCTATCACTCCGAAAAGTTCTACTCCTGCATCGTAACTCATTGTTTTACAATTCATCTTACAACGAATATTAAACCTTTCTAATTATATGAGAATAAGTTTTTGTATGAAAATTATAATGCATATTCTACTTTGGGCCCGTGGGGTAGCTTGGAATCCTTCCAGCTTGGGGTGCTGGTAACTCGAGTTCAAATCTCGGCGGGCCCATTGTCTCTTACAGGAGAAAATCGATTCGATAGAGCCGAAAATGGCGTTCTATTGATTTTCTCCATATACAATTTTTGCTCATTAATCGCCCTTTGTTTTCCTCCCACACGTGGTTTAAGGGCAAAGGCAATCCAATCCACAGATGCCTGTTTAAAGTAGCTTTCAGCATCACGAATATAACCTTCTGTCGTTGTTATTCTATCATGTCCAAGCCAATTCCTCACGGTATAACAGTCATAATTCCCTGTCTTTACCTTTGTTTGAATCAACCGAGCAATAGCACACCAATGCCTCATATCGTATGGTCGAAACGATGGATAAACCAACTTACCATACTGACTGAGCTTATGACCTAAATGTCGTACCGTAAAGGGTCTCCCGTTTGGTTGAAGATACAAAGCATCGCCTGAATACTGATTCTCAACCTTTGTTCGCCAACAATCCATCCAATTTTTCAATGATAAATGAATTGAGGACGTTAGAAGAGCAGTCTCAATGCCTCTCAATGTTCTTTTTAAATAATGCTTCTTTGTCTCTGTAATAACAATGTAGCTCCTACGACCATCCAGAACCACATCACTGACTTTCATATTCACAATTTCGCTTGGTACACGCCAACCTATCATAAAACTATGGCAAAAGAGATAACGATACAGCATGGTTTCGTATTTATCACTAGAATAGTGAAAATGGAAGAACTTATTTACAGTCTCAGGAAATGGTAAAACACGTAATCGAGTTTTAGGGCTTGCCGGAGGTTTATAATCCCATTCAGTTCCTTATCCAAAAGAAATACCCCATGCTCTTAGAAACATTTTCATGACCTTCCATTCATGGCTCAATGCATCGGGAGAAGCGTGCTCAGTCTGTTCTCTGTAATCCATATGGCGAATAAAGTTGCTAAATGCAGGATTACGAAAATCAACAGGAATGATATGCATCTCCATAAAGCGAGCGTACCGCAAATGCTTTTCTATAGTAGAATCTGAAAGCCGTAACCTAATACGAGCATACAAAGCTACATCAGCAAACGTTGAAGTCTGTGGATTCAATCTAAAAGGACATTCAAATCTATTATTCCCTAAATACACTACATCTTTCAAATCACCCAAACCTTTCGAATTTATCAATTCTAATAGTTTTGAACAACTCCTGCCTTTATCCAAAAAATAGTATATTCCTTTTCTTTCTATATCAACCCCTATCTCAAATCGAGACGGAGTTAAATATACTGATTCATATATTAATTTTTTATTATTCATTTTTATCATTTATTATTATGTAATGTCATTTTTCCGTTTCTATACTGTAAACGTTAATAATATATACTAACCAATTACCTAATAGTGATTCTGTAACAGTATAGAAAAAATGACATCCTGTTGGTCCAGGAGGAGTTAAGCTATAACCTTAACACTCCTTATAAACAAAAACCAACAATAACAAAATTCCCAAAGGAAAAATATGAAAAATAAATATTATTATATCTCATTTGATTTTGGCCCACCCGTGCTTCCCCCCGTGTGTGCCCCTCAAATCAAAAATAGAGATGATATCTAATGAATTTCAACATAGTTCTTTTGTATAAATATACTGATTATCTAAATGTTATATGGTTCAGTTGTAGGGCGCCAGTCGAAGTTAATCTGAGGAAACCATAATCCCAATATTTTTTTAATTCCTAAAATTGGTTTCGGAAATGCCCTCCCTTGATTCCAATAGTTTCCGTTCCATGAATTCTTGTTACAATTAACAAAAAAACTATTTATTTTGTTGTTTCTGAAGTTATTAAACATTACTTGAGTGTAAGAAGAGCCACTAAGGTAAATTCCACAGTTATTGTCAATAATGTTATTGTTATAAATGATATTATTATCAGAATCTATTACCAACCATATCCCATATGTGTTATTTGAAATGATATTAGTAGTAATGTTGTTGTTTTCAGACACCCATCTCAAGCTAATGCCATCTTTGTTGTTTAATATTTTATTTCTATAGATAGTATTGTTAGAACTGGATTTAAGGATAACACCTTTACCCTTATTGTTTATGATATTATTCCTGCAAATATAATTATCTGAACCTCTTAAGAATATTCCCACACCGTTGTTATTAAAAATATTATTATAAATGATAATGTTATTTGAACTCCATAGATAGATTCCCTTTGCATTATTGGTGACAGTATTCCCTGAAATATTATTGCAATATGTTGTAGATGAACCAAATCCAATTTCAATTCCAGCATCCCAGTTATTTGTGATGATATTATCTTTTATATTGTTAGATGAACCTGTCAACTTTATACCACATCGCCAGTTATTTATGATTGTATTGTTAGAAATATTGTTATTATTCGAACCTTCATACCAGTCACATAGCCATATACCGTCTCCACAATTATCAACGATGTTTTTTGTAATCGTATTATAGTTTGAAGTGACAAATATACCTCGAAGACCCCATGAGCTATTTTGAATAGTAAAACCAGTTATATTCGACCTGTCAGCAGCGATCCATATTGTGCCATCCAAAATTGTATCCTCTGTATTTTCACCAGTCAAGTTAATTGTTTTGTTTTCAAGTTCATACTCATGATATATTCCAGGAATCAGAACATGCTCACGATACGTTCCTTTAGAGACAAACACAGTATCCCCAGAACTAGCATTATCAATCCCATCTTGAATATGCTGATAAGGATGTTCAATCGTCCCGTCCCAAGGACCTTCTGTATTGTCATCATCAACGTAGACGATATTATTGTTTATAATGCTACAACTCCCATTAGGTGATACACTCAATAACATAGTCAAAAGAATAATACAAACGGATAGTACTATTACCTTTTTCATAGTCTTTTTCCTTCTTTTAAATATTCTCACTATTGGTATTTATATGTTTCTTTCTGGATAAAATGATTATGAATCATTCGAAAAGAATATAGATTTTACCACCTTGAATCCCCGAACGATCGTGTTCTGCAATAAATGGTAATATCCACTTCTCTAACAGAGTTTTGTTTAATGGGGATATGTGATATGCGAAACGTAGTAGAAGCGATGTGAATTTTCTGAACTGTAAATCTTTGGAGGTATATACAAGTGGATCACCGACGGCGGCAACTTTGGGATTTAGAAGAAATTTATCTCCGCTTTCAATATTCTCCATATCAAAAGGTATTTCAACAGAGACATTCCCCTCCCGTTTTGCATACCCATCATGTTTTAATTTAAACGACTGCCATACATAATCTGAATAATTTTCAATTTTCAATCCAAAAGCAATTATAGGAGCAAATATAACATAAGGAAAACCAGCTGTAAAATTCATTTCAGCAGTATAGTTAACGACAATTTCTAATACTAATTCATCCAGATTAGCATCGAAATTACGGTAAGTTACACTAGAATGAAAACGAGTATACTTTCCAAATATAATGTAAGGACCTGTTTTGTATTTTGAATATTCAACCTGAACAGTAGCAAAATAAATAGTTACTCTATTGTCGGAATGTTTACTTAAATTAGGTTTTTCTATTACAATGCTTCCAGCCGATGGAACAATATTTATTCCAATAAATAGAACAATTACAGCCAAGGTAACTCCTTTTTTAAGTTGGATTTTTTGCATAATTTTCTTACCGTTATTATAAATATGGATGTTATGATATATAAACTCCGCCCTTGTCCTTGCTTTCTTATCTTTAGTGCGTTTTTTGAATTATATCCCATAAAAATGGAATATTGTTGGCGATATTTAAGATAAGTATAATTTATATTAATGTATTAAAAAGAAGAGAAAAAAGTTTTAATCTCAATCCGTAACTTCTATTGTCGTTGTCCCTTCACCCAAATTCTGGCTTTCATCAAGGCATGTTACCCTAATAACATAAGTCCCTGCCTCACTAATAGCAGGTGGAGAATCTATGTATTTTCCAATTTTTTTACGCCATCGTTCAGTACCATCTGGGTTTATAGAAATGATATGGCCATTGTCACCAGTACCAATATAAATAAATCCATCAATAGAATTACATGGTGTTCCTCCTTCAATAGTGCCGTCTACCTTAAACTTCCACTTTACTGAACCATTTGTTGGATATATAGCATGAAGAGTTCTATAACCTGCATAGATTGTTCCATCCCATCCAATTGTTGGAGATGTTCCTGCACCAACATTTGTCTTCCATTTCAATGTTCCATTTGGATAAACTGCATGCAGATAACTATCAAGCGAAACGACATAGATAGTACCATCATCAGCGATACACGGACTCGTTCGTATCCAATGTCCTGTCTTATACCTCCACTTTACGGTCCCATTATTTGGAAAAAGTGCATACAAATAAGTATCATGAGAACCACAGTATATAGTACCATTATCTCCAATTGCGGGTGAGGAGTATACAACGTGCCCTGTTCTGTACCTCCATCGGAGAGTTCCATTAGGCCATAAGGCATTGATGTACTTGTTTCCACTGCCGAAGTAGATGGTTCCATCACTTCCAATCGCAGGAGAGGAAAAAATATCACCACCCGCAGAGTATTTCCATTTTAATGTCCCATCTGGATTAATTGCATATAACCTATCATCTCCATAAATAGTTCCAAAATAAATGATTCCGTTTTTATCAATAGCTGGTATACATCCAACTACATGAGGTGAATAATATGTCCATTTTAAGGTACCATTCGGGTAAATAGCATATAGATAATAAGACCCTATATATATATGGTTCCATTTTCATCAATAATTGGACCACTTGTAGCCCAACCTTTAGTTTCGAAATTCCATATTTCATCCCAAATATCAACTGTGCTATACGGACTTCGTCCAGCGTGACGTGTATCATGACAATACATAGGCCAAGATGAATTCATAAGACCATCTAATGGTTTAGATGTCTCAATTAGATTGATAGTTATCTCTGATTCAACGGTATCATTCTTGTTATACTCTTTTAACGAACGAATATATTCAGGATTTGAAATCTCATATACATTATAGCAATCATAATTCGAAACAAATTCTATGTTATCAGATTCCCCAATATCTAATCCAATCACTATAGGACTAACTAACGAGATAATGAACATCGCAATAATACCGACTGCTATGCCCTTCTTCAAAATGATACCTCCCTTTCGGACATATATCTATCAGAGTTGTGTTATATAAATCCTATTGCACCCCAGCATCTGGAATAGGTTCTGTTGTCCAAGGACGGAAATGTACAATTGACCTTGAGTGAATTATCTTCTCACTACCCCAGAATTTGATTGGAATTATTCCAAGGTAACCATATCTATATCGCCGTGGTCCATTCTCAGCATTCCACCAGTTGTTCCGTGCATCAACAAAACAGAACCACATGGACCACAGTCCACACGGAACCTCATACATATCGTTGTAGCCGTTATCATAAATATTGTTATGTTTGATTCGGACCATACTGAACATACCATTATATATTCCATGCCAACTATTATTATAGATATTACATTTTTCTACCACCGAACCAACCGATGTCCAAAAAAGAATTCCTATCATATTATTGTACACATCACAGTTTATTATCTTATTTTTCTTGGTAAGTGCCATGATACCTATATAGCCAACAATAGATATGCCCTCCTTCCTATGATTGTAAATACTGCAATTTCGTATAATATTATTGTCAGATTTAATATCGATTCCCTGCCAGTTATCATGGAAGCTACAGTTTTCAATTATATTATTGCAATGACGTTCAATTCTTAAACCATCTCCTTTACCACCGATGCCATTATTGTAAAATTCACAATTAATGATTTTTGAGTACGATGGATGAAATTCACGTCCTTCTAGGCAAATTCCATGGTATTTATTATTGAAGAACTTACAATCTGTTACGACAAGACGCATAGTGATTGGTTCAAGAGTCCATGTAGTCAATCCTTTATTATTATCATAGCAATTGGTATTATCAACTACAATATCTGAACTCTTTGTCAAATCGATACCCACATCTAAATTGTAACACTCGCATGACTTTATTGTAATATATTTGGATCGATAACATAGTATACCATAGCCATATAGCTTGGGAAAGTCACAAAGGGTGCTATTACTGATTGTAATATTTGTTGAATATCTCAAATGAATGCATGAGTGGCTTTCGTTTACCCTGGTATTTTCGATTCTCCCGTTTTCAACATATTGAAATTCAATACCATCGTAATACTCATCAGGATGATGGAATCCATAAACCGTACAATTCCTTATTACAAAGTAGACATTGGTATTGTTAATGAATATTCCATCGCTAATCGAACCATTACCTGCAATAATCCATCCTTCAATAATATACGGGTCCTCTTCTATTCCACTGCCACCTGTTATTCCATTCTCAGATGTAAAGTTATCATTACCATCTATGTAAATAGGTGGGTGATTACCTCCAATAACACCAATCTGTCTTATTGACCCACTTGATTCTATATCCACATCTGAAGTAATACCTGATACAAGAGCAGTACTAACCAATAGAATGATTATGCCAGATGCTAAACCTTGTTTAATCATAGCCTCCCTTACATATATCTATAGATGCTTGAGTATATAAATGCTACCTAAGAACATTCAATAATTGCTGTAACAAAAGGCACATTTACAACCATCTAAGTACTCAATTTTCTATCCTTTTCTCGTAACTTATTTATCCTTTTACATTTTCGTACTCGTGGTTTATCAGCAAAAAAACCAGTCCTAAAACAAGGGCGAGGCAAACGATATGGCTTCCAGATACAAGAACTGTCAATAAGAGAACCATTCTTACTAAATCGAGAACCACTATCATGTTTACACAATTCTATGTACACATGAAAATTCGGGTCGTCCATAAATTCTGCTTTCAAGTTTCTCTTATTCGAAGGAGGTGTATCAGAATAAAAATACCATCCACAAGAAAAATCAAAATCATAATCATGTTCCAGTTCAGCTTCATGAAAAACACCTAAAAAAATACAAACACATTCACTTTTCGAATCAATTTTACCATTATAATCATTGGATTTTCCCGAATCTAGTGAATTATGCTTATTAGTATCAAGTCGTTTGTTCATATGCATTTTCTCAGGAGAGATGGTATCTTGCACCGAACGGCGTGGACTTCGTTCGTGCCGTTCTTGTTCAAGATACCTATTTAGATAGTTGACATACTCATAAACTGCGTATTCAAACGATTTTGGAATTGAGTACGAACGCTTGTTATACAATGACAATACACTCATGGTTCTATCCTGCAACTCACGGCTCGCTTTCTTATGAAAATACTTAATCTGATACTTCAAACAATATTCAATCAAATCATGAACATCGCTAATTGCTCGTACATCAGAAAATCCAATGGTCCACAAATCAGATACCTGCTTTTTTTCCTTCAATCTCCAACTACCATAATTATTTTTACCGCTTCTCTGCCGAAATCTACGATAGAAAAAAACGTTAAACACTCGATTAGGAAAAAACAAAATCAAATTAACATGTAAATAACCATCACGATGAACCTCATATGTTCTTGAAACCTTTACTTCTCTATCAAACTTATTCCGAATACGCTTTACAAACTTATCCACTTCATAAGAACATACTGTAGAATTAAATTCATCAACAGAATACAATTTCCTATCAACAGTCAACGTTATTTTAAAAACCCGAGTAAAAAAGCCATCTGTTTCATTTCCTTCAATTAACGATAAACCTTCGTGTTCTTTGCAAAACGTAAGAAGATTGCTAAAGCGGTTCTTAACACGCCATCGATACACATCATTACCTCGTTTTGATGCTTTACTAAAAGCATATGTAATGTTATCAGAACCATCGTCAATCTCAAAACAAAGATAGGATTTTGATTCCCTCCAGAGTAAAACATCAGTTACAGCTTTGTTAAAATCGATTCTTTTATGTCTATAATTCATTTGAACCTGTTTAAGGCTAAGAGGAATCGGTTTGGAGTTAAAATAAAAAACACGTCCTAAATGAGAGGGTGAAGTCCTTTCAGGCGTTGCCTCCTTAAAAGGAACTTCACCTCCCAACGTCCCAAAAGACTTGAAAACTCGTTTATACTCAAACCTTCGTTTAAAATCGTCAGAAATAATTCTTAAATTAAAAAAATCTTGATCGTAATAATATTCACAAGAAATTATAAAAAAAGAGAATGAGAATAGTTTAAAGCCATTCTCACAACATTTTAATGAGATAGATTCGAAAGTCCTAAAAAATCGATAGAGCAAAAAATGGGATTCTATTGATTCAAATCCCTCCGAGAAATTATTGCAAATCTCGGCGGGCCCATTTAGGAATTTTCAGATAGTTTCCTTTTTACATAAAACATAAATATGAAATAAAACACAGATTATAATTTTTAATAAAATTATCTCGATTATCCATTTCTTGACTCAAAAAATGTTAATATTAATTATATTATACCTGAAAGTGTATGATAGATGATAATATTGACGATGAAACAGATCTAATTGCAAATACTATTTTAATACTAGCAATTTCAGTTTTTTTTATAGCAATAATATTGACTCCAATATTTGCATCTCATTTAAGGGTAACAATTGTATCAATATCTGGTGGTATGATCTTATCTTTTGGATATTACCTAAGATCAATTTTAAAAAGTTCAAAACAAAATAAGGAATCGTTAGAACATGATGATTCATATGATGGTACGTAAAAATTGTACTCTTATTACACGTATATAAAATATTTCAACAAATAGTGAAAAAAAAAAAGAAAGAGAGACGATTTATTTCTTTTTTAGATAAGGAAGGCCCGTTCTCTTATTAACACCTACCACCATATTATTTGGTTTATCACATGGTGTGCCACTTTTTGGTGATTTTTTACTAAAGAAGTAAATAGTTTGCTTCCTTCCACCCTTCAAGGTTACATCTCTCTTATATAATGTCCATCCTTCATATGTGTATGCCATACTCTACCTCATAACCGAATAAACTAACTATAATTTAAATTTTCTCCTATATTCCTCCATAATAAGTATAGAAAAACATTTATTTTAAATATTTTGTACAATATTTATTATTTTTTATCTATTGATTTTAAAATAAGTTTATTTTTATATTTTTTAAATATGATTTCATGATCTTCAAATATTGGTTTTCTTCCTAAAAGAACCGGTATATCATTTCGATCAGAAACGTGTATTTCTAAGTTCTCATAAGTAAATTTGTTATCCTTATCATTGATCACCATGTTAACGAATGATTTAGAAAGTGTTGTCTCACCACCAGCAGTATCCACATGACCTGCTTTAAATAGTTTTAAACCTAAATATTTCGCAATTGCATAAGGAACAACAATAAAATCCCCTCCTGAATCTAATAATGCATCAATAATAGGAGTTTCTCTTTTTTCAGTACAAAATTTTATGGGGATGAGAGGAAAATCTCTATATTCAAATATGAATTGTGGTTCAGACATCTCGCTCAACGTAAATGAACAATACCAGATAATACTTTTGATAATATAAGTTTTAGCCTGATAATATATTTGAAATAGTTATTCATCTTCTCTTTATATTCATCAGAGTAAGTATTTTTTCGTAAACAACCCAAAAATTTACAGTCATAGGTAATAAATATTTTTTATGTACTAATAACTACCGAGAAAAAATCTATAAATTTTGAGGCTTATCGAGGAATAAATAAATTAAGTAATAACTATTACTAATCCAAAATAATACAACATGGGAGTTAAATACTACAATCAGGTAACTAACGAGCTTTTTTTCCATTGATATTCATGGTCATCAACCTTCTCATACTCACACCACTCGTTATGAGTAGGACCTAAGTACCAAGGCAATGATTGAATTCCAAATATTGGATAAATCGGATATCTCATTCCGCATTTGATATGTAATGTAAATTCTTCTAACTCAGGATTTTCTTGTAATACGATACGTAAAGCTCCTCTTTTTTCATTTGGAAACCATTTTGAATCTTCACTTTTTTCTTTTAATTCAATTCCATCATAAGGTTTACTTAGCATTCCTGAAGCATTAAGAATTGTTAGATAAAAAATTGCAGGGTTTCCTCCTATCTTTGTGAAATAGAAATTCAAAGTGGCTATATAACTATTAGTTTCAAAATCAGGCTGAAAAACAATTTCATCTGGGAAAAATTTTCTATTTTGGTCATACATCTTTGATATTGTAATTGTTGGTTGATTGCTTATCGGAATAACAATAAAATAAATAATATTCGCTACAATCAAGATAGATATAATCCACTTGATTGCTTTTTTATACTCCAGATTATTATACCATGGTGAAATTTTTTCACTTGATTTTTTTACTCGTTTCTTAATAGGTATAGTTAGAAAATCACGTCCCCTTTTTGTGATTCTTATATCATGAAAATATGCTCCTATACCTTTTTTTAGTTCAACAAATCCACGTTCAGTTAACTCCCGAACATCTCTATCTATAAGTTTATCATTATTTTCACTTAATTTATTCTTTAAATCCTCCCTGGATATCCACATATCTTGCTTTATTTTATCACATTTTTTTAAAATTTTCAAGATTTTCTTATTCATTTCCTTTTCTTAAACCATCTATATATCATATACTTTCATTAAAAGATTATGATTCCATTTGTTTATCAAAAAGATTGGGTAGCTTATACATTTTTTAAGTGTATGTGAATATTATTTATTTGACCGAAGTGACTTTTTGTTATACGAGAACGTTTTTAAAGAAATAGATATTGTAAAACTAAAATATGGAGGAGGTAAAATGGATGAAGAAAGAGATTATTCTATGAGTTTATCTGGTAGAATTGGGCTACTTTTTATTGCAGTTGGATTTGTAATTTTTTTATATAGTTTTTATCATATTCCAAGCATGATATCTCCTGTTGGAGGGAATTATGTAAATCTTGGCTTTTCTATAGGTATTGGATTTATTTCAATTGGTATTGCCCTAATTTCTATTGGTATATCAAAAGAATCAAAGGAGATAGCAGAGGATTCAGATAAAAAAATGCAATCAATAGCTACAGCAGATTTCTATGAAATAACATATAGATTTTGGGATAGAGCACCAATTTTATATAATAATCAAATTAAAGAAGTTCGAGATACTAAATCTTGGCAATTAGGAAATCTTTTTAGACATGGAGAAAAATTAAAGAAGTGGGCAGACTCAGATGTTCAGGGGAGACTTATCAAAGAATTTAAAACATTTTTAGAACGATTACGACCTACCACAAGTAAAAAATATTGGGTTGAAATAAAAAATTATATAGGAATTTGTAAAATTGCAATTGATTTCAAAACTGAGAATGATAATATTAAAGATGAGTTGATTAATGAACTAGAGAACTGGATTGGTAAAAAAGAAAGAGGAGAATCAAACGAAGATTACTTAAAAAGAAAAAGTAATGAGTTTTTACAAAAAAAGAAATATGATATTTTTTCCATTTCCACCAGAGGGAGTTTTTAATAAACTTCTTATAATACATATGACAGATATTAATAGCCGTAAATTCATGCTACAAGAAAATGCAGAAAAATCTTTTTTTCCTTCGCCTCAATACCCTCGGTTTCATACAACGTTGGTATTTTTTTGAGTATGTACTCACTTGAATTATTCCACATACATAAAATTAATATGCTCCAGAATAAGTAGGTTAGAAACCAGTTATTTCTTCATCCTTCTTCGTTTTCGTCTTGAAACCAGAACTTGTTTAACATAAATGGGATGAGGTTGAAAAACGTATATATGAATAAACTTTAGAGAATCCTGTATATCATATCTAGTAAATTGTACAAATTCAGGTAGCCTTTCAATACTAAATTTTCCATCTTTGATATCTCGTATTTTATTAAGAGCGTGATGTAATTCTGTTTTTACATCTTTAAAACTTATATATGAATGTAAGAAAATTATTGTAACAAATTGCAGAATTCCTATGCTCACTAGTAACTTCCAATTTGAAACTGAAGAACTTATTATAAATAAAGATATAACTAAAACTAACACCGATATAATCAGAAAGAGAACAGCACAGATAATCATAGGTAGAGTGAATTGTTTTAGACTTTTCATAGATGGTAATACTACCTTATCTACCAGTAGATTGAAACGGTCAACACAAAAAATTCCAATCGAGAAAACACCAGAAACAATAATTATTACTACTATTTCTAAATAATTATAAGGAATATGAATTAATTCAAATAAATGAGCAACTACAATAATAAGGTTTACAGCAAATATTGCGGTTACTGCTTTCATCATAGCAATGACATTCTTCATAAACAATCTAGAAACATATAATTCAAAATCTGAACTGAATTTTTTTATTATCTTCAGGTTCGTATTAGGTTTATTTCCTGCTAATCCTTTTTGATAGAATTTAATTGCTGAATAAGAGAACCAAACAATCATTAAAAGAAATGATGCAGGTATCCATATGTAAATAACATCTAGAAAATAACTCAATCCTAAACTTGAAATGAAACCAATAACACCAAAAATGATACCCAAAGTGTTAGGTTCTTGGTTCAATCTATTAAATTCTTGATTAATTATTTTCTCTTCCTCATCGATATCGATTTCTTCCACACCTTCAGATAGTTGTTGTTACTAAAAAAACTTAACGATTACCTTAATGGACCAAATTCATACAAACAAAAAAAATTAATTTACCAACAGTGTTTCTCCAGTTAATGTGTATCCCTTCGTCTTAACCCATTTCTTTATCTCCGAAGTGACTTTGATGCCTTTGATACTAATCCCTTTGCTTCCTTCGCTCAACTTGGCAATTCGTTCTTCTAACTTCTTTATAACTGATTTATCATCCTGTATTGTTGAGGATTTACTTTGTTCTTTAATTTCTGACTTCATTTGCTCTTTCACCTTACTCAACACCTCATCTTTGCTGTAGCTCTGTATCTTCCCACCATTGAGAGAAGCACTCCATCTCTTCTTAAGTGGACATATCTTTACAATCTGTTTTCCCTTGAGTTTTACTGATAGGTCATGTCTACCTGTCTTTTTGAGTGATAATCCCTCAATCTTTATCAGTTCATCTATTATTTCCATTAGTTCTTTTCTTGCATTAGCATCACTCACATATTGCAGATTTGCTAACTCTTGGTATTTATTATCAACTTTTGGCAACTTTGTTGAGTTCTTTGCCTGTTCTTTTTTCTCTACGAATTTCTGGATTTCTTTGGTTACATCAGCCTTTTTACCACTAACTTGGTTTAGTCCTTTCATAAAAATACCTCCTGGCTTTTACGCCTAATATCTAATTATTCCAGGAGTATAAGTTGATTTTTAATAAAGTAGTTATACAAGGAGATGCTTTGTAACAAATTTTAGAATATAATTATCTTAATCAACCCTCAACAATTGTAAAACACCCCATCCTCTTTGATAACCTTATAACATGCCTCTATTAACCCTTTATGAGAGTAAATTTTGACTTTCATTGATAACATTAATTTTCTTGCTTTTCAAACTTACACATTCCTTTTCCTGTAAAAATAGTATCGCGGTACTTCTATGTACCGCTACTTTTTACAGTTAATACTATAGTAATTAATAATATTATATGTATAAATTATATAATATAAGAACCGCTTTTCTATAGAGGATTTTTATCATATATGTAAAATATCAATTAAGGTTCACCATCTTAAAGATGCTTTGAGTAAACAAAATTTTATATAGATTTTTCTTGTTGAGTTGTTAACTATGATTTTATCTTGCTCAAAATTTATATAGACGAAATAGAAAAAGGTACAGTGAGGAATTATACAGGTGAAATTAAAATCTTGTTTCGGAACAAAATTTTCTATTGAGAATTTTGATATGATTTTAAACTTAGTATATATCTACTCAAAATTTATAATGAATGTATCTATTGAGTAGAACAAGAACCTAAGAATTTTTTTGCAGTAAAAATTTTCTGTATCAGTAGTAATAAGAGAGTAGTTTAGGAATATATTATTCTTAGGATAGGAAAAACTTAGGAGACTACATAGGTACATAGATGATAAAAAATCTAAATTATACATATCTGTTCGGCTTAATAATTTTATTTACTGTTTCTAACAATCTTTCTTTACTGTATCTTCTTGTTCTTTCACCCTTAAAAAACGCACTCCACTCCTTCCGTAACTGGCTTATTCTTAGTATAGTTGTACCATAAAATTTTACTGAGAAGTTATAGTATCCTGCTTTATTGACCGTTATACCATCAATTTTTAACAGTTCCCATAGTGTATCTTGTAGTTCTTTTCTAGCGTTTTTATTTTTTACCAGATTTGGATTAATTAATTTCTTACTTTCTAATTTAGGATTTAATTCTTTTAATTCCACACCATTTGTGAGTTTCTTAATTGGTAAATCGGTATCGAGATTTCTTTTAACTTCTTCTGGTAATATTCCACCGATACTTTCTATGCAATTCTCTATCAGTGATAGGGGAGTATAATTCCTAAATCCGTCACTATTGATTGATGCTGTCCATCCTTGTTTTGAGGTTCTTATTACACATAATTCTCTACCATCTAGCATTACAGAAATATCAAATTTTTTAATCACTTTAAAACTGAAATTTGGTAATTCTGCAAAAAATTGAACAACTTTCCACATCTCCTCTCTGCGGTTCCAAATCCTACAATAATTGATGCGTTTCTTAATTTCATCTTCCACAAATAATTCTCTGTTTAGAAATTTAATTTTGTTTTGAGTATCCTGTTTCTTTTTATTTAGAGTTTTTTGGATCTGTTCCTCTCTATTTTTTAATTCATTCAACTCAGCAAATTCTTTCTCATCTACCAATTCATTAAATTCTTGTGATGGTAGACTTTTAAAATCAATTACTTCGAAACCATTAGGGAGATTTTTATTAGATAGATAATAAGGGGCAAATACAACCTCAATATCATACAATTTTAAAATAGATGGAATACTCTTAACAGTTGGAATAAGTCTTTTGAGTGTTGGAACTTTTTTAGGTATTACAAGAGCAAGTGGAAAAACTCGTATAGAAAGTAATTTTCGAATTAGTTTCTCAGGTTTTCTAAATTCAGTTTCTATTATGAAATATCTGGTACTTTCCTTATTTGATACTATAATATCTATAAATGAGCCATTAACTTTCTTTTTGAATGCTACCTCAAAATTGTTATCATAATATATCTGGGCAATCCACATTCCAACAATTCTATTTAGGAGGAATCTTGAAGAATAATCGCTAACATTTTTTGAAAATGATTTGATGATTTCTCGAGATGTTTTAATTTTACCATTTTTGGTAATAGGTTGGTCATTAATTGATTGCCATTGTTTTATAATCTTGTTATTAAACCGAGTCTCGAGTTTTTGACGTGTAAATTTACTTTCCTGCTGTTTCTCCATTTGCTTTTGAATTTGGAGAAATATCTCATAATTGCTTGGCATTGTTTTCAATCTTGCTTTTTTTAGCTAGAATTTGTAATTTATCAGTGTAATTTTTGAGTGAGTCGAAATTATAACAAATCCAAGATTCATCATTCCAAAGAACTATTGCCCCTCTCTTGTGACAGTGAAGTTTAGCAGAAGTAATGGTTTTATCTGAGCTATAGCAACATTCGAGACATTTCCCACCGTTATTACATCCGATGTGACAACCTTTCAAATACGTCTTTCTTCTGGGTTGAGTATATTTACTTGGTTTTACTGGTACTCCTTTAGGAAAAATGTCGGCATATGGATACTTGATTTTATATTCTTCAACAGTGCGTACATCACCATAGCAGTCTTTTGATTGAAGATGTTCATCTATAATAAATGGGACTCTATGACCACATACCTGACATATTACAGTGGTTTCTATCTCATCAGCATACTTTTCTGCTCTCCAACTCACTAGCTTTCACCACCTTAATAGGAAAGAAGAGCAATTAGCCGACTCTCCCTCCCTAATTTTCAATAATCAAGTTAAATAAATTATCCTAAAAGTATAAAAATTACTCGATTGAGTTTGGGTTTTTTTTAGCTGTAGATTAGTTTTCAAAAAGGTAAGATGTCACTAGTTTTTGGTATGATTTTTTAACAGAATATAAATTGAGGCATTAGTCACTCAATTTTATTATTTTTACAAAATTGTTAGTTTGAAATTGCCTCGTTTATGCCTCAAAAACTGCTGTTCTATATGTAACCAATAATAATATATTAGAAAAATTGTATCTCGTTTAAACCTTGTTAAACTCGTTTAACTAATTTGGAGAATATTAACGTGGGAGTTTAACTAATCAGAGTGAATTTTCTTAAACCTATCAAGATTACTTCCCTTCTAGTAATTTATTAACCCTATTCTGACTGATATTCATTATTTTTGATATTTTAAAAATTGATAACTGCTTTTCTTTTAGTTGCTTTGCAATTTCTCTTCTATAATCATCTTTATTTCTGAAAATCCAATTAAAGTCTTCAGGTTTGATTTTTCCTTTTCTCCGCGCCACACCTATTTCTTGAGTTCTATCTCGAAAGAAAATAACATGTCTATATATTTTACCATCAACAAAATCATAACCAAGAAGATATGATATTAAATGTAACAATCTTGCAATAATTATCCAATCATTATTTTCCTTATTAAGTTGTAATATTGCTGATTTTAATGAATCAAGATGGATTTCTGATATTTCCTTCAGTCTTGGGTCATAGTTGGTTAACTCATCAATTCTGTTTTCAACTTTCTTAATCCAATCTTTCATCGCTTTTTTTATTTCTTTTGGATCTTGAGCCAATCCTGCAAACTGATTGTATTTATTACCAAATAAAGTTCGAAGAGCCATTTCGAGATCCATATTATAGTAAAATCTTTCATCTGTCATACATCAAACATCGTGTAGAGATTTATTATTTTTATTGAGTGTGGAGAAGATTTGTTTTTAATCTGAAAGTTGCTTTTTCAAACTATCTAGTGAAATAGGAAGATTAAAATGGAATCAAAAAGAAATTAACAGATGGTATTGTATTGGAATATTTTATTAATTTCTTTTAGTTTTTCTAGGTAAAAAAATAAAGATATTTCACAAAAACTATAAGTTCAAACATAATTTAGATAATTGCGGGAGAGATAAATTTCTTGTGGAGATGTAAGGACCGCGGTTTTCTTTTTGCTTACCCTGAATATGATCAAAATGATAGAAAGGATCGTTGTCCAGCATGTAGTAGTTCAGATATCGAAAGATCTAGAATTCTAAAGAGATAAAATTTTCATTTCGTTCTAAATAGAAATGAGAATCAGGCTTTATTTTGCCTGACTCAGTTTAATAATTATTTAGTATTTACACTTATTAAAAGGTGATTGTGAACTGGTATGTTGCTACTAACTCGGTTTCATCATCACACTTTAAGATGTTGCCATTTGGATCTCGAAATGCAGCATAGATACGATATGTGCCATTACCGAATGATGATAAATCTGCCGTGTTCACCTTTCCATTGAAAATGGTATCAAGCGCAAGTTGTCCACCCGAATTGATTGTCCTTGGAGTGGTTTCATTGATGGTATCATCAGCAACAATCCAAGTACTGCTGTTATTGTAGTACTGGACCTGTATTAACAGATACCCTTTAATGTTGGTTGAACCGGTATTCTTTATCTTTGATTGGTGACCCGTGTAGAATTTGTATATGTTGCTCACATTATACGAGGTGTTATCACTCACATTTACCTTCCAGTACCACCACTTACCGTTCTCGGTTGCATTACTGAATACTTGACGATAAGTTCCATTATTCACACTGTTGTTCGTATCGAATATCTGCCAAGAACCGCTGCTGTTACTAAACCATGTGATGTTCATCGTATCACCTTCAGAATCGGCAACTGTGATATTCAATGTTGGACTAAGCGAAATTCCAGAACTACCATACGGTGGATATGGATTGGAGATCTTAGGTATAGTAGCATATGTCACTAGTATGTCAATTTTTGAACAGTAGAGTGTAAACGGTATCCCACCAGTTCCTGCTTCTACATCACAATCAAGGTTTTTAACATCAATCCAACTCCAGCTCTGTGGAGCGCTGTTATCATTTGTTATATCGAACCAAGGTGACCAACCCGTGTCGTGGTAGTCTGAAAATTATAATTGCTACCATCAGTCGTTCCAGCAAATACAGGGCGAAGGATTATATCACGTTGATCATCTGCATAATATCCATATGCTCTCATCTCCACTTTTAATATCTTACCAATGTCATTACTGGGACACGTATTGGTCATACAAAGCTGTATATCTCCATCAATCGTTGTTGATGCATAGTTGGCTGTATTTCCATCGACCATGTAGCTGGGATTTGTTGCCCATTGTTCAGTAAGATCATAATTGGTGTTGAAATAATACGTAGCAGAAGCCAACTTGTCTCCGTAGACATCAAAAATGGTCATGGGCGTCGGAATTCCTCCAAATTCCAGATAATCAGTACCCGCACCACTTTCGGTAGAGGTAATACTGATGTTGATATATCTTCCTACCGTATCGGTTATATCCACTTCAGCCCATGTACTTGTGTCCTGCCATGTGGTAATTCCTGTATGCACCGCTGATCCCCAGTTATTCGGATCGTTGCTGATGTATATATCCACAGATGTCGGGTCGTTCCCTGTATCGGACCGCCCACGGAGCTTCTTTATGTTGTACGGGTTTGAAAGATCGATAATTAGCCAGTGGTTTTCTGTACATAGATGTGCCCATGCATCGACCCCATCCAGTGCACCTGGTGGACCAATGGGACCTTCATAGCCGCAGGAGGAGTGATAATTCATGCTGTTTATTCCAAGCCATTCATCGCTGTCAAGCCAGTTCATCATCGTATATTTCTCTTGGTTTACGGCAAGAGTACCTATCTTGATAAACAACGTAACAGGAGCGTTGTACTGCCCTTCTCTACTTTTCACACGAACAAGATAATCTAATGTGTGATTCCACTTGAGATAAAGAGTTCTCCTGAAATACTTGCCTTCGTTCAATCCTTCAAGAATAAATGTGGTGTTGTAATCCATATCATCGTAGGTATTGTTTAGGGATTGGTCTAAACTGTAGTTTACCCAATCTGTACCATTGTACAGTACGATTGCATCATTTTCATACGTATCTGCTATTTTAATGTCTTTTAATTCCCAACCAAAAGTAAGGTTGTACGGAATCGCATTTCCAAGATTCTTGATATACGGTATAACGGTGAGATCGGGATCATCAGCATCAAGGTGGTATCTAATAGCAAGGCGGAAATCATATCCCTTATAGGATAAATCCTTCCAGAGTGTAGCATTCACATAAGTCTCGTTATCCGTATCGATATCCTTGTTGAAACCACTAAGCTCATCGGTGCGATAAATAAGATTCCACTTGTCATTATTATAATACCCAAGCATCAACACATTATGTGACCAGTACTCGTCTAAATGATTGGTTAGCTGTATCCCACTAGATGTGTTGAAATAATAACTATTATGCTCATTCCACATGTGCAAAACATCGCCATCATCTAGAAGCTCGTACCCGATCAACGGTGGATTACCAGGAGGATCGGTGATATTAATCGTCTCGTTATTACCATATGAATCCTTTATTGTACACACTTTGATGGTTGCACCTGCTGAGACGTTGAAGCTGTATCCAGAACTGGTGCAATTTGCTCCGAGTCTATCCTGAACCCATATCGAATAGTTGTACTGCCCAACAATCCAGGCATCATTGAAGATATATTGGAAGGTGTCATCATCCACTTCTGTCATCGTATGGTTTACAGTGGCATTGTTCGGGTAGGTGATATTTACCGTTATGTTTTCAACAAGCGTATAGTAGTGTTCTATTTCTGCAGTAATCGTGGTGTTAAAACCAAATCCAATGGGGTCTGGAGAAGCAGACGAACTTTTTACCTCTGGAACGGTTGAATACATGCAGTAAATTGAATATAACCGTGCCTCATTTCCATCCCATGTAATATACGGGGAAGGTGGATTTCCATAGGTTTGGTATTTGTACCGTCCAAATGAGTCACTTGATGCATTATCATAAGATAGATTGCATGTATCATTACTCCAACATGCCATTACGTAATTTGTATTGGTGGTAAGGTTGGGTTTTGTACCTGAAAAGTTATATGTAATCCATGCCCCGTCTTCCCCAGTGTTTAAGATCTTTTCTTCTGTTGTTCCAACTAATTTTGAGTCATTGACTCTGTAAATCATACACTTCGTCTTCGGTGGCGTTGTCAGGTTAGTTTGGATATATGCAGTGATACTATCAGCAGTACCGTTAGCAAACATGGTAAAGTTCGAGCCAGATATATTGTCTTTTATATTTTTACTGAAATTGCCAATAGTTGAATAACCGAATGCGGGTAGGATTTGGAAAGCAAATCCTGAATAATTATTGGAATTATTAGCATTGTCAGTTATCCAAATAGTATAATAGTACCAACCAACCTGCATGGTATCATTGAAGACATATTCATAACCATATGAGCTATTCTCGTTTTCATGCATGGTGAAATTGTTTTTAGTGCCATTTGGATTCGATATGTTGACACTAGCAGTATTTATTCCACTCCCGTTGTCATCAAAAAATTCAGCAGAAAGAGTGACATTGCATCCTAATGTTCCGAGAATCGGGGAGTAGGAAGCATCTATTAGTTCTGGGGGATTTGTTTCAATATGAACTAATTGCCAAAAAGTTGCCATCTCATCATTGGTGTCTGTGACATTTAGAGTCACGTTATATACTCCTGATGCATTATAGCTATGGTTCGTGTAAGAGGTATTGGCCGTATTCCCATCTCCGAAATCCCACAGCCATTCATCAATAGTCTGGTTACTAATGGTCGTATCGTTGAAATAGATTGTTTGATTTGGTTGTGCACCGAGTTGACTCATATTGAAATAAGCGCTGATGTTTACCACTTTAATAGTCCTGTTATCATAAGCTTCTATTCCGTTTAATTTGGCAGTGAAGTTGACGTACTTATCACCAGTGTCGCTGAAATTATGATATGTAATTTTCCCAGTATGATCCTCCAATGATTCCCCCTCAATATCATATTGGTGCGTTGGAGAGCCTGAAAAACCATAAGAATATCCTTGGTATTTATCCTCTTGATTCACGACAACAACATTCGGATCAAAGGAGTTTTGGACGAATGGATTATTTATGTTGGGTTGGTTGGTTTGACTTGTAACTATATTGTAATAGCATACTTCATTTGCATTTACAGTAATAGAATCAGACCAGTTACTGAAAACATTTGGGCTCCTTGGATTTTTAGCTCTCACCTTAATTGTTTTTTGTCCCTTATTCAACCATTTATGAGATTTAATATGCGGATCATTTGAGTTAAATTTAAATTTACTCCAGAATCCATTTACCCCGCTCCAATTCCATTGAAATCGCATTTTGTCTCCTGAGTCAGGGTCGGTTGCTTTGGTTTCGTACCAATTCTTTCCCCACCATTTTCCAAGATCTGTGGGTTGATCTGGTGCATTAGGTTTTCTGTTGGGTGGGTGCATAGTGAAACCAGTATAGATACAGCTGCTATCTCCGATCACATTGTAACCCAAAAAATCTAAAATTAACTTCCGATTTCTATGATTTCTGAGATTCGGTATTCTTTTTAAAAAATCGATTACATCTATTCCGAGTCTATCGTTAATTTCATCTTTTTTTAACTTCAGTTTTTCAAGGATATTGATGAGTAAATCTTGGGCAAAAGCTTTCAATAATTCTAATCCATTAAAAGGCGTTTTATAACCGATTAAATTAACCGAATCAAGGATAACATCCCCAGATGAATTACAGAGATATATTTGAGCAATATATCTTCCTTTAGGATAATTTTCAGGAAGGGAGAAATTGATGTAACCGTTTGTTTCTCCAGGGTAATTTATATACTTTTTCTCTTCTCTCAACCTGTAAAGAATTGGGAAACAAGGGTGTTTACGTTGTTTTTCTGGAAAAAGTATTGCTCTGACAGTCACGTATTCACCTAGCCATGAGGTATTGAGCGTGTATGTAATATTGAGACAATCATTTTCACCATCGTTTGAGATATCATGTAACGTAAACGTTGGATTTCCTTCAAACCACACATCGGGATTATAGGTAAAGAATTTCGTAATGTTCCATGCAAGATCAGCTGTAATATTTACATCGTACCAGTCGATATGTTCCATCACATCGCCCTCATTATGGTTTCTCCCATCCCTATGATGAAGATACCAACCCCAACCTTTCAATAAACAAATTGTTCTGATGTTTCTAAGAAGTGTAGTAAAAGTAAATGCGTTATCGTTGCTAAGACTCCCCCAATATGAAAATAAACTTTGAGGTTCGTATCCGGTTTTATCTTCGTACTTATTTCGATTGTAGATTGTTTCTAAAATATGTTGGATAAATATCCGATTCGTGATAAGGTTCATATATAAAGGAGGGTCTTTTTCGGGATTGGGCTGTTTCATGCCCAGTTGATTTAAATCAATAACAGTTTTTATATTTTCTATTGGATGAGCCGTTTCATAGTATTTTGCGCCTTTGATTCCCCATTCTTCACCACCAAATAGGATAAACTTTACTTTATACTTTGGTATAATTCCCTTTTCTTCTAATTTTTTCATTTTTTTTGCCAATGCAAGAACAATTCCACAGCCAACTGCTGAATCTGCCGTACCTTGGCACCACATAGAATCGTAGAGAGAGTCGATTATCACGGTTTTATCTTGGTCAGTTCCATTGATTTGACCGATAACATTGTATCTCATAACGGAGTCGTTGTAACTCTGATTAATATAAACATCGGCTGTATATCTGCTTAGATTTTTTATCAATGTTCTCCCAATTGATCCATTAATGAAAATTATGGGCATTACAGCATCACCAACGACAATGTTATCAAAAGATTTATTCGAATAATCGTATCTAATGATTCCTTTATAATAAGGACTAAAAGACTCTTTCATACTCAATTGGAAAAAAAATTCGAAAATATTATTAATTATATTAAGAATAAATGCACCAATAACTTTACTTCCCATCTTGGCTCCTTCCCAAATTAAACTTACGCCCATTATTTCTTTCCATCGTGCATAATTGTCCGGGAGGAAACTAGGATTTTCCCCGATTGATACAAATTCCCCTACTATATTGCCTTTATCAATGGCATAATCTGGCCATGTTGAGTTATCATTTGGATCAATATTTTCAAATGTAAAATTATAATAGTTTTCAAATATAGGTTCAAGGAAATCAATTAATGATGCATTGATATCATCGTCGAATGTAAAATTTAAAAATATATTATTAATGGTCTCGTTGATATGTTTTACAGGATCATAATTTGATATATCTGACTGATTAATAATTTTTAGACCTGTATAAGAAAAATTGTAATTGAGTAAATCATTATCAATAGTACACTTGGAACGAGTCCCATTAGTTATTGGTTTTATAAAACAGTCAACTTTAAAAGGACCTTCAACAGCGTCGTTAATTATTAGTTTTCTTGCATATATATCAATTTTATCATCTAAACCTTCATTTCCAGATAAAATAATTTTAAATGGAAACCATTTATCTTCAATTTAATCCAGATATGGTGGATCTAGGCTGGGATTATATAGATTTAAATTTATCATTTCAGGTTTTATAATAATATCTCTTGCATATTTTTCTCCTTTTGTTCCAAATGCTCGTCCTTTAGCAATATCTTCTCCATTATATTCATTATAGGCATTAAATATTACATTAGATAAATTTTCAGTAATATTATAAATATACTGATAGTCTAATTCAATATCTTCTGGTGGAGTAGCTTCTACAATAGATTTCTCATTTGTTAGAACTATACAAGATAGAATTAATATACCAATTATTATCAATACTTTTACTTTTTTATTATTTATCAAATTCTCTCTCCCCCTTAATTTTCATTATAGCAATAATTTCCTATGATATAAATAAACAATCCTATTGATTAAATTTTGGGGAAAGTTATATAAACAAAAAAGTCGTAGATAAATAGGGATAGAAATCTGGTAAAAAATAAGTATTTAAAATTTATTTTAACATTTGGAATAATAACCCTATTCATTTTTTTAATAACAACTCCTATTATGGTTAGTTATGTTGTAAAGATAAAAAATATGGAATTAATGGATAATCTTGCTTTCTATGGTTATAATAAATATGATTTCTCTAAATGGATTCATTATGAAAAACTCACACATAATGAAAGCTTAATTGATATTGAATCAGAAAAGTTAATGATAAATGAAAAATTAGCAGTAATAATATCTGGTGGACTAATGGATTCTCCATGGCCGATGAAATGCCATGATCTTTATCATACAAGTACGAGTCCCTATAGTACTGCTAGCAATCCTGGAATTGAAAAATGGAGATTTGAATGTGATTGGGTCGATACTACTCCAGTTATAGATAGTGAGGGCATCATCTATTTTGGAGGTGGATATGGTGGTCTTCCTTGGTATCTCTATGCTATCTATCCAAATGGCACTTTGAAATGGCGATATAAAACAGAGGGTGCAATTATGGGTTCTTCACCTGCTATTGCTGAAGATGCAACTATTTATGTTGGTTCATGGGATGCAAAATTATATGCAGTTAATGCTAATGGAACTCTTAAATGGAAGTCCAGTGCAGGTGGTTCAATAGCATGTTCTCCTGCAATAGCACAAGATGGTACTATCTATGTTGGTACAATGAGCTCTGGAAATAGTCTTATTGCATTCCATCCAAATGGAACAAGGAAATGGAAATACGAAACTAATTATTCAATAACAGGTGGTCCTGCTATAGGTGACGATGGAACCATTTACATTGGTTCAGGTGACACATATTTCTATGCGATAAATCCCATTGGGACACTTAAATGGCGTTTCAAAACAGGACACTATATCAAGGGTTCTCCATCAATTGCCGAAGATGGAACAATATATATTGGTTCATATGATGATTACCTTTATGCCTTGTATCCTAATGGAACTATTAAATGGAAGTGCAAGGTTGGTTCTGGAACCGAAACAAATCCTTCTATTGCAAATGATGGAACTATCTATGTCGGTGGTGACAAACTATACGCTGTTTATCCCAATGGTACAATGAGATGGAATTTTGACCTAGGAACAAACAGACATATTCATCAGTCTTCTCCTGCTATTTCTGCTGATGGAACCATATATATAGGTACAAATATCGGTGAAACTTCTGGTGGTGATATTATAGCAGTTAGTCCTAATGGCACTGAGAAATGGCGTAAAAAGATAGCAAATGATTGGGTAGATTCATCTCCGAGTATAGCAGAAGATGGAACTGTATATATAGGAGGAGTTTTTGATTTAGATTGGGAGACGAGTTATATTCATGCATTTGGAGCGGTTGGATCTAATTTACCGCCAGATGCACCAAGAATTACTGGTCCGACATCTGGTAGAGCAGGTACAAAATACAATTATACGTTTATAGGGAATGACCAAGACAATAATCCTATTTCTTTATATATTGAATGGGGAGATGGAAATAACGAAAATACTCGTGAATATGCATCTGGTGAACCAGTAAAAATTGAACATTCGTGGTCTGACCAAGGTAACTATACAATACGAGTAAAAGCAAAAGATGTTCTAGGGGAAGAAAGCAATTGGTCAATATTAGAAGTTACTATGCCAAAGAACCGACAAAAAATTAACAGATTATATCTAAGTTTTTTAGATAATCATCCACGGGCATTTCCAATACTCAGGATTCTTCTGAACTATAACTCCTTTTTTAATTACTTAAAATAATTACTCCAGATTTTGTTTAAGGATAACACCGTAATGTTTCACATCTGTTAAATAAAGATAAAAGGAGCACACTTCCAAACAAAAGGGTTGCAAAAAAGATACCTAAGGAAACAAAAATAAGGAAGATAAGACTAACTGCAAGAACTACAGGTGGGACAAATATTGCCCCTAAAATCAAGACAATTGCATCAATTAGACACCAACCTGGATAAATTTCAAGGATTGTCGGACATAGAACAAAAAAACTTGGACAGTCATTATCAAAGGTACCTGTATTGGCTTTTAAACGAGAATTATTAATATAATTCATAATCAATGGATTTTCTCTTAAATGATCAATTATATCTGCTTCATCATCTTTTTTTATATTATTTAGATTATCCATCCATACTTCACGATGTCCCATAAACTTCTCAAGAAGTCTTTTAACATCATTACTATCCATTCTTTTTATATGATTTAAAACCTGAGTAAGTGGAGTTCCATAATGATTTCTTTTTGGTATTGGAATATTGATTTCTTCTCCCTTCCCAATATACTCACAACTCAAATCCTCATTCTCTTCATCTATCGCCCTGCTACTTCTGATATTGAATAGGGGTGATGCTTTCACATCAGAATCTACACTTCTATAACCAACGACAGAGGTGAATGATACACCAATCAAGATAGCAACTGCTATGATACTGCCGATGAGTATCTTTTTACACATGTTCTTTCCCCATTATCTTTATAGATGTAATGATATATAAATTCTATTCTCAAAATGTTAAATATTTAAAAAAACATGTTCATCACAAATAAAATTTTACCTCTTCATTATTTGTAATATGTTATCTCCCAAGTTTGAAATATTATACTATAGTATAATATTATCATAGTAGAACTCATTATTTAAGCATGTTTAATCTAACTTAAAATTAGAATAACATAGTTAATTATAATTTATATTAGCTGATTTTCTTAAGGATTAGCGAGTAACTTAAAATCTACTCTATAGTCTTTATTCTTAACGGAATTTTATATTTTTCAGGAGAATTGTAAGGAGCAATAAGCAGATTTATATCATAATATTCTAGTATTTGAGGGAGTTGTTCGATTCTCATAATATCTTTCCTATCTTCTTCAGCATCAGAAATATAAATAACCTCAGGGACAACCAAAGTGACTTCGAACTTACAACGTTGCCGTAGAATCTTGGCAACTCTGTTAGTTAAACTATTTGGATAATCTGCTTTTGGATAAACGGTTGCTAGAAATTCTATACAGTGTTTAATATCCCCACGAGTTGCCATAATACTAGCAAAGAAGTATTTTTGAATACTGTAATTAAACTGTATTTTGTAGCCCTGTTTATGAAAGTGATTAGCTGCCCACATTTTGAGGATTTTTAAGAATTTACTTTCGTTTTTGTGACGTGGTTTGAAATTGGAACTAATTTTGTTGGGAAAAGTTTTTACAATATCATCAAACATGCTTTCATAAAATTCTATAATCTCACCTCTTCTCAGTATATCAAATTTTATAAAACCCTCGGGAGTTGGGAGGCTTAAAATCTTTTTGAACCGAGGGCTTTAATAAAGGTACCTTTTACAGAATTCAAAAATCCATTAATTTTTCTAATGACTAAAGGATATTTTAAAATCAATATAATCTACGAGGAACTAGAATTATATCTAATATGTTACATCCTTTAATTTTAGAGTATAACTAAAGGATTGACAATAACTACACATTTTGAGGTTTAAAAGATTTCAATATTCAGAAGAAGATGTTAGGGCAGGATTTTGTCCCGCCCCTTGCAAGTTAGGAGACAAGAAATTTCTGAACTCTTTTATGTAATACTGGACGGACTTTATCGCCTGCTTTTAATCCTTCCTTCTCGGCAATTTTTTTCTTAACTGGAATAGCAAGACATTCTCCTGTTCTCGTGATTTTAATCAATGGAAAATCGACTTCTTTGTATCTTATTGCTTCCATCTTAGTTATTTTCTCAGGCGATAAGAAAAGTATTAGGATTGCCTCATCGCCCATTTTTAGTCCATACTTTTTAGCAATAGCTTTTTTAATTAGGATGTAGAGACTTCCACCTGTTGTAGTAATTTTTGTAAATGGTAAAGGGATTTCTTTGTATTTGTATTTATATTTTTGTTTGTTCATCATTTCACCTCCAAAGTCACTTTGAGCATATCAGGTGGTGGATTTGGCAAAATTTCTTTTTTGATATACATGCCTGTAATTTCTAAACTCTTGTAGAATACACAATTTGTTGTGGTTCTTTCTTTTTTCAGATTAAATGTTTTCGTCAATAACTCACCTCCTTTTTCTTCAAAACAATGTTTTTTATATCCTCGAATTTTATGAGGCTCTGTGCTTGCTTTGTGCTAAATAAAATTGAATCTTCATTCACCATATCGATGATTCCAAATAGCACGTATCCGTCTGATTTCACTAGCTTCACATTTTTGCCTTGAAAGGCATTCACATCTTCTCGTTTCATATTATCTCACCTTTTTGCCATTACTGGCTCTCGCTACTGTGAGTAGCATTTTCTAAAAAACAAGCCACTGAGTTTTTGAGTGGTCAGGGCTTTTTTTAGGCTCAATATTTCTTGTAATAATATTTAAATTTAATGAGGAGAATTTTATCTTCCTGTATGTGTCGAGTTGTTACGAGTTGGAACTAGTTACTATAATGAATGACACTTGAGGTGGGGTAGAGTGAGGTGGGGAAATGTGGATGTAAAAATTCTCCTGATTAGTTTTTCAGTGACATAATTTTAAAATTGACCTATAGGGTTAAATGTACACTTGTACCTCTGTTTATCTTTATTTTAAAACCTCCTTAACACGTTTACTTATAGGATTAATATACTTTTATTAGTTCATTTTGTATCTGATTTGCGACCTTGTATTAAAGTTTTATACAAAAATTCGAAACTCCCGAAAAAATCCGTCATCTCACCAGTTAATGGGTCTTTAAATTCTAAAATCGTTACTTTCCCTTCATCATCGAACTTGAAGTATTCGCTTTCCCTAATCCAATCAATAAATTCATTGAATTTTTGTTTTGTCCAACCCAGATTTTCTCTTAACTGATACAGAGTCATTGTTTTTTGTTCCTTAAACGCCTCCTTAAACTGTAAAACTTCCTGTAAATACTCTTGTAGGTAGTGATAATCTTCTGCAATTTTGTCTACATCTATTCTAAGTGACTTTGATGCATAAGGACTGCTAAAAGCCTCCATTATCATTCGTTCCCTTCTGACTTTTTTCTGCTTTTCTGGGATTAAAGGTAATCCACAAATGGGATTTTTACACCATTCTCGTTCTGGAGAGTTGATTTCCCCACATTTGGGACAGGGTATTCCTAATAGTTTCGATGGTTCGTGTATTTCTTCGGGTTTTTTACCTGTAGCTATAGCATGTACCTTATCGTTGACTTGTTTCTGGGATAGATGAATATAATAGGATGGCATAGCTGATGTAGGAGACCATCCATATCTTTTTCTCATCTCAGATTCAGTTAGATATTGCCCCCAGAACGTAGCAGAAGAATGACGGAATAAATGGGGAGTAAGGTGTTTATTGAATCCTGTTTTGAGTTTTATCCCTTTGATTATTTCCCAAATTCCTCCTTCAGTTATACGTTCTAAGTATCTTTGGTTAGCAAAGGATACAAACAATGGAATTTCTGATTCTTCTTTCAATCTTTTATCCTTCAACCAAGGATGAACATTAATCCATTCCTTCAACCAGTGTGCCGATGTCACTATTTCAATTTGCCGTATCCCTGTTTTTCCTTCAAAAGTTATGTACCATCTATTTCCTCGTTCCACCACATCTGAAATATTTAATTTAACTAATTCTCCCTCTCTTGGTCCTGCATCCCACAGTAGAGAAATTAATGCTTTATGTTGAGTGTTATCTCCTAATGATTTGATGAGATGTAAAACCTCTTCTTCGGTTAGCATTTCGGATGGTTTTTTAAATTGGTACTTATAATTGCTTTTTATTAAGAATTCATCTTCAATAATATCTAGTCGGTTACGAAAAAACTTTTTCAAATATGTTTTCCAAGATTCGATAGTTGATTGTGAAATTTCTCTCCCTGTAGTTTCTGATTTTTTCTTGTTGGAAAGGAAATTCCTCACATCCTCAATATTTATATCATCGAAATCTTTCCCTACCTTCTCAAAGAAATGCATGAATTTTTGAATTTCCATTTGCCTTGTTTTTAGTTTACACCCTTTAGTTATTCTATTCCAATCATCATATTCCTTTAAGTGCTTTATTTGATTGTGTGTTAATTTCCTGTCTTTCTTCTTTTTTGGGCTCTGTAATATTTCATCAACTAGATGCATTAGGTCTCCCCATTATTCTAAAATGAGTTTCAATACTAGTATTACTCGATAATTTTGGTTCAACCTGATAATATTAGCCCTCTAAGTTACTTAGAAGGAGAGGGAGAATGATTCTCCTCTACTTTAGCTGAGTCGTTTTTTGAGGCATCATCACCCAAGAATTTTTTCAGTCTCTGTAAATCACTTCCTCCATCATAGTTGTGTGGGGAGATTAAAACTCCAAGAATATCCTCTGATATTTGCTTATACTGTCTCTCCGTTATTACTTTCTCTTTCAGTAACACCTCACATAGTGATTTCAAAGTGACTTTGACGTATCTAATAGTTATTTCTTTCTCACTTTTAGATTCGAGATTTTGTAGAAAAGTACCAAATTTTTCTATTGCATTATATGTTTCGATTACTAGATTTTTATTGACTGTACTCTCTTTGACTATAATTTCTTTTTTTGGTTTAGGAATTGAGGTATTTACCTGTTTCATTATTTCATTCTTAATAGTTCCATATCTGTAGTTTTTATATTCATAGAGAACCTGTTCCCTGTATTTCTTATCCCAGTCTCGGAGTGTCTTTGCCATCTCCTTAATTTGACCTGATTTATATTCATTCTCCATTACTAATTTCAGTAGTTGTGCCATACCATTTAATGCACGTTTCTCGTCTTTTCTATCTTTCAATAAAGCCGTTGCATCTATGATATTTTGAGTTGAGATTGTATCGTCTAAGATGACTTCACATTCATCCTTAATTCTCTGTCGATAATAATATCCTTTATCTAAGTTTCCAATCCAAACATCAGAATATTTACTCTTTCTTGCCATGTCTGAATAATTCTTGTATCTACCAGTTTCTTTACCTTTATCAAATAAAAGATGAATTTGCTCTTCTTTCTGTACGGGTGAATAATCAATTCTCATTAGATTATCCCAAACACACCTTTCATCCCATTCACTGTCTGCCTCAACATATTTGACGATAGCCGGAACTTTCTTCATTTCAAGTATTTTAGCAGCTTCACATCTATGATGACCGATGCCGATTTCATATCCACCGTTGTCAGGTCGTACAACTAAAGGTTGATTTATTCCGATTTTCTTGATGTCATCAACTAAAGAATCAAACCTTTCCTGATTTCTGATACCTTTATAAAAAATCTTATGTGGATGTAACTTCTCTAGTGGTATCATTTCGACTTGTGTACTTTTGGTATTACCTGCCTCAGGAGATGCAACTTGGATTACCTCCTCTTCAATAACTTCTTTTTCCTTTACTTCTTGTTCGGTTTTCATTTTTATTTCACCGAACATAAAATATATCAATTCCTAATCATTAATATCTAGTCCAGATGCACAGGAGCACAAGGTTTAAACTATATTCCTGGAGGATATAAATGTATGAAAAAATAATTCTCCATTTACTTGAAAAACATAAAGAAGGTTTGATTAGAATTGATTTTAAAAAGAAATCAAAGAAATTAGATATTAGTGATGAGAAATTAAAAAAGTTATTACTAAAATTAGGAAAGACAGGAAAAATCTGTGTAAAAAAAACGGTTCCTCCTATCCCGGAAGAAAGAATTAAGGAAAGACTTACATATGATAAAAAATCAATTGAATATTTAAGAAAAAATTACCCTCGTAACATCTATTACAAACCAAATTATGAAGATTTAGTTTTTTCTCATTGGGAAATACACAATAAGGAAATTCTAAACGAGATAAAGAAAATTGACCGTGGATTTGCTTTAATAGAACAGGGAGTGATTTCTCAAAAGAAAGGATTATTAAAACGTATTGAAAACCGTATCTTTGACGAACAATTATCTCGAAGTGGTTTCTTAAATAGATACTCAAATATTAAGGATGATTCTGACTTTCTATATATCTGGGTTGAAAATAGAAATCCAATTACCATTGAAGGTGTAGATATTCGAATATATGCTCCATCTTACCATCCAGTGACAGAATCTAACGAAATTGAGTGCCATAAATGTAATTTTGGCGTTGATTATCATTATATTACAATTAAGAGTGAAAAGTTGCTAGGAAGAGATGTAGGGATACCAAATGACTCATCTTATACATTGATACCGTTAAAAAGGAGACTCCAAGATTATAAGTTTGAGGATGATGAATATATACCTATTGTCAGTGTAAAATACAAGGATGTAGCTGTTGGAAAGATTAAAGGATGTAGAGTTATTAAAGATATATCTAACATACCAGAAGATGAAAGAGGAAATATAATTGTAATATCAAGTAGTTAGAAAAATTCAGTAATGATTAGCTAGTCCATTATATCATTTATATTCCCAGGATGAACCCGACATTACTTTTGATATTTTTATATTATCATCGGGAAATTTATCAGCAGGATATTTTTCATCTGCAATTTTAAATAAATCTTCTAAATTAACACTATGATCTACAATTTTATCATTGAATAGTAAAATCCATTCACCTAAATATTTTTTAAAGTTCTCTTCCTGTTCCATCTCACATCAATTACTATTTATTATATATAAATGTTATGCTAACTATTATTAAAATATGTTAATATTTTTTACTCTTCTCTCTTTATATACCTTGATAATAGTACACCACATATTCCAGATACGACTAAAAATATAGTTATAGAATAAATGCCTTCATCTATCCAAACACCATATCTTAGACCCCAATACACATAAAATAATAAACCTGCTATTACAGCGAGCAATGATAATATCGTCCATTCATTAATATTCTTCCTATCCATTTTTATCAACTTACCATTTTTTCATAGATGGGAGCACTGGGATTTGAACCCAGATCGGCGGGTCTCTTCTTAGGTCATCGCTCCAGTTATTCATCATAGATCAGATGACCCTCTTTTAATCATTCCTAACTGGAGCCCACAATGATGCCGGGTT
>CAYGAC010000029.1:0-23321 GCA_964347865.1 uncultured Thermoplasmatales archaeon
TAGATAAACAGATTCCGAAACTCGCGGAAAAAGACGGATTGAAGGTAGGGGTCGTACGGCTGAAGAAAAAATAGACGGTTGTGGGCTTAGAGAGCGAACTCCACAGCTCCAAAAATGGGCAGCAGGGTGGTCTATTTCGTTCACCCGCCCATCGGAAACATATGCCAGGTGTAGCTGTCCACCCAGGCAACCTGAGAATAACTCGGATAGCTGTTCCATATATAAAACGATGTAAAAGTGGTGCTCTCGCCGGGTATACCACAACCAGTCTAAAGAACGAGTGAGTGGAAAGATCTAAAAGGTAATCCTCTGCAAATATAATCACATGAAAAAGCCTGCTTTTTCATTTTTTGCACTTCCTTTTAGACACCACATATCACAATCGCAGAAAGAGATGAGGAGATGAAAATATGCCGAAAAGTAGTAAAAAACAAATAAATGAAGATGAAAAGAAGCCCCTTAAGGCACTTCAGGAAAATTCTGGAGATAAGATTGAAAATATAGCGAAAAAATGTGGTTTCTCCAGACAGAAATTATGGAGAATCAAAAAAAGGCTGGAAGAAAACAATACGATATGGGGATACCATGCGGTAGTGGATCAGAGCAAACTGGATTTGAAAAGGTATCTCATACCCCTTAAACGGTTGCCGAAACCTAGGGACGAAAAAACTCTTGATGCAATGGTTAAGGGCAATCTGCAAGGCGTGGCGGAAATAGGAGTAGTTATTGATTCCAGTTTCTTTGTCTATAGCATGTATGACTGGGTTTTGAATGTTACGGCAAACAACATCAGGCAGATAAAGCAGTTCTGCGGGATACTAGAGAAAACACATTCTGGGCACCTCTCCGATATACAGGTGTTGGAAGTATTATTCCCCATTGAAGAAAACGGTATCTACAACCAAAATCTGGAGGGGCTTAATGATTTTTTCCTCATGGAAGATGAGGTGAGTAAATGGCGAAAACAATTATGGTAGTGGATGATAATCCTGACCTGACCCATACTGTTAAACAGGGGTTAGAAGCGTTAGATTCGGAGTATATTGTTGTCTGTGTTGATAGCGGCGAAAACTGTCTTCGATGGTTGAAAGAGAACCATCTTCCGGATCTTATCTTGCTGGATGTTTTGATGCCTGGGATGAGTGGCTGGGAAACTTATGGACGGGTTAAAGAAAACTTGTTGTGGAGGAAGATCCCTATCGTGTTTCTTACAGGGAGAACCGATGAAATAGCTGAGAAAGCAGGTCGGTTTTTAGGTGACGACTATATCGAGAAGCCTTTTGACATGGAAGATCTGAAAGAAAGGATTGACAAGGTTCTGAATGAGAAGCAGAAAAGTTACTCGAAAAAATCAAGGAATATTGAGTCAGTTAACCGGAATAAAAAATAATCTTTTATCAATAATTTCGTTAACTAAAAAATTTAAAAAAAAAATTTTTTTTCAATATTACTAAAATCCTATATATAAAATCTATATTTCGGTTAATGGTATAAACCGAAATAGAAATATAAAAGATGATGCTCTTTTATGATTTTGTTTATTTTCAATAAGATATACAAAATAACAAATTAAAATTTAAAAATTATTTTAAAAAACCTGTAATTTTTGCATAACCAAGTTTTGTATCCTTTGAAAGCTTCCTAAATAGATCTCTTATCTGACAATAAGCCTCCAAAATAACTAATTCCCATGCTTTTGAGTATTCAGTCCATTTAAGATAATTACAGCAGTTTATATTTGATTCATTTAAATACTAATCGACTCTGCTGTAAGGGCGTTTCATTTCTTTGACTAGGCAAAAAACCTGCTATTTTTAAATACAAGAAGAAGTATCTTTTAATCTCCTATTAAAAGTAAAGACAATAGTCCCTTCGATAATGCTTGAAGGAAGGCCATTCACAACTGATCCGATTGTATTATTGAGATATTGTTTTATACTTTTAACATCGCCCCCCATAACTGCGTTTACATCAATAAATGCCGTACCCCCGAAGTTGCAATTATAGTTAGAAATTTCTCCCATACTTGATTTTTCATCATTTCTTCCAAATGTCGCTGGCATTGTAGAAAGTGGCACCTTTTCTATCATCGCCTCTGTGGATAGCTTATGAAGAAGTGTTATGCCCTCAGTGGTAATCTTATATTTGTTACCCAACCTCTTGTCAATTGCCTCTTCAGCAAGTAAATACTTTATTTGTTTAGCTATCGTTGTTGGTGAAAGAGCTGTTTGTCTTTCTATTTCTTTAAATGATAATCCATCTATGCTATTACCTAATGCATTTAGTATGTTTGTGATGCTTTTTTCAGCTAATCTCTTGTTTAAATTATATTTTGCTTCAGTCTGCATAATACAATCAAAAATGGAGCAACTGCTACACACCTATAAAGCTTATTGCATGACGATAAATTTGCAACATATGAAAGAGCTACCTGTGATGCTAACCGAAGGGCAGTACACGCTACTGAATCATGAGGCGAAAAAATTAGGGGCAAGTATGATTAGTATCTTAAGATTTGCACTTGACAGATACTTTAAATCAGTTGCAACACATCATTTTGTAAATATTAACATTTTTGGAGGTTGTAATTAGTTGATTTTTAAGCGAGATAACAATATTAACAATCATTACGATTCAGATCCTACAGCATATAATGATGCTGTAGGAGACAAAAGTGAAAAATGGAAAGAAATTTTAGAGAGAATAGGCCAGAACTATGTCGAAAATCCAAGACCCCATTTGGATGGGGAGGACATGGTGAAACTGGCTTATGAGCTAGCAAAATATAAAGAACTTGCAATACCCTCAACACTTAATCCTGTAACAGCGTCTTTTTCGGATATAGCCGATTACCTTCGCTTTGAATTACGATATTCAGAATCTACGATAGTACATACTATCAATTATCTCAAAACAATGGAAATGCATCCACAGGTACCGATAGATTTAAGGCATCCTGACTCAGAGAATATTCGATTACACTTCAAGTATCGTGAAATCATCGAAAAAGCTACACCAAATTCTATAATAAACAATCTAAAGGCGATAAAACGATATTTGAATGTCTGTGGCATTAATCCTGATAGTATTAGATATAAACCACCTATAATACCAGAAAACAATGACAAACAGGTACCCAAACCCGAATTTGTACACAAGCTAATTACTCATACATATTCAAAGGACTCGTATACAAACAGTCTCATACAATATCTACTCTGTCATAATTTCATTATTGGATGGAGAGTACCAAGTGAACCATCAATAATGAAAGTATCTGATATTGATTTTGAAAACGGCTGTATGATAATAACAGAGCCAAAGAAACATCTTCGCAGAAGAACTATCATCCCAGAAGAATATATATTCACAGGAAAGCGGTATAAGAGCTTCAAAAACTGGATTGACTATTGGAGACCAAAAGTCGCAAAGAAATATTCAGGTGACTATCTCTATTTACAACCGGATGGAAGGCCGTTTACAGGCGATACTTTAAGGATGCGTTTATCTCGATATGTGAAACCTGTATGGGGTAATTTCTACCCTTACATCTCTAGACATTGGTGTGCTGTTGCAAGATTATTAGAATGGGATCTCAAAGTAATTCGAGTACGAGATTTTCTTGGACATGTTAAAATTCAGACTACTATGGACTATTTGAGAACAGCTAATATGTATTATGACAAAAACGAAAAAAATTGGTTGAAGCGGTCCCTTAGAAAATACAAGCGATTTGAGGAAAGGTCGTTTCAATGAAAAACGGAAAAAGTGTTATGGGAAAAACCAAACTTTGGCCTAAAAACCTTGAGTTCACATGGAAACTCTCCGAGAGACATGTACGGACCCACGGGGATTCGAACCCCGGTAACTGGCTCCGAAGGCCAGTAGGATATCCACTACCTCATGGGCCCATTTTGAAACAAAAGAATATAAAATATACTATAAAACTTAGCTTTGACGTTATTCCTTATTATAACTACGTTTAGCAAAAGAAAAAGAAGAGAGTAGGAATATTATAGAGTAAATTAATTACCTTACAAAGTCAATATTAACCTTAGAACTAGTTAATACCTTTTTTGTTGCTACTGGTTGATTTTCACGTAGGTTTTGAGCTCCTAGTAAATTTGGTGATTGGACTCCTGTCATGATTGCCATAACCCTACATTTTCCTTCAAATTCAGGTTGAACTCGTGCACCAAGAATGACATTAGCATAACAATCCATATCTTGTGTTAATGATTTCGCAACATCCTGTACATACTTTAAACTCATTTCTGGTCCGCCTGTTATATGAACAAGCGCTCCAGCTGCACCACTATAGTCAACGTTAAGAAGTGGATGATTGAGTGCCTCTTGTACAATAGTTTCAACTCCTGCATCTTCATCTGCTTCTCCCCAAAGCATGACTGATAGTCCTCCGGAGTCTACGATAGTTTTCATATCTGCAAAGTCTAGGTTTATTAATGACGGTAAAGTAATCGTTTCTGAAATTCCTTTTACGGTTTCTGCAATAAGTTGATCCATGACTGAGAATGCTTGATTTATTGGTAGGTTTGGAACAAATTCTAATAAACGATTATTATCAAGAACTACGGTGCTATCAGCTTTTAATCGTAACTTATCAAGTCCTTCATCTGCTTTGATAAGCCGTGCTCGTTCTACATTAAATGGAGTTGACACCATACACGTTACGATTGCTCCATTCTTTTTTGAGAGCTCAGCAACGACCGGTGCAGATCCAGTTCCTGTTCCACCACCCATACCTGCAGTTACAAAGACAAGATTTGCACCTTTAATTAATTCCTCAATTTCCCGGCTAGATTCACGAGCTGCACGTTCTGCAACTTCAGGAAAGCCTCCTGCCCCTAAACCATGAGTGAGAGCTGATCCTATCAATAGTTTATGATCTGCTTCAACCAAATCCAAGGCCTGTTTGTCGGTATTGATTGCGATGGTATCTGCTCCTTTTACACCAAGTTTTTGCAACCTAGTAATGGTATTTCCACCAGCACCTCCACATCCAATAATAACTATTCTTGGAATACCAAACATTTCCTCATCCATGGCAATATTACTTTCCTCAGCAGCTTTATTTTGTATTGCGGCCTCTATAAAAGATTGATTATTTTTGTTGTCGGTCATCCCATTCCTCCTATTTTCTGGTAGTTGGAAGGACGCCTTTTTCTGGCGTCCTTCAAGGGGTTGCATCCCATCCCCTATCCTCAAAGCTTATTTTTTTACATAAGGCTCGATGGCCTCTATTGCAGCTCCCAACTCCTGCACTTTTTTGAGTTTGTCTGCCTTTTCTATAATGCGGTTTGCGTGGTTATTTATATATTCATTAACCGCATGCCGTATCACTTCTGAGCGAGTCATAAAATCTCCCGCTTTAATGAAAAGATCTATCTGACGAAGATAGATTTGTGGCAGACGGATTGTGATACGGTCAGTTTCCATCTTTCTCCTCACTTATTTTCCTCATCTATCAAACATGCGATATTTCTCCGTCATTCGTACATATAACAAACGACAAACGTCATCAAATGTCTGACAAACGTAAAAAAAGAATATGACGTTTGGTTTAAATAATTTTCCATTTTTTCGGCTTTGCCTAATAAACCGTGCTAACTGTTGTTTTGCACATTAAACACCCTTTTTGCACAATAAACCGTGACAATGATTATTATGTAATAACAATTAATTTTATTGGTTGTTATAATATCGATAACTACCTTAGAATTGGCAACATCCATAGAAACTGTTCAAAAAATTGTAACTTATAAAAGAAAATCAAGAGGAGATTATATTACATCTCCTTTAGGATTGAAAATAATTGTTCCAAAATAGAAGACATAACCATGAAAAACCAAAGTTATCGATTCATCTACCTCAGGTATATGTATATCCCAGATAAAATCAAAAGGTCCAAACTGATAATCATAATACTTCCAGTCATATTGATCAAGATATTTTGTAATACATATATTACCAGATTTAAGTTTAAAGGGTAAGTTGTCGTCAAATTCATCCAATAATACTCTACCTTCTCTTGTTGCAACAAGTGTTACATGTCTTTCGAGTGTAATAGAATCATTATAAAAATTTGTAATTCTTGTTTCAAGCAAGTCAACAGGATCTCCGAGCAGAACGAAAAACATTTCCATAAGGTAGGAGCCACGGCATTTTATTAAAAGTTCATTGAATATTCCGCCAGAATAAAATCCTAATTTACTTTTATCATCTAAAATAGTATTGCTTGTTGAACATAGATTTTCTCCAGAAATCGAAGGTAACCAAGAAAAAATTAATAACAAAATTGCCATATTGACAATTATAATTTTCTTCCTCATTCTCCTCATCTATTTTCCTCCAAAATGCTCACATTATACAAGTTATCCTCCCTAATATACTTTTAGATAGTTTTATATATCACTTATTTGCTACCTCATTATCAATCAATATATTAGTATTTATATTTTTCTATTTATTTACACCATCAAATAAAAAATAAGAAAGTGAGGAAAACAAATCCCCAATTTGATATTAATTATATGTTGTTCCATAGCTATACCTTAACATGTGAAATCGACTCTCATATCCCCTCTATCAGCCGCAAACGAGCAAATGCATTCGTTACTTGCATCTAATACATCAGAAATATCCACAGAAACCGTTGTAACACCTGATTGAGTTGACGAACTAACGGAAAAAGAAGATGTTGTTAAGTTATAATATGCAACAGAACTTTCCCAATAGGAATCATCAGCGCTAGTAGGCCAAGTCTGATTCACACTTGCATTTATATGGATTCGATAATTTCCATAGTCTTTTAATTTCCATATGACTGGGATAATTGTTCCAGCCCATATCTTCCCGTCAATATTTATGTAATCATCGTTTCCTCTCGTATCATTATGAGCTTTGATATCCTTATAAATATTCCCTTGTCCATTTGGGGCATCGTCATAATTCCAAGTTGACCATATCCTACGTAGAACTTCTGATGGTGTTGGCTCGGTAGCCTTTAATTTTATAAAAAACCAAACAAAACCAGGGATATCCCAAGCATTATCTATTGTGAAATTAAAATTAACAACACCATGAACATTATTATCAGTATGAAGGGACCAATCCCTTATAATCTGTTCAGTTTCAAAATCTTTCCTGATTAAATACCACCAGTCATTGGAAGGTAATCGTGCTGTGAAATTTGCCATATACCACATATGGTCATACTGTTGCTGCTGAGATGTAGAACCTGTACCAACAGAAAAACCCGTTTGTGTATTCAACATATCATCTTCGTCGACAAACCTTGAGCTCTCATCCCACCCATCAATCCAAGCCATATGGTTTGGATATTCATTGTTTGCTTCTGATCTATATGATGGAAATAACGGTTGATCTCCAGGGTCAGAAAAATCTACTCCAACAACGCATCTGTCATTTGCTATACACGAAAAGTTAACCGCTTCATTGGTATCGTTGATCCTGGCAAATGCACCAATATAACATACCAAAGTCTGTGAACCTGCTTGCTGTTGTTGTTGAGAAAATTCAAGAGCAACCGAAAGAGTACCACTTTCATCGTAACTAAGACCAGCAGTATATGATTTTGAGAACGAATCGTTTCCGATTTCTTTACAGTCATCATCAGCATTAAAAACGGCCATACAGAACACTACATAATATTCAGGATGATCTCCTGCAGCTATGTCAACATCCCAGCTCGCATTTATATTACCATTACCATCGGTCCAATAAACCCAGTCATCGGTTGCCTCAGCATGAGATATTCCGATATAATCCATTGTTGTCAGTTCTTGCGAAACGTCCAGTTCACTAATCCATAAATCTCCAACATCTGCATCACCTTCATGAGCAGTTGGATCAGTTGAACTCACGGTGGTTAAAAACACTATCTGGGTACTTACCAGCATCAGTAGCACAATGACTATGCTACCTAAAACAAATTTCTTTTTCATTTTGTCATAACCTCCTCCAATATATTCTCCAATACCAATATATTGTAATTTTTTTTTATCTATTAAAAAAATTTAAATATAATTGGAAAATAGAAGTAAAATAGAGGTAAAATAGTGTAAAATGTAATAAATTTCGTCAACCGGCTGCTATTATGTTGTCATCTAACTGGTAACTTCATTAACGGTTATCGCGAAGTCTTCGATAGCAAAATCATAGTATAATCTGCTAGTTACCACTATTTTTCCACCTATATTACACGTATATTTCCACTATCTTTAAAATAAATCATTAATTTAATAACACACCAATAAAAATTTTTGGTGGGAGGTGAAACAATATGAATGGAAAAGAGAAAACCATATTATGCATACTGATGGCAACGGTTTTTCTAATACCACTTATAGGAAATACTGCGGTAGCTGATACGACAATATATCATTTCAGTGAATATAACCCGTTTATAGCATGGCCCACAAATCCAGAATACATGGTAGACGGGAATGAGAGTACATTTGCTTCGACGAAAAATGATGACGGCGTTCAACAGATATACGGACCTTTGACTGCAGGAGCTGTCCCAGATACAATTACCAAGGTAGAAATCAGAGCAAAGGGGAATTTCAGTGGTGATTGCTATGCGAATATTATATTACAACCGATTTTCCGTTCAGGAGATGGAGATGATCATGTCTGGAATCTTACCACTAGTGTAAATTGGTCGCCATGGTATGATATAACGAGTGATACAAATGCACCGGATCCATGGACTGTTGATGATATTGCCACTCTTAAGGTCAATGTAACAGCAGTGATACCTATATGTCCTCGAAGAGTAATTACAGTGTATTGCAGTATGGTGCAATTGCTTATATCCCATTTAAAAAAGGAACAGGTCAGAATGCTCGTGGGTGTATGGTTTGGAGTAAGATGAAAAAGTACTTTGATGAACATCACAATGAGTTCATGGAGCATTACCACAAGCGAAGTAATGCTGAAACTGTATTTTCGATGATCAAACGCAAGTTTGGTTCATATTTGTATAGTAGATCGGAGATTGGACAAGTAAATGAATTGTTTTGCAGGATTTTGGCTCATAATATTTGTGTGCTTATTCAGGAGTTTTTTGAGTTGGGTATAAAACTGGATTACAATTATTGTGCAAAATTACCTATTTGGTGGTACAGCTAGTATTTAATGGGCAAAGTCCATTTTTTCTATTGCACTACTCGTCCAAAAGCAACGGTGCCAGATATTTTTTCAATTTTCACTTTAACAATAGATCCCTTTACAGCTCCAGGAATATACACAATATATTTATCAAAAAAAGCGACGCCATCTCCACGTTTACCAATATCCTTTATAGTAAGTTCATACGTAATTCCTTCTTTTAAAACTTCATGTGGAGTTGGAGTTGTCTTCTTTTTTATGGATCCAATCGACCGAAAAGCACCGCAAGCATCGCATCGAATAAGTATCGTTCTCCCTTTTTTTACAAGATGAGTATCTGGTCGATTACATTCAGAACATATAACATACGTGAAAACATATTCAACAAGTTTATCCTGTATCGTTCTTGCAGGAATCTTACCTTGAAAAATGATTCTGCCACCGGTTTTTTCCCCTGCAGTACCAACACTTCCTAAAAAGAATTTTAGAAGATGATTCGAATCACGATTTAGTATATCAACAATCTTATCAAAATTCCTAAGAACAGTTGTATTTCCTTCATAAAATATATCTGCTTTTGGCATCTTAAAACGTTCTTCCTCAATGCTTTTAGATGACGTAATACTTTGAACTCTTTTCAATAGCTTATTATAATCCAAATCAGACATATTTCAGGATGGCAAATGAAAAAGGTTAATAAAAAACTTCCGTAAAAAGAGATAAAAAATTATAAAAATGTAAAAACTTAATTTTTAAATATTCGAGGTTTCTTTTTTATACCCATTACCATAAAACCTTCTTTCATAGCTTTCTCTGCAATGTCTATTCTTCTTGTATATATTTTTTTGTTCCCCTTGGTCCAATGCCATATGAACTCGTACATGACTCTCCCCCAAATAAATTTGGTACTGGATGCAAATTAGGAACTTGTTTAAATATTTTTTCAAAAAAATAAGTTTTTAATCAAAAATACAAACATTACATTTTTAAAGATTTACTTAAATAAAAACCTTTATCAGAATATCCTAACTTCCGATAATACTCTTTTACTCCAACACCACTAAGTACAAATAATCTTTTTTTGTCAAATTCTTCGGAACAAATTCGCTCAGCTTCCTCAATTAATTCCTTTCCATACCCCCGATGTTGAAAGGCTTCTTTTTTTCTCGTTCCAATAGATAGTTCTCTTCCTAAAACTTTTAACTCGCGAATAATCATACATTTTTCTTTTTTAAGTTCATATCTATGAGGGAGAATTACATCTCTTAATCTTAAAAAACCAATAATCACATCATTTTTTTTATCCTCAAGGGAAAGAAAAATCTCCATACCACCACATGCTTTATAGTGACGTCGGGTAAATATGATATCTAAGTCGTCAAGATTTATTCTTTGTTTCAACGATTTGTGTCCGATTTCCCTACATCGAATACATCTACAAGTTTTACCATGATTCTCCATTTGTTTTTCGACATATTGTCTGAGATTACTTTTTTTAACACCTGAAGCAATCATTTGTGCAGGAACATCTCGTTGAATTCTTTGAATACGAACCCATTCTGGGATTTGTTCTTTCATTAAAGATATGAGTTTGGATGCATTTTCAGTATTTAATGATTCATAATCACCAGATTTCCATATATTATACAGTTTTGTTCCTTTGATTACAAGTGTAGGATAAATTTTTATCATATCAGGTTT
Source organism: uncultured Thermoplasmatales archaeon (assembly GCA_964347865.1). Classification (GTDB taxonomy): domain Archaea; phylum Thermoplasmatota; class E2; order DHVEG-1; family DHVEG-1; genus JAGLML01. The sequence continues at coordinate 10,855 of CAYGAC010000029.1, forward strand.
AAATCTTTCATCTTCAAAAAGTATGTGAAAAGCCTTTAGATCTTTTTTTTCATCAGAACCAGGAAGGCCGGGCATGATATGATAGCAAACTTTTAATCCAGAATCTTTTGCAATTCTCGTTGCATATACTGTATCCGTAACAGTATGGCCTCGTTTCATTTTATACAAAACATCATCATAAACGCTCTGGATTCCTAACTCCACTCGGGTTGCTCCAAGAAAAAGGACATTATCAACGTGTTGTAATTGAAACCAATCGGGCCTAGTTTCAATTGTTAATCCTATGCAGCGAGATGATGCTTGTTCATTTTTCTTTTTTACATGCTTTAAATCTGAAGATTTTTCATTGTTTAAAGCATCAAAACATCGTTTTACAAACCATTCTTGATATTCAGGTATTCGAGAAGTAAAAGTTCCCCCCATTAGTATAAGATCAACTTTATCTGTAGGATGGCCAATTGCATTCAATTGTTCTATTCTATTTTTTACTTGTAGATAGGGATCAAAATTATTTAATGCTCCTCTCATAGCTGCTGGTTCATAACCGGTATAACTTTGAGGAGTATTTTTTTCTGGCCCTCCAGGACACGGAATACATCTTCCATTAGGACATTCTTCTGGAGAGGTCATAACTGCAACTATAGCAACTCCCGAGATTGTGCGCATGGGTTTTTTTCTCAAGAGGGAATATGTGGTTTCCTCATCTGAAAAATCGGGGGGTAGATGAGCCAAGATTTCACTATCTGGGGGAATCCTATCAATTTTATATTTTTTACATAATTTTATCTTTGTTTTATGCAGTTTATCTTTTGTTTGAATTTTTTTAGTTATAATAAGATCGATGATTTCGCTATATAAGGTCATTTGCTTCACATATATTTTCTAAAGGTAAAAATCTTTGTTCAAAATACATTGGAATTTGGTTAAGTATCCCAAAAACCACGTGTTCTTGCATAATTTAACTCTGCTTTTAGTATATCACGTAAAAATTTAAGCTCAAGTTCTTCAGATTTTTCAAGCTCCCTCCAATTATATCTTCTAAGAATTCGTGCAGCAGTATCCGGTCCAATGCCACGACCCATTAAAGCCAGTAAAGCAAACTTCTTGTAACTTAGGACAAGACTTGCATTTTTGAGAAGTCTTTTTACTTCTTTATCTTCTTCTTTAGTCCGATCCTTTTTTACTAATAATTTAGCTAATTCTTTGTTGTATCTTCGTATGGCTGCAATTTTTATTGCTCCACATTTTGGACATTTAGGTTTTACATCTGCTCTACCAACAGATGTAGTCCAAGAATTATTACAGTTGGTACAGATTAAGGAGATGTCCGTATTTTCTAACCGTTTTTTTAACGCCATTAGAATTGATCTATCTGCTTTTTGAGGGACCATAAGTCCTCTCATTGTTTCAAATCCAGCTAATGCAATGGGTGATAGTCTTTGGATATGTATTGATATTTTATCATTCTGAATTTTTTGAAGGACTTGTTTCGTATGTTCAATATCCATTCGCTCCCAAATAAGTTTATCAAGAGCTTCTTCAAATATTGGAGATTGTTCAAAAATTCCAAAAAGCCTTTTTACACCGATATTTTTATAATCAGAATCTTTTCGTAACGCGCCAAATTTACGAGCAACATGGACAAGTTGCCATCTGATATATGTTGAATTTCTTAGAATTGTTACAATCAAATATTCAAGAGTTTCAGGTTTGGTTTTTGTAAGGATATCTTTTATTCTCTGAACAGGGATTCTCGTTGGTAGCTCTAGGTTTATTCTATATGAATCACTGTTTATACCAATACTTTCCCCTAGTGATTGGGCTAAAATTGCGGATATTAACCTTCCCAAGGTTTCATTAACCTTTGTTCCAAAACATGCATTTATTACAACATTTTTATCTTCTACCTCGATGGTAATTATCTTGTCACTCGGAACAACAAATCCCTGTTTTTTTTGATTTGTTATATAGGTAAGAAACTTGTTGAGCGTTTCTTTATTGCACGGGTATTTTTTTATTACTTTATTTTCTGCGGTAACTCTTCTCAGCTCTCCAACTTCTAAAGCAACTTCAAATGGTACTGGGATATCCTCTCCTATCCATGAAGGAACGGTTCCCACATCTTTTATCGAGGAAATCAAAAGTTTATCTTCTTCTCGTTTTACAATAACCCATGGTCGTCCTCGTAAAATGAATTTTTCACCTTCAAATCCACTACTTAAAACAAAACTTTCATCAAGTGTTCCAATGGCTTTCCGTGTGCTGATATCTATTGCAGTATATGTTTTTTCATCTGGAATCATAGAAATATTTTCAAGAAAATAATTCCTTGAACTCATTCGCTTCGATAGATAAAGTGTTTCATTCTCTTCTTCAAACCAAACCGTACGTTGACTTTTTAATTGTTTTAAAATAATTTCAAAGATTTTAAAGGAAAGATTGTAAAATGGATATGATCTTTTGATAATTTCATAAATTCTTCTATCTCTGATTTTCCCATATTCAAGGGCAATAGATATAATTTGATTAGAAAGAACAGATAACGGATTCTGTCTAACTTTAAATTGTTCTAAATCTCCAACGAGTGCTCTTCTAGTAATCACCAAACTTTCAGCTAAATCTTCTGGATTAGATGCAAGTATTAATCCTTTAGAAGTCATACCAACCTTATGCCCAGAACGACCTACCCTTTGAACAATACGGGTAACTTCTCTCGGAGAATTATATTGTATCACAAAATCGGTTTTTCCAACATCAATACCTAATTCTAAAGATGAGGTGCATATGAGAGATTTCAGTTTTCCACTTTTAAAATCATTTTCAGATTCAATTCGGGCACTTTTAGATAAAGATCCGTGATGAACACCGATTTTTATGTTTTCATCCCACATATGAAAACGAGATGCAAGAATTTCTGCACCATCCCTTGTGTTGATAAAAAGAAGGGTAGATATGTGATTATCAATTATTTCTTTACATCTTCTAAGTGAAGCAAAAGAAATAGGTTCAATCGAAAAACGATTAGCATTAGTATAATCATTTTTCTTAAGAGATGGTAATTCTACTCCAATATCGATGTGTTTTGTTACATCTACTTCAAGGATTGTTACAGCTCGAAATTTATTATTTTCTATACCTCCTAAAAAGCGAGCAACTTCATCTGGAACTCCGACTGTAGCTGAAAGACCGATTCGTTGAAAGTCATGTCCCATTTGTTTTGTCAATTCATATAATCGTTCCAATCCAACTGCCATCTGAAATCCACGTTCGTCGCTGGCAAGTTCATGTATCTCATCGACTACAACCCATCTAATTGTGTTTAAGTGTTTTCTTAACCTTTTACCAGTAAACAATATTTGAAATGTCTCTGGAGTGGTAATCAGCATATCAGGTGGATTTCTAGATTGTTTCGCACGCTCATTTTTTGGAGTATCTGCATGCCGTACAGCCACATCTATTCCTAGTTCTTTTCCCCAATCAAAAGTTCTTCTAAGCATATCCCTATTTAAAGCACGTAAGGGTGTAATATAGAGAATAGAAATTCCTTTCTCTTTTCCTTGTTTTGTTGTTGATTTTTGATGTAAGAAGTTTTGAAATATTGGTAAAAGTGCAGATTCTGTTTTCCCAAGTCCAGTTGGAGCTATTAACAAAACATTTTCCCCTTTTAATATTGGAGCGATAGATTTTATCTGAGGCTCTGTAGGTGTATCAATTTTTTTGGAGAGCAGAATATCCCTTATTTGAGGAGATAGAAAATCAAAAGCTGATTTCATTTCTTTGTTTGCAATAATATCCTATTTTTATTACTTTCTCTGAAATGAAATCTTTGTTTTAGGGAGTTTTATATTTTTGCTAGATAATTGATGTTTTTTTATAAATTACATTGTAAATATTTTATTACTTTTTTTGTAACTGATTGTATGTATAAGATTCTTTTTTTCCTTTTGAATTTGAATTTATACTCTTTAGAGTTTGTTGATTTGAATTTGTTTGAAGAAATTGGTCAATAAATGGCATGGATATTTTAAGTGTACCCCATTTACTTTCAGCCCCATGAATATCTATTGCTTTTGCTGCGATTGTATACGTTCCTTTCTCCTTCCAGACATGGTCTAATATAATCTCCTCACCCGACTTGTTATATCCAGTCCACTCTGTAGTATTATCTCCCCAGTCGATAAAGTATTTAATATAATCACCATCTAGATCTGTCGCATTGAATGTATAGTCATATTTTTTTCCTGCTGTTCCGTTTATTGAACCATTAATAATTGGTGCTGTTGGTGGGTAATTAGGTAATTCGGGTAATAATGAAATATTGACCCATAAAATTTCATTTTTGAAAATGAAGAAATAATTTGTGTAATAATAAAAATATCCGTCAGCATATACATATAGCTTTATTTTTCCAACAGCAGTGTTTATTAGATAAAAACCAGATTTGTTACTGTATGTATAATTCCAATCAGAGTGCCCTTGATTATCTTGCCAATATAGTTCTACTTCTGCTCCTTCTATAGGATCTTCGGTTAAAGAGTCAGTAATATATCCGCAAACAATAGAGGTTTCTTTGAGACGTGGGAAAAGTGTGATATTTACCCACAACGTCTCATTTTCACTGATATTGTAATAATCGGTATACTCATAGAAATATCCCTGAGCATAGACATATATCCTTATTTTTCCAGCAGCAACATTCATGAGGTAAAAACCGGATTTATTACTATTTGTGTAATTATAATAATAATGTCCTTGATTATCTTTCCAACGAAGGTTTAAATTTGCACCTTTGATAGGATCTCCGGTTAAAAAACTAATAATGTAACCACAAACTATAGAATTCTCTGGAGGACGAGGATAAAGCGAGACATTAATCCACAACGTCTCATTTTCACTGATATTGTAATAATCGGTGTAATTATCAAAATATCCGTCAGCATAAACATCTAGCTGTATAGCACCAGCAGCAACATTCATTTGGTAAAAGCCGGAATTATTACTTGTTGTAAAATTATAATAATAACCTATATTATTCCACCAATATAGCTCAATTTCTGCATTTTTAATTGCATTTCCGGTTACAGAGTCATTAATAATTCCACAAATTATGGAATTTTCTGGGGGACGAGGATCTAATGAAAAATTAATCCATAAAATATTTTCTTCTACCCAAAACCATGATCTTTCAGATAAATGCCCATGTGCATTACATAAAAGGTATCCGAATATAGCTGAGATATTAAAAGTGTAAAAACCTGTTTTATTGGTGTACGTTTCTGATTCAAAATAATTATACTCATAATCCCACCAATCAAGTAGTAAACTTGCATTTTCAATAGGTAGCTTCGTTTGAGAATCATTGACATATCCAAGGATAATTAAATCATTTACCATCCTGTTGCCCCGCTGGCATGATTGTATTGTCCTACATTTTTTTGAATTATTACATTTTGAGTATTTATTAAGCCATGTTTCTGATTTTTTGAAAATTTCAGTTTTATTAAAAATATTAAAATATTCGCTAGCTTCTCTTTTGTTATAGCACATCTCATTAGAATATTTTATATCTCCAAACGATTCCTCAAAATTATCAAATTCATTTGTTGAAATTGAATGTTTATTATTTTCTTTATGCTTGTTATTTTGGCATCTATCAATTGTTTTTTTATCTTGATTTATAACATCATCCGAAGGATTGGAAATTTGAGAGTTAAATTCCTGTGTATCTGAATTTTCTGTGGTTTCATCACTATAAACATTTGCACCAAAACTAGGTGTAATACTAAATCCAATAAATAGCATTGTTGTTACAATTGTAAATATCTTAGAGATATCAATTGCCATTTAATCCTCCCTATGCAATAATATATATCAATTGGTATTTTATTATATAAATGCTTTCCTTCATTATTATTTATTTCATAATACAGATAAAAAATAAAAGCACTTAAAAATTAGGTTATTAATGATGTTTTACAATAAAATTAAAGCTTATTTTCCCTTCCATACTTTAAGTTAATAACTCATATGTTGTTTTTACGATTTGATTTAAGACTTTCACTTTTGATTGGGGAACAGCTTTTACATTCTTTGGGTCAAAATAGACCATAATTACATTTCCTGCTCTATCATAATGATAGAAGAAGAACGAATGTTTTCTAAAGGCTTCTGACCACTGTAGTGTAAATACGTAGTCTGGTCCTCTACCTTCAATGATTTCTTGAAGCCTATCGTTAATAAAGAACTCAACTCTGTCCATTAAAGATGTGACATCGACTGCAGATGCGGTTAAATCTACATACCAGAATCCACCTTCCTTATATGTATCCCAAGAGATTTCTTCTGCTACAGGAGTTGTTTGTTCCATATCAATTGTGAATGAGTTGATTGATTCTTCATTTCCGACACGATCAACTGCTCTGTATTCAATGAATACGTCCTCACCATCGTCACCAAATGTGAAGGTACCATGGGCACCCTCAAGTTTCATCCAGCTACCACCATCGATTCGGTACTCAATATAATCTACACCAGAACCTTCTGCTTCACAGTCACCAGGTAAGTTTGGATCTTGGGCAGTTAACGTTATTTCAACGTCACTTACGTACCATCCGTTATCACCAGTTGGATCGGGTGGATTGATCACATGCTCCGTTATTGGAGGTTGATTATCTACACCAACTCCGAGATAGAATTTGTTGTTTCGTTTTTTATCATCATTGTCATCTGTTAGATTAACGATTAATTGATAGAAACCCTCATCAATGAAGTTGTAATCATTGAAATTAAGTTCTTTCGAACCGCCCAATGGGTCAGGTAATTCTATATCAGTTATGTTGTCTTCGTAAAGAATCGTTCCATTTGTACAGTTGGTATTATACTCATATATTTCTGTGTAACATGTCATATCTTGTTCTGGAAATGTTCCATAATTCATAATAAGTACATCAATATCCTGAATTCCTGGTTGAATATATGCAATTTGGTAATAACAGCAACACTCAGTTGTACAATTAAATGCCAGATTGTCATTGAGTGGTTTTCCATTTTGAAGTGCATTAAAATTACCTTCAGGAGAACCTGCCCATAGAAAGTTGCAATTATTTGGACTATAAGTACTCTGAATGGAAATCCAACCTTCATCAGCGTTAAAGAAACCGAATTCCCATCGGAGCATTTCAAAACCAGAGTAATATTGTCCAGTATTTATCCATCTTTCTAACTCTACATCAGATTCTTCCCATATTACAACACCAGGTGATGTTCCGTATTCGTAGATCTTAAATTCCCATAATATTCCCGTTGGATCACAGTTTGACCATGGATATACTAAACTAAGACCATAGAATTGAACTTCGCTAGCGGTACCTTCCATGTCGTAGAAATCATCATAACATAAGACTTCAAATTTCGAAGAACTGGTATAGAACGACCAATTTTCATTTGGTAAATAGGGTCGCTGGCTAAACATCGGATAATAAGTAGAGGCACTTGGTTTAGGAGAGATAATCTCTTCGACACCCACATCATGGAAAAAATCAAGTGTAATTTCTACTTGGTAGAGATCATTAGAAGTATTTCTATCTTGAGGATCTTCTAACTCAGTCCATTGTTTTAGTAAATAAGATTTGGTATCAGATGTTTCCTCTGCAAGGAAGGCGGGTGTCCAGTTTTTAAAATCAAGTTCTTGTTCTTCCTGAGATTCAATTGATTCTACATATATTGAATCGTTGTATTCTGATTTGTTGAACTCTTTTTCAACAATTTTTACATATGTTTTGAAACCACCTTCCTCATATTGACCAAAGTTTTTAATAATACCTGTTACGTTGAATGTTTGTGCAGGTCCAGATTGAATTCCATCCACTGTAACAGAACCAACATCATGCATCCAGGGGAAGTATAATTCTATTAGTTTATATTTAATGTCATTTTGTGCTATATCGTCATCAATTAATGCCTCCGCTTTAATAGGATATTCTTTGAATGTGTTTTCGTGGCTTTCATTTTGCCATAAAGTAGGGGTCCAAGATGGGAAGTCAACAGTCTTCTCTTCTCCTTTTGGAACCGTTATATCTTCAACAATCTCAGAATATTCAACATCAACATCATATGATTCTAGTTTAACATCATCAAGATACACATATCTATATGAACCGTAATATCCAGACAACGACCAATTTAACTGGAAAGCCTCTCCAATGTCATCACCGTGTTGAAAACCATAAATACCAATCGTATACCAATCTCTAGTGTCACCTGCAATTGGATTCTCCCACGGAGTAATATCTATCCAAGGACTAGATTTATTCTTTCTACACCTAAGGTAAAAATAGCATGTGTATTGTATATCAAGTTCGAGCCAGAATTTAATTATAATTTTTTCCAAACCGCTACAATTTACTTCAGGAGTCGTTATATAATTGTCATAGTAATCTCCACCATTTGCCTGATCTCGATAATAAACACATGCACATGGATTTCCACTGCGATTACACCATTTCCACCAATCAGTTGTCCAATTTTCTGGTAAACCATTAGGTCCAGTGCCATAAGTTGAGAAATTTTCATTAAACAACACTTCTCCCGTTTCATTAGTAGTAATTACGGTCATTTGTGCATCAAAAATCTCAGTACGATTCCCGTTGTTAATAAATGTAGTTTGCATCGACAAATTATCATCAGCATAACCAGATTTTGGATAATTGATACTTTTAACGCCAATATCCCGTTGTGGACAACAAGGCATTATATACCATTCGTAAACTACAATTGTATCAATAGTTGCTTGAGCATTAACTATGAATTTACAATATGATGTTGGACATATATCATGCAAAAACAATCCACCGGCAATACCACCGGGAACCTCTTGTGTTACATCATGGTAGTAATCTTCACCTTCTACAAACTCCTCAGCTTCTAAATCATACGCACGGATTTCACAACCGGTACCACCTTGGTCATGTACCCAAAGAAGGCCAGCAAAATTGGTATCCCATTTATCATACGCAAAACCGTAGGTACTTGTGGTCAATGTAAGGTTGAACGACTCAATTATTGATCCATCCTTATCTATTTTCCATACTGGGTCACCCCACCCGGAAACGTAGAGGCAGTCATCCTCTCTTTCATAGGTAATAGCACGACACTGCCAACTTCCTGTGATAGTACGTATTAAGGATTGTTCGGTAAAATCCATCTCCCAGCAGGTACCAGCACCATTACCTCCCCATATGTAACCGGTAGAATGGTCATATGCTAGGTCACGTAAACCTGAGACACCAGAAATATTAAACGAACCTTGGTATACACCGTCAAAATCCCAATAATAAATATTGGAATCCGACCATTCTGGTGCATATATATAATATTGGTCAGCTCCTATTCCAGCAGTTATTGTGGATTGAGTTATTTCAATTTCTAATAAAACATCCCATGGATATAATGGTTGTATTTGTTTTTTTGCAGTTAATTTTGAATAAATATTCGAAGATATTGATGGTGCTTTTTTTAATTTTTGATCAATATCAGTTACTCCTGGTGTATTTTGTTTAGTTTCTTCATAAGATTCTATTTTTATAGTTCCTGTATTATCTTTATACATTGTGGCTGATAAAACAGGGGTTACAATCAATAGCATACATACAATAATACCAATTATTTTCTGGAGCAATACAATTCCTCCCTTCTATAATTCATAGAATCGTGGGTATATAAAACTTTTGTAAGAGATATCTATAGAAAAAATATTTTGAAATAAAAAAGAATAGAAATAATTAATAATCTTAATAACTATCTTTTATTCCACTGATTAATTTTCATTTTGACTTTTTTATACAACAAATTTAAATATCATTAATAATAAAAATAACCATGATATGTGAGTAAAATGAAGGGAAGGTATTTGGTATCTACCCTTCTGGGGGTGCGAGAGCACTGGAGATATTTGGTATCTACCAATAGGAAGTAAAAAACTTCCATTGCCCAACATTTGGTGTTGGGATGCGCTCTCTTTCACATATCATTTATATACTAGGAACTTTTCATATTTTTTATACTTTTCTAATTTAATGTTTTTTAACGGACAACGATTAGCACGGATTTTATTGGTAACAATTCTTGCAATTGTGTTAAAGGTTATTACTTTAATCTTTTTTCAATTATTAATTTAGTCCAAATAAAAACAAAAACACCCATAGCGCCTATTACAGCACCAAGATAAAAGAAAAGCAAACCAACATTCTCATAGGTTGGAAATACAAGAACCATAGTAGCCAGACCCATAGCTACCAATGTATAGTAGACAGCCATATATTTAGCTGAACCATTCTGCTTTATTATTGTTCTTAAATTACAATTAATGGTTTTTAGATTATTATTAATATCTTTTAGTTGTGATTTAATCAATTCAATATTTTCATTTGTATTTCTTTTTTCGATTTCTCCCCACCAATAAACCATATAATTTATGCCTTTATAACCCTATTTTAAAAGATAATGATTAGCATGAATCATTTTATTTTTCTTCTTTTTTGTTTTTTACTCTTCCAACTTTTAACTTGTTTTTGAGAAAAGCTTGAAAACTCTTTATCATCGATTTCCTTTGCTTTGTCATATAACATTTTAAATTTATCCAAGAAATTGCCTCCACGTTTTTTTCTATCATCCATAATCTTTGGCTCTGCAGTACTCCAACATTTGATAATAGAGTCGCGCCATCCTCTTGCAACAAAATCTTTTTTGATTAAATTATGGTCTGCCATTAACCCAGCAAAATTGTAAGCATGACAAGCAATCTCTACTTGTTCTTTTTCCGCTTCACTCCATTTTTTATAATCTTTATTTTTTACCCCTAATTCTCCTATTAAAACTCTTCTAGCTTCCCGAACCTTTTCATCTTGAATATATTTAATTAGTTCTAGGAAAGCAATTAACTTATTTGATTTCGTAATTTGCCATAATTCCAATATGGCAATAATTGCTGCGACTAAAACTACTACGGATATAAAAGACTGAGAGGATAATATTTCGATAATCATGTCGAGATTCATTTCTTATTCCTCTGAAGGATAGTAACTTTCTCCTTATTTAAAAACTTTTATAACCCTATTTTTCTACTTACACATAGGTTAAATGTGCATATAGCATTATTTCAGTTGGTTTATGGTGAATAGGCAACTCCTTTTTTTTATATATTCTATTTGTATATCCATTATGATAGGGTAAGGACTACCCGAATATACGCCTTTGGACATCAAGACCTTCGTAACCCTCATAGAGGAGATCAAGTCTGGTGGATGAATTAGGAAGCCTCTTCCGAAATTGTTGATTTTGGCGGAGAGTAGTTCACATGCATACAAAATTTTATTAACTACCAAAGCCTAAAAACGAATTAGTAATTATGTCCCGAAATCAATCGATACCTTTGTCATTTGAGCAAAAAAAACGATTAACTATTTTACCAATTGTGTTGGAATCGAGAAACAACCCAACTGGACAATTCCTAATTCTGACAGTCATATCCAATTTTTTAAAAATTCGTGCTGAGAGGGGTTTGCTACTGAAATTGTTAAGGGACATTGCAGATGTTGCTGAGGAAACTAAAGGATTTGGCAAAGAGAAAATGACAGTTAACACGGGTGATCCCCAGTATGCACGTGTAGGAAAAAATTTCGTGTCTGTATGATATAACAATGGCCGAGGCTAGTTCCGATCTGGGGGAGAGAGGAACTCACCATCCCTCTCTCCTTTTTAGAGTGATTTTTACTCCGATCTAAGAAAAAAAGAAGGATATCATATGGTTAAAGTAGGCTATTGCGGAGTGTGGATCCGAGATCATCTCTGCGAAGTAAAAGAAGATTACATCCAAAGTATGTCGAGCAGATATAGGAGAGAGATGAAGGAGACTAAGAATCATGTTAGCTCGTATCATTCATTTTGCAAGATGATCTATGTTTTAGAGAGTCTCGGTCTTATTGAGTTTACACATGAGGAGCCTGCCAGTCGAGATTGGCTTAAACCTAGAAAATATTATAGAATTAAGCCAGGCATGAAAAATAGTTTGAAGTGGGAAAACCCGCAGAAGTATTATGAGACTAAAGCTACGTAGTCTATAACTAATTATGCTTAAAGCTGCATAGCTAATAGCGATTTTCTATACTATACGAATAGTAAATCATTAACAATAATGTTTTGAGCTTAAAAGCCGTTTTAAAAAATAATTTATAATTTTTAATTTTACTATTAATTTTTTTATAATTAAATTTTAATTAGTTTTTTTCTATATCTTATTGAAAATAAACAAAATCATAAAAGAAGGTCATCTTTTATAATTTATTTCGGTTAATGTTCTTAACCGAAATATAAGTTTATAGATAGAATTTTGATAAATTTTAAAAAAATTTTTTGAAAATTTTTGCTTGGCGAAATTATTAAATTCTTTTTTTAGATTGTATGTTGGGATC
>CAYGAC010000030.1:0-7368 GCA_964347865.1 uncultured Thermoplasmatales archaeon
CTGGTCCTGTTACTATTTTGTCATTTTGATATTTTTACGGTAAATATTTATATAGAGATATTGACAAAAGATAACATGGTGTGAAATCATGAGAAAAAAGACAAGTGAAAAAAATAAAAAGAGAAAGAGTGTAATTGACTTACTTTAGTATTTAGTTGATGTGCTCTTGTATATTGTTTGGCCTGTTGCTGTATCTGTTAACATAAATACGTAGTAGCCATCTCCATCATTTGCTGTTACTGTAAAGGTATCTCCTGCATTGACATATCCTGTACCAGTGACTTCATTAAACAAAATAGTTGAGTTCGCTACTGTACCATTGGCTCTTAACAATACGGCACTATATGAATTAATATCTACTGCTTCTCCTTCTATACCTGATACTAGCCAAATAGTTTGATCTGCTGCGTCATTTCTCGAATATATGTTCATCGATAGTGTAGATGCCTTTTGGGCTGTTCCACCGATCATTCCGCTGACATATACATATACCGTAGCGGCTATTGCTACTGTTATTGCGACCATAAGAATGACACCAATAACAGCGGACACAGCCTCTTTATCTGCCTTTTTTTCTATAAATTTTCTATTTCCTTTCATTGTTCCCATCACCTCTTCATGTTAGGAGAGAATGGGAAGAGAAAACAATTCTCCTCTCACCATCCTCAAGCTTTCCAGCTCAAATATTAATAACCAAAATTGCTTATAAATATTTCGATATTTCAGAATTATTATTGATTTTTCGAATTATATAGATTTTTCCTAAGATAACTTGATTTATTTCATATATATACAAAAAAAAGAAATGAAAGTTATTGGATTAGATCAAACGAAAGGTACGTTAGAAACTTTAATCATTTTGTTAAAAGAAGGTAAAAAAAGACCGACGGATCTCATACGTTCTATCTCTGTTAGTGCGGATACTTTTTATGTGATTGTAAAAATACTTAAAAGATACAATTTAATCACAAAACAGTATGATGAATCACAAGACGCTCTTGTATGGAGTCTTACAGATAAGGGAAAAGATATTGCAGAGCTTTTAAATGAAATGGAAAAAAAACTTTAATCTACACTTCATATTTTATACCCATAGTGACAACTGTAATAGCGTGACAAAAATACCTAAAAATTTCGGTTAAATATATTAACCGTAAAACAAACCTTTTAATTTCAACTGTAATCTACTTAGATAGCTGTTTTACTGATCTCCAAATGTATTTCCAATTTGCATTTGTTAAAAAATGTTTTTACTTATTTTCAATCATTTCCCACTATTTTACTTCTATATTACCTCTATTCTTCCATTATCTTTAAAATAAAACCTATAATTAAGAGAATTCAAAGAAAAATTCTTGTGGGAGGTGAAACATGAAAAAAAAAATATGTATTGCAATTGCAATGCTGCTGACGTGTACAAGTGTTCTTTTGATACAGCACAAAGAACCAAATGTGGGAGCAACGTCTATTGATCAGATGATATTTTGTTTCCTTAGTTATAACCCAAATGAAGCCTGGGAGATAAGCCCTGAGGGCATGCTTTGTAATGGATATGATTGGGCAATAACAACTATAGATGGAGATGTTGAACGGTTAACGGAGAGCTGTAGTTCTGGAATGGGACCTGATACGATAATAAAAGTAGAACTCAGAACAAAAGGATTCTATTATTTGTGGGGAGATGATCGAGACATCATCTTACGACCCGTATTTCCCAGTGGAGATGGAGATAATCATACCTTTGATACACCGTGGTGGCATCCAGATTGGTCAGAATGGTTCGATATAACAAACGACACGAATGCACCTTTAACTTGGACCTTTGAGGACGTGGCAACCCTTGATTGCGATGTCGAAGCAGAAAACAACCCCTTGGGTAGCTGGTTCATACTGTTCTGTCACAGAGTAGAAATACGTGTTACATACCAGACATAAGAAAAAAGGATAACAAAAAAGATAAAAAGTAGGGAAGAAAACCAGTTAATAAAGAAGAATTTTCCGGTTCTGTGTAAAAATGCAGTGGAAAAATCTAATGTGGAAAATTAAAATCGGTCACTTTGCAACATTTCAATTCCTTCTAATCAAAAGGTTCTTTCCAATTATAGGGTGACTTATCAGGCTGTCGCATGCGACTGATAATTCTTATTATCAAACATTATATTGTTTTACCACTATATTTACTACTATTTTACCTCTATTTTTCCATTATATTTAAAACAATATACTATAATTATACATTGTACAGTAAATAATTATTGAGGTGAAGAGGAATGAGAAAAAAACAAATTGTTCTACTTTCTTTGATTCTTGTATTAAATTATTTTTTGGTGGGTGACGACCGAGACGGACAAAAAAGCCTGAAGGAACCTTTTTCTCGGGAGGTCAAAAATACATGGGGAGGTAAACAAATGAAAAAAAATATAATGAGACCGATCCTATGCTTCTTGGTAGTATCAGCTTTTCTGATGCCGCTCATGGGAACCACTGCGTTGGGTGATAGGGCAACATACTACTTTAATAGCCATGATGATAGTGATCCCGCTGAAGTATGGACTACAAATCCAGGTTATATGGTTGATGGAAACGAGAATACCTATGCATCAACACAGTCGGATGGCGACGTAGAGCTATTAACTGGCAATACATGCCCTGGTGGTGGCACGCTGGTAACAAAGGTAGAGCTCAGAGTAAAAGGGTACTATTTTATTGGAGAGAGTGCTCGTGATATCATCTTGATACCGGTATTTCCCGCTGGAGATGGATTAGAATATACCTTTGATGCACCAGCTGGGGTCACAGAAGGAGAATGGTCAGAATGGTTCAATATAACATCAGACCCAAATGCACCAACTTGGTCCCTTAACGCTGTGGCAGCCCTTGATTGCGATGTAAAAGCAAGTTCCGGTAGTGGCTCGTTTACGCTGTTCTGTTCTAAAGTGGAAATACGTGTTACCTAATAAACATAGGAAAAGGAGATAACAAAAAAGATAAGAAACAGGGAGGAAAACAGTTGATGAAAGAGTGGTTTTCCTCTCCATATTTTTTAATTTTGGCAAAATTAAAGAACTACCAACTTTTAGTAGCAGACATGACGCTATCATCAAAAGTCGTCGAACAGATTTTCAAATTGAGAGATACAGGTTTTACCATACGAGAAATTGCTAAAAAGCTTGGTATCGCAAAAAGTATTGTAGAGCGATATCTCAAGAAAGGCAGGAGGGTAACAGTTACCTCATCAACAGCTATTCGCAAGGAACTTCCACCTGTTGTTGAATATGACAAGGATTCCATGACTTCTGAGCTTGATAAAATAATCAACCTGCACAAGCCCAAATTCCTCTAATTTTTTCTCTGAGATCATCAATTATATTCTTATGGTTGATATAATATTGAAAAATTTTTTCCCCTTCACTTGAAAAACGAAGATAGGTTTTCCATTGTTTAGATTCAGGTTTTACTTTTACTTTATCATACATTGGATAAAATTCAAGTACTGCTTCATGTGTTAATAAATTAAATGCATTTCCATATTTGTATAACATGATTTCAAGTGAAAGTTCAAGTTCACCTTTAGAATCACTAATTTTCATTAATAAATCATATGTATCTGGATAATAACAAAGTCGAAATACTTTATGGAAAAAATCTTTTTCAAATTCTAGTAATCCTATTTTAATAAAATTTTGAAATGTATCTTCATTTATAATATCATTTTCAGTAAAATTTATATTAATATATTTACCAAGTTTATCCTTGTGTCTTCTATCAATTATATTATGAATTATTTTATGAAGCCACTTCATATATAATATTTTTTTATCTTTAAGGTAGACAATGAGAACAGAAGGGAGTTTATTCTCCCAAAGATACAATAAATTTGATACAGGCCACATTATATTTGAGGTCTTAGATAATGAACTATGACCTTTAATCTGAATATTAAACTCATCTCCCGTCGAAACATCCATTTCAAAAATTTCAACTCTAATATCAATACCATAATCATTTTGGTTTGGATATTCTATTATATTCCAACTCGTGGGAATAATATTTTTTACCCGAAGGACTGCTTCTGAGGCTATTTGATGTGTGTAAGGGCGTTTTGGTAATTCAGTCATTAACTTCAATCCTTTAAATCTTTCATAAATAATCTATTATTTGTAATTAAAATAATTTGTTGTTTATCAACTTTGTCATCTACTGTTAACACCAATTTGATTAAATATGAATGGTTTATCCGCCTGGTTTCACCATAATGAAAAATAGGAGGACAAATGCTTTTTGTTCCCGGATATCTGAAAAACCAAAGGATACTGTAGCATTAACTGTTACAACTGCTGAACCGAATCCAACTATTGGCTTTGAAATTACAGTTATCTCACTATCAACAAGAATATTACCCATGCCCGTGGTTTCTTTGCCTAATAATATCAAACCACCATCAAGTATTATACTCCAGTTGACATCGGCTGCTTCTTTAGTACCAAGATTCTTAATAACTGCGTTTACCTTGAATAAACCTCCCTTAACCGACATGATTTCCAGCAGTGGTCCATTGATAACTGTTATGTTGTGCGGTTTTGACCAATTGCTCCTAATACCGTTGGCATATTCTCCTCTAGCTCTAATGGAATAGTTACCTGGATTACTCCACGAATGATTCACGGTTATCCACTCACCTGATGGGTGGGGGCCAATCCACCCGCTCGTTGTACCATCATCCCAGTCAACACAATATTTAACAACATCACCTTCTGGGTCTTCTGCCATAAATTGGAAACCATACTCAAAGCCGATTAATCCACCTGGCGGACCTTTGATAGAAGGAGGAGGCAGAAAGGGGTCTTCAAAGCAATAAAGGTTATCAGTGAGTCCACCGCCCATATATACCCGTCCATAAGCAACAGCAGGAGAATTTTTCAAACCCTTTTCAGGATTCGTCTTATACTCCCAGAGTTTCTCCCCCTTGCTAGCATTCAAACATAACAACTTACCACTTTCCCATATCCCTATATATACTTTTCCAGCAGCGACAGCAGGAGAAGCATGATACGCGTTACCTGTAGGAAAGTTCCAAATTTCACTTCCGTTATATGCATCTAAGCAGTGAACTCCAGTTGATAAACTAGTATAATAAACATTACCGTAGGCAATAGTAGGAGAAGAATATATGGGATCGCCTTTTATATAGCTCCATAGTTCGCTTCCGTTCTCAGCATCTAAACAGTAAACGGAATCGCTGCCGAAATATACTTTATCATCGAAGACAGTAGGAGAAGAAAACACCATCCCACCTGTATCAAAATCCCAAATTAAATCCCCAGTACCAGCGTTAAAACAGTACAGTTTTGTATCTTCTGACCCGATGTACACCTTATCATAGCTTACAGCAGGAGAGGAAACTTCTAAATATCCCATATCATAGCTCCAGAATCTGTTACCCGTTTCGGCATCCAAACAATAAAGAGATGCATTTTGACCTGAGCCTGGGCCTCCTCCACCCCGGGAATGTGCAAAGTAAACCCTACCGCCAACAACTGCTGGAGAAGGAAACGAGAATCTATATCCCTTGTAAAACTTCCAAATTTCATCACCTGTCTCAGCATCAAGGCAATAAAAATAATCATAAGTACTGGCTACGTAGACTTTGCCCTCATATACTGCAGGAGAACAACCAGCAAAACCATCGTCATAGTAACTCCATAGTTCTTCACCTGTATCAGCATCCAAACAATAGAAGTGGTTATTATATGTACAGATGTAGACCTTTCCATTTACAACAGCAGGAGAGGAGCCTATACCTGCATTACTGCCTCCTGTGTTAAATATCCATTTTATTGTGTTTGTCTGCGGAGCATAAGAGGACGACGAATATCCTATGTTCTGTGGATCATATAGATACATCGGCCATTCATCATCACTATTAACAGGATTGTATCCTGTTTCATCATTCATCATCCCTACTACTGATAGGACAGTGGTAGCCATCAACATGCATATAATAATTCCAATCAGTTTCTTTTTCATTTTTATTCCTCCTGGATATAATAATTCCCGATAATTATTATATATATTTTCCTACATAAATATTTTTCTATAAACTGGATTTGATGAAACATATGTTACAATAATATGATGTTGATTTCACCCATAATTTTCATATTCCTTAAGATTCTTCTGATTAAAAACACAATAGAAACTATTTTACTTTCATACAATTTAATCCATACTGTATGAAGATGACAATTAAGATAGGAAAAATCCTTTAAACCCCTAAGAATTCGGTTAAGATAATTAACCGAAATAATCGCCGTCTTTATCTAGAGATGTTGGAAATATAAGTTTCAATGATTATTTAAACCTAAAAAATATCTATGTATCGGATACACACGCAAATAACACTCTAAAAACTGTAAGAGCCACATATCTTCTTATTGCTAGTTTTTCGAGGTGATGATTTATAATTCTACCAATTCACTTTAATTATCGTCATCAACTTTGGCAACTTCTCAACATATTCCTAATATAACTACAGTTAGATAAAAATTAAATACAAGAAATTATATAGGTTATAGTTGGAAGGGTTATGAATAAAAAGATATTACTAGGTAGTATCATAGCTGGTGCCGTGCTTATCGGTGTATCTTTCACCACTGTCGTAGGATATAGAAGTGCAACATCTGATGTGAGAGCATCACCACTGTTTAATATCAGAAGCAGCAGAGCAATAGATGTTGAGAGTAGGGATTTGAGTTGTGAGTATGTTGGGATGGGAGAAGATTTTATACTTTCGATTCCAAAACGAGATAGCAGAACAGCATTAATTCAGAAAGTTATTGATAGAATTAGTAAGATGGATGATTTAACATTCGATAAATTTATTGGTTTAGTTGTAAATCATTTAAAACAGGAAAATATCATCGATGAAAAAGCTATTAGTAAAATAATCACATTACTCAAGCAATTGAGAAATGCTCCCATGAATCCAGAGAATTATATAATGGTTAAGAATATCGATTCTAAAAATAAATTACCTACAGGTGGTTTCACAATGCAATGTGAAACATTTTGTGGGGATCCATGTAATACATTAAAAGCCTCTCCAGTTGCATGCTTTATACTGATGTTGGTGTTTCTTCCTATAATTATTCCTATTGTTGTACTTTATCTCCTTTGGTTTTATACTTTTTTATCGTGTTTTTGTTAAAAATTCTGAATAATTTTAATACAGATTCTTCTGGCTAAAAACAACATTGGCAGATACCACTACAGATTTCCCACTACAGTATTACATACAACCTTGAATCTCTAATTTAAAAATGTAATGATAGTTTTACCTTTAATCGCTGTACATTAGATAATCTTAAT
>CAYGAC010000031.1:0-18065 GCA_964347865.1 uncultured Thermoplasmatales archaeon
AAATCTTAAATCTTTGACCTTGTTCCATGGTAAACTTAAAATATTTCGACTCACCAGGTTCATGGATTTCATCATAGACCGCCCAGGATTTTCTCGGTTCTATTACTTCTATTGCGGTCTCAAGAGAATTGTTTTCTCCACCTGTTATAGGAACATGGGATACAGCATTTGTAATGAATAAAAGCATTAACAGCATAAATAAAATACAGATTCTCCTTTTCATATCTCCAACCAAATTTTTTAATTTATTAATAATTTTTTTTAATGATTATGAAAATTGATCTTTGTATATCAAGTTTTTCTAATTTTTTTTATTTAATTATTTGTCCATAGATAAAATGAGCGATTATTATGAATGATTTTTACTGAATATTTTAAGAAATTTTGTTCTATATAAAATATAGCTAAATACTACAGCAATTAATATTAAAATTATTGTACTTATGGGTGCAAAAGAGCAATGTGATTTGTATCCTAGAATGCTTTCTTTGCTTGCTGATGAATCAGGAATAATTGTCCATATTGTGGAAATAGCTGATGCTATTGCTCCTGCAACTAATATTAATAAAAGTAGAAGTTTTAACATCCATTTGATTGTTTTTCGAATTTTCATTTATTTATTCCCCTATCGATAATAATTAAATTCAATAAGCGTGTTCGTTATTACATTTTTATACAAATAATTTATTCCTTTGACAGTTCTTTTATATAATTGAATATATTTGATTTGTTTAAAAACGGGAGGTGCATATAATAAAACGAAAACCAGTTATTGCAAGTATATTATCTTTATTTGTCCCAGGGTTGGGACAGATTTATTTAAAAAAAAGTGAACGTGGTGCAGCGATTCTTATTGCTGTAATTATTGTTGGTAATCTAAATGCTATTTGGTTAAGTGCGTATGCGGTTTCAGGTTCGGTTCCAGCTACTTTTTTTGGTACTATACTACCAAGGCTGCTTCATGATATTTTTAGTATTTATGGTGTTATATTTTGGATTTGGCAAGTTTCTGATGCATATCTTTTAGCTAAAAAAACTTTATAAATCTCTTGTTGACTATCTATATTTACTATTATCATCCGGTTTTTCAGGATAGATAAAACATCTAAAAAATTAAGTTTAATTATTGTAAAACCGATAATTATATATAATAATTAACAATTGTTAATCTATTATGTGTGGAAAAAATAAAATGCCAAAAGAGATTATCATTGTTTTTGTACAGGAACCTCTCTAATTTTTTAAAAAAAATTAATATCCCTCTTTTTGAATGACTTATTATATTATCATAAGAGATAGAATATGGTTGATCGAATTGATTGCGCCCATTTTGAATATAGATATTTGGTAGAAAAGGGTAAACGTGTCAAAATTCCAACTTGTAAGATAGGTAAAATGAAAGGCACTAAGGGCTGTCAAGAATATTGTGAATGGTTTGAACCTTTAGAGCCAGGGATCCCTGGGCCTCCATTGCCCCCAAAACCGCCTGGACCACCTGGTCCTTTGAAACCGCCTTAAATCTATCCTTTTTTTTAAAAAAATATAGAAAAAGGATACAGATAGTTATAAATAATTATTAATTAAAAAAAAGAATTTAAAGATTTTATTTTTCGTGTTTATCTATTTTTATTTGTCAGATTTTAAGATTCGTAGATTAATAGCTTGTGATACATTTATTTTGCTTTAAATTCCTTCCATTTGTAAAAACTTAAACCAATGAATAAAACCGTCAATATCTGAAATAATGTAAACATTCCAACCATAATCATATCCCCATTTTGTCCATAATATCCGGCGCTAACAATGACGGTATACAGCAACATACCCATCGATATCAAAAATACATGAAAACCCCATCCACGGTTAGTAAAAAGGCCAAATCCACCTATCAACAATAATATGGCTGTTAGAAATTCTCCAATCAGATGATAGGTAATTCTAATTGGCTCAGTATTGATTTCTGGTACTTGATTATTAGCAATCAAGGAAAGCCACATTCCAATCATTGCAATTCCAATGATAATTGAATATGTTGCTGCAATTTTCTTTATATTCATTATAATACACTACCTAAAAGAAATAGTATCGCAACTATTGTTTTAACAACCGGGCAAAGTTTAATTGGAATATTTGAAGTTCTTGCTCCGGTCATCGCAGTCAATCCCGCCATAACAAGAAGCATCAGGGCACATAATCTATACATAATAAATGAAACATAACATTGTATACCTTCAAATAATGTGATAATAAGAACAAGTCCTCCTATAAAACACAATGTTAATCCTTCTGCAATCCATTCCATTGTAATGATTTTCTTATTGTCTTCTGATATTTTTCCGAATCCACGAACAACAGATTTTGTTGGAATTATATGGCTTATACCCCAAATTAAAATTATTACAGATCCAATGTAAAGTAATATTTCATTAATTATATATCAACACAATAGCCCCTTATTTATTTCTTGCTAATAAAAATTATCTTAATCATTATTAATTGCTGATTCTCATCGTTTTAGTCAATAAAATATACTAATCACGATTCTAATGAAATTGGAACTGAAAAATATATGTTCGCCACATAACACGTAGTTACATGGTGGTGGTCCAACAGGAGTAATAAAAAAGCTTAAATTAACCCTGTTGTTACTCCTTATAAAAACGGGCGAGTAACAAAGTGGTTACCTTACACATTTCGCTGAGAATATCGTCGTAAAAATCGTTGAAAAGCTAAAAGTTTTTTCTAAAACTCTTCTTTTTTATTCAATACATAATTTGATTTAAGTTATTCTTTTTTGACATGATACTGTACATATTCTGCAATCTTTACCGCAGGGTTCAAAATGGATATCTACATTGCAGGAATTAAATATTTTTTCTAGAGTTGATTTTAACCTATGGCATAACTCATGTGAGTTCTTTATTGGCATATCTTTATCAACAATGATATGCATTTTTATATCATTACCATTTGATCCCTGAATAATCTGAATTTTATGAGTTAAAAGTAGAACAAGTCATGGATAAGAAAATTTGGGATATTCCTTTGATAGATAAAGAGGAGCCGATAAGTCATGTTCTTTCAATTCTTGATGGAAAATCACATGTGTGGGTTGTCAATAATATGGAAAAGAAAGAATTGATAGGGATTATTACTCGACATGATGTTCTTAATATCCTTGCTCCGCCTAGAACGCATTATGATATGTTTAGTCTACCTAAATCTCATCATCATGGAATGGTAGGGAAAGCAGAAGATGTTATGACGAAAAATCCAATAACGTCCAAAACAGATGAGAAGATAGTTGATGTACTACAAAAAATGATACGGCATAGAACAAGGCGGCTAGCAGTTGTTACCGAAGATGGTAAAATTGAAGGCGAGATAACTTTGCGTCATCTAATTCATATCTATTATAAAGCTATGCAATATCATTCAATAATTGATGAAGAAAATGAGAGACCTGGTAAACAAAACAATGATTAAATAAAGGTGATTTAAGACGGTTGAAACCAGGGCAACCATGACATGTCCTTATTGTGATAAATCATATAAATTGGAGATGCCAACTACTTACTGTTTTATAAGATTTAAGTGCCCAAAATGCAAAAAAACATTAACTCCAAAAAATGATGATTGCTGCGTCTTTTGCTCATATGCTGATAAAAAGTGTCCACCAAAACAAAAGGAAATAAGTTAAACATAAAATATCAGTTAATAATGTAAATAATTTTTATTAAAACACAATGATTCCCATCGTTTCGGCTATTAACATAAACCACGGAAAAATATAAAAATAATGATTTGATTTTTCTCCTGTTAACGCGGATGTGATCTAGTGGTTATGATGACCTCATTTATTCGCCGATTCTCGTCACTTTTCTCGTCGAGAATCTCCGCGTTATTTTCCACGGACTCAATAAACATCTTTCTAATTTTCTTTCTTTTTTATTTATGAAAATATAATAAAGAAAATTAGATTTGAACATCGATTTACAAAAAAAATAATGAATTTATAAAAAAGAAATGATCTCAATTAGATTGATTCTAAGGGGGGGAGGGGAGGGAGTTAATCTAAAAGTTAAGTTTAGTACCAAATTATTTCACAAATACTTGTAGAAATAAATCATAGATCATTTCAGATCACAACATAATTAAAAATTAATTATTTTTTAAATCATTTTTTATTTGTTTTTAAATCGTTTTTAAGTTATGGTTTTATATATCATTTTAATAGAGAATATTAAAAAATATATCGGAGGTGAAAACTATGAAAAATAATATGTGTAAGAAGGCTGTAATTTACGGAATAATAATGATAATTAGTGGAGCAAGTTTTATACCATCTGTCATATCTACAGAAACAAGAATGATATCGTTTGCTCCCACAATGAAATCTACTTGGATAGTTGATAATGAAGGTGACGGTGACTATACAACTATTCAAGATGCATTAGATGCTGCAACTAGTGGTGATTCTGTTGAAGTATATAGTGGAACTTATTCTGAAAATATAGATATTTTTAAAGAAATCGATCTTATAGGTATAGATACTGAATACATTAATGGATCAGATACCGGAAAACCAATTATTGATGGAGAGTATACCGATGATGTAATTACAATATTTACTGATGGAGAAACTAAACCAGTAACAATTTCAGGATTTGTCATTAAAAATAGTGGAGATAGAGACTCGGGGATATTTGTTGATTTCTCAGTAGATATCACAATTTCTGAAAACATTATTACAAATAATCACCATGGAATTCATGTTTATCATTCGTGTACAACTATTGAAGAAAATGTTATTTCAAGTAATGAATGGGGTATATTAACAGAATTTTCAGATCACTGTATCATCACAGAAAATAAGATGATTCAAAATAATATTGGGTTACAATTAGAATCCTCTCACGAGCTAACGATAAACAGAAATGAGTTTGAAAATAACAATGAATATGGAATCATATTAATTCGTTCTCCACTAAATGAAATATCTTTTAATAATTTTATTGATAATGGTCGTAACGCATGGTTTAAGAACTGTATAAATCAATGGAATGATAACTATTGGGGAAACCGTATACTTAATCTTCCGATTTATCTATTAATTGGAATAGTACAATTTTCAGTATTTCCATCGCTACTCATACCTGTACCTCAATTTGACCTTCGAGCAAAATCAACACCGAATTAGATGATAATTTCTGATAGTTCCGATTTCATAAAATAAAAAAAATTAAGGAATAATAAGGTAAAATAAATGGTAAAGAAAAAAGATAAGAAATTAAATATTAAGAAAAAAGCTAAAAAAACAACAACTGGCCAATCTTCAACACCCTCAGTTTGGAGACCTTTTAATCTTTTGTCAAACATGGATCGTTTTTTTATGGATGATCCATGGATGACTAGTTTATGGGGCAGCTGGCCATATCTCCCAATATCAGAACGATGGAATGAACCAGATAAGAAAATATCTCCCCTTGATTTGGTGGATACTGGTAATGGATATAAGGTTATTACTGAAGTCCCAGGCGTTTCAAAAAGAGATCTCGATGTAAATATTACTCCCAATGCAATTCAAATATGTGGTGAAACTAAAAATGAGGAGGGAGTAGAAGATGAAGATTTTATTCGACATGAGCGTAGCTATTCTACTATTTGTAGAAACATGTCATTTCCGGAAGAAGTAAATCCAGATAGGGCGAATGGTACTTTGAAAGATGGGATCCTTGAAATAACAGTTTCAAAAAAATCTCCAACAAAAAGTCGCAATGTACCAATTAAATAAAATTGATAGAAATGACATATATGTATGAAGGTTGGACGTTATATAAAAAAGATGTTGTGAACCAGTGTAACGATATAGAAACTTTATATTTCTTCAGTAAAAGAACACCAATTAGTGGTAAACCTAGTGATTTGTCTGAGGGATTTAAGGTTGTTGTTAGTGAAAGAACAGGCCTTCCTATTTTGAAAAAAGAAAGTATCTGTAGATAGTTAATTACATTAATCGAGCAAAACTGGTTCACCCACCTAATTATAAACTCTATTAGAATTATAAATCCTCTCTCTTCTTTTCGTTTTTATGCTTAAAAATACTCCCCACCAATTTTGTTTTTAGCCATAAGAATCTGTAATATGATGATATGTCAGTTAAACAAACTTTATATGCTATAATCCACAGAGGAGGTTACAGGTGCAAAACGTAATCTTCGGACCAATAGTATTTAATCTGAATATCCAAGTTATAAACCAAATTGGTAAAAATATAAAATAGTAAATTATAGCATCAATAAGAGAAAATAATATACAACCAGGATACCAATAATTTTCTTTCCATGTACATTCCCAAAACATGCCAGTTATTTGAGCTGGAATACTTTTTATTTCATAGTCTTCTGAATTAGTTCTTAATTTATAAATTGCTTCAATAATTTCTTGAGTATTCCCAATATCGGTTTTATTAATTTTATCCAAATTCTCAATAATATGATTCATAAATTTTGTGAATGTTTCCTCATCCATTGATTGTATTTTTTCTATTAATTTTCTTATTAATTTAAGTTCATTATCCCCAGGTGAAATAATTAGATCAACGTCTTCTCCCTTACCAACATACTCACAACTCAACTCCTCACTCTCTTCATCTATCGCCCTGCTTGTTCTGATATTGAACAGTGGTGATGCTTTTACATCAGATGCTCCACTTCTGTATCCAACAACAGAGGTGAATGATACACCGATAAGCACGGTAACTGCTATGATACTGCCGATGAGTATCTTTTTATTCATATTCTTTCCCCATATTATCATATACGTTCTGATATTTAGACTTTATTCCTTTTTTCCTTTCCTTTTCTCATAAGTAAGAATTATCTATCTTTTCTCTTGTGCCAAAATTTTGAACTCACTTTTCTCCTATTAATATGTCCTTTCCTTCGTAAAAAATTACATTCGGAACTACTGAGATATGACGATAAGTTTATAACGAGTTATCAATAATTAATTCTTTGCTGGGTGTAGGTGGACGGTTGACGGGCAATTAATTTTGCGGAGGAATATATTACTTCAAATTGTTTTGATGATGGTTCAAAACATATAATTTGTAGTGTATTCTTTTTTTAAAATGGCTAATTGGAGTTGGCTAATTAACTTAAAAATTTGGTCAATAAGCACTCCCGGTAAGGCAAGAGACTATTATTGAAGATTAAGGCGTATACAGATATGAGAGCCTAGAGCAATACCTAACTTTGTATTACGCATCAAAATGAGGTATTTTTGATAGGTTTCTGCAATGCTTTCTAGTAGATATTTAATGCAAGATATATTTTTGCATTATTTTTAAGTTTTCATAGCATTTACAATTTAAAATCGTTTAAGTTTCGGTTAATTATCTTAACCGAATTTTTAGGGATTTCAAACCATGATATAAGAGGTGATAAAAAAACGTGAATTATCCAAGAGTCCACGTATCACCATTCAATTATTAATCCTCTATCTTTGGTACGAAATCATACAGCTTTTCAAGTTCAGGGTTCATCTTTCCCTGTCTGACCAACGGGAAATCCACCTTGAATAGTAACGGTTCTTCAAGAAAAAAATCTTTATATACAGCTCGCAAGGTTTCAAAATACCGTGTTGCCGTTACATGATCAGGGGCAGAAAATTTTAGAATACAAGCATACATATCTGTCGTATAGAGGACATCTTCTAACCATACACCCAGTTTACTCGATGCCTCCGTGGTCAACCGGCGTATTACAAGATCTGGAAGTTTTTTAGACGATATAGGTCTAAGTTTAAAAATCGCTACATATAATGCACGATCTAGCTTCCTCTCATCGATAACAGCCGTGTACCCCCAGATAACATGACTATCTTCCAATTCCTTTTTTTTATGCAATACCGTCCTTCGATACATATTGATTTTTTCTGCAATTTTATTAATACTCTGGGCGGGGTTTTCCAGCAGACAGCGCAACAAATCAAGGATTTTATTATTTTTCAAGTCTTTAACCACCTCCCCTCATCTTTTAATAATATTTTCGGTATAAACGTTTTGTATACTTGATTGACTTTCAGATTTGGCAAAGCCTGTACCGCAACGGATAATATCGTCACTAACATCACTAGTGTCAAAATGACTGCTGTTGTTTTTTTCAACATTTTTTTTCACCCCCCACCAAAAAATTTTTGGCAGTTAAACTATCAAGGATTTTGTTTTTAAAGATAATGGAAAAATAGAGGTAAAATAATAGTAAATATAGTGTTAAATAAGCAAAAACGCAGGAACTAAAATTGTTTCAATATAGGAGTTCATGTTGAAAAGTGGCATTAAAATACGTTATAAAGCTGAACATTTAGTTTTTCTGTTGAAAGAGTTTCCCAAATAAAATATATTCCTGTATGTTTTAGTTTTCTTTTTTTCTTGTGAATTTCATCATATTCTTTTACAATAGATGCATAATCTTCACCCATTTTTATCATATTCTTTGTCTCTTTGGCTTTATCGCCACTATTGTTTCTATATTCAGGTAACCTATTCCTTGATTGGATTCAATTATCACAAATTCTTCATTATAGTCAACATCCTTAACGACACCAGAAGTTACATTAGCTCTTTCATCCCCTGGTTCTTTCGTAACTATTTTACAGTATTTACCAATCAATTTATCCACACATCTTCCGCTCATTTCCCTCCTTCTAAAACACACCTAGGAAAAGATAGTAGTAGATACTAAATATCCACATCAACTCCCTCTCTCTAAGCGCGTTATTCTTTGTCACTAGTTATATTTAAACATATTGTGCCAAAATGTCAAAAACACATTTTTTTCCATAAGTACAATGGGTTCGCGTCAATAATAATACAGGTAAACAGAGACACAAAAAGTATACGTTTTAAGAGATTTTAATTAAGCAAGGTTATCTAAGCCTCCTGATAATATATGCTTTACAATTATGACAAACGCCCTGCGCTATCTCATCCATTGCAACTGCTTCTTTATTGCATGCCCAACAATGGAAGGCTTGATTCATGGTCATTTTTTTTTAGATTTCTTGCAAATATCACATATGCCAGATTCTATCTCATCAATTGTAAATAATTGCATTCCACATTTATCACAAAATAAGGTGTCGCCATCCATTGTTTTTGCCTGAACATATTATTTGGTTTTTCATATCCACCCACTAAAACCTTTCTTTTTCTAGTTAAACGACTCAACGTGGTTGGGGTCGGAGTTCAATAGGGGAAATGGATAGCTCCCGTTGAACGGCCCACCAAACCAGTTGGCCACTCTTCCTTTATTTCACATCTTAAGATGGGAAAAAAGGGGGTGTCCAATTGGACACCCCCCCAAGGGATGGTCATTAAAACCGATCAATGCGACAAAGATGAGCAGAATGAAAACCCCTTTTGTAATTATTTTGTTTCACATTCTCCTTTAGCTATAGAATAATTTTATTATTTACACTATCTCCACCTACAACAAATCGTATACGTCATTTACAAACGCTGACGGTGTCCTAAAGGTGATGATACCCCATGATCCAATCTCAGGAATGACGTTACCCCAAACACTTGTTCTTTCGAGCAAACCAGGATTAAATGTTGTACTGGTATTAACCGTGAGTATCACGAGATCTCCCCTGTTGATTATCGGGATCGCGGTATTCGTGCTCAAAGACCCGTCTGCGTCCTCTATTACAATAACCCCAAATTCGTTTGCATTCAGAGCAAAAGAACCGGTATCGAAAACACCCGTTGCTGCAGGAGCTGACGTGTGCTGTGAACTATTATACCCAAGTATTACTTTCGTATCATTATCAGCTAGCTCTATTTTTGTTTGATTCAGATCGATCTCACGGGATCCTGATCTCCCCTTTACACTTATGGTAATCAAATCGATTCCAACGGTTGGATCGGTTACATGACCTTCCACATCGACAACTGAGACACCGGTTGCTACTTCCTCGATTGTTTCCTGACCGGTGTAGAGTGCTTGCATCTGAAGGGTGTTAGCAACTTGAATGAGCACCGAAGCAGCAATCCCTGCAACCAAAACCATAGCTATGAATATGATCATAGCACCGATGCCCATACTACCTGCTTCTTTTCTCTTTAAAATCTTACTTGTTTTATGCATCCCTTTTGACTCCTCCTAATTCTTTTTGCACCCATTCAAGCCTGAAAGTGCTAAAAATATACACATTTAGGTGTATTTTCTACTAAAATATGCAAGTAATTTATATAATTTGTGGTTTTTGTGGCTTTGCACAAAAAATAATTCAGCAGGATTTTTTCATCCATATGTGCTGGTTCTATGATATAAAGCGAGATTATCTCATGTGAGCCATATTATTGTATAACCAAGAAACGGTAACGGTAAATAATATATAAAACAATTTTTATCATACCAATTGTTGTTATAAATTTTTTCAGGGATCTCACCATCTGGATTAACCACACTTGACAATTTATAGGTACCGAAATATGGGAACGATTCAATCTCTGCAAAGAAAATATCTATCGCTTCACCAGGTTGAACTCCTCCTTCAAGATATGCGCTACCTGAGAAACTCTTCACGACCACTAATGGTATCTTACCAAATAGCATCCATATCATATCGACCTCTATGTCGATAAAACCTTCTGCCTTTGCATCTCCAATATTCCTGACAGTACAATACACCCAATATAATATCGGGATGTCACTTGGCTTTTTCACAATATCTTCAATGATTAGATCAGGTTTATCTTCATTACTTAAAACAGTAGGGATAGATGTCAGTATCAAAAGGCAGATAATACCAACTACTATGCTTTTCTTCAACATATTTTTCCTCCGTTCATATCCCCATAGAACGTTATAATATATAAATTTTCGTAACATGTAAAGTCAACCAAGATCGGTAACATTACTTGTCAAGGAAAGTTTCGATAAAACAGTTAATATCTCTTTGATTATAAAACATCAGGTAACACCTTCTTTCCTCAATAAAATGTTACCGATGTCTATTGACTTTACATAACAGAAATACAAATATATCAGTTCTGCATTATAATTGATGGGGGAAGAATGAAAAGAATCCTTGCATTAGGTGTTATTCTTCTGTTCATAGAGATAAGTATTATCCCATCTATATCGTCAGAACAAATAAGCATAGGGGATGTTATCACAGTTGATGATGAGGGTGATGGAGATTACACTTCGATTAAGGAAGCGGTGAATAATTCAAATCCTGGAGATACTATTGAGGTTTATAGTGGGACTTATCCTGAAGATGGGATTCGTATAGTTAAAGAAAACATTTCACTTCTGGGTATTTCTTATGAACTAGGGGAAGGCAATGATACCGGAAAGCCTTTTATTGAAGGGAACGGGACAGAAATAATCATTCGAGTCGAAGCAAGCTATGTGATTGTCTCGAATTTTCGAATTGAAAAATCATCTTCGATGGCTTGTATTCAATTAGGAGCTGATGAGCCAAGAAAACAAAACAGTAATACAATATCAGATTGCATTATTCGCAATTCAACACATAGTGGGATTAGGATTGGTGATATTGGTAAGAATATTAGAATTTTTAATAATGAAATAAGAAATTGTAATACTTATGGAATCTCTGCACCAAGATTTCCATTGAGTTTGAACATTACAGGAAATATCATAACAGATTGTCTTCAATCAGGTATTCATTTCTCAGGTGGCGGGGATAATATATCATATAATACTATTAAACGATGTAAGAGAGGAATATTGGTATATGGTGGTAATAATATTGTATATGGGAATAATATTGAAGATTGTTCCATCGGAGTTATTAGTATTGGTTTAGGTATTGGAAATACTATTACAAAAAATAATTTCAAAAATTACAGTTTGATCGGATGTTGGTGGGAGAGAACTGTGCAAATATATCTTTTAAATGGTTTGATAAAAGATAAGAAAGATAGATGGATGGGTAATTACTGGGATACCTGGATTGGTATTGGTCCAAATAAAATATATGGAAAATTAAATTTAATTTTAGGGATTCATATTTATAGTGATATCTTGATAATGTTCCCAATTCCATGGGTTGACTTTGATTGGCATCCAGCACAAGAACCCTATGACATTGAGGTTTGATATGAAAAAAGAAGTTGCAGTTGGAGTGATTGTTCTTTTCCTTGGACTTGCTTGTGCACCATCTATCAATGCGAATGTAAGTAAAGAGAGTGAACTGGTTGAGATTACTACCGAGATATATGGTCTTGATGGTGGGAAGCATACGATTCAATTAACTAAAGTGGGAGCAAAAATATATTTTGTGATTGGTATTGGTTTTTATATGGAAGGGGGAACTTGGCCTGTTTTTGATGAGATTTGTCCAATTTTCCTCATTAGATTTGGAAAAGGTCTCTCATTAGGTAGTCGTATCCTTGGACCCAAAAGTGGTGAGCGTATTGATTTCATTGAAGGTGATAAGTTCATTGGGTATTATCCCTTCCTTAATCCCATTGGTATAGGCTTTGTTTGTGGGATATGGATTGATATATAATGTATCTATTCTTTCTCATCTTTTACCTTCACATATTGTTGATTTCATAGATTCTTCTGGCTAAAAACAAATAGTTTTGAAATATTTTTCAACAGATCTACAAAAAATATTTATAATAGTGCGTGCATACGTGTGACATAGTAACACACATAGAGAGGAAGCATATGAAATTGAAACCATTAATCATCCTTTCAATTATAGCTATAATTCTTCTTCCTTCTTGTCTTGCTCAGATTCAGGATTTAAAATCTAATCTCATAGTAAACGGCACTAATGAATTAATCCAAGAAGGTTATATTACCATTATATTTTGCTGTGGAAGGATTTTCAACCTACATAAATATAAAACTGGATATACCGAAAGATATGCCTTTCAAGCAGAAAATGTCATTTGTAGACTTGAAACTTATTGCCTTTTTCCATTCTTTTTATTCTTCCGCCATTATTCAAATGGTGAAAAATTGGTATTGAGTGGACCTTGTCATATTGGAATAATTAATGATAATTTTGTTTGTGTATTTGGATAATCTTCAATAAATTGGTGATAATAAATGAAAAATAAAGTGTGTTTAAAATTCTGCATCATAATCATGATTATTCTAACAAGCATTGTTTCACCATCCGTTTGGGGGCAATGTCAGGTTCCTGAAAAGAATACTATAATCAATAATACAAATCAACTTAATGATAATGATTTCACATGGGTAAAATTTTGTCGTGGAAAAATTTCGGATATATGGGAGATAGGTTGTGGATATGCAATAATAGGATATGGATTTGCAGCTGAGGATGTAATTTGTATAATTAATTATAGGGATAAGCCTCTCTTTCAACGTTTTAATGAACATGAAGAATTAGCGATCCAAGTAGGACCTTGGTTACGAGGAGACATTTATGATTATTCCATTTTTGCAAATTACGGAATCCTTCCACCTGAATTTATTTGGTTAATTTATCGTATAATTTCATTTGTTAACACTGTTTAGATAATAATCTATAATCGTGAGATAATGAATAAGATAGTATTAACTGTTGGAAGTATAGGAACAACTTTAATTATAGTTTTAGCTTCGCTTACAAATGTCGTAAGTGTACAAACAGTTGAATCGGATTCCGGTATGATATCTCCTTTATTCAACATCAGAGTCAAACAAGCATTAAAGGAAGAGCAAAATGCTCTTAATCGTAGGTATTTTGGAGAAAATGACAGGTCTTTACAGCATCTATTTCCAAAGGACAAACAATTGAAGTTATATCAAAAAATATACCAAATTGTTTGTCAGATGGATGAAGAATCTCGTATAAAATTAAAAGATTTAATAATGAAAATCCCAAACCAAAATCCCCTAAATGGACCTCTTATTGAAAAATTAAATCCTAAAGCACCGAAAACACTACCATTGTCATATGCATATACAGCTTGCGACTGTCCTCCAACAATTTATCCTATCACAGGGGGTTTGGAATGTCTTATTTCATATTTAATATGGATTCTAATATGGTTAGTTTCTATTCCTATAAATATCTGTGTTCAGATCATTCAGATTCTGATATGGTTGCCCTATTATATTTTTATAGCAATTATTAGGCTTATTGAAAATATTATATCTAGTTAAAACAAGAATTGG
Organism: uncultured Thermoplasmatales archaeon; assembly: GCA_964347865.1. GTDB lineage: Archaea > Thermoplasmatota > E2 > DHVEG-1 > DHVEG-1 > JAGLML01. Next base: position 14,181 of record CAYGAC010000031.1, read on the forward strand.
CAAGAATAATTTTAAGATAATAAAAAAAGAGAAGAGATATTATACAGCAAATCTCTTTTTAGATTTAGGTTTTATAGCTAGTATTGTATCTGTGCTGAGTACATAGGTGCCACGTTTTGAGTCGATGAGAATCAGGCCTTCATAATGGTCGATGTCTTTAACCGTTCCAACAACTGCATGGGCCTTCTCTTCATCGGGTTCTTTAGAAACGATTTTACAGTATTTACCTATAAACCTATTTAGGGTATTCTCCATCATCCTAAAACCATGATACTTTTTGTCGGTATGGTTATTTATACCTATCGTGTAAAAAAGTCAAAAATGAGAAAAAAACTTGATTTTCAACACTCTTTTTATCCTCACCCCACATCGCGGTTCGGTTATGACTATAAACCGAAAAAACAGTGTCTACATATACTCGAAGTTACGTTGCCAGTTTTTGTTTCCTCAACTGAGTTTCCAATGTCTAAAATGGGGAATAAATTTACGTAAGGATTGACCTAGGTTTGAAACACTGCTTGAAAAAATAGTGAAGCAGGGAAGAGATTACAGAGCAGTTTTTTTTCTGTTTGATGGTAAGAACTCCAATAATCTATCGAGTAAACATTCACGTATACGCTCAGTTCCAAAGATCCAGCTTCATAGTAAATGATTATTAGGTTCTGTTATTAAACAGTAGGTTTTAATCGCATCCCGTATTTTTCAAGTAACAAATGCAATAATAATAACAACAATAATAATAAACAACAGGAATAGTAAATAGTAATAGTTAACAATAGAAACCAATAATAAGGGCAATAATAAATGTAATAATAAAGGTCAATAATACGGTTGATAATATAGCCGATAAAATAGCTAATAATATAGTCAATAATAAAGCCAATGATAAAGCCAATAAGGTAGTCAATGCTGGAGCGAATGATATAGCCAATAATGGAAACAATAATAAGCAATTGTTAGCCAATAATACTTCAACAGTATTGACTAAGAAAACTATCGGGGCTCTATAGCATTATGGAGATTTTTGATGATTAAAATCTGGTGTTTCATGAGAGGAGTTTATTACCAATATTCAACTAATTTTATACTATAAAATCATACATATAGCTGTTCGGTTAAATGTGAAAACTGAATTATCTGGTTGTTGTTCCTAGCGGAAACAAAGGAAATACACACAAAGGTAACTTGGCAGCAGCCAGCAATTGGGTACTTTTAGCGAGGAATTTTAACCGGTATTTAACCAGTCAAATCCTTTACCAGTTTTCAACAATTTACATTGACATAGTTGTCTACACGTATTTGGCAATTTTTTCTCCCTTCTCTGTCGGTCCATATATTTGATAATTTGGTAAGTTCGTATATGGTTCAATCACTCCTAATTTTTTTAACTTAGTAAAATAGTATGATACTGTGATTCTTTCCATTCCCATCTTCCACGCTAGGTCCGATGCGCTTGATGGATTTTCTGCAAGATGATTGAATATATTTCTTTGCACTATCGATCTCCTAATCACCCCTATTAGTTTCCAATCTGTTCTGTCTTTCATACGTTTTTTTACTCCATTTTTTATATCTTCTTCCATCTCATCACCTCCTGCTGTTATATCTTCAGCTCTCATACCTGCAATTCTACCTACTTTTTATGCTGCTTTGCTTGATGCTTTTATTGCCTCCCTCTTTGATGCTCTCCTTTCTGCTTTTTTCCTTAGCAACTTCTTACCGGTATATACGGTGTATTTAGGTGAAAGGCAACCAGACCATGTAAGGGTTTGATATATCATCAATGATCGGATGTTTGTGATTAAGATATTTTTCATAAAACCGTTTTAAAATTTGGTGGTTAATAATATTTTCGATTTTTAATCGGTTAATACCCAAAACCGAATTATTCAAGTATCATCGTTATGTCATTGCGTAGGGTAGGCAACATTCTACTAAAGACCTATCCTATCACTCGCATAAAAAGATTTTAGGCACTTTTAAAAAGTAAGGAGAATTCAGGCAATCTGCTGCCTGACACCCATGTAACATTACTAGTCTTCACACTTATACAAAGGTAACTGTGAACTCGTATGTTGCTACCAGTTCGGTTTCATCATCGCATTTCAGAATGTTGCCATCGGGATCCCTGAATGCGGCATAGATACGATAGGTACCGTTTCCATATGAGGAAAGGGATGACGTGTTGACAAGACCGTTAAAAATCGTATCCAACGCAAGAATATGCTGGGATGATGTATTTGGGTCATCCCAATGAATAGTCCTTGGTGTAGTCTCATTGATGGTATCATTAGCGACAACCCATGTGCTACTCGAAGTATTGTAGTACTGGACCTGGATCAACAGGTATCCCTTGATACTGGTGGAACCAGTATTCTTTATCTTCGATTGTACACCGGTATAGAACTTATACACATCACTTATATTATATGAACTCCCGTCACTAACGTTTACCATCCAGTACCACCACTTGCCATTCTCGGTGGCATTACTGAAAACCTGACGGTAGGTTCCATTAGTTAGGCTATTGTTCGTGCCGAAAACCTGCCACGATCCACTGCTGTTACTGATCCAGGTGATATTCATCGTGTTTCCAGCAGGATGCGTGACGGTGATATTCAACGTTGGAGTAAGTGATACTCCGGTACTTCCGTCTGCGGGATATGGATTTGAGATCTGTGCTCCCGGATAGTATATGGCTCGTATCTCCATTTTTGAACAATACAGCGTGAACATGGGTCCACCGAGGATAAATTCTGCCGTTACTTCACAATCAAGATTAGCGATATCGGTCCAGTTCCAATTTGCGGGTGCTTGGTTATCATTTGTTATATTGAACCATGGTGACCAACCTGCTGTAGAAGTCGCCTCATAAGGATATTCACTCCCGAGGTTAATTCCACCGAATACAGGCCGTAAGATGATGTCACGCTGATTGCTTGCATAGTATCCATAGACTCTCAGTTCCACCTTTGTAATATTGCCAAGAATCGTCCCAGAGCATGTATTACCGTTACACAGCTCAAGATCGCCATCAATGGTAGTCGATGCGTATATGGACGTGTTTCCATCGACCATATTGGCGGGATTTGTAGCCCAAGCTTGATTGTTATCATAACTGTTGAAATAATACGTTGCCGTTGACACCTTCTCACCATAAACATCCAAGATCGTCATTGGTGTGGGGAGTTTTCCAAATATGAGATGATTATCACCAGCCATGCCCTCCGTATCTGTGATGCTGATGTTGACGTATCTCCCTACGGTATCCGTTATATCAACTTCAGCCCAGGTGCTCGTATCCTGCCAGGTGGTAATTCCCGTATGAACCGCTGATCCCCAGGAGGTGGGATCATCGCTGATATAGATATCAACGGATGTAGGGTCGTCCGATGTATCTGAACGTCCCCGTATCTTTTTGATATTGTACGTTTCATTGAGGTCGATTACAAGCCAGTGGTTCTCGTTGGTCATATGTGTCCATACACCTGTTCCATTCAACGCACCCCACGGGTTATCAGGCCACGTATGCCCGCATGACGAATGATAATTCCATCCGTTCACACCAAGCCATTTATCGCTGTCAAGCCAGTTCATCATCGTATACTTCTCCTGATCCACAGCAAGGGTGCCTATCTTGATGAATAACGTGACAGGTGCATTATACTGACCTGTCCTGCTCTTTACCTTGAGGATATAATCCAGAGTATGATTCCATCTGAGATAAAGGGTTCTCTTGAGATACTCATCTTCGTTATGGCCTTCGAGATAAAACGTAGTGTTGTAATCCATCTCAGTGTACATGTTGTTCAAAGTTTGATTCAGATGGTAGCTTATCCATTCGGTTCCATTGTATAATCGAATCGTGTCGTTCTCATAGGTATT
>CAYGAC010000032.1:0-1880 GCA_964347865.1 uncultured Thermoplasmatales archaeon
GGTTATGTCTTTCAACTCTTCAATTTATTCGACTATATGAACGCTTTAGAAAATGTTATGGTTCCTTTATTAGCTCAAGGAATGAGCTATCCAGAAGCCACACGAAAAGCTACAATGATTTTACGAGAAGTAGGATTGGGAGACAGAATTTATCATACTCCACCAAATCTTTCAGGAGGACAGCAACAGAGAGTTGCAGTGGCTCGAGCATTAGTTACTCGGCCTGTGATTATTTTGGGGGATGAACCGACAGGAGATCTGGATTCAGTAACATCTGAAGATCTAATGGAGATGTTTCGGAGAATTAATATCGATAATCGTCAAACCCTTATTCTTGTGACCCACTCAAATTGGATTGGAGAACAGTGTGACAGGATTATTAGGCTGCGTGATGGAAAAGTTGTGGAGGATGGTTACCAATGAATGTTGATGATATACCTTCGATAAAATATAAAAATTTGATCGATGTATTATATGCTGAATATCCTGATGCTTTTAGAGATGATAATAGTCCGAAACCATATACATCAAGAAAAAAATTAATGGTTTTACTAAAATCAAATAAATTATTTGAACAGTATAATATTGGTATAAATGATTTATATAAAGAAATTAAAAAATTAAATTCTTTATATTCGACAAGTGAGAATATAATAAAACATACACCTAAAAATACATTAGATAAAGCAAGAAAAACTGGATTTTATTTATTGATTGATAAAAATGATAGATGGGTAAAAACATTAATTTTAAAACTTGATAATATGAAAATTGAAAGTAGAACAAAAAGAATCAGAATAAAAAAAATGAATACTAACAATTAAATTAATCATTATATTTATAACTACATCTATTACAGTATATTGGTATAACTTTTTCTTCTAAATCATAATTAGAAATATAACGATATTTTGCAAAAAAATTACAATCACTACAACATTCGAAACCACAACTGCTACATCTTAATCCACAATCATAACAACAATATCTTAAATCTTCATCATCATTATCACATGAACGTTCAATACAATCATCTATAATTACTTTATCACCACATGAATAACATACAACAGGTTTGATAATAGTAATATGTGTTCTATTAGGTGAAAGTTCAATCCTATAACTTCCTTCAATCGACATTTTACTTAATATTAAAATTTTATTTCTTTAAGTAGATTTATAAATCAACAGTCCAAAAATCATTTTGTTTTATTTTTCTATCTCCTTGATGTTTACTACATGATACACAATCTCCTTTTGCTGTTCTTGGTAATCCCACAGTATCTGACATAAATGTAGGTAATGGTGTATATCTCTTATTATCACGTGATCCCATATCAGGTGCTACTTCCCATTGAATATTAAATTTATCGGGATTTTCTTTACTACTTATTTTTGATGGATATAAACGTTCTTGTGGTGCTGTCCCATCATAATAGTAAATACCATCCATATATGGTAATGTTCCTGGTTTATGTCTTTTATTCAAACTTTTAGCTCTATTGCTTCTATTATTTGGATCGTTAATAGGATCTAATGGGCAATCACAATTACCGTTAACATATTGATTAATTTCATTTTCAATTTCTCTACCAGCTTCATAAATATCTCTCTTCATTATTTCACCTTCTCTTTCAGCAAATTTGGTGAAGTGTTTTAGGCCAAAGATATTGTAAAAATATGCTACATAAATAGCATAAACTAATAAAACAGCTAAAATATTGGTTAAAAGGAATGCTAAAGAAATTTTCTGACCAAGGTAAGCAACAATAACAAGAACTAAATAGAGAACTACGACGAAAAAGACTTTGAGTACATGGATTTTCTTTTCTTTTTTCAAAGAAGCATCATAATTTCCTCTGACTAAGGAGTCACGAGTA
>CAYGAC010000033.1:0-7745 GCA_964347865.1 uncultured Thermoplasmatales archaeon
AAATCTTAAATCTTTGACCTTGTTCCATGGTAAACTTAAAATATTTCGACTCACCAGGTTCATGGATTTCATCATAGACCGCCCAGGATTTTCTCGGTTCTATTACTTCTATTGCGGTCCCAAGAGAATTGTTTTCACCACCAGATATAGGAACATGGGATACAGCATTTGTAATGAATAAAAGCATTAACAGTATTAAAATCATATAAATTCTGATTTTCATATACTCTACCCTGTTCCACAATATATATATTGTCAATATATAAACTATTTTTTCACTGGAATTCAACTAAAATAACATTGTCTCTCTGAGGATTATCAATTAATGGTTAATATCGTAAACTTTTATTTGATACAAATACAATAAAAACATAAAGTAAAAACTTTAACCTTTCAAATTCATTGTAATTTTAATCTTCGTTATGACATTGAGTTCCAGAATAACTTCCAGATGTTTCTTCATATATCAGAGATTTGAGATAAGTATATTTTATAAAATAAGAAGAACATTATTGATAGTGTAAGAAATTAAAATATTCAAAGGTTTGAAAATGCAGAAATTAACAGATTCAATAGAAATCAAAACTAACACAGAAAATGTATTTCAGTGGTTCATAAATATTGATAAAAACTACAAATCTTGGCATCCAGACCATATCAGTTGGGATTGGGAAAGTTGGGGCTCATTTCAAATTGGATCTAAGGCAATTGCTAAAGAGTATATACATGGAAAAGGTCATAGTCTTAAATCTATCATAACAAATATCAAAAAAAACGAGATGATTGAATATGATTTTTTATTTCCTACATCTATTATTATAAAACGGGGATCATTTATTTTTAGTAACATGAATTCAAGCTGTATTTTTACAGCAACTCTTACATTTCGGTTTGGAAAATTTTTTTCAAAATTATTTAAAAAACAGATGGAGGCGGCAATAAAACATATGAAAGAAGAAGGGCAGTACCTAAAAAGGCTATTAGAAGAGGATAAGATTTAATCAAATCATTTAACTGAAATACAATTTTTTCATAAGATTATATAACGCAGGATTTTAACTGAATAGCCTAAGAAATTTTGTTCTAAATAAAATATAGCTAAATACAACAGTTATCAATATTAAAATTATCGTACTTATGGGTACAAAAGAGCAATGTGATTTGTATCCTAACATACTTTCTTTGCTAGCTGAGGAATCAGGAATAATAGTCCATACTGTAGATATTGCCGATGCAATAGCTCCTACAACTAATATTAACAAAAGCAGAAGTTTTAACATCCAATTGATTGTTTTTCTAATTTGCATTTATTTATTCCCCTTTCGATTACTTTTAAACTCAATATGTAGATTAGTTATTACATTTTTATACAAATAAGTTATTGATTTAATAATTATTTTAACAAAAGAGTTGAAGCAAGTATTAAAATTAAATTAAAGCTATTAATATATTTTTTTAAAGTATAATAAATGTTATTCCAAGTATTATAAAAATAATTCCTCCTATCTTATTAACAAATTTTTTATCAATTCGTTTGAATATGATTTTTCCAAAAAATATCGCAATCATTGAAAGTATGAGTAATGCAGTCATTGTTCCAATAAAAACAAATATTGCATCGTATTAAGTGGCAAAAATTGAAGCTGAATACTTTGAAAAACTTGGTGAAATAGTAATAAATAACATTCGATCTGTAAAAGGTTTAATAGATGAAAAAACATTAGTAGGGACAAGATTTTAAGATAAAAATTAGCAATTTAATGAATTGTTTTATAAATTATTCAGTTTATAAAAAAATTAATTGAAATCTTCTTAATAATATTATATATCCGCATTGGAATTAGAAACTCTATAACCCTAATAAAAAATTTAATTTATAACAATAAAAAATTGTACCAAAAACTTGCCGATTCTCACTTTTTCGTCTATTATCATAAAGCACGGAAAAATATAAAAATGATGACTTGATTTTTCTCCTGTTGACGCGGATATGATCTAGTGGTTATGATGGATGCATGTATTCGCCGATTCTCGTCACTTTTCTCGTCAAGAATCTCTGCGTTATTTTCCACGAACTCCATAAAACCCTTTTTTTCTTTTTATAAAAAATAGTATTTAAAATAATACATTTTTTTCATCCTTTTCCCCTTTAGATTTAAACTCCTGTAGTTTAAATCCTTTAACCAAAAGCCATACCACTAGAATCATTTCATTTGCGACCAATGGAAGACGAAAAACATCCAAGATCGTCGAGCCAAACAGAGATAACGAAGATAGCGGGAACAATATGGCCCCAACAAAACCCCATGTTGATAACCATTGAGGAACGAGTTTTGATTTATACAATAAATAATAAAACATCAGACCACCTAAGCCAAGGGTGACTGGCCACAACAGATTGTACGCCCAATCACGTACAGCTAGTAATAAAGTTCCAAAAAGTTGAAAATAGGAACTATCCGGAGTTCCTGCTTTTACAAATTCCTTACTTAGTGTAAATAGTGTTAGTATGGCAAGTATAGCAATAATAAAGAGAACACCCTCAATAATCCTGGCGCCAACATATCCAAGAGCTAAAGCTCCATTCTGCTTTTTTAGGATCGGATACATCATAATTGCAATACCTGCAAGTGCAACAGCTGTAATAGAGAAAAGGATAACTCCTATCAATAAAAGGTTTTCATTTGCAGAAACAGCAGTAAGATAATCCGGAGCATCTATAATAGGATCTAATAAAATATATCTTAGCATGCCTGTAAACATCGCAGTTATAAATAATACTCCCACAATTATTGCAGTCTTTCTTAAAGAATCCATTTTTTCCTTCCTCTTATTTATAATATTTCTGTATCTCGAATTAATCCTATCTTATATAAACGAATACTTTTTTTTCTTTATTTCTAAAGATATGATACCTTGGACGAGATTTGAACGCTAGTTTAGCCATAAAAAATTATAAAATAAAACTTTTTTTATAAATCAATTATTTTCCATGTTTTGTAACTAATAATTTAATAATAACTAATTTAATCATAAATTTGTGTTAATAATACATAATTTATGTATTATATGTTTCATATAAGATAGGTATGTCGGGGGCGGGATCTGAACCCGCGACCTCCTGATTTCTTAGCGCAATGCTAAATATTACGAACCTTTTAGCTGAGCTTATGAGTCAGGCGCTCTAACCAGGCTGAGCCACCCCGACATTACAGAAAGCAGAATACCAGGATAGTTTATAAAAACTTTTTCGATTATATGAATATTATTCAATTACCAATTTTTTCTTAGCACGTAAAAATATAACTGATATTGCTATTTCTTTTAGTCTGTTCTTCAGTTCTTTATCATTTGTAACGACAATTCCATTTGTTTTTTTTGCTACATATAAAATTGAATCATCTCCTCTTTTTTCATTTGAGTTAATAGTATTGAATTTTTTTATTAATTTCAACGAAGCTTTTGCCTTTGTTTTTTTTGATCCTTTTGCATTTTTTGAGAGAAATTCTAATTCCTTAATAATAGACGTTGGTACTACTAGTTGAAAGCTTCCTAAAAGTCTCGTGAGTTCTTTTTCTAAATCAATTGAAAATTCAAAAAGCATCATAATAGCGCTACTGTCTAAGATTACTGTTTTATGTATTCTATCTCACCATAGCCTATAAGATGCCATTTTCCTTCTATTCTTCGGCTTACAGCAATCCTCTGTCCTTCTTCAGCACAGACAGATAATTTAAGTTTAACTTTCACTTTATTTTCTCTTATTTCGGAAATGATTCCAACCGTTGTTGCGGTTCCAACTGTAAGCATAAGTGGTTCATTTGTTTTCAAAGGTTCTACATTTTTTTCATCAATTGTGCCAACAACCCGTTTCAGTAAATGCATTGAAAGTCCAAAACTATCTAAAACGGGAGGAAGTTGACCAGGTTTTCCTACAACTCTACCAGAAAAAGAATCGGATTTGACTCTTGAAGGATCTAGTAAGGTACCAATAGCAAGTAACCCTCCTGGAGTTGCTTTATCCACCGATTTACCTCCGGTAAAAAAGGAATATGCTTTGGTGATTATTTGTTCCAAGGTGTGTTTTCCCTCAACTTCAATACTTCTTCCTGGCGATATCTCAATCTCATCGTTTTTATTGATAATACCTTGTAATAATGTGCCTCCAACGACTCCTCCTTTCATTTCATCAGGTCGAGATCCTGGTTTATTAATGTCAAAACTTCTTGCTATATACATCATTGGAGGTTTATTTAAGTCTCGCTCCTTTGTTGGGATACATTCTTGCATTGTTTTTATTAAAATATCAATGTTTAAGTCGTGATGGGAACTAACTGGGATGATAGGTGCTTTCTCAGCACACGTACCTTTAACAAATTTTACGATTTGTTCATAGTTTTTTACCGCATTTTTTTCAGATACAAGATCAATTTTATTTTGTACGATAACAATATTTTTTATACCAGCAATTTCTAAAGCCATTAGATGTTCTCTTGTCTGTGGTTGCGGGCAGGGTTCATTGGCAGCAATAACAAGTACTGCACCATCCATAATTGCTGCACCTGATAACATAGTAGCCATTAATGTCTCGTGACCTGGTGCGTCAACAAAAGAAACTACTCGAAGAAGTTCAGCAGCACCTTTACAATTTGGACATGTCTTTTTTGTAGAATAACATTGAGGGTCATTGCATTTTGGACATTTATAGAAGGCAGCATCAGCATATCCAAGTCGTATTGATATTCCTCTTTTTAGTTCTTCAGAGTGCTCATCTGTCCATTTACCACTTAATCGCTGAGTTAATGTCGTTTTACCATGATCCACATGACCTATCATACCAATATTTACTTCGGGTGGTTTAGGAAAACTCATTCTTGCTCCTCTTTCTTATCTTCTTCCTTTTTTTCTACCTTAATTAAATTTTCAATTGGTTTTGAACTATGTTTTATTACTTTCATATTTATCTGTACTATATCTGGATTTATTGTATTACCACGGACTGATTTCTTTTTTCGTACTCCAGAATCTTTAGGTTTGAATCCTAAACCTTCACTGAGCAATAGTCTTTTTCTGGACGTTCCGGGAAAATCTCTTCTCATAGGAAATCCATCTTTATTGGTACCACCCGTTATTTGCAGTTTATATCCCGGTAACGAGACAAAAATACCATCTACTTCGTCATTTATTTTTTTGCCAATTAAAGAGTTTGCATGATGGCCACTGACTTGGATATTGTGAGATTTGCCGGATTTTGTATCATTTACTACAACCTTGAATTCTACCATGTCTGTTTCTCCTTCAAATTTTTAATATCATATATTTAACACTAATATCACGATAGTTTACAACAAGTGGAATAATGGATATTTTATAAAGTTTTGTAAGGATAAAGATAGAAATATATTATGTGTTTAATTAGATATGGATTAAATATTCTTTCATAATTATCTATTCATAAAATTTATATATACCAATGGTTGTATTGATTATGTTAGGGAGGATAAATTATGAAAATAATTGGATACCTTATTTGTGTGTTATTGATAGTAGCACCTGTTTTATCAGCGACAGTTTCTAGAAATAATATAGCGACAACAAACATAAAATCTAATGAAAAGCAAGCACAAAATACACGAGGAGTAACTGATATTGATCCAAAATTAAGATCAGGTCATTCTGCATCTATAGAAAGTACATCCAAAATAACTGCTAAACGAACAATAAAATCTTTGGAACCGTGGGATGTTTTATTAGAATTCGATGTAACACAATCCGTTTACATTGCTTGTTGTGGAGCTGATCCGGAGTATATTTATGCTGCAGAATGGTCTGGTTCCAACATTTATCGATTCGATTATGAGGGAAACTACGTAGATTCATTTACAGTTTCCGGAGCTTCAAATTTCCGTGATATGGCATATGATCACTCTACTGGTTATATGTGGTCTGGTAACGGTGGTGGAACTGCTTGGGAGATGGATTTCGATTCCGAAACTATTGTCAGGACCATAACAGGAAGTTGGCAGTGCCGTGCTATTACCTATGAGAGAGATGATGACTGTCTCTATGTTTCCGGTTGGGGTGACCCAGTGTGGAAAATAGAAAAGGACGGAACAATAATTGAGTCGTTCAACCTCGTTTTGACTACAAGCACCTACGGTTTTGCATATGATAAATGGGATTCCAATTATGATAGCATTCTCTGGGTACATGACCAAGGTGGTACCGGTTGTGAAATCCGTGCTTATGATTTAGAAGAAGAAGAATTTATCTCTGATGAATATTACTACCACAATGTACAAGAAGAGATTCCTAATGCAATTGCTGGTGGATTAGCGTTGAGTGAATGGGGATTTGGAGCATATTCAACTTTTGTTGCCTGTGGTCAAGCATCACCTGACGCTATAGTGGTTTACGAACGATATATAACTTTACCTCCAGAACATGATATTGGAGTTAAAAAAATAGTATACCCAGAAACTGGATATGCTGTCGAAAATGTTCCAATGCAAACTATCTTTATAAACAATGGTAACCACTCCGAGACATTCGATGCACAAATGACCATAATTACCTCCAATGAAACTGGAGAGGTGATATTTTATGAAAACTTCTCAACCTATGGTACAGGACCAAATGGTTTACCAGAAAATTGGACTACTGATTGGTGGAAATGGAGTGGTACCTACGCAGCAACTGGAGATCCAGAATTAGCTGGTGAGGCAATGTATTACTACTATAACCAAGTCGCTGGTGGAGATTACTATGACAGCCTTATCACAACTCCAAAAATTAACTGTAGTGGTTTAGAAAAAGTTACACTTAGCTTTGCATTTAATGCTGCTATACAATACTCTTGTTATTTGGATCTCAAGTATAGAAAAAATGAATCAGGACCATGGAAAGATATCCCACCCTGGGAGAATCCAGTTGTTGGTGATATGACAGATTGGTATATGCTTAGTATTTATGATTTTCAACAAGGAGGATACATTGGAGAAGCTGTCACGTTCAATTGGTCGTTTATAGGATACTACAGTAATTGCAGATACTTGTACCTTGATGAGGTTAAACTGGAATCAGGTAGTAGTGGAGCAGAGTATGTGGAAATAGTTGAAGATATTACGATACCAAAAGGTGAAGAAAAAACTGTTGACTTCCCAGATTGGACACCAAGTGGATGGCAGAATGAGTCTACTGAAAACAGTTATGTAGAATATCCAATATCAGCAGAAGCACTAATTGATGATGATATTGCACAAAATGACATAAAATACAAATTAATCACATTATACTTCCCATGGATGGATGATGTCACTGCACTAAAAATTGACGGGCTTGCGTCTGGGCCTGCACAAACCTTCGGAATAGATGGTATGATCAAGAACATAGGTCAAAACGATGAATGCTGCTTTAAAACTTATGTGGAAATAGCTGAAATGGATAAAAGTAATCCAGATGTAATATGGACTGAAGACTTCGATAAAGGTTTTAACTATACTCCACCACCTGGGTGGACAAAGATTGGTAATTACTACGCATGGGATTGGTCTTCATCCTACTATTACTACTTACCATCGCCATACGGTACAAGTATGGTAACCCGTTTGTATTACTATTACTCTTCTGGTGCAGAGCTCATATCTCCTGTAATCGACACATCAGACTATGGTTCAGTGGAGATGATGATGGGTAACGCTGTACAATATTACACTGCAGGTATAGACTTGATAATTGAAGTTCGA
>CAYGAC010000034.1:0-21337 GCA_964347865.1 uncultured Thermoplasmatales archaeon
AGTAGTTCCGAATGTAATTTTTTTACGAAGGAACAGACTGTTTATATGGAGAAATTTATCTTGAAAATTTTTGTAACGATTGAGAAGAATTGATAATCCTTACTTGCGAGAAAAGGAGGAAAGTCTAAATATCAGAACGTATATGATAATATGGGGAAAGAATATGAATAGAAAGATACTCATCGGTAGTATCATAGCAGTTGCAATATTGATTGGTGTATCATTCACCTCTGTCGTTGGTTACAGAAGCGGAGCATCTGATGTGAAGGCATCACCATTGTTCAATATCAGAAGTAGCAGGGTGATAGATGAAGAGAGTGAGGAGTTGAGTTGTAATTATATTGGAAGGGGGGAAGAAAGTATTTTATCGATACCAAAACGATTTGATAATATAGAATTGGTTCAAAAATTTATAGATAATATTAGAACGATGGATGATAAAACATTCAACAAATTCCTATATCAATTAATTACTCAAATCCAAAAGAGAACAGATATAAAAAATGTAAATATAAATGAATTAATTATTGCTATACATCAAATAAGGAATAATCCAGATAAAATTATAACAGATAATTCCGATTACAGCCCTTTTACTTATAATAAAGATTGGTTTCCGACTATCTGTTGGTTCCCAGGTTGTATCATTCTGATTTTTATTTATTTGATTTTTGCGGTTATTATTACACTTATAATTATAACAATAGGTCCTGAAACATATTGTTATTGTCCAAGTGTTAATATGCCTTGTTGAAATAGAAACTAATTAAGATAGGTTCTTCTGTCTACAATCAAATTTAGTAGAAATTATTTCAAGGATTAAAAATAAGTAAAGAAAAAGATTTATTGCAAAATTGATCGTTTTAAGGAGTTTATTAATATCGGAAATATCTGTGAATATCGTTCAAAAAACCTCATAAATAAAGCGTTGTTCATCTGTTGGTTCTTTGACATAGTAATCTCAAATTCACTCCAAGGACCCCATAAATTCACGGTGTCTTTTGCTCTGGCCTTAATAGTATAGTTGCCTTTTTCATCCCAGGTATGTGGTATCGTTATTTTTTTACCAGAGTCGTATGGTCCAATCCAGTTTTCTTTCTTTCCATCTCTCCACTCGATGTAATAGAAGACATCATTGCCTATAGGCGATGTCGATGTAAACGTGTAATCGTACTCTGTCTCTGCTTTTCCACTACGTGGACCATCTATGTTTGGTGCTTCAGGTGCATTGGGATCTAACTCGCCAAACGCATAAAGATAACCGTTACCAGTTGACGAGCCAGTAACACCGTTCCGTCCTCCCCGATCGCTGGAGCAGCTTCGCATGTGCCAATTTTCATTCTCCATTTCTCTGTTCCATCTGGGTTTAATGCAATAATCTCGCCACCGTCGCTGGTACCAAAGTAAATTGTTCCATCAATGGAATTGGCAGGGGTGGCTCCTCGAATCGTCCGTCCAGGACCTGGATTAAATGTCCATTGTACTGATCCGTTTGTCGGATATATAGCATGAAGTTTCTTATATCCTGCATAAATGGTTCCATCCTGTCCGATTGTAGGAGATGTTCCACCTTCACCCATATCTGTTTTCCATTTCAAGGTTCCATTTGGATATACCGCGTGAAGATGATTATCAAGCGAGACAACATAGATGGTGCCATCGTCACCGATACACGGACTCGTTCGTATCCAATGCCCTGTCTTATATCTCCATTTTACTGTCCCATTGTTTGGATAAAGAGCATAGAGATAACCATCAAATGAACCAATGTATACCGTTCCATCATCTGCTATAGAAGGTGGACCCTTTATTATATCACCCGTTTTTAATCTCCACTCTAGTGTACCATTGGGATTCATTGCATAGAGATGCTTGTCCCATGAACCGATATAAATAGTTCCATCATCTGCAATAGCAGGAGAAGAATAGATATCCCCACCAGTTTTATATCGCCATTTTTCTGTTCCGTTAGGATTCACAGCAAATATTTTACCATTTGCTCCACCAAGGTATATGCTTCCATCATCTGAAATGGCTGGGGCAGAAATCGCTAATATTTCACCTGCATTATACTTCCATTTCAACTTTCCATCAGTTGAATTAAAAGCATATAAGAATTTATCCCAAGAACATATATAAAGAGTTCCATCATCAGATAGAGCAGGAGTAGAAGTAACCCAACCATCTGCTTTACCTTTCCATTTCAATGTACCATTCTGGTAAACAGCATAGATATAGTCAGGGTAGGACTTATCTCCAAAATAAATAATTCCATCATCACTAACAACAGCACCACCATCTACACCACCATCACATTTAAATCTCCATTTTTCAAGACCATCTATATGTAGAGTATTATACGGACTCCTCCCGGTATGACGCAGATCATGACATTGCATTGGCCATGGAGAATCCAAAAGGGTACTGTAAATCATATCAATTCGGTGTATAGGAAATGTGACTTCTTCTGAAAGTATTTCATTATTTGAAACGGCTATGTTAAACTTTTCCTTATAATACATTTGATTTAATGAAAGAGTTGGTACAGAGAGGGTATGCATTCCGATGTTCTAGATATGGTTTAAAAGAATATCAAATATTAAAAATGAAAATACCTTCCATTTATAGAGCAAAAAAATATGGAAAAACAATCTTTTTCCTAGAGGAGAAATCCAATATTGCAGCAAAGGAATTCCTGAAAAATCTTAACAAAAGGATAATGAGGTATCGAAAGTTGTCGCAAATTCTAAAATTATTTCAAACGGATTTTACCGGGGCAGAAAAAAATAAATACCTTCACTCCCGCAAATATGAAGGATTATCAAAAGATAAGAAAACGAAAAGACCCTGCCCCCGAGAAAACGACGATTCCTGCATAAATTTTTACCTTCGGAACTATCGAGATTTGGATAATATCAAAGATTAAGGAAAACTTGATGTAGATTCTCTTTCATGAACAATTTTATTGTTCAGATAAACCTGAGTCTTAAGTTGCGTAGTTAAAATTTGGGGAACATCCATTTTGAGATTAACAAATTTTTTCATATCTTCTAACAAAGAAATTTCTGAAGTTTCCTTTTGATTAAAATATGTACCTTGATTAAAAAATGCACCCCAAATATTAAAATTATTCGCTGTTTTTCTACCTAGATTTTCTACAATAATTTTTAACTTGACGTAATCTTCTCCATCACTCGTGCTAAAACGAGTTGCATTTTTCCAGCTATGAATCAAAAGAGGCCGATTCGATATCTGATACACGGTAATATTATCTTCATTGTCATGCTCGGGAGGAACTTTTCCTAAAACCCAACCGGTGCTCGTCGTTTCTAAAAAGTAATATTGATCGATGTAATAATCAAAAGCTGTTGCACTTTTACTTAAACGAACACCAACAGCTACATGGTTTGGAATTTTTAGCAGCGATACATTATACCCAAGCGAATCTAGAATAGATGCAGTAAGAATCGCTTTATCTTCACAATCGCCCTTTGCATCCTTTAACAACTCGATTGGATAGCGGGGATAATCACACTCAGTAGCATCTTCAATATAATTTAGGTCTTGCACAAAGGATGTTATAAAATTAATAATTTCTACATCTTTGGACGAGTCAATAAGAGAGGTTATTCTTTTAGTCACTAAATCGATATATTGATCATCATAACGATCAAAAACATATACAGCATAATCTTCTGTATCTAATCGATCTAACGAGTTATAATGATTGTATAAAAATGCAATGTTTGGTATAACAAGACTGTTAGATCCTTGATACCTCCATCGAAACGTTAATTGAGATATATTTTCTGAGGGAAAAACATTCATTGAATCATTTGCAATTATAGTTCCTTCACTATTTTTTACAGAGATTTCTAGTAACTGTTTTATAGAAGAAATTTTACTAAGATACACAAAACAATGGGCAGTTGTGCTTTTTTGCGGTAAGACAGCAGTTGGAATGAACAACCCAGAGGTTACTTTATTATTTATTTGAACATCTGCACTATAGGGATATGCAGGAAGATCACCTTGATTTTTTAGAGTAATAGATAAACCAACAAGTGAATGTTTACTATCTTCTAACCACCATTGTTCATTTACATCAATAATCACGAGATCTTGGTCCTCATACGAAAGTTTTTTTTGAAAAATGACGTTGTTATTTCCATCATAAGCCTTTAAATTATAGGTACCAGATTGAGGAGTTATTCTATATTCATCAAGATCTACTTCGGTAGTGTGTGTTCCTCGATAAAAATCATCGTTAAAAAGAAGATTACCAGCAGGATCAATAAGTTTTAATGCTACTTTATTCGTTATGTTAAAACTAATTGACATTGATGCAAATCCATTATCATCTTCTATATCTAATGAAATGAGTTTAAATTCAGTTCTATTTAGAAGTGTGCATCCCGAAAAGGAACTTGATAACAATAAAATTACCAATATGATAATTTTCTTATCTACTGACATAGCACTTTTAATTTTTTATCGATTACTGCACCTAATCGCTTCATCCCTTCTTCAAGTTGTTCATTTGTAGAATAAGAAAAGTTCAATCTCATGGATCTTTCACCACCACCATCAACACAAAATGCTTTTCCATGTACATAGGCAACCTTTTCTTTTAACGCATCTAGAAATAGAATTTCAGTGTCGATTCCTTCGGGCAGTGTAGCCCAGGCAAACATACCACCAAGTGGTTTATTGCAAATATAACCATCTGGAAAATAATTCTTCATAGCTTTCATCATAATGTCTCGTTTGGGTTTATAGATTTCACAAATCTTTAGTATATGTAAATCAAGCGATCCACTATTAATAAATTCATTTGCAATGAATTGTGTGAGGGTATTGGTACATAGATCCATTGCTTGTTTACAGATAATCATCTTTCTTGTCAGTTCTTCAGATGCAATGGTCCATGCTAATCGAAATCCAGGGGATAGAATTTTAGAAAATGTTGACATGTATATTACTCGCCCTTCATCGTCAAAAGCTTTTATAGGTTTTATAGGTGGAATATCGTATCTAAGTTTACCATAAGGATCATCTTCAACTATTACAAGATTGTATTGATGAGCAATATCGATGAGTTTTTTTCTGCGTGACTCTGACATGATAACACCTGCTGGATTTTGAAATGTTGGGACGGAGTAGATAAATTTTACAGCAAAATTTTCTTTTTTAAGCTCATTTATTTTTTCTTCCAAAGCATCAATAATCATCCCATCTTTATCAAGTGGAATACCAACCAAGTTTGCTTCATAGCTACGAAACGCATTGATGCCACCAAGATAGGTAGGGAGTCCAACTAACGCGACATCTCCAGGATTGAGGAATATTTTACCAACGGTATCTAACGCCTGTTGTGAACCGCTCATAATGATAACGTTATCATCAGCTGATACATCTATCCCATCTTTTCGGGATCGTTCGGCAACAGCTTCTCTTAGATCGTCTTGTCCTTGTGTTGTTCCATATTGGAGGGCAGTTTTCCCTTGATTATCTAAAACAGTTTTTATAACTCCTTTTAAATCATCTATTGGAAAAGTTTTTGGATTTGGAAGCCCACCAGCAAAGGAGATTATTTCTGGATCTTGTGTTACTTTTAAAAGCTCACGTATTTCCGATTTTCGCATTTTTCCTGCTCTATTTGAATACAGACTGTCAATATTTTCCATAAAACCCTCCAATCCCCCAAATCTAATAATATTTTATATGCATTTTGGTAATTTTAAAATATTAATAAAAGACTATTTTGTAACATTCTATATAATACATATGATTAATAAATAATTAAATAAAACAATTCTTTGATAAAATAGTAACTTATAATGATTAACACGATTTTTATGATTTTTTTAAGATATGAGGATTATTTGTAAAAAATAACCTCCAAAAATGTTAATATATTAGAAACTATTCAACTTTTTTATGAACAAAAGGGGAGGCAAAAAATATTCTAAGGTTCATAAAGAGGTTGACTCGTTTCTCTATGAAAGAGACCGAAAAGAAGTAGAATCCTTTCTTGACGATAATAATAAACAGAAAAATAAGGAAGTAAAGGAGGAAAAGAAGAAAATGAAATTTGGTAAAGGAGATATCGTTTTTCTGATTATATACTTAATAATTTTATTCTTATTACTTCTTGTGGTACCGGTATGGGAATCTTATGGTTCTATCGATGTAGTAAATGTGTTTAATTGGAATAACGTCATATTGATACTTCTTTATGCAATATTGGTCCCAATAATTTACTTTTTAATACGATGGGGATATCAAAGGAAAAAATGAAATGACTAAGGGAATAAATAATACAAAATCAAAAAAGAAACCTTGGAAAACAAAAGTTGAAAGAGATGTGTATCTACTTAGAGGAGCATATCTTCAACAACCTGATGCCGCGGATATTGTAAAAAAACTCCGGAAAAAATCAAAAAAATAACAAATTAATAAGGTTTAATCTTTTTTCCGTTCTGGGAATAACTCTTTTAGATGATCTTCGAAGGCAGGCATACATTCAATAGTTTCAATATCTGAATTGAATCTATGTAAAAAGAAAGCCAATTCTTCATCAAGTGTCATATCGTTATCAAGAAACATACGGCTTACATCTTTTTTTTCTTCCATTTTTCCACAATTGAACTCAATTAGATGTTAATAAACTTTTCTCATCACATCTGAATAGAGCTGTTATAATCAAAAAATTTTTATAACAACCTTTAGTTATTAATATGATTAGGGGTATAAAATATGAAAAAAGGAAAAATTTTGATACTATCAGCAATCCTTGTACAATTGATATTAATAACAAGTAGTATTAACGCACTAAACATCAACGCCGATTTTAAGTATAGAGAAAAATCAGATGATGATACACTCGAAGTATTTCAGCTATTTTCCCCACCTGAATTAAAAGATAATGGGGAATTTTTAAACATTCACATAAAAGAAACAAATTCCTTTATTTCAACTACTGGAGAACCTATTTTACCTATATACCAAAAAACAATTGAATTTCCACTCGGCACTCGCATTAAAGATATTACATGTTCATATTCTGAAATAAAAGAGAAAAAAATTCCAAAGAAAATTATTCCTGCTTCAAAACCACTTCCACATGCAGAAGAACAGAATTTAATAATAGAAAAAAATGAACAGATATATGAAAGTAATTTATTCTATCCAGAAAAGTGGTATTCTTACAAGCTTGTGGGTGGATTAAACAAAAATAACAAGCATACAACATTTTTAACCATACAAATAAATCCAGTTAGGTATAATCCAGTAAAAGATAATTTACAATTTATCGACTTCATTATATTAACAATATCGTATGAGGAGCCTACTTACCAAATTTTTTCTGCGGATGAATATGATCTCCTAATCATATCCTACGATTTATACAAAAAACATCTACAATCCCTTGTTGACCATAAGGAAAACCTAGCAATAAAAACAAAACTCGTCACGGTAAAAGAAATCTATAACAGTGTTTATTTTCCTGCAATTGGTAAAGACAAACCTGAAAAAATAAAATATTTTATCAAAAATGCAATTGAAAATTGGGGAATAAACTATGTAATGCTTGTTGGTAACTTTCGAAAAGTACCCATAATTCATACCCATCTTGAAACCGATGCTGGAGGAATCTATGAAGAATTGTACTATGCAACTGATCTTTACTATGCTGACATCTATGATTCTGATGGTAACTTTTCCAGTTGGGATACTGATAATGATGGTATATATGGGGAATGGCATGACCCGGGAATTATGGAAGACAAACGTGACCTTGCTCCTGATGTTCATCTTGGTAGATTAGCTTGTATATTTACTTCTGAAGTAAAAACAATTGTAAAAAAGATAATAGACTACGAAGAAAATGCCAATGGTTCAGAATGGTTTAACACCATGATCGTATGTGGTGGTGATACCTTTAATAAGAATTGGGAAGGCGGAACAGATTATGATGAAGGTGAGGTAGCAAACGAAAAAGCATTAGAATACATGCCAGAATTTAATCCAGTTCGATTATATGCATCTCTTGACAACTTAAAAACAGCAAATATCCACACTGAAACGAGCAAGGGAGCAGGTTTTCTTTATTTTGTTGGTCATGGGAATCCAAAATATTGGAGTACTCATAAGAACGGTGATTATGCAAATTGGACAGGAGGATGGTCAAATAAAGATATTTTAAAACTTACAAATGAAGGAATGTATCCAATAGTTATGGTTGGGGGATGTCATAATAGTGAATATGATGTTACCCCTCTCAATCTAATCAAAGGAATTCTTAATGAAGGACTAGGGTACTTTTTATATGATTCAGAAGGTTTTGGTTCTTATTATTTATATAACTGGGTCCTCGAATGCTGGAGTTGGGTATTTTTGAAAAATCCTGATGGAGGAGCCATTGCATCCATGGGGAGTGTTGGTTATGGGGGTGTGAGTATTGGCGATTACAATGGTAATGAAATCCCAGACTGCATTGAGGGACTTGATGGATGGTTTGAAACACAGTTTTTCAGAATATATAACGAGGAAAATGTAGAAGTTCTAGGAGAAACCTACAGTCAGGTACTCACCGATTATGTGAATACATTTCCTGTTTTTACGGATAGATACGATTGTAAGATTGTAGAAACACATCTTCTTCTTGGAGATCCGACTCTCAAAATAGGTGGATACTAAAAATTAATAGTTCCCCAGAGTAAGTCTAGGTGTTATACGATCGAATTAACCATGCATTTCTTGGTATTTTTTCATAGATTTTATAGGGACTTTCTCGAACCGATTTTCTGTATGCTTCTTCCTTAATAGCATCATTATTATAGGACCAATAATATCTTCGCATAATTTTTCCTTTTTCTTTGTATTCTTCTCTTCTCACCTTAAGAAAATTCTCCCTTTGTAATTCATAAAATAAAAAACGAGCATGTTTATCAATATCCATATCTTCGATTTCATTTTCTCCATGAAAAATCTCTTCGACAGTTTCAGCAAGGCATTTCGCGTCTTCCTCGGACATCTCAAATTTCTTTTTTAAAGCCTTAACAAATAAACCATTCATGAGTGATCACCACAAATTACCTTTTGTTGATCTACTTATAAACGGTTTATTGTACAACTGTTACCAGGTATCTTTACAGTTATTACCGAAAAATTTAAAGAAAATTATTTATTAATTTTTTTAAAAATAAGTATTACCAAATTTTTACAAATTTTAATCAAATGAGGGAGGATGTGGGGCCTAAAATATGAGGAAATGAGGAAAGGAGGAAAGAAAATGACAATTTAAAAATAATCCTCATATAGATTTGTCGTTTTAGACCCCCATTAACAATTGTTAATTCCCCTTTATATTACTTTCGGTAAATTTAGTATAATTATGGATTTTTAGTACACTAATAGCATCACTATTTGCTGTAGTAACCCTTAAAAATAAAGGGCAAAAATAGGAAAAACATAGATTATTGTACCAGCAATTACTGGTTGATGTGCTAGATATATTACAAGAGAATTTTTTCCAAGCCAGGATACTGCTTTTACTGGTATTAAATGTGAAATATCTGGAAAGGTAAATTGTCGTTTACC
Organism: uncultured Thermoplasmatales archaeon; assembly: GCA_964347865.1. Taxonomy (GTDB): domain Archaea; phylum Thermoplasmatota; class E2; order DHVEG-1; family DHVEG-1; genus JAGLML01. Next base: position 9,607 of record CAYGAC010000034.1, read on the forward strand.
ATTTTTATATAATATATTGCCTACACCCAACCCAAGTAAAATCACACCAAACCACGGTAGTAATGGAAAATAATCTACAGTAGAGCTCCAAAGATTTTTTTGATGTAAACCTATCGCAAGATGCAAGATTGATGGATTTTGAACATGGTAACTATTGATCAGTAGTCCCCCAACAATGAAAATGGGGGCAATAATTAGATTATATGCTTTAAATCTAATCAAAAAGGTACTAAGTATAATTGAAATACCGATACAATGTAAGACACCGAAGGTTACTGGTTTTTCAGGAATCATAATAGTTGTTACTCCTGTAATTAGTAAACCTATTGCAAAAATCCATGTTCCCCTAAATAGCAAATGACGTGTTGTTCTATGTTGTGAAGAAATAACAAGACAGATACCTACTAGAATAAAAAATATGGTAGGAAAATATGCACCGTAACTATACATTTCTTTGTCAATCTGAGAAAGACCATAATAATCTAGATCCCAAAGCAAATGAAAAAAGATCATTATGGAGATAACAAATCCTCTAAGTATGTCAAGTTCTACGAATCTTTCATGCCTCATAAATGGTAAATTATAACAGATAACTGATATATTTGTTTATCTATAGCAGAGAATTTATATATCAAATCTTTGTTGGGCATTTAACAGGGGGAGAACAAAGCACATGAAATTTCTTCTCATCAGAGCTGGAGATTGGAAGAAAAATATTCAATTTTTAGTTGCTTCTCCTTCATCCTTTCCCCCGTTAGGTTTACTTTATGTAGCTGCAACATTAGAACAGAAAGGTCATAAGGTAGAGATATTCGATTATTGTATGGAAGACATAGCTAAGGAAAAATTGGAAAATATACTCCTGTCATCAGATGCTGTTGGCATCGGTGTGCATACGAATGAACTCAAATTTTCACTTACTCTTTCTAATATGATTAAAGATATAGATTCAGATATTCCCTTAATTATTGGAGGACCACATGGTGCTTTTTTTAAAGAACAAACATTAAAAGCTATATCTAATGCAGACATATGCGTTATAGGTGAGGGAGAGCGAGTCATTCTTGAATTATCAGATTATCTAGAAGGAAAGTCGGATCTACCTAATGTTCATGGGATTTATTATCGGAATAACGGTTCTATTCTTTCAGGAAAACCTCTAAAAGTAATAGATAACCTAGATGATTTACCGTTTCCTTCTCGACATCTCGTGAAAAAATACGATTATGGCAATTTTTCCTTTGGTCTTAAATTTAAGAAAATGGTAACTTCATCAATAACAAGTAGAGGTTGCCCATTTCACTGCCGTTTTTGCACACGATATAATAATGTGATCGATGGATGGGGATTTAGACAACGATCGGCACAGAATATATTACAAGAATTTGAAGAACTTGATGGACACTATGGTTCCTTGTTTATTATTGATGATTGTTTTCTTGCAGATAAGAAACGAGCACATACCATATTTGATGGTCTCATTAATATAGGATCTAATATTGAATTACATATTGGTGGAACCAGAGCTGATTATGCAGATAAGGAACTTTATAAAAAAATGAAAAAAGCGGGTGTTAAGACGTTGCTTTTTGGACTTGAATCTGGGAATCAAGATGTCCTTGATTTTTATGACAAAAGAGTTAAATTGCAGCAGATAAGAGAAACACTAAAATTAGCACGAGAAATGAATTTTTTTACAGTTGGAAGTTTTATACTTGGCGCTCCAATTGAAACAAAAAAACATATTGAAAACACGATCAAATTTGCTTGTTCATTACCTCTTGATGTTGCTCTTTTTAGTGCACTTGGATATATGAAAGGATCTCAATTATGGTTTGAGGCTGTACAAAATAACCTAATATCAAGTGATACAGCAGAAGTTCTTGCTGATTCAAGGAAAGGACTCGGGAATTTTACCTTAGATGAACTTGTCAAGTATGGTACGGATGCGTTTCAACGGTTTTATTTCAGACCGAGCTATATTCTTGGACAAATTTATAGAAGCATATCACGAAACGATTATAGTTTACTCCTAACTGGATTGAATTATCTTTTCAGAGTTAAAAAAATTGAGAAAAAAGCAAAAAATCAATTGTTACAAAAAGAACTGCAATCCTGTTAAAACTTCAACATTTATAGTTATAAACATCAAATATTAGACACAGCATTTATATAATACAACATCTATAGGAATAGGAAAGGGGGAAATGAAAAATGAAAAACAAATTAGTTGGAATAATTATTTGTATGCTGTTGCTGATCCCAGCTTTGTCGATATCTACATCTGCAGATTCAGAAGCTAAATTAAATATTCAAATTTATGGTGGATTTCCACTTCCATTTTTTATAAGCTATGCTGGTGGTGTGATAACAAACATTGGAAATGCTACCGCTTATAATATATCATATACACTTACAATAATTGGGGGAACATCGGGTAATATTAATTTTACTCATGAGGGTTTTTATGACTATTTGGAGCCTTTAAGTACAAGCGGAAATGCTTTGGGCATAATGACTCCCGATGCAAAAGGATTTGGCATGGTTACAATAACACTTACAGCATCAGCAACAAATGCAGACAGTGTAACTGTAAATGCAAAAGGTGTACAAATTGGAGATATTACATGGATTCCACTATCATGGATCATGCCTCCAATATTAAGAGGATTAATTCCTTGGCTTGATTTTCATTAACATTATGAAAAATTTATATACTCAAACATCTATGATAATATTTAGGGAGGAATATTATGAAAAAAAAGATAGTTATCCTTGTTGTAATGCTATTGTTTATCACAGTTAATTTTTCTCCTTCAACTGGAACCAAAGAAATAATTAAATTAACTAAAAATTATTTTTCAAATTCAAACTTTGGTGAGGGCTATACAAACATTACAGCGAATGAGTTATGGGAACTCTTGAATGATACATCCAACGGTATTCAGATACCTATCGATGTGAGAACTATTTCTGAATGGAGAGAAGAACGAATAGACACTCCCTTTCCAGAACATCCACGGTGGTTTCCTCTTGATTTGTTTAAGAATGCCTCTATTCTACCAAAATTTCTCTATCAATATCATAATTGTACCGTCGTTCTTTACTGTAAAGGTGGCTATAGAAGTTTTATAGCAAATATAATACTTAATTATAGTAATTTCACTGGAGTAATTTACAATCTAGTTGGTGGAATAACTGCATGGAAAAATGCTGGACTTCCAACTACAAACGGACATATTTATAATATTACAGTTTACGAGGCTTGGGAACTGCTAAATGATACAAAAAATGGAATTCAAAAACCTATAGATATTAGATCTAAAGAAGATTGGAATAAGATACGAATGGATACTCCCCCTCCAGAAAATCCAATTCATAAAAATAACACTAATATTAGTATGGAAGAACTTATTGGAGAGGAGATATTTTTTATTTGTAAAGGTGGTTATAGATCTCTTATATTAACATACGAATTTTATTACAATAATTTTACCGGGACACTTTACCACATGATCGGAGGAATGAATGCTTGGATAGAAGCAGGATTACCAATAATTATGGAAAATGAACCACCAATCGTTGAGATTATAAATCCTAAACCATACTATATTCATCTTTTTGGAATACCACTGATTCCAATTATATTGATACCAACTATTGATTGTATATCCTTTGGAGGATTCAAGTTAAGGCCTATTATTATCAATGCAACTGATGATATTGATAACAGCTCATATTTAATTGTGAAAGTTTATCTCAATGGTGAATATAAGGGAAATGCGAGTTATTGTTGTGATTGGAAACTCCATGAATGGTTTTGGACGGGTCCTGCACAAGGAGTTTATAATCTAACAATCACTGGTGAGGATTCTCTAGGAGCAATCGGTAGTGATAGGATGTTGATTAGAAATTTATGCTTAATTTAGGCTTAATTTCTAGATGATAAAATGATGAAAAATAAATTTATATCTATCACCATAATGATTTTTTTAATCAGCATAGGTACAATTACCACAACTGGAAATACAGTAGAACAAATATATAATTCAAAATCGACTGTAAATATATATATGTTGGAGGAAGTGGACCCAATAATTACACAAAGATTCAAGATGCTATCGATAATGCATCAGATGGAGATACGGTGTTTGTCTATAACGATTCATCACCATATTTTGAACATGTGATAGTAAATAAAACAATTAATTTATATGGTGAAGATAGAAATTCAACGGTTATAGATGGCAGCAACAGTGGAACGATTATTTGGGTTTTTGCTGATTGGGTAACGATCAAAGGATTTACAATACAATATGGTTTTTGCGGTATAAACCTCCATTGTAGCAATAGTAGTGTATTAATGAATACTATCATTCAAAACTCTGTTGGTATCAAATTATATTTTAACAATTGTTCCTATATAGGATGCAATAATACCATTTTAAGAAATTCTATACATGACAACGAATATGGTATGATAATAGCTTCAAGTGATTGCAACGAAATTTCGTGTAACACTATTATCTCAAACAACAAGCATAGTATATATATTCATTCTTCTAGCAGCTACAATACTATAACTAATAATAACTTCACCTTAAATAATGAAAGTGGTTTATTCTGTAACCAATATAGTTACTACAATAAAATATATCACAATAACTTCAGAAAAAACACACAAAACGCCTATGATGGAACGAATAATTCTTGGGATAATGGATATCCGTCGTGTGGTAACTACTGGGATAACTATATCGGTGTAGATATTTTTTGGGGACCAAATCAAAATCTCCCTGGTTCGGATGGTGTTGGTGATAGACCCTATGATCTCCCTTGTGAACGTGCTATTGATAACTATCCCTTAAAAAAACCTTATGGAATGACAAAGTTAACCTTTATGTTAAGATTTGGATTATTCAAATTTTCTGGTACCATTAAAAATATTGGTAATAATACTGCATTTAATGTTCAATGGGAGATAACAATAGAAGGAGGTCTCATTATTTTTGGAAGACATTCTTCCGGACCTCTACTAAAACCCCTTCTTCCCGGAAAAGAAAGTACTGTTTCTACAAGTTTTATTCTTGGATTTGGTCCAATTAAAATAACAACTGTGGTCGGAGCTGATAATGCTCTTTTCGTTTCGAGAACAATTGGTGGTTTCTTATTCTTTTTTTTCTACCAATTAACTCCTTGCGGTTGAATATAACGATAGTTATTCGTGCTTCAGAACATAATTTTGAAACTTACTAGTAAAGATTACCTATACTTACCGTAATAAATCCATACAAATTTAATTAATTGTAGCAAGACTTTAAACTAAAATACATTATTATAAATTTTATGACTCAGTACATTTTTCAAAACTACGATAAACAAGTTCAAGTCGGAAAGATAATTTGCCTCGCAAGAACCTATAAAAAACACGCCAAAGAGATGAACACAGAAACAACTGAGGATCCTATTCTGTTTCTAAAACCTGAAAGTTCTATTATCTTCAATAATGATTCTGTACTACTTCCGAATATGTCTACCTGCGTACATCACGAGGTAGAACTTGGTGTCGTTATAGGAAAAAATGGAAAATATATTTTGCAAAATGAAGCAATGAATTATGTGTTGGGTTATCTAATCGCTCTTGATATAACTGCAAGAGATCTACAATCTGTGGCTAAAAAGAATGGTTGGCCATGGAGTATAGCAAAAGGATTTGATACCTTTACTCCCATAAGTGATATTGTTTTAAAAGATACAATAACAAATCCACATAATCTGGATATAAGATTAAAAGTAAACGGCATGCTAAAACAAGAATCGAATACAAAACATATGATCTATTCAATACAAAGTATAATCGAGTTTGTATCAAAAATAATGACGCTTAAGAAAGGAGATTTAATACTTACTGGAACTCCTGAAGGTGTTGGAGAAATTTTTGATGGTGATAGTATCGAAGCGTATCTAGGTAATTATTGTTCATTAAAGGTTGACGTTAGGAAAGATTTTTATAATGACTAACGATTACGTAGACGGCGATAGAGAAATGGATAAACATGAAAAAAATATCAAAAATCTATTGGAGAAAATTTTAAATCAAGATCATAAAAAAAAGGTAATTGAGTATTGGAACATAAGAATACAAATAGATAAAATCAATACAGCAACTCAGCAAAATGATATTGTTTCTTTATACCACTTATCAAAATTTCTTAAAAATAAATCATTTAAAGACGCAACTCAAAAAGATATGATGGAATGGGAACAATGGTTAAAAAAACAGAATTACACAGAATCAAGTATCTTTCTATACGAATCTAAAATAAAAAGATTCTACAAGTTTATTATTAAACCTGAACAATACAAAAAGGGTAAAAGATTCCAAAGGAATATTGAATTTCCAGATAATGTAATATGGATGGCTACAACAAGTAACAATAATAATGAATTTCCAATTGATAGCATACTTACTGAAAAAGAAATAAAACAGTTACTTAATGCGTGTAAAGATACAAGGGAACAAGTAATTATTGTCAGTTTATTAGATGGGGGATTACGTGTTTCGGAGCTATTGTCGCTAAAAATAAAAAATGTTGGTTTTGATAAACAACTTGGTGCTTATTTTATATTACCCAGAACAGGAGGATTAAAAACTGGGCAAAGAAAAATCCAACTTTTCTTAATACCCAGTAGCACAGCGTATATTAAACAATATTTAAATCAACATATAAATAAGAATAATCCAGAGGCGCATTTTATTTATTCTGATTCGAATTATATGAGAGGAGATACTGATGCATTAAAACCAATGGCGCCAAGTAGCATATGGAAAATAGTGAATAGAGTTGTTAATAAAAGTAGGATTAAAAAAGAAATACACCCGCATACCCTACGTCATGTATCTGCAACGTTTTGTTGTATGAAAGGATTTAACGAGGCAATGATGCGAGAGCGTTTTGGATGGTCAAGATCAAGTAACATGCCAAGTCATTATACACATCTTGCCAGTAAAGATACAAGCGATTATATTAAAAAGTTGCTTGGCATCAAAGAGGAGGATACACCTGAAGAATCATTGTTACAACCAATTATCTGCAAGAATTGTAACTATGAGAACGTACCGACAAATATTGTATGTGGTCGATGTGCAATGAAATTAAATGTTAAACCTGAAGATATCGGCGTGGACGCAACCACAACAGGGATAGCAACACAGGAAATGCTTAAGGATCCTCAATTCCGGGAGTTTTATAATGAAATGCTTCTTGTAACTTGGGAAAAATACAAACAGATGAAAGAGAAAACATCGTAATCTTGTTTTATTTGTTATTTTCTATATAATCAGCATATCCATATTTTGATCTATAAACAAAATCTGCTATCAAATTGAAATAATTTAGTGAATAAATAGAGGTAAAACGATTAAGTGCGCTAAGTTTCATAATTGTGGATTCGTCTAATGTTGATAAAAACACATCTATAATGGGAGTTAAGCCTATTTCTTCTTCTATTGTTTTCTTTGGTATCATATACCACTTCGACAAAATACCTAATGTACTATCCTTACTTGGTTTTTTTGTTAATTCAATAAGTTTTTTCTTTTCTTTTTTATCTTTTATATCAAATGATTCGCAATATCTAAAAATCCAGGTTAAGTAAATGCATAAAAAACTAATCCCAGTTTTAATCTCAGAAAAAACATTTGACGTTTTCAAATTCATTAATTTTATTCCTTCACTTGTACTCCCCCTAAATATTTTTAAATTTAGAAGAGTTATTAGTTGTTTTTTCTCATCCTTATTCAATTTGACGGTTGGATCATTCCACTTTTTTGATGATTCGTCTAAATCCTGACATATACTATCAAATAATGGCTTAATATCCGCATAATAATATTGCCTTCTTTTCGCACGTTTTCCAGATTTTGGATTGGGATCAGTATCAAAATCAGGTTCATAATCAACCTGTTTAATCCATCCCATTTTTTCTAACTTTTTTATCTCTGGATAAATGGCTTTACTTTCATAACCATAAATCTTATTTGATATTTCAAGCTTATATCTAGGTCTACCATAACAAATCAAGTATATTTTTTCTCCCAAATCCCTAATTTTCACCATATACTGCACCAACTATAGTCATCTTTTAATTAGATTGTTAATTAATCTTAATATCAAGTTTATTTAGATAATGTTAATATATAAGACATTAATATACTTTATGTAATGTCAGACAGAAAAGAAGTTATAGGCATTACTTTAGATAAAAAAACAAAGGATAAGGTAGATTCATATGGAGAAAATCACTCTCTTTCAAGATCTGCAGTTATTCGACTAGCTGTGAACGAATTTTTTATACATTTGGAGGGGAGCCATGCCAAGTGAAAAACTTCGAGCATGGGCTAGAGAGCATTGTCCAGATATTGACATTTCCAGCGATGCATTCACCAATTTTTTATTATCTGAGATAAATAAGCTCAAACAAGAAATTCAGGGAGCTTAACCTCGGAGGGGATGCGTTGGAAAAAGAAATATTAAAAAAACTCCAAGGGGAACATATCCGGCTCGTCAAAAATGATGGCTTTGTGATTGATGGGCGAATTAAAGATGTTTATGATAATTGTATAGAGTTTTTTTCAAACGGTCGAATTATAATTTTATCTTTTGAAAGAATTTCAGAAATTGCACCATTTAGAAACAACAGGGGGGGATGACAGTATAATTTCTTTCGTTGCATTTTGGCTTACTTTAATCGCATTAAAAACCAATAATGTTGCAAAGGAAAATCAGAGAGCTAGAATTAATGATTATGTATGGTCCTATTGGAATGAAGGATTTTCAATAATTCCACTTAAAGCAAATGATAAAAGACCGAATATAAAATCGTGGGAACAATACCAGGCAATACCACCAACGCAAGAGGAAATACAGAAATGGTTAGATGATGATTTATTTCACAATATTGGAATTATCTGCGGAGCTGTTTCAAATGATTTAGTGGTTATTGATATTGATGATGAGAAAGTTATTGACGAAATAGGAATAAAAATAAACAAACTTTTTGATCAGGGACAATGGGCTGTTAAAACAGGCAAAGGCTATCATATATATTGTCGACATGAAAGCAATCCTGGGGATTTAAAAAAAGATAACGAAACACATTTAGAATATAGATCAAACGGTGGATATGTTGTAGCACCACCTAGCATACATCCTAATGGATCTCAATATCGGTTTTTAAATGACACACATCCATCACAATTATTATCTTTAGAAATAATTAATGCAGAAAATTTCTATAAAAATTTAGTAGATAAGATACGTAAAATATATGGTATCAGTTCAAAAGTAATTGAAAAACCACAGGATATGGATGGTATAGATGCAGATTGTATAAAAAATATTTTTAAGGGAGGATTAAAAGAAAATACTATTAGAAATGATACTGCTTTTGTTTTAACCAACTACTATAAACATGTTAAAAATCTAAATCCTACAGAAATAAAAACGTTAGTCGGTAATTGGAATAAACGCAATGACCCCCCATTATCTACTATTGAGCTAAACAATGTCATTAATTCAGCATTAAAATCAGATAAGAAAACTGGGTGTAAAAGAATAACAGAATTGGGTTATTGTCCATTTAAAACACAAGAAGAATGTCCCTTTTATAAACCTGTAGAGCAAGGAATAAAAGAGCTGTTTAAAAAATATAAAGTGTACACATTTAAAAAAATAATTTTAGAAGATGAAACAGAAAAATGGATACCGGATAAAATAATAAACCCAAATCTAGGTGAATTAATTTTTAATGAATACAATTATCATTTCATTACAATAGATGATGCAAGTAGGGAAATACTATATTACAAAGATGGCGTGTATCTTAAAAATGCAGATACAGTTATCCTAAACATAACACAACATCTCATGGGTGAAAAAACTACTGTACATGGGAAAAATGAGGTTTTGAACTATATCCGAGATAAAAGATATGTCTCTAGAGATATTTTTATCAACGATCCCCATTTAATAAACGTTAATAACGGGATTTACGACATTAAAAAAAAGAAATTATTGCCTCATTCACCAGATATTTATTTCATTACAAAACTACCAGTAGATTATAATCCAAAGGCCGATTACGCCTTTTTTGAAAAATGGATTCAACATATCTGCATGAATCAACTGCAAAGAAGAACAGATGTAGAAAAAACAATACAAGAGTATATGGGTTATTCACTTTATCGAGCATATTCCTTCAAATATTATATAGTTTTGGATGGCAGTGGAGATAATGCAAAAACTACATTATTAAACGTTGTAAAATTTTTAATTGGAAAGAAAAACAATACTGGTGTTTCTTTACAAGAATTGAATGATAGACCTTTTTCAAAACAAAAGCTATATGGAAAACATACTAACATATCGGATGATCTGCCAAATAGGGGAATGAAATACAGTGGGGCAATAAAACAGATTACAGGTAATAGTCCAATTTGGGCTGACATAAAAAATCACAAAGACGGGATTGAATTTACATCCTATGCAAAACCCTGGTATACATGCAATGAGCTTCCAGAGGTTAAAGATTATAGCGATGCATTTTTTAGCCGACAATTGCAGATTACATTATTGAATAAATATGTAAAACCTGAGGATTTTGATAAGGTAGATAATGTTTCAGTTTTCAAAGCAGATATAAACATAATAGAGGAATTCAATCAACCTGAGAAACTATCTGCAATATTGAATTATGCAATAAAGGGATTAGAAGAATTATTAGAAAATAAAAGTTTTTCATTACAACAAACGACAGAAGAAAAACGAGAAACATGGTTGAAAAAATCAAATCCAGTGCATGCACTGATTAGTGAGGAATATGAATATGGAGATCTAGATTGGTGTATAACAGTTGATGATTTTGCCGATGATGTCATTGCTTATTGTGAAAGAATGGGGTTTGACAAACCAAGTAGACATGCAATAACAACTCGGTTGAATAATGAGGGAATTGGAATACGGAAAGCACAAAAAACTATCAATGGGGTATCTAGGACTTGGGTATGGTTGGGATTACGATCTACTGTTAATTCAGATATAAATCACTATCTTGGTACTAAACAACAGGAGATTATCGCATGAAAGTAACGACTTTTTGGAAATCTAAAAATAAAAGTTGTTACTTAATTTACTTCTGTAAAACTATTAAAAGTAACGTATTCACAACTTTTTTTCTCTTTGATACTTATCGCGCGTACGTACATACAGGAAAAAGGAAAAAAGTCGTTAAGTTGTTACTTTGGTGTGTTTTTCTCCCGTTGAGTGAGGTAACGACTTTTTTTTCCAAAATTGAAAAAGTCGTTACTTTTTTGAAAAATAAATGTATTTTGGAGGTTAAATAATGAGTTTTGATAAAAATAGTTTAGTTCCGAAAAATACCACATGTACATTTTGTGGTCGTAAACCCAGATTGGGTGAGCGATTCGGTACTGGTTCACATGATTGGGATAAACCTGGAGTTATTTGCCCTGAGTGTTGGAATAATGCTTTTGAAGATTATGAAATTTTTGAAAAACCTGATTTGGAGAATGATCAATGACCGATACCAATATATCATTTAAGCACTGGGGGTTTCTATTACCACCAGAGCATTGCGTTTGTGCTATCTTTCAGCATTGCCCGATTTACCAGTTGGTGCTTTCTGGATTAGATGTTAAGATGAGACAGAA
>CAYGAC010000035.1:0-27586 GCA_964347865.1 uncultured Thermoplasmatales archaeon
GCTTCCTTAGCGATTTTACCAGTATCATCATTACTGCCATCATCGACAACTAAAACCTCGTCTACATAACGTTTTGACTTCAAAACAATACTTCCGATGGTAACCTCTTCATTATAGCATGGAATAATTGCAAGAGCTCGATTATTAAGATTATGATGTTTAAAATGAGTTTTGGAATGTTTTTTATTTTTTTGATTTTTTTTAATAAACCTCACCAATAACTATTTAATCAAAACAATATTTAAACGATGTTGTACAACTATTACCATATTTAATAAATTATTTTACGTTAAAGAAATAGTATATTTTATACTAACTTAATCAAGAATGTTTAAAATTAAAAATAATGATGATAATTCTAACATTATCTTATTCTCTTTAATCATCATAGTGAAATTCTACAACTTGGTGACTAATTTCAATATATCAATTATTTCGAGCAGATTTAAAAAAAATTTACGATAAATTTTTCTATAGTTCTATTAATTGTTTTGTTATAATTTATCTATAATTTCTCTTAAACGAGAGATCATAATATCATCAACCTTTTTTTCAATATCATCTATATCTGATTTAGCAACCACACTTTTTTCTTCAGTTGTTGATGCAATCTCAGAATTAATATGTCCATTAATCCCAGTGGATGTTTCCCTAATTTTTTCAGAGTATGTCTCCCTCATCTCAACAGGTGACAGATTGAAATCTGCATTAAATACCATCTTATTTCTAAGTTCTTCAATTTTCAAATCAATTTTTTCTAACCTATGTTTAGTATTCAATACCTTCCATTGAAGAATATCAGGAAATTGAAAAGTCGATACAAATGATTTTATGGTATCTCTTTTAAAAAATATTATTACCAAAAATAGCAAAATGATTATACATACAAAAATTATTATACCATAATCAAATGGTAAGGCTCCTTTTTTTTCTTCTCTTTGACTTCCTTTTGATTCAGAAACGACTGTAATTATTGTACTCTTACTGTATGTATTTCCATATTCATCTTTAACAATGAGTGTAACCGTATATTCACCAGGTATCTTATAAATATGAGATAAACTCACTCCACTTCCATTCTCACCATCACCAAAATCCCACCAATATGAGATAATCTCACCGTCAATATCAAAACTAGCTGATCCGTCAAAAAATAGGGTTTGATTGGTAGATATCTTCCCAGGTAATGCAAAAATAGCGACCGGCGGTTCTCCTTCAACTTCATCTTGTGAAACTGTAATATTAAGATGAGGTGACCAACTACTATTTAAACCATTTTCATCCTGAGCTATTACTCTAATCTTAAAATTTGAAATTGAATCCCAAGAATGAGACATTGCTACAGAAACATTGGATGTTACAAATTCACTCCAATCACTATAATTGCCATCACCCCAGTCAAATCTAAATCTTACTTGATTTCCGTCATCATCTACTGTTGAAGTTGAATATTCATATTCAACACCTAATTCTATGAAAGTAGGTCCAGATGGCTTAATTGGGATATCTGGTGGATTATTTATTTCAGGAATAAAATCCAGTTCGGTACTAACTGATGGAGGAGGTCCAGGGGGATTATCAGGTGGACCTGCTTCTGTTGTAAATGAATATGTTTCATTTGTCCAATATATTCCATCTGTTGCACTTACAGACCAGTGGTATGTCTGAGAATAAGCAAGATCTGATATACTACAAGACTTACTACCATTATATTCACTATTTCCATAACTACTGCCAATATTTGGTGATGTTCGAATATTCCAATCAATAGAATCTCCGTCTGGATCTTCAATAGTAATTCTTAACGATGATGTACTAATGGGAACATCCTTTTCCCCATCACTTATTGATAAATCTGAAAAAAAAGGCGCATCGTTTTCAATAACCATAAATGTTGCATTATCTGAATCAGTTTGTCCATCAGTATCTTCAGCAGTAAACATGATCGTCTCTACACCCTTCCACCCACTAGTGTAACTAATAGTTGCAATGCGGTTCGCATTAATAGAAACAGAAAGATTTGAATTTCCTTCATATGTCCAAGTGATATTCTCATCAGGATCTTCTAAATCAAATACATAACTATCCAAATCGATTTGATTAAATCCAGCTCCTTGTAAAATCATTTGATCTGGAATATCACTCACAACTGGCGTATTATTACCTGTACTACCTCCCCATTTGTAGATTTCAAAAAGATAATTATTCCAAACCTTATTAATAAAGGTTATATGACCAGATCCATCAGCGGTAGCAATATCAATTGGACTGCCGCTCCGGTTCACTAAATAATCATTACCACCAGTGAAACCAGAAATATTAAAACCAACTATTCCAGAGGTTGTATCTGCATAGAACTCAAGTGCTTTCTCTCCATTTTCAATACTTGTAATATCTTCGTTTATAAAAACGAGGTTAATTGTGATATTATTTTCGGAAGTTATATAGAAACCCGTATCATTAAAAACGATGTGAGTTGTTCCTACTAAAATGCTTTCAAAATTCATTGTTTGATTTACAGTATATTTTTCATTTCCAACTGGGAAATAAGTACCAGGATTTACAGTTATGGCTGATGTTTTAAATGATATAAAATTAACTAATGAAATAAATATTAAAATTGTAAAAATCACTTTTTTAAATAACTGTTTTTTGCTAATTGTAAATACACCCCACTTGCAATCATTTTGAATTACTAAATTATGTATGCTATTATGTGAATCAAATATATAACAATGTTGTGTAAGCCTTTGATTGCATCTATATTATGGTATTACATCGTTTCAAAATTGCCATCTTTAATAATATATAAATATGTTTCCGATAATACTATGTTATTAGAATCTATAAGTAGATGAAAAAATTTTAAATAACCTGGAATTTAGCCAATACTGACAATTCGAAGCAGAGAATTTTCCTCACATTAATTATTATTTATAACTTTGTGATTTTTCGACTTATATTATTCAATTGTATCTTCTTTATTACATAAAAAAATACATCAAATAATGCATAAACAAAAATTCCCTCTAAAAATATTATAATACCATAAATAAACATTGAAAAATTAGAATGTAAAGCACCTACCATAATGAATATCGACCCAATAGGAAGAGAAAAAAATATATTCATAATAAAAAGAGTCTCCCCAAAATCACATTTACTTTTATTTGTTTGTTGTTTTTTATAAACATTGGGAAATCTATCTATTTCTCTTCTAATATCTGAGATTAAATAGTCTTTGTTATTTTGTTTATTCATCCATTTTTTATTTTTTCCGGAATGAATTTTTTTCTATTTTCCATATTTTTCCTCACCCCAATTTATACCTCGGCTTGATATTTCTATTAAAATCTGATATAATTTTTTACTAATCAAGGTTAAAGCTTAATTGTCTTTTTCGCAGGTGTATATGCAGGTATATATGTAGAAATAACAAAAAATATCAATAAAAAAGGATTAAATGATTTTCGAATATTTTTTAACAAACTGTTATTAATTCAATTAATTTCATTACTCGATAAATAAAAAATATCCAAATACAAATGCCCAATTAATAAAATAAAAATCTGTTTTTTATATATTATTCACTCTTTACATTTAAAGTTCTTAGAATTCATTTTAAACAAAAAGTAGGGAAGAGCTGTTCTATTTAAGTTAGCTATAAATTTTATATAGAATTTTGTATAAAAGCGGCTCTTCAAAATAGGGATATTGTTGCATGATTCTTTGAAGAATTTTATAGAACAATGGACAATAAGCTTTTTTTTGGCTTTTTGGCATTGTAACTTCGAAAAAACTCCAGTTGCTTTCTTCATCAAATGTATCTTTGGTCTTTGATCTTATGGTGTAATTTCCCTTTTTATTCCAAACATGTTTTAATTTAATTTCTGTACCTGATTTGTTATAGTTCGTCCATATGGTATTGCCATCACCCCAATCAACAAAATACTTGATATTATTACCATCAGGATCCGTTGCATTAATTGTATACTCATATTCTGTTCCCTTTTTTCCAGTCGCTGGACCATTAATGTTTGGTTTATCTGGGGGGTCATTTGTTTCCTGAATCCACGCCCAAGTTGTATCATTTGAAGTGTTGCTAGAATCATCTATAACAGTTAGAGTAACTGTATGATTTCCAGGATTAGAATATGTATGTATTGGATTTTGTTTATCTGATGTATTGCCATCCCCGAATTTCCATTCATAAGTATAAGGTGGATGACCTCCAAATGCAGAACCATTGAATTGAACAGGTACATCAATTAATCCATAATAAGGACCATCTGCAATTGCTTTTAATCCTCCTCCAATTGCAATATAATCGATACCCTTATTTGAAGGACCAGAATATCTAGAAGAAGAAAATATATCTTGATTAGTGTCCCAATGTTCATGCACCCCTAAACTTTTGGTACAATATGTTCCATCTCCTTCTGGATCGTATCTATTTCCCGGTGGATTTGCAACCTCATGGAGATAATTTTGTGCACCTTCACTCGGGTATCCATTTCGTTCAACATGAATAAAATCATACATAACAGAATCAATCGCAACATTGTCCTGCGAGAAAAATATACTACTTGGCCAATCATTACCAAAAGGATACATCTGCCATCTTTCAATATTGTAATTTCCAGCGCGACAACCATATGTTCCATCACCTATAATTAAAAGATTCTTCCACCCAAGATCTTCATGTAATAGTAAATCTGCTTGTGGAGCTGCATTGCTCATAATTTCCCCGCTTGATAGATACGAATGAATCCATGAAATATCAGGACCCCAAGTACCAAAAAGATTTTTTCCTGTGAGAGTTACTCTTGATCCCCCATGCATTTTCATAGCAGGCACTATAATCATATACTTAGCATTAACAACACATTTTGGTAATGATCGAGAAGTACCAGTTGTAAAATGAATTGGGGTCGAGCTAGAACTATATTTGGTTCTACCCGCTGCTCCTCCGCTTTTATCAATGTAATTTATGTTCGGGAAATCATCTGCGACTCGATTGTAAAACCAGTCTGCAATATACTTAGATGCATCATAAATCGTTATATCACTTTGCGATACACCAACAATATTTATAAGATCTTTTACAAGAGATTTTACAACATAAGGACTTGTGTCAATATAGTTGTGCTTATGAGTATAGCTCGTCCAATCACTATTTAGATTTACTTTTATAGCAATTTTTTCTCCAGATTGGTAACCAGTTCCACCATTAAAATGTTTAAATAGAGCATCCCAAGCGTCTGAATCTGTCGATTTTCCAGTCAGAGCTCGTATACCATCTGAGAACATACGTTCTATAACTACTTGGTTATTGAACTTCTCATTCCACCAATATTGCGATCCATCCCAGCTTGTACAATCTGGATCCCAAACCCAGACTACTCTACCTGGATTGACACCTTTTGGATCTCCAATAGGTTCCTTAGGAATTGGATCCCACAGTTCAGAAGCACCACTTATATGAGAATTATTATCATAATAAAATGATACAGAAGCAGGGAAAAATAAAATTAATGTAGTCAAGAAAATAACTATGAGGACTGGTGCAATTACTGTGGTTTTTAATTTTAGCCTTTTTATCTGTAATCCTAAACCTTGGAATAATAATGTCCAGAATGCAATATAGCTCGTTGCCATTGTTATTGACATTTGTTGACACGGATATCGTATACGATCTGGTTTCGGAAGGACTCTAACCAGGAACCATATCAAGCATGCAATTCCCAAAATGTGAAACTTTACACTCTTGAAATAATCTAATTTCCTGAATGAAAATTTCATATTTTTACACCGATATATATCTATAGTAACAACATGATATATAAATGCTATCCTTTATTAGGTTACTTCATACTATTTACCATTGGATTGATTTCTAAATTGCTTAGGGAAATATTTAAATCAGATTATAAATACTTATCAAAAGTTAATTTATTTTTAAAAAAGAAAAAATTGACTTAATATGATTTTTAATGCTTCAAAGCTTTATTGAATAAGAATTATATATCAGGTTATAGGTTGAATAATTAGTGTTGAAAATTAAATATTCTCATAACAAATTAAATTCTTATAAACAAATTAAACATAAATTTAAGAAAGAAATAAATATTTTAGATGATATAATAGTACTAAAATTTACATCAACCTCATTAAGTACGTTGAGATGCTTAAGGAACTTAAAGAAGGAAGATATAAGGATATGGTCGTTTGGAAAAAAAGAAGATGAATACCCTGCATTCTATTCAATTATTCCTGATAAAAAGATTATTTTTTTAGAAAATGAGGGGGTCGTGGACTGTTTATTACGTATTAAAGGCCAATTTTCTAAAAAGCCAAAAATATTAATTACTTCTGACGCAGACGTTGTTGAAATTTCAGAAAGAAGAAAAGAACTTAAAAATTTTTACGACTTTTTGTTACCTCCAAAAGATATTACAGATATACTAATAAAAAAAGCGAGCTTTGCTAAATTAGCAAATAAAAAAAATTGGAGCGTTCCAAAATCATATCAAATTCGAGATGAATCAGAATTAAAAATGATTAAGGAGAGATTAAAATTTCCTTTTATTGTCAAACCATATCTTAAACATTCAACAAAAGTAAATGATGAAAAAGAATTAGAAAAATTAATTAAAAAATTGATACCAATTCATTATACATCAATGATAGTTCAGGAATGGATAGAAGGCAATGATGACCAAATTTATTATTGTTTTTTATTGTTTGATAAAAATTCAAATGTTGTATCATCTTATATAGCAAAAAAATTAAGACAGTGGCCTATTGGATATGGAACTACAAGTTTAAGTGTGAGTATAAAAAACGAAGAGCTAGTAAAAAAAAGTGTAGATATATTTAAAGAATTGAAAATTGTCGGATTCTGTTCAATAGAATATAAACTGGATAGTAAAAGTGGAATATTTTATATTATGGAACCGACAATTGGGAGATTCAATCAACAGATAGCTGCCACAATGGCTTCAGGTATTAATTTCCCAGAAAAGCTAATTAAAATTTTAAAAAATCAAAAAGTAAATGATGATAAACAAATAAATAATGTATATTGGATAAATGAAATAAATGATTATTTTTCTTTTAAAAATAATCCAATAAAAAAATATGGATATTGGAGAAATTATCTTAAAAATAACATTAAAGTATTTTTTGACTGGAGAGATCCTTTAGTATTTTTTGCAGAATTATTTTTCCTTTTAAAATATAGATTATTTAAAATATGATAGATTTAAAATCATCGTTTATTTTCCAGGAATTCTCAATTAATCTTAAAATTATTTCAACGGTAGCAAATTTTGGAATTAATTGAGAATCCCTCCTTTCTTTCAGTTTTTCTAAAATCTTATCTTCAAAATACTTTCTTATTCTTGAATTTTCGGAGAAAATAAGATTGTCGATAAATTCATAATGAACCTCATTTAACCAATATTTCCAATTCTCAGAAGAAGTACCTCTTTTTTGAATTCTCAATTTTAACTCTTTTAGCAATAGATTTTTAATTTTGGTAACATGATAAAAAATTCTTCCTTTAAGAACTACTTCTGGAGGAACTCCATTTACAGGGATTTTTTTTAACGGTCCATTTTCTACAGATAGCAAATAGGCTTGGAGAACTATTTCTTTCCAACTTCCTCTTTTATTATTTTTTAACAATTCAGATAACAGCAGCGTACTGTTTTCTATCGAAAAAGATAAATCAATTATATCTTTATCCCAAGCAGGAATTCTTAAGGTTGTGAAATACTTAGAAAAACTAAGCTGACCAGCCCAATATTTTGGTGAAGTTTCATATAATGTAAAATTTAAATGAGAATCAGGTTCAGTTAATCTACCATAGTCAATTTCCAAATCATCAATTTTTTTCAATATATACTCTTTAAAAGATTCAAAATGATTTCCTAAATACTCCTTCCAATATGGTTCATTAATCATTTTATTCCCTGTAGAAAAAATTTTAGCCATGTCTCGTGATACAAAAGCAGGATCTGCAACATGACCACGAAATAATCCATCATAATCTATACCCTCTATTAAAAGAGGGTGTTTTTTACCAAAATCTGACAAGATTTTGTAACAATATAAAGGTGCTGATCTTTTTAAACGTTCAAGACCTGCTGATAAATATATTGCCTCAATTATTAAAGAGGGGAGTTTTTCTTCAAAATTCTTATCAAAAAGTATCTTTTTATGAACAATATCCATCACCAACGCGGTTTTCGATGATTCAACCAAGTCCCAACCTCCCAGGATGCCATAGGTATATACCATTGTTGATTTTTTATTCGGACAAAAAAGAAGATTTGTTCTACTATCCCATCCACCTGTTAATGCACATGCAATATCCTTAGTTCCAGTAAAATATTTAGGTACTCTGGTCTTAAAAACAGTATATGCATAATCCAATGCTTTTTCTCCTTTTAAAAGGTGTTTTTTTTCCTGAAATTTTTCTGCATATTCCGAGGTTACAAGCTCTCCTGATTTAATATTTACTTCAAGAACACATGCAGGTGGTATTCTATTCACATTTTTGAAAAAAGTAGTTTGCCCTATAGGATAATGAAAGAAGAGGTATTCCCACATCCATTCAATATTAAATGACAAATTTAAAGGTAAACGGCAAAATGTTGATAGTTCAGTTGATATATATGCATTCTTTCTATTTATTAAATAAAATACTGGGAATTGTGATCTTCTATCGCTTACAATATATAATTTATTTCTTTTTTTATCTAAAACAGTTATTGAAAAATATCCTCTAAAATTGCTAAATATTTTATAATTGTGGTTATCCAAATTTCTTAAAATAAAATTCCAAGGAATTGATTTCTCTATTATGTCCCCCGCAAATACTCCAACCCAATATTTATTGTTAAAATATCTATTCCCTTTTAAAGGTGCCCTCTTGTGAAATGAAACAGCAAAAAATCCTTGATCAACATTTAATATCTTTGTACTTAATGTTTTAACTGGATTAATAGTTTCAATTAAAGAATGAATATCATTAGTAGAAAAATTTTCTCCAACACATGTTATATATGCTGTCATAATTTTTTTCCCTAATATTTTTCTCAAAATTCTTATACTTAATTAATTCAATCAAATTCAACTTATATATCTGTATAATTATCATGAACGATTTGATAATTTTTTTATCCTTTAGGTTTTATTTGTATATTCTTTGTTTATCGCTAATAATCGTAACTAGTATATTATTTTTATCTACAAAGAAATTTAATATTTAAATTTTAAAGTTTTTAATAGATTAAAAATTTAATTACAAAGTTAATAACAATAAATTCTGTAATCCTACTAATTCATACATAATATGATAAGGGATTTTTAGAAAAATCTATTTACAATTATTTTAGAAGTAGCGCGATTTCCAGCATTATCAAAAGCAATAATCTTTATTGTATGTTTATGTTTCAAAATCGTTATTTTGTCTCTGGTCCATGTATAAGTATAAGGAGAGCCCTCATCAGTTGCTCTCAATTCGTTGTCTATATAAAACTCTACCTTTTTAATACCAGAATCATCAAAAGCATCAACCGTAATATCAATTTTTCCAAGCAAAAGAGGTTTACGGAAATATCGTGGTAAAATTTTTTTATTTCTAAAATACAACGCTTTTTCTGGTTTTACAATCTTTGCCGTTGGTAGTTCATTTTCAATAACAAGAGTTAGTGGATCTGACCAGTTGCTCTCAGCACCATGAACATCCTTAGCTTTCACTCGAAGTTCATAACTCCCCTTGCTCCACGTATGTGCAGAAGAAATGAATTTATCAGATTCAAAGGGTCCAAGCCAAGCACTATAACTATCATCACCCCAATCCCACATACAGAAAATAGAATCTCCATCAGGATCAATTAATTGGGTTCTAAAGTTGTATTTAATTCCAGGTTTTCCATAAGAATGCCCAAGTATGATTGGGATGTCTGGAGGATGATTATCTTTTGTTTTAAACCACCATATGGGACCTTTGGTAACTGCACTATGATTATCCCAAGCAACTATTTGCCAATAATATGTTGTATTAAATTTAATTACACCAGGGTTATAAGTTGTAACAGTCTGATTATTGGAGACCAGTGGTGGTGGACTGCTATTTCCGAAGTAGATATCATACGCTACTGGATCTCCATCAGGATCGCCACCAGTCCAATTTATACAACCATTGGATACATTAGTGGTTTCATTTGGAGGATGAGGATTATATGGTTCATAGGGCGGATTATTATACACTTCTTCCTTGCTAATACTATAGAACGTAACTGGATTGTTTTGATTGTTGTAGGATGTATTGATCCAACTACTGGTTCTTACAATATTAGAAATACGGACTTCATCAATAGATCCGTTAAACATGTCATCCGCACTCCAATGATTTCTCCCTATATACACATCACTGTCTGTAGAACCAACAGATACTGAGGTATGTGTAACCACTTTTTGCCCGTCTAAATAAAGCATTGCTGTACTACCATTTATTACGAGAGCACCATGATGCCATCTATTGACTGTTATCTCAGCTTCGGGACCAGAATGTCTGTATTTGCTTCCTATGTACATTATTAGACGTGGAGGCCAATAATTGTCAGGATTTACTGTCATCGTCCAAGCGCTTAATCTTTTAGAAACTATACCTTGCCAAAAACCGCCGGAACTTATATTATCTATATTAAACCACGCTTCAATTGTGAGATTAACTATATCTAAACTTGCAGAGTTATTAACGATAATATAATCATTATTTCCATCAAATTCATCAGCACCATCTATCTTCCCGATAGCTGTTTGATTCACCCCGTTTTGTGGTAAACCATCATTGCTATAATTAGTACTATCATAATGAGTTCCATTTGTTTCATTTAAGTGCTGCACCAATGTGAAATTCGAATCCCATACACCTGTAATATTTTGCTGATTGTTTGCACTAGAATTACCATAATACATACACAATGTCGTGTTCATTATTGATGAAAGATTGGTGACATTTATCCATACAATAAGTTCACCAGTGACACCATTGAAAAATTCGATTTCATGATTAAGTTTATTTTGAGAGATATCGGTAAATACAATATCATTACCGTTATCCTGTGTTTTATTTGCTAGATCACTATCAGAAGGAATATAAATAAGTAGGGGGAAATTGATGAAATCATCATCAATCTTGGTATGATCAATTGTCATACTTTTTCTATATAACCAACTACCATTCCACCAATTGTTTTTTCCAACGGTATTAACACATGTTGACTGGTTTTTTTGTAATAACAATTCACGTGGAAAATTATCGAATTGTGAATATATTGAAGGTATAGGTATAACAAGAATTAATATCAATATCAATCCAATAACAATTAATTTTTTATTTACGTCTCCTTTCATATTTTATAACCAAAATATAAATTATATTTAAATTATTTAAATATTATGTAATAATTTAATAACATCTCTGCCAATTCTAATTTTACTTCCATATTGTTATAATCTAAGATGAATAAAAAGATAAGAATAATGGTTTTTAGAAAAATTTGAATACTTTTATTTGCTGAATCACATGATTTCCAGCATTATCAAAAGCAACTAATTTAATTGTAGAAAATGTGAAATCTCGATCAATCCATTTCCATCTATATGGTTGTGTAGAATCAGTATTTTTTAGTATGTTATCGATATAGGTTTCTACTCTATTCATTCCAGATATATTATCTGAGGCCTCAGCAGTTATGGTTATTGGTCCTATTATTATATTTGTAATAAAAGAACAAAGCAGATCATCGATTAAATATATTGCACCTTGAATTGGTTTCGTAATTTCCAAATTTGGTGGTTTATTTTCTATTATTATTTTTACTGGATCAGACCAGATGCTTTCAGCATCATGGGAATCTTTAGCTTTAACTTTAATTTCAAATTCTCCTGATTCATTCCACTTATGATTTGCAGTCATATTTAAACCCGAGGAGTATGGTCCAAGCCAGTTGGTATATGATCCATCTCCCCAGTTCCACATATAAAAAATGTCATCGCCATCAGGATCTGTTGTAGCAACAGAAAAGTTTAGTTGAATTTTAGGTCTACCAAAAGCAGGGGCTAACTGAATATCTGGTTTATAGGGAGGCATATTATCACCGGTACTAAACCACCATAAAGGACCTTCAGTAAACCAACCGATATCATCCCAAGCAATAATCTTCCAATAATAGGGTGAGTTGATTTCAAGTACACCAGGGTCAAATATGGTATTTGTTTGATTGTTTACAACCTTTGGAGGGGGGCTACTATTGCCAAAGTAGACATCATACGTTACTGAATCGCCATCAGGATCACCACCAGTCCAACTCAAATTCACATCAATATTTACATTATACGAACCATTTACAGGATCAGGGTTACTAGGTTCATATGGTGGATTATTAAATACTTCTTCACTACTAACACTATAGAAAGTATTTGGATTGTTTTGATTATTGTAGGATGTACTAATCCAACTACTACCTCTAGCAATATTAGATATTCTAATCTCGTCTATAGTACCGTTAAATAAGTCATCATCATTCCACTCATTTCTACCAATATATAAATCACTGTCAGCAGAAATAACATTTATTGAGGTGTGTAAGGCTACATTTAATCCGTTCATATAAAGCCTTGCGGTGCTACCATTGATTGATAGAGCAGCATGGTACCATTTATTAAATGTTATCTCAGCTGCTACCCCTGATGGAATACGTTTATTTCCAATATACATTATCAAGCGTGGTGGCCAATAATTGTAAGGATCTGTAGTAATTGTCCAAGCAGTTGTTTTTTTAGACACAATACCCTGCCAATCACCTCCTTGATCAGCATTATAATCATTGAACCAACATTCAATTGTAAGATTATCTAATTCCAAACTTACAGAATCATTTATGATAATATAATCATCTTCGTCATCAAACTCATCCGCACCATCAATCTTACCAACTGCAGTCTGATTCACTCCGTTCTTAGGTACACCCTCATTATCGTAATTAGTGCTGTCATGATGGATTCCACTTGTTTCATTTAGATGCTGTACCATCATATAATTTGAATCCCATACACCTGTAATATTTTGCTGATTGTTAGCACTAGGATTACCATAATACATACATAAAGTAGTATCACTAGAGGATGAAAGATACGTAACATTTACCCAAGCAACTAACTGACCAGTGCTCCCATTGAATAACTCGATTTCATGATTAAGTTTATTTTCATCTGAATCAGTAAAAACAATGTCATCACTATCATCTTGGGCATGATTTGCTAGATCGGCATCTGAACCTAAGCTAATCAATACTGGGAAATTGGTTAAATCATCATCGACCTTGGTATAATCAATTGTTATATTTTTTCGATACAACCAACTATCATTCCACCAATCTTTATTTACTAAAATAACAGGATTTATAATCTTTATATTTTTTATTGATAATTCATGAGAAACAGTGTCAAATTTAGAATTGATAGATGGTATAAATATCAAAAGAACAAGAACAAATGTCAATCCAAAAGTGATTATCTTTTTAATTGTTTCTTTGTTCATATTATAAAACCAAACTATAAATTATACCTTATATATTTAAATATTATGTTAAAAATAAAGATATAGAACACATGTTATAAATTATAGTAATCTCATTTAAAATTGTAAAATATAAAGTTTTTAAAATAGAGAATAAA
The DNA here is from genome assembly GCA_964347865.1 of uncultured Thermoplasmatales archaeon. Classification (GTDB taxonomy): domain Archaea; phylum Thermoplasmatota; class E2; order DHVEG-1; family DHVEG-1; genus JAGLML01. The sequence continues at coordinate 13,756 of CAYGAC010000035.1, forward strand.
GGTTGATAAATGTTATAAGAATTTCATAAAAGTTGTTTTATTATGTACACAATTTCAAATATAATGGTAGGAAAAAATTCTTATTTTTACTTAATTACTAAAACAAAAATTTTTAAATAATTAAAATCGTGTAAACATATCTCACAATTAGCATTACAACTTTTTATAAAAAAATATCCTATAAAAGATTGGAACAGCACATAAAGAAATCGTTAATAAAAAAGAAATCTTTATCTTTAAAAACAGATTCCACTAAGCCATTATTATGATAAAATCTATTGTATTTGACTGGGGCGGAGTACTCATTGATAAACCAACACTAGGTCTTCTTAATTATTTTGCACATTATTTCAACGTCTCAAAAGAACAATTCAACAATGCCCATAAAAAATACAACGATTCTTTTCAAAAAGGGATTCTTACAGAAGAACAATACTGGGATAACATATGCACTGATCTTTCGGTTAACAAACCTAGTGAACAATCCTTATGGAAACAAGCATTTAAACATGTATATAAGGAAAAACAAGACGTTTTCACCTTAGTATCAATTTTAAAAAATAATGGTTACAAGATAGGATTTTTATCAAACACTGAAAAACCAGCAATGGACTTTTTTTTAGAGCAAGGATATGATGTATTTGATATTCTGGTATTTTCTTGTAATGAAGGGTATAGAAAACCTGAAAGAGAAATATATGAAATTACGCTACAACGATTACATTCAACACCAGATGAAACACTCTTTCTCGATGATAGAATAGAAAATATCAGGGGTGCAGAATCCCTTGGAATCCATGCTATTTTATTTGAAAATAGTGAGCAATTAAAAGAAAAACTAGCTCCATTTATACTAAAAATACAGTAAAATAGGTAAAAATTAATATTTTTAATTATTTCCTCGCGATTTTTCTCCTTATATATAATTTTCCCAAAAGGTATATATAATAAAAAAATTAATTTTATTTGGGTCATATGAATAATAATGGATTTTTTGCGATTGGGAGGAAATCCAAAAAAACACTATTAAATCTATTACACCCAAGAAAAAGAATACCAATCATCTGGGATATAACAAATTTTAGGGTTCTCTAACCTAAGTTAATCTCTTAAATATATACAGTATTTTTCCAAAAATGCTAATATGGAAAAACAGGACATTGAATTGAATAGAGATAAAATAATAATTCCTAATACCCGAATCCAGGTTTTGAGATCTCATCAAGCAATCTTTTTCTATCCCAGAGCTCTACCCCAACTCGGTTAGCCAGATCCTTTGCAGGTTTTGTAAACGTACTTGAGGTTATGACAATAGCTCTTTCAGCATTATACCAACTCCTTGCAGATGAAATCTCCTGAATCGCTTTTATTCCCACCGCTGCTTTCGTTCGTTTTGCCTGCACAACAGTTTTTTGACCAAACCGCTCAAGCACTAGATCAGCACCAAAATCACGGGTGTCGGGAGTTTTTTCTATCACACAGCCTTTTTCAGAAAATAAAGTTGATAAATAACTTTCAAACTCAATCCCAGTCATTTTATCCAGTGAATGTTTCCCCCTAGATCTTTTTAACATTCGCTCAAATTGTTGAAGCTCCAATTTCTTTCTTTGTTTTACTATAATATCTGCGAAACGGTTCGGTGCGATTGAAAAACCTTTTTGAAATCGCAGGTAACAGTAAAAACTCCAAAAATGAATGTGAAAATTTTCGCCGAACCTATGTAAGAACAAATCAATATATTCTTCTAAAGACGTGATAGGTTTGCTGCCAAGATTTTTCTTATAGTTGGTCCACTCATCAATTCTCTTCAATTCATTAATTTTCTCGTGTCTTATCTTTAAAAATGTCTGAAGCCCACCTTGCGTTATTGGAATTTTATAGTTTAGTACTAGCAGCTCCTTTAATTGATGAATGTCCAAGGTTAAATCAGTCGAATATCGACTAATATAATCATCGATTACACCCCAACAATCCATCTGAATAAACACCTTATTGTATACATTATAAGCTTGAGTATATTTCTTAAGAAAAATCAGGGTGTTTGCCTTTTGTGTCAGCAAGATGATGCTGTTCGGGTCTTTTTTCAACGCTTTGTTATACCAACAGAGAGCATTTTTATAATTCCCCACTCGATAACAATTATCACCTTCGAACCTATGTTCATTTAGGGATTGTATTAAGATCATAGTTAGTTCCCCTACTATTTTTTATTACCAGTATATCCTATAACGAATAAACTTTATTATGAAAAAACATCTAATCTCCAATTATTTGACTGTTGAATTACAATAAAGACAGCATCGTGCTTTTTGTATTTCAGTTATAGTACGACCTACAATTAACACATTCTCTCGAGTAGTTATGTAAACTTTCAATTTAAAAGCGTTAAAAACGGTACCAGAGGCACAATAAAAAGTTATTGGTACTATTCATATATTTTCCATTTAAATACCTCTAAATCTAAATAAAAAATTTACTAATAAATAATATATTATTATTAACTAATAAATATGTATATTTAAGATGAAAAATAATAATTATTCCCCAAAAAAATTGGGTAGTAAACAATTATATAATAATAAAAAAAAATTGAATATATCCAAAAATTAGAATCATAATCAAATAAAATCTGTATATTATTAATTTGTATTAAAAACGAAACCGCAACAAGATGAACCGATTTTTCATATAAGACTGCAAATATTGTGTTATTATTACAATCGGTCTGAAGCACGTGTCAGCCTATTCATTTTAGTCCGTATCGTACAAGTGGCACTAAAGGCACTAAACACAGAAGATTTATGACGACATGACATTCCGTAGGGCGCAGCGCAAGATTAACGGTTATTTTTACTTACCTGTTTTCGTGAAATTATAATCACGCGTCGAAGACGTCGTTGTTTCACATTATGAGAATATGTTGTGCTATATATGTTGTCCGGCACAACAACGACCACAACAACAGCCACAACAACTGTCACAACAGCAGTTCACAGACAAATATGGCACACGAAAATCGATGTAAAAGTCACGACATTGACGCACAAACCGTCACGACGAGTTTGACGACATGCGTCGACGACGTCGTGGAACATCGCTTTGCTAAGCGCTGTCATATATATGTCGTCCGGCACGACGACGGGCACCACGACGGGTCACGACGACCACCACGACGATGAGAACGACGGAATTGACCACGGGGATAATGACGTAGTGGATCCACGCATGTGACGACATAATCCACGGTATTTCCACGCAAACCGTCACGACGAATATAACGACATGCGTCGACGATACGTAGACACTATGTGCTTTTGCGACGTTTGAGATTTATACCGGTGTCTCCTCCACATACCCTATAACGACAGGTTAGGTAATTTATCGTCTAATTTAATATAAATGTGTTGAAAAAAATAAAAAAAGATAGTTTAAGATTGAAATAATCTCTCTCCATTATTTCTATACTTTTTCAATCATCATATTTTTGAAAATAGTATGTGCAATCCATATCTCATACACCAAAAAAATCCCGGAATAAGAATTATCACTTCAGGAATTGCAATGCCACTATTAAATAGGAGGAAAATAGGTGAGCATCCTGCAATACCCGCTATTATAAATGCATAAATTCCCATGTTCTTGATAAAGGGAGCTGCTTGTTTATACATATATAATCCTAGAATCAAAAAACCAAGGGGAAATGCGATAAAAAACAATCCAGAAATATCGACATGACTTGGATCGGGAAGGGGGAAAATTCCTACTCCGATAAAATACAGAGAACTCAACGCAAAGATAATTGGACCAGCTCGTTCTTTTTTTAGTGAGTAATAAAGCCCAAATGAAAAAATTAACAGTAATATTCCTAAGCTAATTAATATATAATTAAAAAAAACTAGACCAAATTCAGATCTCCCAAGATCACTAATAGCATTATCTGTCCAGCTAAACCAGGGTGCATGTTGTAATGATAAAACTAGAGCTGCTATGAATACTATAGGGAGTCCAATCCCGCATATACCTGAAAACTTGATTATATATTCTGATTTAGTCAACCACATCTCCTCAATTAATATTTTATTATGTTCTTTCATAAATACCTTTTCTTTTCCCTAATTCTACCCTAAGAAAAAATAAAGGTGTTGGGTTTTTAAAACTCCATGCATTCTGATTAACAGACGGCATTATGAAAGTATTAGTGATGTATTATTCAAAATCAGGGAATACCAAGAAACTTGCAACAGAGATAGCAAAGGGTGTGAGAGAAGTAGAAGGTGTTGAATGCGTTTTAAAATCCGTATCCGAAGTTACCGAAGATGATTTTTTAACCTCAGATGGAATCATCGCAGGTTCACCGGTGTATTTTGGAACCATGACTGCAGAACTCAAAGACGTCTTTGATCGATATGTTGGAATTCGCAATAAGATGGGTGATAAGGTCGGAGCTGCATTTGCGACCAGCGGCGATCCATCGGGAGGAAAAGAAACGACCATCATGTCTATTATTCAAGCGATGTTGATTTACGGGATGATCATTGTTGGTGATCCTTTAGATGCTACTGGACATTATGGTGTGGCATGTACCGGTGCTCCTGATCATATAACTGCAACAAATGCTGTAAAATTGGGTAAGAGAGTGGCAGCGCTAGTTAAACAATTAAAAAATCTAGCGTAATTAAGAAGAGGCAAGATACTTTTTAGGAATATTCAAATCACGATTCTTATTTATAAAAGAAGCGTAATAACTGCCTATCCTATTATTGTGGATAATATGGAATTTATTGATATTATAAAATCAAGATCGAGCGTACGCTCTTATACAAATAGTGATGTAGAGGATGACAAAATAAAGTACGTACTTGAGTGTGCTCGATTAGCACCATCGTGGGTTAATAAACAATGTTGGCGTTTTATTGTTATAAAAGACAAAACAACTATTAAAATCCTCTCAAAAACAACCATTATTAACCGATGGCTCAGAAATGTCCCCTGTATAATTGTCGCATGTGCCGATCCTAGACAAAGTGGAACCCATCATGGAATAGAATATTATACTGTAGATGTTGCAATAGCTATGGAACATCTCATTCTTGCAGCTACTGATGTAGGGCTTGGTACTTGTTGGATTGGTGGTTTTAACGAAAAAAAAGTAAAAGAAACCTTAGGTATTCCAAATAAAATTAGAGTAGTTGCACTAACTCCACTCGGATATCCATCTTCAAAAAGACGGCTATTGGCACGAGTTACCAAAATGATTACTCGAAGTAAAAAAAGAAAAAGTTTAGCTGAAATTATCCATTATGAACGATGGTAATCATTACTGTGCAAAAGACGAGTTGGTTGGTACTATTCGAATCGTCATCTTTGTTAAATAAAAAAAAAGAAAAGAAGGGTGAGATTGTAGTTTTATTGGCAAAATATTTGTCTTAATATTGGAAACATATAAGGGAAACGTTCTAACAGCCAACTTAGCAGATTAAAGTTGAAATTGAATGGTTTGTTCTTTGGCATACTAACTAGTAATGGATCTGACCAAACACTTTTTGTTCCATTAATATCTTGGGCTATAGTCTTTATTTCATAGTTATCTTGTTCAGACCAAATATGTGATGCTTCAACAATTTCACCAGATAAATGTGGCCCAAACCATCCACTGTTTGTTCCATCGCCCCAATCAAAGAAGTAGTAAATATTTTCCGTATTTGGATCTGTTGTAGATGTAGAATAGTTGTATTCTACACCAACTTTTCCTTTTAATCGACCATTTGCTTGTGTAGGTTTTTCTGGTGGATCATTTTCACTAATTGATTTCATTCCTAAATCAGGATTACCCCATAAAGAGCTATGGACGAAGGTCTCATATTTTAATTTATTCCATAATCCTTTCTCGTACATTTCACTAATCGCATATTGATGAGCTTGTCCTTGAGTATAATTTCCAGATGTTACACATGATTTAAAGAAATATTTAAATGACTGGTCACTACCATCATTTGGATCGTCCCAACCAGAACGATAATAAGCAATTTTATTTGCCCCAAGAAAACCGACAGCACCTTGTTTCATCATTGCCTGACCAATATTTAGATAATTTGTATCGGAATTACTACAAGATGCAGCACTAATGATTGCTGGATAATCATCATTTAATAAAATGCAATCATCAGTTGTTATAAATGAACATCCATTTGGTGATCCATGTGCATGCCAACTAACAAATGCAAATTTTCCAGAAGACCATACATTCACTACATTTTCGTGAGTAAGATTATAATCTTTTTTATAACTTGAACGAGATTCATAAAGACGTGTTTTCATCCAATAAGCCATCCAAGGATGAATATTTGAATCAGTTAGATATTCCATGAAAGTTGCTCCATCGGTATTATCATCAATAAAAGCTCCAAGAAGAAGAATGTTGTTTTTAAATGATGGGTCATTGTTTTGTTCATAATTAACAGATTTTTCACAAATATGCTGAACAGTTCCAGGATCGCTCCAGGGTATTCTACCAACATTTATTTCACCATAAAAATCAATAGGATCAGAATTTTCGCCATATTGATGATCTCCATCAGCATCCCAGGAGATATTATCAGGATGAGAAAGCTCAGCATAATAAAAATCAGTTTCTGGTTTTCCACCACCTACATCCTGCCATGTTAATCGCATAGGAATATCATCTCTATGGCCAACTATAAGAAGGTCTTGTATGCCCCATTTCTCTGATGGGTATTTTTCTCTTAAAAAATTCCTCATTTTTTCAGCAAGGTCGTACCCAGCATAATTTGAATCAATCCACTCTGTTGTAGCAACATATACACTTTTTCCTTTTACTTCTTCCCATTCTACCAAATCATTGATATATGAGGTTAATGAATCAAGAGTTATTATTACATAATCATACATCTCCTTGCTATCAATGCCTTTTGGATACCAATCTTTTGCTTGTTCGTAATTATAAATGATTTTTTTTGCAAATTTCTCAGTTTGTGAAATATCATCAATTATTATATTATCTCTTGAAAAATCATCTTCAAATGTGTAACTTATATCAATTGTAATATCAGGATAATAAATCAATTTACCATCTAAAGGAAGGTAAGTTACTGGGTTGACTCTAACATCAACCAAATTGTACTTTCTATAATCTGAAGATTGGACAAATTCTACAATAAATGATGGATATGGATTATTGCTGGAATAAATATTTTTATAATTTTTTGTACATTGCGATAATTTATTTAAATAAACATCTGAATTCTCTTCATATGTGATTTTTGGTAGTTGTGTATTTATTATTTGGTAGTTTCCAGGAAGAATAACTTCACTTTCGACTTTATAGTTAATATTACTAACTTTTGCTCCAGGTGGAATGGCGATAGAAATTATTTTTGAAGGCATATTTGGTTTACCAGGAACTAATAAACGACCAAAATCATTAATAGATATTTCATCTCCATTTACTGTCTTATCATGTTCAACTTTTCCAACTGGTATGCATATACTTATTATTCCGTCTTTGATATCAAATAAATTAATATCTTTATCTTTATTTTTCTCTCCTATTGCATATGTTATATTACTGCATAAGATAAGCAGACTAATTAATATTAACACAATATTTCTTTTCATATTTTTTCCTCCTTATATGTATCATATTATTAAGATATTTAATAAATTATTTTATTATAAAATTGCACAAAACGGAAAAAACAACTTTAAAAATTGCAGTATGTCCAAAAACAACCTATTTTACTACAAAGTTAGGTTTTCATAAATATTGCCTAATAATACATCGGGATACGAGCCCCTAACTTACTAGTATGTAATTAGGTTTTATATCTGTTGACTCTGCATTGTTTTTTATGCTTCGAATCGTCGTTTAATCAAAAATTCTCAATTTTTTTACTATTTTGGTTTAAGTTATCCTTTTTTGACATGATATTGTACATATTTTACAATCTTTTCCACATGGTTCAAAATGGATATCAATATTGCAGGAACCATATACTTCTTCTAGACTTGGTTTTAATCTATGACATAATTCGTGTGAATTTTTTATTGACATATCTTTATCGACAATTAGATGCATTTTTATATCCTTATTATCGGCTACACGAATAATCTGAATTTTATGAAATGTAACAATTTCCTTTTGTTTATTTAAGATCGTTTCTATGATACGTTTCTTTGTTTTTAATTCAAATTGTATTTCTTTTGGATCTAGATGAATAATTTGTTTTAATATGAATATTATTCCCTAAATTATCTGAAATTTTATGAGCTTTTTCAAGTGGAAGATTGCTATCAACCTCTGCATGAATAGTTAGAATTTTTGTTGTTCCATAATCATGAATTGATACATCATGAATTCCCATCACATTGTCAGTTTTTTGTGCGATTTCCTTAATTTGATTTATCAATTCCTGACCAGGATTTTTACCTATTAAAAAATTTGATGCAGTTCTAACAAGATTAATACCAACATAGATTGTTATCAAAGATACTATAATTCCAAATATTGGATCAAGAATTGGAAAACCATATCTTGCACCTAAAATACCTATTGCAACTCCAATTGATGAAATTGCATCACTTCTATGATGCCATGCATCTGCTTTTAAAACGCCGCTATTAATTCTTTTTGCTATAGCATTTGAATATCGGGCCATTAATTCTTTTAATAATGCTGATATTATTACAATAATACTGATAATTATGGCGTATTCTCCATGTTGAATGGTTTCTAAATTGATAATACGCTCAATCGATTGTTGAATAAAACCAATACCTACTAATATCAATAATACTGCAATTATTAAGGTTGCAATATATTCAGCTCTTCCGTGACCATATGGATGTTCTTTATCGGTTTTTTTCTTCGCAATTCTAAATCCAAATATTACAACGCCTGACGTTGAAACATCTGATAAAGAGTGTACGCCGTCAGCGATGAGCGCAATACTGTTGATAAGAATACCCAAAAATAATTTTATAAAAAATATTAGAATATTTTCAATAATGCTTATAGTTGCCTCTAACTATCAATATTTAGCCCTAATATTTGGATTAGTTGTATCGCCATAATCTGGAATAATTTTAAATTCACTTGATTTGACATTTAAATCAGTGATTTGATAAGGTGTTATAGGTTTTTCTTTTAATTATGCAAAAACAATTTATCATTTACCTATTGATTTAATTATACAAGATAATATTATACTCCCATCGGGATACAAGCATCTAAAAGACATCACACTTTGATGTTATCTGCATAATAGGCAATACAAATATTAGGAAATATTTAAATCGTGAAAAAATAAAAGATAGTTATAATTATTTCATTACAAGCAGCGATCTGATATTATAAAATTCAAATCATTCTATAGAAAAATCAACCCAAATTTCATTAAAACCGTCTAACAGATTATACGGCTTATATTTAATTAACCATATTGTTAATTCTTTAGGATTTTTTATATAATATATATGTTCAGTTCCTTTTTTATCAATAATAAGAATATCATTTTTGACTAGACGCTTTAGATGATAGGATAGTGTTGATGCAGATATATCCAATTGCGACAATAATTCTTTATGATTTGCTTGTTTCTGCTTTAGTAGTATTAAAACAATTTTTAGGATGTTCTTTTGACGTACTATAGAAAAATTTTTTTTCTGAATTGATTCAGCTTCTCCACTTATAAAATAACGCTTATAACCCGTATGTTTATCTGATTTTAACAATCTATGTTTTTCCAAATAATGAAGATGATATTCAACTAATGAAACTCTAAGGGTTAATATTTGAGCTATTTTACTCAGGTGCAATCCTGGATTTTTTTTTAACAGAGCGTAAATGTTTTGTCTGGATTCCAGTTCAAGTACGTCATCCATAATGATGTCACTGTTTTTTTAAAATCGAAATAAACAATAGGCAGATAATAATTAGATCAAAAATTGCTAACATCTGAATTGATATAAGATCGAATATTTCTGAATTAAAAATACTTAAACTTAGAAGTACGCCTTTTATGAAGAATATTAAAAAAACAATATTAACAAATATGATTTTTTTATTTCGAGATTTTCGATAGCTAAATATTGATATTATCCATAAACCAAAGCTAAACACCGTGAGAAATCCATAAATTATCGTATTTTCAAGTAATCCATTTACCATACGTGACTACCTCAGTTAAACCAAATCGAAATATTAGTATTATGATTATAATATTATCGAATATTAAAGTCGCTTTCTTATGGTAATAATTCCAATGAAAATGATGACGGCCAATAAACATGATATAAGATATGTAAAGTAAACGTTTAGGTCAGGTAATTGTATATTGTTTAAGGCTGTTAAAGTGAATGACTGGCTTATGACACCAATTTTTGGATCATGGATGATTTCAGTTCCATGGGGATATGAAAAACTAATATGCTGAATCGTTTTGAGGTCTTTTGTATTAGGATGGATACCTTCAAGAACACTTGTCTGAAGGGATTTATTTATTCCATCTACAGTAACTGTATTTAGCCATGATAAAAATCCTGAGTAACCCATTGAGCTGATATTAATTGCACTTTCGTTAAATGCATAACCCTGTTTTTCATCAAATGATTCAGATTCCACACTAAGGTTATGATCGGTTGTAATATCAATTAACAATGCAAGTAGAGAGTTGTTTTCTAGATATGGATACTGATGAATAATAAAATCAATCTTCATCTCTGATGGGGATAGCACCTGGTTGTTATAGGCAGTAAAATTATCTGAAATATAAAGATCAAGTGCAAAAACATTATCAAAGGTTTCTGTTGACATATGAAAAGTATTCACACCAGGGGATATAGTTACATTTGAATATGTAATGTTTGTAAAATTCACTAATTCAAATGAATATGTGCTAATCTCCAAGTCACTATAATCAAACCTTCTATTGTTATTTAAATCAGAAAATTCAACAAGTTTTTTCAGAGCGATTTTAAACGTGAGCTGAATATTTGCTTCGTCCCCTGTTGGCATATAATCAAGAATGAGAGATGGTTCAGGATCAGTTTTAAAATCTATTTCAAATGCATCAATAGAATTATTTAATCTCCATTGTGATCTTATTCGAGATTGGTTATGGTCACCTGTGCAGTTCATTTTTCTATATTGATGACGTCTCTGCTGGTGTTTATATCCTCCCTTTTCTTGATTTCCTTGCATTTGTTTTTTTTGTTGCTCCTCTCCGGATCCTTGTTTCCCTTCCCCCTGATTTTTACTGCCTTGTTGATTATCAGATCCTGGTGAATCATTGGGTGATTCATTTGGTTCAGTATAGGGAGAATTATTTCCATTTCCATGGTTACCAGAACCTTGTCCTGATTGATTACTATCCTGGGCAATAACTGGTAATATAAATGAACTAAAAATAATAAAACAAACTGAAATAACTATAATGCTACTTTTTTGGTTATATCGCCCATTCATTTATTATCACCAATATATTTGTTTATCAAAATTAACTTATATACATTTTTAGAAATTTTTCGAACTTAGGGTCATTATTTTTACGCAATTTAGAATCATATCTATAAATATTAAAATTTAGAATTGGAATTCTAGCGCCCAAATAACGTCTAAAAACAAACTTTTGATGGGAGATTTTGTTTCGAATTTACTAGTAAAAAATGATAGTCTGTATCTGTAGAGAGATTGATATAAAATTTGAAAAAGAAGAGAGGGGTTTGAGTGTAGATTATTATAATCCTAGCTGTTGTCTTATTACTGGGAACATCCGTAGATGATTCTTCATGAATCTTTGGATCATCGGATTTATATTGAAGGCTTTACTTTTCGGAATCGTCACCTCAAGATAGCCCCACTCGCTTTCTTCACCATATATGTCCTTAGCTTTTACTCTTACTCTGTATGTTTCTATCCTATCCCAAGTATGGCTCACTACAATTTCTTCATCAGATTCATATGGACCAATCCATCCACTATTTGAGTCATCACTCCACTCAATGTAATAGGATACATCATCGCCATCAGGATCTATTGAGACGAAATTATAGTTATTGGACGTGCCTGCTTTTCCACTTGCTGGACCCATGATAGTTGGAATATGTGGATTCTGGTTTTCATCTGCAGTTAAATTTACATCTCCTACAAAGACAACACAATCTGCAATAGTAGGAAATTCAGCAGATGCTAAATCAAATGATTCCTTTATAGTAAAACCTTCATCCATTTTATTAAACATAAAATCTTGCCATTCAAAAGCGACATTCGAACCTGGACAGGATCCCATACCACTAAATCCAACAGTAACAGTATCTGTCGTTTGTCCCTTTCTAAACTCATATGAGAAGGAACCTGGGCCAGTGTTAGACATGCCATCGCAACTGCCAATAAATGCAAATTTCATTGGTGATCTACCGTCCATATCATTTTTAAGTTCGAATGAATGGTAACTAAAATTACTAGTTGCCTGAAAAACCCAATAATTTCCATGTGCCATCTCGTAGAACAATTCATAATTTGAATTACTAACGTAGGAGGATATTGTTGCTGGGGTCGGCGCAGATATGCCAGTTGTTAAGGTACACCATCTATCGAACCAATACTCAGCATTTAGTCTATAATTTAACCATGGATCTGGGAGACTCTCATTATGGTATCCTGATAGTAAAAAACCACTCGATGGTGCAGGTGTTCCATACCCGATTTCATATCCATAAAAGTCATACATAATCGTTGTTCCATCATTATGTCTGACTTCCCAACATAACAAAGGAAATTCTTGTGACTCGTGGAAAATATAGAAACAAGTGCAATCATTATTATCCATAAATATTACTGCTTTTTTCCAAAAATAATCCTCTGGTTCAAATAACAAATCGTCTAAAGCAGGCAATAAATCAATATCAATCTCTGTCCAACTTCGTTCATAACGCAGTATATTATGATTTTCTATATCCATATGTAATAAGATAGAATCGTTTTTTATGTAAACATCATTAACAATATGCTCCCAATATTTAACATGTCTGTCTCCAATAATTTCATCCACAACAAGAACTTTATCTACCGTTTCTTCTATTTCTTTGAATATTTCTGCTTCATTCTCAGAGTCAATAATTACCATCCAATGTCCTTCATTAAGAGATGGTACAGTACTCCCACTTATAGCCGGAGCAACACCTGCTCCTATAAACAACACTATTATGGCTAAAACCAATCCTTCCCTAACTAAACTATTTGTCATATTTTTCCTCCTTATATATTTCATAATAACGAGATATTTAATAAATTATTTTATTATAAAATTGCACAAAACGAAAATAACATCGTAAAGAAATTGTAGTATGTACAAATATGATCAATTTTACTCTCAGACCTTATTTCCATAATATTGTCTGGGGAGATCTTGGGATACGAGCGACTAAATGACGTCACAAAAATAAACTTTTGATGGGAGATTTAGTTTCGAATTTATTGGTAAAAATCTTTAAGTTTACCTGTAAAAAAAGATTTTGAATGATTCAGATTACACCTTAAATTAGTTATATATGATTTGCAGACAGTATGCAATATATCTACATGGTTGATATTTCTCGAGATGGGTTAACTGACTTGGTTCATATTTGTAATGGCGAGATTTAGTTTTTGCCTAATCTTGGTTAATGTCGATTTGGGCATTCATTTGATGCTATAAAAACCAAAACAAAGATTTATCATAAAATAGATTACAGATTAGGGAGATTTAATTTGATAAAAAACATCCTCAATCCCACAGTAAATGAATCATTATCTTTTATCGATAAATATCACAAA
>CAYGAC010000036.1:0-7502 GCA_964347865.1 uncultured Thermoplasmatales archaeon
TGGTTTCTCGTATCGGATCCTTCTGGTATCTCAACGGTCATAACAACTCGTGTCGGTCCAAAACCTAGAATTAATTTCGAAGATACCGTTGTTTCTTCTCCTGCGAGGATAGTATCAAGTGTACCAGCGCTTTCTTTTCCGAGTAATATTAAACCACCATCAAAGGTAATTTTCCAGGTAATATCTTCAGCTTCAGCAATTGCTGTGTTTTTAATCGTTGCAGTTACTTTGAATAGACCTCCTTTGATTACCCCGACGTCTACTTTTGGTAATACTATCTGCATCAAATATGGATCTGACCATCTACTACTAGCTTCCTCAGTATCTTTGGCTTTGACCTTAATCTCATAATCGCCTATCTCTGTCCAAGCATGAGTTATATCAATAGAATCTCCTGAGTTAAATGGTCCTAGCCATTCAGTTGATGTTCCATCTCCCCAGTTAAACATGTAAAATATTTGATCTCCTTCAGGATCGGTTGTAATTGCTGTATATTCATACTCTTTAATTGGTTTTCCTGCAGTGGCTCCATCGACTATTGGAGGATCGGGTGGATAGCTAGTACCGGTTTGTATTGAACGATTATAGGGAATTTTATTATAAGCTGTTACCACTAATTCTACACCATCTTCAAAAAATGGGATTGGTTCACTAAGATTGATTGAAGTTTGACCCGTTTCATCTGTATATCCACATCCCAACAGATTGAAATTATTAGAGAGAGCACAAAGAGCACCCTCTACTTCTTCAACTTCTACATCAAAAGTTGTTGCACCAATTGGAATGATTGAATCATGGTTAACGATCATTTCAGTTGGTGTATCTGTTCTAACTTGTAAAGAAGGATCTCCAAACACAGTCCAGGTATCAGTCTCATCATAGCAACTTGAACCATATTCATCCATCATATGCATTGTTCCTTCAAAACATAAAGCACCATATGTCGTTCTTCTATTATCTTCATATGTTTCTATCAAAATATCAATTATTTCATCTTGGGCATCCATTGGTGGATTCCAACTTTGGCTTTGTGAAGAGGCAAACATACCAATTGCTCCTGTTGGTTCTCCATCATTGGTTGCTCTTAGCCAAGCTTCTGCAAAACACGTATCATAACTATCAAACTCTCCATTGTTACATGCAACAGAAGAAATAAACGGAAGCATATTGTCATTTGTTAATGCATTGACATTATTATTGCTAAAACCTGTTGTACCCCATGAAGTTGGAGATCCGTGACCACAGTAATTTACAGTGCTGCGCCCATCATTTATTGCTTCAGTTACCATACTTGATGTAGCAGTTGGATCGTATATTTGGTCAACAATAGAATAGGTGTAATCTAACAAATCATCCCTTATATTATCCATATGTTCATCATCATATTCACCGTCATCACCAGGGCCTTGATTAGAAGCTATACCTGTTCCATTATGATACCAATCTGCACCAGATTGTGGATATTTTTCATATTCAATGGATCTTTCAACTTGCGTTGCCAACTGATCTGTGTTTTGTGCGGAAAATCGACCCACAAATAAATCTTGGTAATTATCATCACCAACAATGTAAGAATAACTTGGATCAGATGCACTAGATGTATATGGAGAGGTATATAGTGTTGGAACTTGTGCTGCATCACCTACTAATAATACGAAGGCTAGACCATAATCATTGTAATAATTTTCAATATATGTCTTGATCGCATTGGCATTTCCAATCGTTGAAACATTTACCATTTCTATTGGAATTCCCCTCATATTTTTCCATTGAACAAAAGGTATCATGGAATCCCAAAAATCATCATATGTAATTACGAGCATATTTCCTTGTTCTTCTACTGGATTGTATTGGTTATCAAATATAGTTTGTAAATTGATGAAATGGTTTGTATAAATTTGACTAAAATCTCTATCAATTTTTAAGGGTAAATTGTTCCTATTTATTATATTAGTTGTATCGGGGCCATCAGAATAAATTTCTATTGTAACATCATTATAGAAGCGCAATTTTTTTTCAAAAGGATTATATTGAAAAGGATTAACTTCAACCACTATGCCTCTAAAATCACGTAATATGTAAGGTTCTCGTAGTTCTGCAATTTCTTCTGGAAACCATTTGTCTTCATTGTATATTTCATCAAATTCATATGGTGTTTCTTCTGGATTTACTGATCGGGGTAGATGTCCTTTTGAAGGTATTATTCGAACATTGTCAAATTCTTTGTATTGAGATTGTTTAACCTCGATTTCCATTTTAGAATTATCAGGAATAATAATGCTTCGGCAAACATTAGGAAGCTCGGGTTTTCCCTTTATCATTATATTTGATTCATCATCTAAAACAATTTTTAAATAGGTATTTCCATCAATAATTATATTCTCAGATGAATATTCATGTATTTGATAATTGATTGATATGGTATCTTCCTTATTTTCAATCGTTATTACAATATTATCATTATATTGATTTATCCTATTAATGTTAGAGCCGCTTAAACTAGGCATTACACTTGTTATAACAAAAACAAGTGCTACAATTAATGCAATATTTTTTCCACCAAAAATTCTCTTCATATTATGTCTCCACATATTTTTCAGTACATAAGTTGCTTTAAGCCCCCTATAGTATTTATATAAATATATTAATATGGACTATTTATCTTTTTGCCTTCAGTTAATTA
This sequence comes from uncultured Thermoplasmatales archaeon, assembly GCA_964347865.1. GTDB lineage: Archaea > Thermoplasmatota > E2 > DHVEG-1 > DHVEG-1 > JAGLML01. Next base: position 2,684 of record CAYGAC010000036.1, read on the forward strand.
AAAATAAGAAGTTGGGAGAGAATCTCCCAATTATAGCTAGACTAACTGCTAACCACCAATTTTTATATTGATTAAGAAAAACAAGATAAAACCACTTTGAGTTCTTGAATCTGAAACTCCATCTGGTATCTCTGCAGTAACAGTTACTACTGTATTTCCTAATCCAATTATTAAACCTGAAGATGCTGTTATTTCTCCATTTGCAGGTATATCATCTGTACCAGTAGTTTCTTTGCCGATAAAGGCACCGCCCTCGAGTGTTATCTTCCATTCTACACCATTTGCAGGTAAAGCTCCAGTATTTTTAATTGGTGTTTTTACCTTAAATAATCCACCTTTTGTCATACCCACTTCAAGTCTTGGTCCTTGGGTTATTGTAACCGTATGTGGTGATGACCAATTACTTTCTTTATCATGAATATCCTTGGCTTTTGCCCTTACTTCAAAGCTTCCTCCTTCTTCCCAAATATGCGATGCACTTCCTGTATCACCAGAATTGTATGGTCCTACCCATTCACTTTCTTTACCATCGCCCCAATCGAACTTGTAATAGATTTGCTCTCCTTCAGGATCGGTTGTAGTTGCACTAAATGTATATTCAACATCAGTCATACCATTATTTGGCCCATCAGGTATTCCAGGAGTTTCTGGAGGTTCACTAATGCCTTCTAATCCTGCCCAGAGGTTCCAATTTCCGGGATAACCAATTGCGGTAAGTGTTGTCCATCCGCCTCCTTCATAGTATAGATATCCACCTTTTGGATTACTTGAATCTGTATCAAAACCACAAGGAAATTCACCAACGCCATGATCCCATGCTACACCAACCCATACATCTTCGCTTGCATTTATAACATATGGATCCGATAATGATACATTGACCCAATCATTTTCTGCAGGTGATGTAAATGATACTTCTATTGCTAGAGATCCAGGTTCTGAGGTCGTACCTGCTTCCCAGATACGTACGTAACCATCGTGTGCAGGTTGTGGTGTACCATCTGGCCATCCATGCATAACTCTTACCTTAAAAATCCCATAACCATCATATCCACTAAGCTCTGTAGGTGTTAATCTTATTGCTTCGGTTAATTCTCCTCCAGCGGTTAGACCAAGAGCATTTTCACAAGTACCATCATCATAATGTAACCAATCAGTAGGCATTACACATAATGAAGTTTTCGTACTAATCCATTTTATTTCGCTCTCAACTTCATTATCAACATTAAAATTTTTTGTCCCTGTTACTGTTGTTGCAGTAACGAAAAGCAGCATACATATCAATATACTTACAATTTTTTTCATATTATTCCTCCCAAATATAAATACAGGTATTATTAGTATCGGACAAAGACTATATAAATATTTTTAATAAAATTATAAAATTTCTGTTGAGACAATTTTGTAATAAATGTATATTTTATACGATTTCCATACTATTTCGTAAGTGAAAACTATAATTTTACCTAAGGAAGCATTCTTGAACAGCGTTTTACTATTAAAAATCGAAGAGATTTTTTTGTTTTATTATATTTTCAATAGCTGAAAATTTATTTAAAACCGGCTCTACTCTTTCCTTAGAGAACTGATGCTTATCGCACAATATTTTGTATATTTTTTCGTTATCTGGTTTTGACCATTTCAAAGAATAATCATCTTTAACCTTGGGTTTTAGAAATATATCGCGGATTTCTTTAATATCTTGTATTGTAGGAACATCAGATCCTCCTACAATAGCTACTGCGTTTTCCACATTACCTGCTTTTTTAATAAGATTTAAACTTTTTTTAGAACCGTAACCTTTGATTCCATCATTATAATCTGTTCCTATTAGTATAGCCATATCAACGAGTTGTTTTTGAAGAATATCGAGTGATTTAAGTGTAGGTTTCAATCTTATTAATTCAGGATTTACTTTTACATACGCTTTTTTATTTGGTAATTTTCTTCTTCCAGATGATGTTAAATTTCTTATTAGTATTGGAGAACCAAACAATAAACAATCGAAATCCTGAGAACCAACTGCATATGCGTCGCCTCTCTTAACCATATAACTAGCTTGACCTTCACCTTCAGAAGGTGCTTGAATATAGGGGACTCCTAACGCATCGAGCAGTTCTTTGCTTTGTTTTATTATTTCATCTGTCACTCTTGAGGTTTGTTGTGCTTTTGTTTTAGCTTTTTCCAAATCTCCTTTTTCTAAAGCTTCTTTCCATTCTTTCTCTGCACGCTCTTTTCTTTCCCTACGTTGTTCAATTGTTTTTGCTTTCAATTGATGAGGTTCACCATCAAAAATATATACTGGTCGTATTCGTGCATCAATCATATTAGCAGTCCTATGAAAAAGACCCGAAAGATGTGATGTAATCTGACCTTTAGAGTCCTTTAAAGGAGTTCCATCTCTTTGTCTAATAATAGATAAAAATTGATGAAGAACATTGTGTGCATCTATTACAATTACTCTATCATGCAAATCATGAAACGAGATTTTTTCTTTTTTGAATAAATCCCCAATATCGACGCCCATCAAATTTCAAAATAGATTTTGTGAATATAGATTTTCCCACGACGATATGTTTATAGGAGTAAATAGTATTTCTCCTTCGATGAAACGCGACCTAATTTCTATGTTAGATGTCAAAGATGATTTAGAAGAGATAATTGATAACGGAATCAAGTTAAAACAAAAATCAAAAAGAGGAGAATCTATTGAATTAATGAAAGGAAAAACCTTGGGAATGATTTTTGAAAAATCGTCCACACGAACAAGAGTGTCATTTGAAGTAGGAATGATAAAATTGGGAGGTCAATCAATTTTCCTTAGTACAAACGATATACAGTTAGGGAGAGGAGAAACAATAGAGGATACCGCTCTCGTGTTATCACGGTACCTCGATATAATTATGTACAGAGCTAAAAGTCACAAAGCTATGATAGAACTTGCCCAACATGCAACAATACCAATTATTAATGGGCTTGATGATGAAGAACATCCTTGTCAAGTTATTACTGACTTGATGACAATCAAAGAACATAAAAAGACGTTTAAAAAATTAAAATTTGTCTACATTGGTGATGGAAATAATAATATGGCTCACTCATATCTTCTGGGATGCGGTATTGTTGGGATGGATATAAGGATTGTAGCTCCAAAACAATATTGGCCAGATGAGAAATATGTTATAAGAGCAAGGAAATTTGGAATTACAATCGAAGTAACTGATAACATAAAAGGTTGTGCAAAGGACGCAGATGTCATTGCAACGGATACCTGGATTTCCATGGGAGATGAATCAGAGAAAGAAAAACGTATCAAAGAATTTCAAGGTTATACGATTGATCAGAATATTATGAAACAAACAAAACCTGATGCTATATTTATGCACTGCTTACCTGCTTATTATGGGTATGAAGTTACAAAAGAGGTAGCTCATGGAAAACAATCTGTTATCTTTGATGAAGCAGAAAACAGATTATGGGCTCAAATTGGGATTATAGTATGGTTAAATAAGTAATTGACTTTAAAATTTAGGTAAGTATTTTATCTAAAACTTTTTTTCTCGTAGCAAATTTTATCTCTTGTGCTATCCTCCGTCCTGTTGATAAATCCGGCTGAATAAATTCAGAATAAGGAGAACCAGAAACATACGGATTAGTACCTGCAACGATACGAGCAGAAATTTCAAAAACCTTAAACTCTAGATTTTCGGTAACCACAGTTTCTAGGCAAAAGGAGCCAATCACACCACCGAAGAGTTTAATTGATTTTTCTACAACTGCTTTTCCCATTTCAAAGACGTTTGGTAATAATGATTCTCTCATAACTATCGGGATATTGCCCGTTACTACAAATGTTGGATGTATACCTAGTTCTTCTAACTCTGCGATTGAACCCAATCTTTGCACCTCATCAATGGTTGTTTCATCTCGCCGATCCATTGATAAAAGTTGCAGACTTCCTTTAGTTAATCTATATGCGTTATTTTGAATGGGTGAATAAAAATAGTGAAGATAATAACGAGTTCCCATAACAAATTCTTGAATGGTATACGATTTGTCTTTTTTGACCCGTTTTGAAAATTCATCGTACGTTTTTGCAATGAAAAAGTCTTTCCCTCCCTTAGCTCCATGATATTTCACAATTACAGGGATATTGATTTCTTTTGGATCCTTTATTTCCTTAGGCATCGTAAGACCAGCACCTTCAAGCCAAGTTCTTTCCTTTTTCCGGTCCGATTCCCACATAAGGACATTTCTATTACCAAAAGTAGGTAAATTTAACGTTAAGAATTTTTCAGCTCCAAGATACTCAACGAAAGAACCATGAGGAATAATGATGACATTTTTTTCTTTCAATTCCTCAGCATAATTAACTATGTCTTTATACTTGTCAACAATGAAAAATTCATCTGGTTTACCATGAGGGAAAGCATCATAATATTTTTTCCGTTCTCCAATAGAAATACCAAGAGTTTTAAATCCTTCCTTTTTAGCACCATTAAAAATTTGAAGACTTGAATGAGAACAAACAGTAGCTATAACAAGATTCTTTTTATCATATGATGTAAGCATGTCATTAATATTTATATGGGTCATTGAATTGACACCCTTACAACCCTTTAACAAACACCCATGTTTTATTAGTTTCGATTAAAAATTGTTTAAATTAAAATTATCTTCTGTTATCTCTAAGTGATTCTATAATTTCTTTACCAAACTCGGTAAGTTTGTATAATTTAATATCGTTATGTTTTCCACTATTGATTTGTTCAACGATATTAAGACTAATAAGTGAATCGTCACCACGATATCTTGAATT
>CAYGAC010000037.1:0-36962 GCA_964347865.1 uncultured Thermoplasmatales archaeon
TTTCTCTACTCTTTAATTCATCAACAAAAATAAACGAATATTTCACACCAAGATCATTTAATAGCTTCTTTGTTTTTTTACACCAAACACAAGTAGTAAGTGCATATAATAGGATTTTTTCCTTATCTTTACCAGAAACAGTTTTCATATCAAAATGAACAAATTCTTGTTATAAAACAATAACTAAAAAACAAATTAAATACAACTAAAAAATAGTTAAACCCAATCTGAACATTGATCTACAATGGCTTCATTTTAAGTTAAAAGAAGTTCAAATCTTGTCCGTTGTATTAGATTTTTTAAAAAGAAAAAAGAAGGTTTTTATAGAGTTCGTGGAAAATAACGTGGAGATTCTCGTCACTTTTCTCGTCGAGAAACGGCGCAAAATTTCTGTAGTCATAACCACTAGACCACGAGCCCTTTAAGCATTTTTATCGTGAAATCTCAGAATTTAAAATAGTTTTTAAATGTTTCAGTTCCTGTTTTTCAATTAAATATTTTCAAATCTTTTTAATAGGTTACTGGAAATTCTCCAGGATATTGGTCAAAAATCGTGGGATTCTGTTGACCAATAAATGTCAACCAAAAATCTGCTAATGAAAAAGCTTCTTCTGCAGAATTTATTCCATCACCATTTCCAAAAGGAGGAAAATCAGCTAATCCTACAAAACCTGTTATGAGTAAATCTGAGAAATCTGATCCATAGGATACATCATTTTCCCCACATGACATCAAAACTACTCTACCTTGTGATGCTAGTTCTTTAGCAAAACCTTGAGTAAACGATTCAGCAGTATATTCAACTGGTTGGGATCTTGAAAACATTGGATAATCATTAAATCCCCCGCTGAAACAACTATCGACTATGAGACAGACTCCTCTTGATTGTAATAAACTAAGAAAGAAATTCAACAAATCATCCCATATAAATGCGTACCATTTATCAAAACCTTCATACATAACAAGAAATTCATCTGCTCCATCATACTCATCTTTAGGTGGAAGATCCAAAGGATAACCTCTAAAATCCCTCAATTTAGAACCATGTGTTGTTAAATAGATAAGTGACATATCATCACTATCTTCGTTTTTTATTAACCAAATAAGTTCTTGTATAAGTCTTAAACCCGTTGCTTCACTACCAGTAATTTTATGGATATGCTCAACTTGCCACTGAGGTGAATCAAGAAGCACATCATATAGATTATCCACAGCTTCAAGCATAGACGGACGATTTTGATCTGGATTATTTTTGTATACTCCAACTGCAAAAAGTAATGCCCAATATTCAGTGCCTTTGGACTCCTGATTTAGTACTAATTTTTGTGCCTCAATTTTGTGATTTTCCTTTAATTCTCCCTTTATATTTAATCCTGCGTTGCTGATGGGAGAGACAATTAATGCTATGCAAATTATCGTAATTATTTGTATAAATTTCTTATAAGCGGTAACTTTCATTATTAATACCTCTTTATAATAATACTACTACTAATATAAATCAATTTTCATCTATTAAATTTAGGTAATTTTAACTCATTAATTTCTGAAATGTTAAAATTAATATGTATACAACTATTTCATGGCTTCAGAAAATATAACGGAGAAACTGCATGGAAGCAATTATTCTTGCCGGTGGATTTGGAACAAGACTTAGACCATTAACATATACAAGAGCGAAATCTCTTTTGCCTATTCTAAACAAACCTATGATTTGTTATTTAATTAATTCATTACCAAAGGAAGTTGATAAAGTAATTTTAGCAGTTAATTATAGAAGAAATCAAATCGAAGAATATTTTGAAAATAATGATCTTGGGAAAGAAATAATAGTAAATGATGAACCAGAACCATTAGGAACTGGTGGGGCTGTAAAATTTGCTGAAAAACATATAACTGAACCATTTTTTGTGTTAAATTCGGATATCATATGTTCAATAAATCTTGGGGAAATGGTACAATTTCATAAAAAGAAAAATGCTGTTACTACTATTTCTCTTTGGCCAGTAGAAAATGTTACTGAATTTGGTGTAGTAGATATAAAAAATGATGGCAATGTAATACGTTTTGTTGAAAAACCAAAACCAGAAGAAGCACCATCAAATCTGATAAATGCAGGTGCATATTTTTTAAAAGAAGAGGTTTTGGATTATATAGAAACAGGGCGTTTAGTATCCATGGAAAAAGAGATATTCCCTCAAATTATCAATAAAACTAGAAAATTTTATGGCTTTGAGTTCAAAGGATACTGGATAGATGTTGGTAGAATACAGAGCTATATCGATGTTCACAAATTACTTCTTAAAAATAAAAAATTAGATTATTATAAAGGAAGAAATTGTAAACTTAATGGTAAAATTACTAATTCCAGCATTGGAAATAATGTTTTTATTAAGGAGAAATCAAGACTGGATTCTGTAATTGTTTTTGATAACGTTAAAATTGGTAAAAACGTTAAAATGAAAAATTGTGTAATTGGTGAAAATTGTGTAATCAGTAATCACTCGAATCTAAAAAATTCAGTTGTTGGTGACAATGAAAAAATTTACGAAAAAACAGTTTTAGAAAATGAGGTCGTTTGGAATCAATCAATCCCTGATGGATATCCAAAAAAACAAATCGGTAATGTACTTGGTGAATAATATAACGAGATTAAAAATGTAGGATTTTTTATGATAACAATCACTTTTTATAAGTAAATAGCTATTGAAGGATAATGAATCAGGAGATACCAAATCACATTTTTAAAGCATATGATATCAGAGGAATCTATCCTGATGAAATTAATGAAGAAACGGCATATAAAATTGGTAGAGCGTATATTACTTTACTAAAGGAAGAAAACAAGAACCAAGAATTAAATATTGTTGTAGCTTCTGATATGAGGATTTCCTCACCTCAACTTAAAAAATTTTTAATAAAAGGACTGATAGACCAAGGAGCAAATGTAGTAGAAATTGGACTGGCATCATCACCAACATTCTATTTTGCTGTGGCAAATTATGGATATGATGGCGGTATTCAGGTATCAGCATCTCATAATCCAAAAGAATACAATGGTTTTAAAATTGTAAGAAGAAAAACGATCCCAGTTAGTAAAGATACAGGTATTTATAAGATAAGAGAGCTCGTTATCAATAACAATTTTACTGTTGCTAAAAAAGGAACAGTAACTAAAAGGGAAAATGTTTTGCAGGATCAGCTAAATCATGATCTTACATATACTGATATTAAAAAAATCAAGCCGTTTAAAATTGTTGCGGATCCTGGTAATGCAATGGGAGCACAGTATCTGGAGGCAATTTTTTCAAAACTACCCTGTACATTAATTAAAATGTATTTTGATTTGGACGGAACATTCCCAAACCATCAAGCAGATCCTCTTAAGGATGAAAATCTTGTAGATTTAAAAAACAAAGTTTTGGAAGAACATGCTGATTTAGGCATAGCTACTGATGGAGATGGAGATAGAATATTTTTTATTGATGAAAAAGCAGAAACAGTTCCTCCACACATACTCAGAGGGCTTTTAGCTAAAATCTTTCTCCGTGAGAGACCTGGGGCAACTATTTGTTATGATATACGACCTGGAAAAATAACTAAAGACATGATTGTCGAATGTGGTGGAAAACCTGTCATGACTAGAGTTGGTCATTCTCTTATAAAAGAAAAAATGAGAGAAGTAAATTCATATTTTGCCGGAGAATCTTCAGGTCACTATTTCTTGAGATTTGAAGACAGCTTCTACGAAGCTCCGATTGTAATTATTTTAAAAATTTTAGAGGAATTGTCTGAATCAGGGCTTGCACTTTCAAATATAATAAATCCTTACAAGAGATATTTCCATTCAGGAGAGATAAATTCAGAAGTTGATGACAAACAAGGTAAAATAAAGGAACTAGGAGATATATTCAAAGATGCAAAGAACATTAACTATCTCGACGGTATTACAATAGAATATAATGATTTTTGGTTTAACGTGAGACCTTCAAATACAGAATCTCTTTTAAGACTTAATCTCGAAGCAAATTCTAAGGAAAAAATGGAAGAGATGAGAGATAAAATATTAAAAATTATACGAAGAAAATAGAATTTAATACGCTATATCCTTCACATCACTACTTGCTTATCTGTTAGGTAAATCTTATAAATAATAAGAGTATACGCTATCAAACCCTTAAAAAGAATATGAAAAAGAATAAATACTAAATTGAAATGTAGAAAATTGGAGGTAAAATTATGGCAGATAAACCACACATGAATATGGTAATTATCGGTCATGTCGATCATGGAAAATCAACATTAGTTGGACAGATTTTACTACAAACTGGGCAGTTCCCAGCACACATGGTAGAAAAATACAAAGAAGAGGCAAAAGCAAAAGGAAAAGGAACGTTCGCTCTCGCATGGATATTCGATAATTTAAAAGAGGAGAGGGAGAGGGGACTTACCATTGATGTAGCTCATAAACGATTTGATACAGATAAATACTATATCACAATTATTGATGCTCCTGGTCATAGAGACTTTGTTAAAAACATGATTACTGGAACGTCCCAAGCTGATGCTGCGATACTTGTTGTAGCAGCTCCAGAGGGAATAATGGCTCAGACAAAAGAGCATATGTTTCTTGCAAGAACGCTTGGCGTTAAACAGATGATTGTTGCAATCAACAAAATGGATGACACAAAACCAGGCTATGATAAAAACAGATATGAAACAGTAAAAAACGAAATCGAGACACTAGCAAAAAGTGTCGGATACAAAGAGGAACAATTACAATATGTACCCGTATCAGCTTATATTGGTGATAATGTAAAAGATAAGGGGAAACTTGACTGGTGGTCAGGAGAAACTGTTCTAAAAGCAATTGATAACTTTACTCTACCTGAAAAACCCACTCAGCTACCACTCAGATGGCCCATTCAAGATGTTTATACAATAAAGGGTGTTGGTACCGTACCTGTTGGAAAGGTTGAATGTGGTGTAATGAAACCCGGGCAACAACTCATTTTCAAACCGAGTACAAAACCTGGTGGGGTAAATGGAGAAGTTAAGACCATTGAAATGCACCATGAACAAATAAATCAAGCAGTACCTGGTGATAATGTCGGCGTTAATCTACGAGGTGTCAATAAAAATGATATCAGAAGAGGTGACGTTGCCGGTCCAACAAGTAATCCACCAACTGTTGCAAAATCATTTACAGCACAGATTATGGTATTAAATCATCCATCTGTAATAACGAAAGGTTATACACCAGTATTTCACTGCTATACTTCACAAGTTGCTTGCAGATTTGAAGAGATTCAAAAGAAGCTTGATCCCAAGACAGGTGCCGTAAAAGAAGAAAATCCCGATTTCATTAAAACTGGTGATGCAGCAGTAGTCAAGATAACACCAACTCGACCAATGGTTATTGAACCTTCAAAGAAAATACCACAACTTGGAAGGTTTGCTATACGAGATATGGGACAAACTGTAGCTGCTGGTGTTTGTTTAGATGTAGAAGAAGCAAAATAGGCTTCTTTTTCTTTTTTTATAATAAGGAGTACCAAGGATGCCAGCGCAAAAAGCACGAATATCGTTAACCAGCACGGAATCAAAAAAACTTGAAGAAGTTTGTGGTCAAATTAAAATGATTGCAGAAAGAACAGGAGTTGCAATAAGAGGACCTGTTCCATTACCAACTAAACATCTTAGAGTTCCTTGTAGAAAATCTCCAGATGGAGAAGGAACGGAAACTTGGGATCATTGGGAAATGAGAATCCATAAAAGACTTATTGATTTGGATGCAAGTGATAGAGTACTTCGACAACTCATGCGTATACAAGTTCCAGACGGCGTCCATATTGAAATTGTATTAAAATCGTAGAAAAAATCTTTTTATTAAGCTCTAATACACTTTATATTAATCAGCAGTATACAGATAGATAAACAAAATAATATGCTGAGGTAGCAAAGCCCGGCCTACCGCGCCGGCCTTGAGAGCCGGTTCTCCATATGGGGAGCGGGAGTTCGAATCTCCCCCTCAGCGTTATTAGTTTGTGGGCGTGTGGCCTAGCCTGGATATGGCACTGGCCTTCTAAGCCAGGGATCGCGGGTTCGAATCCCGCCACGTCCGTTTATCTCTCTCGGAGAAAATTCGGTCAAAAGAGCCTATTTTTGAGGTCTTTTGATTTTTCGTGTTATCCTCGCCAATTTTTAAGGCTTTGAGGACACGATAGATCCAATCATACGGGGCTTTGTTATAGTACCGTTTTGCATCCTTTATGTAACTCATGGTTGTCTGGATTTTTGTATGGCCAAGCCATTCTTTAATTTCAAATTCATCAAATGATCCATACTGGATTTTAGTTCTAATGAGTCGTGCAATTGCACAAAAATCTCTTGAAATATAGTTATGATATTCAGGAATAAATTGTCTTATTAATGGAGTAGCTTTGCGGTTTAAAAACATCCGTAAAGATTCTTTCGAAAATGGTTTTCCTTCTGGATTAAGGTATAGATAATCATTAGAATATTGGTTTTCAACTCGAGATCTCCAAGCATCAATCCAATTTTTAAAGGATTTTCTTCTAGTATTTATCATAATCTCTTTAGGATCAATAGCTCGAGTGCTATGATGTTTTTTAGGTTCTGTAATTATTATTTCCCCTAAATCTAATTTGATATCACTGACTTTAACAACTGATGGTTCACTTGGTACACGCCATCCAACAATAAAATTATGTGTTAGAAGATATTGAATGAGAGCATTTTCATAAGGATCCTCTGAATAAGTCAAATGTAGAATTTTATTTACTTGATCGGGTAATGGAACCGTTTTAGCAGTGTAATAAGGTCTTGATGGGGGTGTATAAGGCCAATCAGATAATGGAATTCCATAAGCTCGAAGAAACATCTTCATTGTATCCCATTCACGGCCTAGAGCCCCATATCCTGTATTTTCAATTTGTTCTCTGTAATCCATGTGCTTTATGAAATTTTTATAATTAGGATCTCGAAAATTCACAGGAACTCTATGATTTTCCATGAATCGAGCATATCCAATTAATTTACTGACTGTTGATTTAGCCTTTCTCTGTCGTAAAACGCCATGTATTGCAACATCATAAAAAGATGCAGTTTTTGGATCTAATATAATCGGAAAATCAATTCTATTAGTGTTTTTAAGAACTACATCAAGATAGTCCTCCATATCGATACCATCGAGGTATTGAGTATTCAACGGTCGCTTGCCTATTTGATTTAAAATATTCCATACTTTGTTTTCGCCTCCCACAGCATCAAATAAGGTTGCTGTAGGATCTGCATTGTAATGATTATTAAAATGATTTCCTCGTTTATTCAATTAAATATGGCCTCCAACAACTGTTATTTTGGGTTTTTCATTATTAATTTTAAAAAAAATTCGACAATTATCGATGATTTTGAGGAAATTATAATAAGCCATTAATACAAATAAATATTGACCAATCGAACTCAAGACGATAATTAGGTGATAAATATGGTGAAATGGAGAAAAATTGGCACGTTTTTTGATATGACAGTAGAAGAAAACGGGAAAAAGAGAAGACTTGTAGATTTTGATGGAAAGATTATTGCAGAATATGATTTTTAAATAAACAAAATTTACTAGGATCGATTTATTATAAAATGATATATCTACTTGTAACTTTTGTTTTAAATAAGACTGGTAATAACATACATAGATAGTGCTAATAGTAATATATTTTTTAAATATGTCACTTTTTATATTACAAAAGTTACCAAAAACATTTAATCTAAAAATAATATTACTAATTTCGATATGACGACTATATCCAAAGAATCTGAGCCTCGAAATTGCTGGGAATTTTTGGATTGCCCAAAAGAATTTAGAAATAAATGTGAAGTTTATATCCACAACTTTGGAAATACATGCTGGTTTATAACTGGAAACTTTGAAAAAGGAGATTACGGTTATAATGAATATGGGGGTTGTTTCAACTGTCCTTGGTATAAAAAGAATAATCCTGATTGGGAAACAAAATAATTTTTCTTGATAATTTTTTATTAAATAAACAGCTGTTTTTTTGTTTTGAAAACCTCCAAAAATCTTAATATTTAATAGACTATCTTGGTAAATACATGGTTGTTGTAGAACGTGATGAGGAAACAGATATAATTGCGAACACCATTGTAATACTCGCAATTTCAGTTTTTGTTTTAGCAGTAACATTGACGATTGCAATTGGTTCTGTTGTATGGACACCAATAATTGCAATTGCAATTGGTTTTGCTTTATCATTTGGATATTATATAAGGTCAACTTGGAAAATCGCCAAAAAAAAGAAAGAAGCAATAAATCAAAGTAAAACTGATGTCGAAGGTGGTTAAAAAAACAAGTGTTTTTTTATTTTGCATAATTCTCCCTAGACAAATCCCCTATTTTATAGGGGGTAGTTTTTTTACTAGTCCAACGTTGAAGATATCCTGACTTCCTCCGTCTCTTTTTATCCTTAGATCCCTTTGGCCTTCCGAGTGGTTTTCCTTCCTTCTTTCTACGTTCTAAGCCCAAAAGGATCCTTTCTCTGATAATCTCTCTTTCAAATTCTGCAATGGCTCCAAAAATATGAAAAATAAGCTTACCACTTGGCTTAGTGGTATCGATATCTTGAGTCTTACAAATAAATTGAATACCTAAATGATTCCATTCTTGAATAACTTGAATCAAATGTTGTAAGGATCTCCCAAGTCGATCAAGTTTCCAAACAATAACTGCAGAGAACTTTTTATCGCGAGCATCTATCATAAGCTCATTAAGAGCTGACCGAGTATCTTTAGAACCTGAGATCCTATCAACATAGGTATGAAAAACATCAAAATTCCTATCTTTCGCAAATTCTTCAAGTTCTAAGATCTGATTTTCTGGATGTTGATCCTCTTTGCTAACCCTCACATAAATTGCTACTTTCATTAGATAACACTCTTCTCAACAAAACCAAGGAGCTCGATCACGTCCTCCTCCATAATCGTCTTTCTACCATGACTCTTAGCGATCCTATCAAGATCGGGAGTAATATCATAGAGCTTATCGATAATACGTCCTGAGAGCTCTCTAACAGCTTTTGGACTTACATTTAGTTTAGAATATTCGTGTAACAGCTTGTTTACATTTACAATATTACTATTATTTTTCATTCAATTATCACTCCATCTATAACAATCAGATTTTGGGATCTTATTCAATTGACCGCTTTCGATCAATTTAGAAATAGTATTTTCATCAAAATTATTAACTAGAGCAGTATATGAAGGATTCAACCCGTTCTTCTGGACTTTTTGACAATATTCTTTAATTTCACTAACTATTTCGAATGGTTTTTTATTTGATTTTGATGTTTGTTTAAACGATTCAATGGGGGGTTCCTTTTGCTCTACTCTCTCTACTCCCTCTACTATTTTAAACCATCCTTTTGTATCTAAAATTTGATGTACTCTCTCCTTGTAAATATCATAACGAGTTCGACCATTTGTCATACCACCTCTAAAAAGATAGCCTTTTAATCTTCCACCAACAAAAGAACAGAGACGTAATAGTGTCCTATTATAATTATCAGAGTTAGGATCACATACATCACAAGCGATTTTTTCAGCAATATCCTTTACGAAAACCTGAACAATTTCTTTATCTTGTTTTTCCTTGATGATATTCCATAACTTTTTTAGAAGATGGTATTCCCATTCATCGGTCAGATCTTTGAGTTTTTCTTGTTCAATTAATTCTTTGTACCATTGCAATATCTCGTCGTAGAGTTTCTGATCGATTACTTTTGCAATGGCTAAAATTGTTTTTATAAGCTCAAGATCTCGTGAGTTTAACTCCTCAACCTTTAATGTATCATGTATTTTCTTGATATCTTTGCAATATTGGAGTGTCATTACATACAAATCATCCCTTATAGGATTGAATTGAGAATCATCTGGATTGACAGTGATATCTTTTGCCTCTTTATGTTTTAACAGACGGATTGTAATTACTCGTTCAGGGGTAATTCTGTCGTTACCTAGGCCATAGACATTATTGAAAACAAGGTGAGAATAAGAGTTATAACCATATGGTCTATTGCTTTTGTTACCATCTGCTCGAACTGTTTTGAATTTCTTATAATTAGTTCGAATATGTTGAATTATTGCAGATTTTTGCTCATCGGGTAGATTATCAAAATCATCAATAAGAATTGTACCAGACGTACTTTCGATAAAACGATAGATAGATGCTGAACTAAAATCAGTTGATGACATAGGATTAAATGATAAAGCTCGGTAAACCATGAGTTGATTAGTCTTTCCACTTCCAGGATCTGCATGATGGTATGTTCTACCATTAGCCGGAGATAGAATAAAAAAATAAGATCTCATGATATCGAGTGCAATATATTTATGGATCCTATTATCTTCATAGATCATATATTTTTTATTTATAGAAACAATTTTTTTGAAGAGATCTTTAATATTAACTGTATATTTTTCCTCTAACCATTTAAGAATCGAAGCATTTGACCACCAATAATCAAGACAATCAGCAAAGAGAGAAAACCTATAATTCAAACCAAAATCCTGTTTGATCTCATTGTAACTTTTTTTACCCCAATCAACGTATATTTTACGACCACTGGTTATTATACAATCTAATTGTTCTTTACCATCCTCTAAAACTGAACCGATATAAAAAACATCATTATGAATTCTTCTCCCTATACTTTGAAAAGGTTTTCTTTCCTTTTGTAATAAGCCTTTTATTTTATATCCTATAGAAGGATTAGTAGAGGGAGTAGATATAGTAGATATAGTAGATGTAGTAGAGAGAGTAGAGGGGGGTTTTTCATGTTTTCCTACATTTTCTGCACTTGGATAATAATCAACAAAAACAGCAGTTCTTTTACAGAAGGGACAGCGACCTTTTATATCTCCATATTTGTCCTTCCTTCTTTTAATATTTGGAGATATTTCAGCTCCACATCTGAAACAGTACCATTTTTTCTTTTTTTCTAGCTCTTTCTGTCGATCAACTTCAACTTCTCGAGGGATCTTAACCTTTCTATTGGTCATTTAATCCCCCTTTTCAGCCAGATCTCTTTTTTTCTTTAGATGGTTTAATTTTTATTGTCCCATTACTGATTAATTCTAAATAATCACCATTTTTCAAATTATAGTATTTCAACCAAGACATAGGTAGAATTACTCCGAGACTATTACTTCCTATTCTTGAAATTTTTCTAATATGTTTATGCGCCATACCCCTCACTTTAAAGTTTAATCAAAAGCTCCACTATTTAAATAGTTGTAATTTATACAATTTACATAAATTGCACTTATGGTGAGGAGTAAAAATGGGTGCGAAAATAACTGATGATAAAATATTAGCTGAAGAACCTTATAGAAGTATTGTTAATCTACTTGCAGAATATCCTGAGGGTTTAAAATTAAGGGAAATTCAATTTTGTATTATGAAAAATCATAATGTATGCAATAATCTCAGTGAAATTGAAAAACGACTTGGGGAAAAATGTAAACAACTGATTCGTATAGGTAATATTAAACCATATCAATCTAAAAACATAAATAGAACGAAGAAAAGAAACATTCAACAAAATCAATTAGTTCCTATAGAAAGAAGATGTATTCGAAGTAATCTTGAAAATTTTCTTAAAAAAATGATAGATCCATCAAACGAAGTTATTAAATTTAATTCAAAAAATAGAAAATATATACTTTCAGATCGAATTAAAAATTTATTACTTGTTAAAAAAGATATAAAATATTTAGAAAAATTGAAAGATAATATCATTTCTTCATCTGATGGAAGAGTCAATTTATATAGTAATATTCCTAATGAATTTAAATATTTAAAACATGATCAAAAAAAATCTAGTTCTACATCAAATACCAAGAGTAATACATCTAAACTTATTGATGAGAAGTTACTAAAAGCTTTTGAAAAATATGATAAGAAAATTGAAATCGAACAAAAGAAATTTGAGAAAGCCATTAATAAAATTAGAGATGGAATAGATGAATTACAAAAATTAATTGATCCTCCATTAGGTTGGTCAATATCCGAAGATAAAAGTCTTAAATGCATTACAGATGAAAAATATCCTCTAATAGATCGACAACTTCTAATTATCTTTAGAGCATATACATTTACATTTTCGAATGAAATGTATGATAAATTATATGATTGGTTCTATTGTAATTCAGATGGAGATTATGAAGTTCATCCTGATGATGAATTAGTGAATATATTTAGAAAATATTTTTATCCATCAAGAAATGTCAAGAAAATCAGAGAAATGTTAGAAAATCATGTTATTGATGATGATATATCATGGGATGGTTTTGATCACGTTTGGGATCTATACTTTGATATAGAAGCTTATTCCCACATGGTTGCTGTTGTTCATTCAAGATCTGGAATAACATTAGATGAGGATATTAAAAAGAAATTAAATGAAAATTTACCGTTAACTAGTGATGAAATACATAAACTAATTTTTGAATTATCCAAAAGTTCTGACGAATTTTTATATAACTATTTCAAATCAATAGATCAAAATTTAATGTCGAGAATAATGAGATCTAAAATAGCGGAAAAAATTAAAAACAACGTTGTTAAAGTTGATGATTTTATTAATTTCGATAAATCTTTGTTGAATTAATTTGTATTCTAGTCCGGTCTAGGCCATCTGGCATTTTGAAGGTCTAGGGTTTGATTTCAAACGTTTGAAACGTTTGGACTTGGAGGTCTAGGCCGGCCTAGTCCGGGTTGGTTGGGATTGGTTGGTTGTTCTCGGAGGCCTAGTCCGGCCTAGGCCAGGTTGGTTCGTTGGTTGGTTGCAACCGATTCGTTGGTTGATTGGTTGGTTGAACTCGAAGGCCAAACCTAAATGTTAAATAGAAGTTAAACCAAATATTAAATATGGCCTAGTCCATGTTTCATCTTGGAGGCCTAGTCCGGCCTAGTCCACGTTTGAGATCTAACCTTTCAAAGTAGGTTAGATTTAACGTATAATAATGGAATTGAGGGCATGGGAAAACAATTAACTGAGGAATTAAAAAAGCAGATATCCGAGCTTTATCGAAACTCTGATATGACGAATTATGAAATAGCTAAGGCCTTAGGTGTTTCTTCTAGATCTATTCGTAGGTATAAAAACTATGGATATCAAGAGTCAAATATGCAACCTGAATCATATGATCAAGAACTAGATGATCAACAGGATATTGAAAAAGAAAAAGATACTGATTTTAAAGAGAAATCTAAGGAATTTGAACAGGAAAACGAAACAGTTGAAAGAGATGATAATAAAGAAGAATCTTGTTCTGGATGCGGTAAACAAGTATCTAAATTATTGACGATCAGACAAGCCATAAATATGAATCTTGTTCAAATAAAAGAAAGTGAATTATGGGCATGGGATTATTATTGTCCTAATTGTAAGAAATTGATTTCTTTAAAGGAATGTCCTGATTGTGGAGCTGACATATCACATTTTATTGAAATAAGAAAAACAAATGTTCCCGAAGAACAAAAACAAAAGTATGATTTTGTTTGTTCTAACTGTCACGAATTGATAAACATTGATGATTTATAATTCTGAATTCGTATGTAGGATTAGATTGGATTAATAACCTTTTAATGGTAAATTATTTTTTGGATCAGAAAAAAATGTAGTTATTACTTTTATTAGGTTTATTTTGGCTATTATATCTTGAGAACGATGTAATAGTTTATCAAACATTATAGAATCAATTTTTTTTGTTCTATAATCAATTAGAAGAATTTTAAAATTAGTTGGTGTCTTTTCATAAGTATAATCCATGTGAAAAACAGAATTTCTAACCTCTCTTATAGGATATGGTTGAAGAGAATTAACTCTAATACCATATTGATTTGATGTAATATTACTTAGTTCATCATAAAATATCTGCTGACTCAGTATTTCTTTTCTGTTTTTTTTAAAATCTATTTCTAAATCTTTAGCGATAAGTGTCCAATTAAGCACTACCTTATCCTTTAAACAGGATAAATAATATTCAATTAATGAGGCGATTTCTGAGAGGGTTATATCTATATATTCGGTTACAGTTAATTTTTCGTTATAGCTTCCCCAAGTAAAAATCGGATCACTTCTTGGAATCTCATTCCGTTTTTTAAATTGAATAAAAGCGTTATAACAGATTTTTATTAATATTTCACCCCTTCTATTAACTAGATCAAGTCTTTTATCTGGTGGATTCTCGAGGATATTTTTTCTGTCAGAATATTCACAAATATATTTCAATTGAAGATAGAGGTCTCGTAAATTCTTAATTGTAATCTGTTCTAGCGGAGTATCTCGAATAAAGGATTTAATTCCATGTTTTTTTGCAACTTTTTCATACTTATCTAAAGCCTGCTTAGTAAATTCATTTATTTCCCTAAAAATTCCCATGAAGAACATATCTCATTTTCCATTATTTTAGCTTTCTGTAGGAAATCTAGACGTCTATTTTGCCATAATTTGTTATTGATCCAGTTGTAGATCTAAAGCGGTATCTACTTTTTTTAATGGCGATTACCACTATTTTACCTCTATTTTACGCCTATTATTAAGTTATCCATAAAAACCCCTAAATAAGTTTTAGAAATAGTATTGGAGGAATTTTTTATGGAAAAAGAAGACTATAACAAATTAGAAGAGTTTAGAGAAGCTATTGCTAAGATTACCGCGGATCGGGAAGCTTTTAGGAACATAATTCAAGCTCATGAGAAGCATGATGCTGAAAGGTTTCAGGATATTCTAAAAAAATTGGAACTGATGCCTCTTCATTGCATAATACTATGTCGTTTTGTATGTTGGTTAGATTATACCATCCGATGTGAAAGAATTTGCAAAGTGATTTGCCCTCCATCTTATTCACGTAAATCCTAAAGTAGAAATACGTGTCACTTGGATATAATCTAGTAAAAGTGAGTGCTAAAAACAGAAGACAGGCGATGTATGGGGAGTCGGTAGATAAATGGAGATTTAGAAAGAAGAAAAATTCATTTTTTTCTTTGTCTCCGCTCCATTACTTACTCCCCACCTGGATTTATGTTTTATACTGATTATTTCTTTAAAAACCCTATTTCCCAACATTTATATAATGTATTATCTTATAGAAATCATAATAGGGAGGAAAATGTATGGTTGATCCCAAGGATCTACTAGAACTATATAAAGAAATGAGAAAAGAGAAGATCGATTTTGCAGTCAGAATATGGGAAACTATCAAATTTTTTGCATATATTTTTATTGCCCTACTTACAGCATATGCCTCTCTAATAACTTTTATAGGTTTTGAAGAAACTGGAAAAATCATAATGATAAGTATTGTTATATTACCAGCAATGTTTATATTTTCATTTCTAGGATTACATAATTTTAAAAGAGAATGCACAAGAATTTTTGAAAGAATTGCTATAATTAAAAAAATTGAAGAAAAACTTGATTTTTTCAGCAAACGAGATAAGAAGAATGATAGAATACTGAAATATGACGAATACTATCTCTCTGATGAAATGGTTGAATTAGATCGAAAGATAAAAAACACAAAGGATTTTATAACAAAAATGATGAAAAAGAAGACATTTGTAGAAGATTATGGGAATGTTCACTCCTGTTTTAAATGGATTTTTTATATGTATATGTTTATGTCAATTGCATTATTTTTTATAGTAATTCTTTTTTCATTTAATACAATAAGAATTTAATTACCTATTAATACCAAATTGATACATCAATTGATATCCTCTAGTTTTAAAATAACCATTTTCTAAAACCTGATTCAACAACAAATCTGTGACGTCATCGTTTATTATACCAAGATAATCGTATTTTTTACCTTTGTATATAATCCCTTCAGGATCTCCGTTATCGTCTCTAAGACGCTTGTCTAGGATATTGTTAAAGATTTTCCAAGTCACTAAAACACCATCGATAAATGTCAAGTGATTCTCTGGATTATTTGCTGTAATTCTTTCTAAATAATCTCCTAATCTTTCTCGTTTTCCTGTTATTTCTTTTATCTCTTTTGTCTCTTTAGCCTTATTTTCTTTCTTTTCTTTTTCCCTATCCAATAATTTTTCTATCTCATTCATATCTAATTACCTCCTCACTCAAAAAATGATATAGTGAGACTGAAAAAAAGAAAAAGAAAAGGTTTAGTGAGATAGAATCAATTTTAGCGACTATAAAAATCAAAAGGCCAATTTTCGAGGTTTTCTTGACAAAATTTTCTCCTGTTGGAGTGTTCGGAAACCGCCACGTCCGTATTTCCTAAAATAAGGTTTTTTGATAAATTTGTGTTTATTTGTGACTAAATCCTATATTTAAAAAAATAAAATCTATACAATCAGCATCCAAAGATCACAGCCTTCTTGTGGTATGAGTAATCTCGTACTTACCAGTTTAAATGTTCCAACTACAATATTACCGCTCCCAAGTGGGTATTCTATCATTGACCGTGCACCTTCATTATTAATATTACCAAAGCCATTAGAAGGTATTTGATCATAGCCATCTTTTACAAGAGGCATCCATTCTTTCCCATCATAACACCATATTTCACATCCTTCTGTTATAGGTTCCAGAAGGTTAATACATTTACCGTTAGCAGTGCCAACCCATAACTTGTTATCAGATGAAACAATCATAGACCATACATATTTATTTAGAGGATTTCCAAATCCACTGTATTCAATGTCGTTCTTTTCAATTCCAGGAATATTAGCACTAATTATCGGCGTCCAATGAACGCCATCATATTTCCAAATTTCACAACCCTTGTTAAGAACAATGTTTGCAGCTGTACCAACGTATAATTCATTATTATAAACTACCATTTTTCTTATTCCATAGTTTTCAGGTTCACCAAATCCATCCTTTGAATACCCCGTAATACCATTTGGAAGACTGACTTTACTCCAATTTTTCCCATCGCTGGTTCGCCATAGTTGACACCCCATACCTACCTCAGTAAATAATCTGTAAAGACCGTTGAATGTCCCTACATACAATTGATTTTTAAAAACTTCCATACTCCATGCATAAGTATTAGCCACTCCGATAAAACGGTCAAGTGCAGTCATGTTTGGTCTAAATCCATTTAAAACTACATTTTCCCAATATATACCATCAGATGTCCGCCATATCTCACAACCACCATTATGAGAAAAATCCCAGTTCATTGTACCAGCATAGAGATATCCATTAAACTCTTCCATGCTCCATATAGCAACATTATTGAAGTTGCCAAATCCACCTTTTATAAAAGGTGCATTGTTGCCCACTACTTGTTCCCAAGTGAGGCCATCATATTGCCAGATTTCCCCTCCTTTGCGATTAGGATCCTTTAAACTCCCAATAGGGGTACTCCATGTTCCTACATACAATTTTCCCTTAAACTCTTTCATAACCGATGCTATGCAATTAAATGAGTAATTGAAACCAGATTTCATTTCTGTATCTGGATTATCTCCAACAATTTGCAGAAATGAATCGGTTGTGTAATTATATTTCCATATTTCACAACCATCGCTTGCTCTTACAGGTATATGTAATATTCTTCTGGTAGTAACACTCCGGAGATAATGTACAAATTTAAAAATTAATTTAAACAGTTGAGTCCTATGTAATAATTTAGGGATAATATCAGGGAGCAATTGAGATATTTTCTGCAGAATATCTGTATTGATATTATTAAATAATTTTGAAAGTTTAACATTCTGTGTTCCGATATAAAGCTCGTTTTTGTAAATAGTAATACCCCGTGTTGCTAGATTCGTCTCTCTTCCAAAACCGTTATCAATGAGTTGTGTCCATCCTTTTTTATATATACTTGTTGACTTTGCATCTATTCCTTTAGTTAATTTGATATTATTATTCTGAACATCTGCATGTACTACGGTATTTGGTAAGATAAATAAGAGAGCAATTAAAAACGATATTATCATTTTTATGACATAAATTCTATCAACTATTATTTTAGCCATATATTTTCTTATTTCTCCCTTATTATTAAAACTAATGTCCTTACCATACTTATATTTTATGTTTATATAAATTGTACAAACATAGTATAATCAGAATTTATAGTTGATAAAAAGTAGAGAAATTTTTAAGTTATTACTATAGCATCTTTACAAGTGCCCTCAAACCAAAAGTGGGCTGGGTATAATCTAAAAAGTTTTGTTCTAAGGAGCCTAAATTCACCTTCAAATCCTGTTACAATAACGGTGTGTTTTTCCATATAGGATGTTACATTTCCATTTTCTACTATTGTAGTTTTGTAAAAAAACCTCTTAAGAATTGGTAATTGATTAAGATTTCTAGTATATTTTATTGAAAACGTAAGATCCTTAACATTGATAGATATATTGGGAAAAATAAAATGGAAATTCCTACTACCAAGAATCATTTCTATAAGTGAAACCTTTAAAAAAGCCCCATCAATAAGAATAATCTCTGTAGCATAGATAAAAAATGAACTAGGTCCAACTGTTTTAATCTCAGTTATATTGTTTGGATAATATGCAACATATTTTTCAGATCCATTACTTGATAATACTACTTCATCAGCATAAACTAAACTATCCTTAGCAGAAACAATACCGACAAAAAAACTCGTCATTATCGCCATTATTACAATAATACCAATTAGTTTCTTGTTCATATTCATCCCTCAAACATAATAAGTTAATATTAATAATTAAATATTATTGTAAAATATAAAGTTTTCCAACCATAAATATAGTAGAGATATTTTAGGTTCTTTTGATCATCTTCCAAATTTTTCTCCTTCTTGTACTTCCAGTAAGCAACCGATCGGTTTTGAACACCCACACAACAAGACCAATCATTGCTAATGCAAATATAGAAATATAGATAATTCCACTAATAACAAGAATATAATCGTCAAATAAAAGCGCCCTTGATGCCATCATCGGATGAGAAAAAGGTATAGCAAATATAAAACCCTTTAAAGCGAGAGGCATCGTATCAAAATCCACAAACATTGTAACAAACATAGGTATCATTGCAAGCATGGTAACCGGAAAGACGAGAGTTTGTGCGCTTTTGTAATCTTTTGCAAGTGTTCCAAGAAACATACCGAGAGCAAGTGCACAGATTAATGCAATAAATAATGATATTCCTACTAAAATAAAATCATCTGAGGTAAGCACTAAATTAAATTGTGCAAGGTTAATTTGATCTGAAAATTGAAATCCCTGCAAGTATATACTCATTCCAAACATATAAATTACGGCAAAAACAAGTCCAATAACTGCACTTGCCGTGATTTTTCCAGCTACAATACTTGTACGTTTCACTGGAAGTGTAAGCAATGTTTCGAGTGTTTTGTTTTCTTTTTCAAGCGCCATAGATGAAATAATCATTTGTCCTGAAAATATCACCAGCATCATAATGATAATAGGAATAAATGCAGATTGTGATGCTAAAATACCAGAAATAGCGGAAGGTGACAGTTCAACTACTCTATCCTTGAAATATGTTGTATCAATTCTTAATGTTGGATTTAATGCAATACTAGCATTTACTGTTGTGTTTCTTTTTACCAAAGAGGTTGATATCTCCCTATTAATTGAATAGATAAGATCCTCTACAACTTCAGATGATATTGTATCAAAAATGCCAGCGCCTTTCATTATCCAAAATACCTCGATGTTCCCATGACTATCGTTTAAAATATTTTCAGTAAAATTATGTTTTATTACAATTAACGCTACTCCTTCTTTTTGTTTAACCAGCTCTAAACCATCATCTTTATCAAGTATATTTGTTGAATTGAAAACAACCTTAGATTTATTATTAATATGGGACGTAAAAATAGAAGAAAAGGTACCACTATCATCATTGATATAACCAAGTACAGGATCTTCTTCTAAACCCTCTTGAATTCCCTCTATTGAACTGCCGAGGATACCAAATAATAAAGCAATAATGACAATGGGAATAATTGTTGCAGGAGTTAACAATTCCCTCATTTCCTTTCGTATAATATTACCAAAGGAGCTCATTTAACCACTCCTGTGAATACCTCTTCGATATTTTTTGCTCCATATTTCTGCATTAACATCTTTGGTTTGCCTTCTTCAACAATTTTCCCTTCATCAATTAAAGCAATTCGATCACAAAGAAATTCTACTTCAAGCATATTATGAGATGATAACAATATTGTAGTTCCGTTTTTTGTAGTCTCTTTGATAATTTTTCTCACTTCTTGGGCATTTATAACATCAAGTCCAGCTGTCGGCTCGTCTAGTATGGCAAGTTTTGGTCGCGTCATAAGAGCCCGACCAACAAGAAGCCTTCTTTTCATTCCTTTACTATACGTATCAACTTTATCATCAATTCTATTACCAAGATCTGCTATTTCAATTCCTTTTTGAACTATTTCGGGGGTATCTTTTTTATTAAAAAAATTAGCAATAAACTCTAAATATGTTCTTCCTGAAAGATTTTTATATGCCCCTGCATCTTCAGGTAAATAACTAATTATTTTTCGTATTTCATTTGGATTTTTTTCTAAAAATAATACTTAGGATGAAATTGCTTCAATAACGGTAGGTCTCTTCCCTATTTTTCTATTAATTTCTCTCAATTTTGTTCTATAATTTTGTTCAACAATGTTTATTTCTCGTTTCAATTCTTCAATCATTTGTTTTTTTGTTGTTTCAGCAACAAATACATATGCTTTACGTGAATAAGGGGTTTCATCAGGTCTACTTAAATCCCACTGTTCAAACCTTACATTATTTGAATTATTTGCACTCCATTGAGCAATTTCAAATGCAAGACTATCAGACGGTTTTGGATTTAATATTTTATATAATTTCGCAGATTCAACAGAGCGAGGATTACTAATTCTTTTAAAAATTTCTATTTCGATACATTCTTTTTTTTGCAATTTTGTTTTTTCAGAATCTCGATGATTTACAATAGTAGCAGATTGTTTCTTTGCCATTACAAATAAGCCTCCCTTAATTGGTTTACACTTAAATATAGTCCACTTTCACATATAAATTTTTCCCCGTTGCATCCCAAAACGGGTTTTTCGGTCAGTTTCCATCCTCCAATCATATATATCTATATATATGCAAATATTCTTTTTTCAATACATGTAACTATATTCAATTGAGTAGAGCTATCACTTTAAAAATCCAAATAAATTACTACTTTATAAAACTACGCTCTTATCGAGCTTATTAAAGTTGTATCCATGTTATTGATTTTGCACCCATATTCACTTTCTATATGTATAAAATAATCATTTTAAATGACTTAATCAATAAATATCTAAATTATCTAATCAAATAGAATCAATATATAATTCCATATCAGCTGGGAAATAATTTTCCAACATTTCATGCGTCCAAACAATCTTAGTATAATATTCTCCTTTATCCTTCCAAAACATCCAATAATCAAATTCCCCAATAAATCCTAAAGGATTTGGTGTAAGTGATTGCCCTAATTTTCTTAAATATGTATTGTGATTTATTGTCCATTTTTTTCTTTGATCAACGATCATTTTTTTAAAGTCATCATCATCCCATGCATCAACAAAATCCTCTTTTAACCAAAATTCTAAAGTGCGTTTTGTATCTAAATCATAATAATAATCACCAACTATAAAATTATGATAATCAGGTTTTTTTGTACAAATTCGTATTAGGGTTTGCATTGTTGAGCCATGTGGAGTAAGATTAGAAGTCTCAATTTCAATTTCTTTTAATATTAATCCATCAATCATTCGGCCTTTACAATCTGGGCAAAATGGAAAATTTATATCAATAATTCTATGAGTTTGTCTTTTTCTATCATATACAACTAAATAATATGGACGACCTGTTCTTTGAAAAGACTCATAATCCTCTAAAGATTTGTAATCAATATTAGTAGTTGTATCAAATCGGGCATGTTTATCTTTATATATACCCGTAAAATCGCATTTATCTCCTGCATCTAAAGTTGCTTGTAAATCTAATTTATCTCTTTCTTTATCATAAAAAAATAATTCTGCTTCTAAACCAACATATCCTGTTTTTGCGCTATATAATTCTGGAGCTCTTGATTGTAAAACAGATAATGCGGTTTTTAAATTATATTTATGATATGTAGAAAATACGTGATGCCTAATTTCATTATATTTACTTGCAGGATGCATTTTCCTCCCCATTTCCAAATCTATTAATCATATATATGATTATTATTTAAAATATTGGCGAGTACTTAACAAAAATTAAAATATTTTGAAGATATTGTATAATATATGTCATTTAATTTAAGATGTGAACATCTTATAAATAGACCACCTCTTATAATGAAACCAATTGGCAAAGGAAGTAAAATAGAATCAACGGGAATAAGTCACTATTGTAATGCTCAACGTGATGAATTTGATAATCCAATTCCAATAAATGATTGCCCAAGCGATTGTCCATTTTTTGAATAAACAACATGAGACTTTTAACCTATATTCTTGGTGCTATTGCTGGACTGTTTACAATAGGTGGAATAACATTGGTTATTGAATTATTGAATCTTATTCAATTCATTCGTTACTTGAAAGAGGAGATAAAATAATCAATTAAATTTTAAGAATCAAATCTATTTTTTTTGCAATAATAATAGTATCCTTTATCGAATGAATTATTTTCTGGAGATGACTTATCTCTTTATAGGATAATTTTTTATTAATTTTCCTTCTTTCTTTTAACCATTTGTAAACAACTTGGTAGCTACCAATTTCATAGTTCCAAACTTCTAGAGGAATATTATCAAAATATTGTGTGTCGTTGATAAGTAACTGTTTATTTTTTTTGTCATACTCTATTTTATCAATACGATTATTACCAGAAATAGGGAAATTTCCAATTTTTGAATCCTTAGAAATTTTATTTAAAAGATGACAATCAATAAGCTGTGTTCCTAATTTAGATAAAGTTTTGAATTGTTTAGGATTATCAACAAAAGGGATTTTTGGATATTCAGATCTTAAAAACGAATAATATTTCTTTCTATATTTGTTAGAATACAATATCGAATAGATATAACCAAATATTTCTTCAGGAGTAGGTATAAAGTTATATCTTTTAGAAATATATTTTATGAATTTAATAGTGAAATTTGGCTGTGGTTGAAGATCCTTATATGGATTTATAAAACTGATATTTGACTCAGTTAATTGAACTTGCTGAGTCTGATTCATCATAATTCCAGGTTTCAAATAGAGAGGTGACACATAAGTCCATTCTCTTGTATTTATTGATATTAAACAACCTTCAGCAATTTCATCTGTAACCAAAGCATGTTTCCATTCTTTACCAACAATTTGTTTAGAATAAGCTAAACCTATATTTTTAAAATTGAGGAAATGTTGCGTTATTTCATATGCAGGCCTACTGGTGACCCCAATATCATAGTATATATTCCTAACATCAAAGGGACGATAATGTAGTTTTTTAATATTTGATTGATTAAAGGATTGGTTTTTTATTCTATTTAGTAAGGGATAACTACTTGAATTAGTTACATTATATTCATCAATGAATTTCTGATCATAATTACCTGAAAATAACTTTGTAATTCTATCAGAAAGTTTCGAAGAATCAAAATCAATAAAAAGACTATCTCGATCTGTTTTTATTCCACTACCAATCAACTCAAAAATATTAGAGAGACTAATACCTTTGTCGTATTCTCCTTTATTAGTCATATCCTTTTTATAAAGCCAATAATATGGTTCTTTCGGTTCTAATCTCTGCCATTTAATAGAGTCTATATCATTGTCTAATAAAAAGCGAAATTTTTCATCTTTCGTGGTACTGTTGCATAAAGTAGTGTTGCATTGGGGGGTGTTGCAAATGGGGTGGTGACTATTTCGGGTGGTGAAAGCGGGTGGTTACAAACACAATCAATGAATAAAATTATTGTGTTTTCACAAAAATTTACAAAAGATTTTTATAGATAGAATTACATAGAATTTTAAAATGATGAAGAATCGGAAAAAAATAAACTTATTACTGGTGATAATACTTGTCATCTCATTTATCAATATCAATAATACTTCTATGGCTACAAATGAAGAAGATATAATCCTGAAGATATACGGCGGAATCGGTTGTCATTTTCGTGTAGAAAATAATAACAATTATACTTTAAATTGTTCTTTAAATCTTACAGATTCAAAAGGAGAAATCATTGACAGAGGGACTTTTAAAGTCCACCCTTATGATAAATTTGGTGTTGATTATTGGTTTGTAATTTGTATCCCTATAAGAATCTATATGAATGTAAATGCAGAACTAATAGCTGAAAATCAAACATTAATTAAACAAGGATTTAAGATATTTATATTCTGGTTCTTTAGATAACCATTTATTAATTAAAAAAAGAAAAAAGATTAAAATTTGTAAAAAGGTCTAATCATAATTTTTCCATACCGTAATCATAAGTCCACTGACAATATTTATTTATGATTTGCCATGACCATAATTGCCATTCTTCTAGTGGAAACCATCTTTGTTTAAAAGATGCTTCTGCAGTAATTATTCCACTAGAACCTATAAAATCTTTTTCATGAGTAAAACCTGTACGTTCATACCAAAAACTGTTATGCCATGTTTTACATAAATCTATGATATAAAATACCTTAACTCCATACTCCACAAAAAATATTCCTCGGTTATACAATTTAAACAATACAACTCCAAAGCGATTTCTACCAGCTACCCAAACCATTCTATATAAAACCGTTACCGTTCCTGTTACCAACTCGAGGGTTACAGTTTTGTTTTCTCCACCCTGAACTGCTTCAGCTACCGAATAATTGTATTCTGCTTCATATTCTTCAAATATGTATTCGTCCAAAGTTTCGTTTTCGATTGATTCAGGTTCTAATTCACTTAAATCACAGTCTTGTCCATTTACAATAGCTTCAATAAATGGTTCTTCACCCGTAACATTAGTAAATAGATAATCATATCCTCCCTGATAGTCTTCTTTATAAACTAAAAGCATATCTTCTCCTGTATATTCTTCAACAATATCTTCTACTTCTTCATCACTTAAAGCTATAACCGTTGGAATTATTGTTACTGTACTCACCAGCGCTAAAATAACACATATTACGATTATTTTTCTTCTCATAACTATTGCCTCCTTTCCACAATGGAAATATAAAAAAATATTTAATATATATTTAATAAATATAATGGTAAAATAGATGTAAAATAATAGTAATTATGAGATTTTTGACAAGGAGTTAAAAAATAAAAATTAAAATTTATTGAGTGTGAGAGTAAGTATCATGGTTTATTGTGCACCTATGTTAAGCCCGCAAAAATTAATAGATTACCACCTTTTTTTGAACACCCCAAAATGAACACCCCCTAATTGAACAGAACCCTTCTTCGGGTTCTGTTGCAAATTGTGGTGTTGCATTGGGGGTGTTGTATATGGGGTGTTATCATTTTTTCATCTCACTAAAAACCTATATTCCTTTCCCTTTGAATCAACAAACACTTCTGTCGAGTTATCTTTTTTAGATGTTATTCTATTATACAAATTCCCTTCTTTATCCTTATATATATTATCTTCTTTTTGCCAGATTTCAATTAGTTCCGATGTTTTATCATGGAAATGATGCAATTTTCCATCTCTCCATACAATAAAAGTAGCTTGTGTTTTTTTACCTATTCTATCTTTAATAATTCTTTTTTCAGTACCATTTTTTATTCTACTAATAATTTCCTTTTTAAGTTTTCCATCTTCTCTTTTTTCTCCTCTTTTTAAATGAAGTTTTAAACTATCTGAAATCTCAAGTTTTTCATGTATATCAATTGAAATTTTCCGACCTTTTAACCCACATTTAGGACAAGGTATCTCATCCTTCTTTAATTCATAACCACAATGTATACAATTATATTTTTCATTCATTTATTCGGCTTCTCTTTGAATTTTCTAAATAATTTTTTAATCACATAAGAAAGCGTTGAACCAATAATACCTGAACCAGTAAAAATCGGTGTAAAAACAATCCAAACAAAAGGTACTAAACTATAATCTGCACTTGGTGTTGGTGCAATAATTTCTGTTATCATTAAATAGCAAAAAAATAGATTTCCACTCACAAAACCAATCACTGCACCTAATATTAACAATTCATAAAAATTTTTTTCCTTTATGAAAAAGAAAGCAACAATAATGAAAGGTACTATTATTACTCCAAAATCCAAAAGTACACTCCCAAAAGGGTTACCTGAATCAGCTATTGATGGTAAAATATGATACCTAATGGTTACAACTGCAAATAATAATATCGATAGAATAATACCTTTTACTATTTTCTTCTTCTGTTCTTTCTTCATTTTTTTATACCATTATTTTTTCCATTATGTTTCTCCCTATTTTGAAATCTAATTGATTGCATAAGAAGGTTTTCCCACTTCTTATCATCAAGTCCCAAATAAATATTAGAAAAGTGAGCAGGAGTGTAATCATTCAAACTTTGATGTGGTCGAATGAAATTATAATAGAGTTGATGACCTTTGATAAATGGTGAATTTGGGATTTCTAAACCACGTTGGGTTTTGTTTCTATCTCTAACAGTACCCTGTAATCGTTCAACCATATTGTTATCAAATTTGGAATTGCGAAATCGTTTACCCTTAATCCCGACATTCCCTATATTAACAGTCTCTTTTTTAGTTGTATGAAACTCTTTGTTAATTGCTTTATTATAGGAATGTAAACCATCAGTAACTATACATCTTGGTTTATCACCATGACTTCGTTTCTTAGCAATCTGAAATGTTTTTCGTGCCTTCTCAACATTCCGTTCCTTACTAATCACACTTGCTAAATGAAATCGTGTAAACTCATCCATTACATTCCAGAGGTAAAACCATTCTCCATCAATATCAACCATCATTTCATCTGCATGCCAAACCGTTCCTAATTTCGGTTTGAACTGTGATACATAGTTGTCCATGATTTCGATGTATCGTTCTATCCAACGGTAGACGGTTGTAAAATATATATCTAAATCGTAGAATTGTTTCAGATGCTCGGAAATACCACGTAAACTTATCCCTTTGAAATACAAATCTAAAGTAACGCAAATAATTTTAGGATTAACTTTTAATCTCTTAAAATAGAGGTTATCAACAAACTTGCGGTTACACTCTTTGCATTTGTAGACTTGTTTATTGTTTTTCTTTCCATATTTTATATAACTTTCACTACCACAATGAGTGCAACAAAAAGGCTTATCAACTGCTTCTTTTATTGATTCTTTCGGGGCTGTGATAGACATCTTATCATGGCTCCAGACCCCTTGAGTTCTAATCCAACTCTTGGGGTCATTTATTATTAACCCAAAATCTTCAAGGGTAGTATTGCCAATTTTATAAATATTGCATACTTTATATATTTTCCTATTAGATAATTGAAAGTTCTCCTTAGAACCATGAGCAAGACGTTTAGATATGGAGGACATAACCATGATGGTGAGAGAATTTGCATCTAAAATTACACCTATATGGAAGAGAAGTAAAAAAGGAGGAATGGGAGAGGTTTTCCCCCTCTCAAGTTCTCCAGTGAGGATATTGGTGTATTGTTGTTTTAACTGTATCAAAAATTGTTTGAGAGTATATAAACTGACCGCTAAGAAGATTGAAAGTATTCGGTTGTTTCTATCCTGTTGGTTGTTCATTTTTCATATGTCCTACCCCAACTGTGCACATGATTAAAGTTTATTATTTTGTTTGAGCCATGAATAAAGTATCAATAAGTTCTGGTATTCTCTTTTTTGCATACTCAAATGATGAAAATGGTTTATCAATTGCATCATTAACTTGATTTATCACTTTAGGATGTAATTCCTCTTGATTTTCAAATACTGCAATTGAAAAGAATTTTACCCCTCTATCTCTCAAATAATAACAGGAGATAGCAATATTTTTACATTTTTTTTCATGTGTAGCACCATAAATATGAATAGAAGTTTTTGGAACTATTACTCTACAATCTACACGATGATATCCATTAGGATCATATTTTTGGTATGCATAATCAAATTCTTTTTCTTGTCTAATTTTCTCATTTAAATATTTTTTAAAATCTTCCATAAATAAAGATGCTACTGTAGGTTTTGCAGTATATTCTAAATCTGCTATTCTCATTAATCCCTGTACATAACTATATAAAGCATTTCCAAACTCTTTATTTTCAATTTTTATTTCCCCATCATCATCTTCTAAATAATATCTTTTAATTGCTTGTAAAAACAATTCATTTCTTCTACTTGTATCTATTTCAAATTCATCATAACTTAAATGCATTAATGTATGTCCTTCATCAGTTAAGTACCAAGTATCCCCATCCTTTTGTAATATTATTTTAAATAAATCACCATCTTCAAATGTAAATGGAGTGGAAACAACATATCTATTTTTTCCTAAAGATTTTAACTTAATTTGTTCACAGACTTTATCCTTAAATTCTTTAAGAATATTATTTGTATTTGGCATCCCATCCCTTTTATTCCAATTTGTAAGCGTAGGCATAAATGGTATTCCCTTAATATTATTGTTTCTTAAAATTCACCTAACGCTGAATCATAATTTGAATAAGAATCTGTAAGTTTAGCATACCCTTCATCCTTAAAATTTGCCTTCTGATATTTTTCTGTTATTTTATGAATATGAAAACATTCAATTTTTTCCTTTTCTAATTTGTTTACATGAATGTGGCAACCATTGTATCTTGTCATTGTTCTCCATTTTTTGCGTCTCTATGCAAATATCTTAAGAATATAGAAAAATCAAATTGATCGATTGTATTTTTTCTAATTATCATCTTGTATTCTCTTTTTTGCCCATCTATCAATTCTGCTTGAAATTCTCTATGTCTTGTACCTGTTTTTGGTTTTAATGTGATACTGACAATTTTATTAATTGGTGTTTTTATTGAATTAAATAATTCATCTCTTTCACTATCAGTAAGGATTACAGTCATTATCAATCCCAACTTCCTATCAATAAAAACTATATAAACTATTATAAAGTAAAAAATAGGATGCTGAGAGTTGCACAGTTGGGGTTTTTGTTGCATATCCTCCCAGCATCCAACAACAAACTGATTATTAAAATTAAAATGAAGATTGTTGAAACTACTTTTTCTCCTGTTACCACACCATTTATACCACACTAAAAAAACCACACTATCACGCACCACTACCACATATTGCTATGTTTGGAAAAACAGATTTTAGTATTTGTAACCATGTTTTAAAACAAATTCAACGAGGAATATTGGAAGATTTGAAATCACCAGAATTGGCATTACTATTACAAGATAATTTAAATCTGTATCCTGAGTTAATTGAAGAAGATAAGTTAAAGATTTTATCTTTTAGAACGAAACTAAAGAGTAAACTAGATCTGACTGAAGAAGAAAAAAAAGAAATAAAGCGCATAATACGAAAATAATAATTTAAGTTACTTAATGATTAAAAATAGGACTTTAGGGTCAGATTTACAACTTTAGGTGCAAAATTGAATAAGGGTGCAAAGCCTAAATTAGAGAAATTTATAAATAACATAACGTACTAAATATTTAGGGTAATAAAATTAACGTTCTAGCATTAAATCAAACAATAAATAAAGTAATGTCTCTTCCTCCCCATGAAGAGATATTCTGCTTAAAAGATGAAATTCCTCACCCCTTATCTTTAGGTTTTTATAAACGCATTGGAGAACCGAAAGGTCAGCTTGCCGACTATGGACTTACTCTAAAAGATGGGAAATCAATTCATGTAAGGGAGTATGAAAATAAATTTGGATTTCATTGGGATAAGGTAGATCCAAATGTAAATTGGTTTGAACATCTCCGTAGAGATTCCCCTGCTACTTATGTTGGTATGTCGACCTTATTCGGAGTAGGTTTAGGGGGAGCAATCGGAGCTACATCAAAGAAGAAAAAATCAATAGTATTATCTGCTCTCGTTTTTGGATTACTTTTCCTTTTTCTTGCAATTATTACTGCTGAATGGTAATAATAATTTTCAACAGGATTTTTAATTGGTTATTATTGCCAAGGAGATTTTTCGAATCGCCATTCAACAACATCATTATCATTAAGAAAATAATTACTACATCCAACATCTGCAAATTTATTGTTAACATAAAATTGCCAATATCTGCCATCATTTCCATTTTCAATATTATTAATTGATTTGATAAAGAACGACTGATAACCTCCCCAATATTCTTTCTCAATCTCAAAATTATAATGGCTCGAACATTCAAAAAGAAAATCTGCAACCGTGATATTCTCAGTTGATGTACTAACATATTCAATTTTCCATGCAGGTGATATTATCTTAATGCCTACATTTTCAACAATTCCATCTGAATCTTTATCGCCAACGTATATTGAATAAAAATCTGATTGTGATACCATATAAACCACAATAACGATTCCAACTAAAATGAATATACAACCTATTTTGTCAATAATTTTTTTAAGCTTCTCTTTGATTTGTATCACCTTTTTATAGAATGTGAAGATTTGGGAAAATATTGATGATTCTTACCTCTTTTTCAGCAACTGTACTTTGTGTTGTTATTATATCCTCAAGATTTTGCATATAAGTAATTATTTTATTTATTATATAAGGTGAAGAATATTTTTCCACTAATGAGACGACATGTTCAATGAGTTGTTTGATATAAAGAAGACTATCATTATTGCTCACATATGCTTGTACCTTGATTGTTTTGTTCTCATACAATGCTCTTTCGTTTAATCTCCATATAAAAGGGTGTTCATAATCAGCATATTTCAACTTGTTGTTAATGTAAAACTCTACTTTTTCAACATTATCTGCTGTATTTACTTCGATGTCAATGTGTCCAATTATCAATATATCTGAATAGGAAATCCTTGTTTTCCGATTTAAAAGGTAAACTGCCTTATCCTCTGGTTTAATAATTTCTACCAACAACAGTACCTGAACCGATGTCCTATTAGATCTTACGTATCCCTCTTTTTCAGCATAGATTTCATAGTTCCCCGGGATGTCAATATCAATTAAAACATTTCCATTTTCATCGGTTATATATTCAAATGAATTAACGTATACGACTGCATCTTTAACAGGAGACATAGTCGCATTGTATACACTTACTACAAACTCTTCAGATACATTAACTATATTCTTACTCACACTTATTCGTAATGCATGTGCAGTCCAATTCTCTAAGTATCCCCAGAGAATCTCATTGTCTTCCTCTGTTAATTCATATGCTCCTGCACCTACCATTGGTAGTGTATAATCAACCCAATAGTGCCACCAGTCGGAATCATCTGCTATTGTCTTGATAAAAAAAGCATCCCAACTTGGATAATATATAACAAAATAAGAAAATCCTCCCTCTTGTGATGCTTCATCAAGCGCTCCCAAAACACTTGGAAAAGGAATGTAATATTCTTCCATCTCACCAGAACTATCATTAAGTGCCGTAATCAAAGAATCACTGAAACATACCTCACCATTCCATATTGTATGCGTTGCGCCCTCTATCCGTATAAATCCCTGCCACTCACCCTTATCACCATTATTATTACCATTGCCATCGCCTCCTTCATTACCTCCAGTGTTCCCATTTCCATTATTATTTCCTCCACCATTAGATTTGAATATTTTAACAGGATATGGTTTTCCAAGTAGCGCAGGAATTACATAAGAGGTCATCCATTCAGGATTCATATTTTTATTATCAGACCAATTAAAACAACCATTTTTCTGTTGCAATCTTACAAGAAAATCAATCGGAGAATTATCACCTCGTCTCCATTCGATATTGGTAGGATCTTGTCCAGCTGCAACAATAGCCTGTACCGCCCATGCAGTCGATGCTGCGTTAGCCATGCCCCATGATTGAAATCCACCATTCTCTGCTTGTGTCGTTTTAAGATATGACAAAGCATTTGATATACATTCAGAGTGAGGACTTTCTCCTGCAGAAATCAACGCCATAATCGCTGCTGATGTCGAATCAACATCACCCCATTTTCCAGTCTTATGTTGTTCTTCTTTGATGTATGATCTAACATTCTTTATAACATGGGAATCTTTCTCAACACCACCAGCAATAAGTGCTAGAACACCAAAAAAATCATCATATAAATTTGCTTTTTCTCCTATTTGTAGCCCATCATAAAAACTGATAATCTTATCAATAAAATCAAAACCACCGAAATCTCGTGGGTCTTCGTTACATGCAACAATTGCAAGAGTATGTCTTTCCCAATCCGTTGCCTTGTTTTTATCAAGACGATTGATATTATTCAATAAATAACTCACCAAGTTCTCCCAATCATGAGGATCTTCTTCTGCAGCTGATATTGCCATTGCTGCCCATGATGAAACAGCAAAACCACCAATACTCCCATCATGAGCCTGTCGGTTATTTAGGTAATCTAAAGCTGTAACTATCACTTCATCTGTTGGTTGGTATGGAAAATTACTTTCAGATCCTGCTGAAGTATTATTGAAGTATTCTAGTGGAATATTTATCAAGATTATACTGATTAAAAAAATCATTAATTTCATAGACGTTTTTTTCATATTGAAACACCCTTTAATCGATATAGTATAGCAAAATTTAAAGTTAACAAATTAGATAACGATTATTATCAAAATGAGTAAGGATGAATTATTTAGAGCATTAAGTAGCAAAACACGAATAAACATAATGAAAATACTCATGAACAGGGAAATACATATTTCTGGATTAGCAAAGGAATTAGCGATTTCTGTCCCTGTTGTTTCAAGACATGTTAAACTTCTTGAAAAGGCAGGTCTTATACAGAAACGAATCGTAGGTAATGTCCATTTATTAAGAATTAATATCGGAAGTTTAGAAAGAGTTTTAGAACCGTTTATTGAAGAGTCAATTGTTGAAATTGATAAGGATGGGAGTCTTTTTGATGCGTTGAAACAACTTCCCGGTATTGAAATTCAAAAGGTTGGTAACAATCAATATATTACTTCGCTTAATGGTGAGAAAGGATATTATATTTATGAAATAGATGGTGAAACACCAGCAAAAGCAATTGATAATTTAAAACCAAAGAAGAAGGTAACTCTTGAATTAAAAAAACTTATTACAGTAAATAAGAAAAAAATTGAAATTAAAATTACTAATAAAAATAAGTAGAAATCCAGAAATACCTCGAGTTCTTCTAGCTAAAAATTTTCTCTCCTTATGAATATGTACTTTAGGAGCAAAACGGGAGGAACGTGAGAGGTGAATGCTGTTTAGAGAAGGTTATGAAAAAGAAAATAAGTTAAATTTACAGAGGCGAAATGTATTTTTCTTAATATTGCACCCCTCACCAATGATTCCAATGTTTTATGGTTATTTAAATTTTCCTACTCCAGAGCTTTGCACATAAAATAAGGAGAAAAGCCGATTAAATGTGCAAAATTAACATTTTATGTGCAAAACAGTTAACTATAAAAAGTTAGAAAAATGAAGTTGAACGTTCTATAATTGCCTAAAAATCCGTGTAAGAACTAAAATTGATTAGGCAAATAACTAAGATAATAATTCTACCTACTGTTCAATCTTCCATCTATTAGCTTTTTTATTATCTCTTTAAAGGCTTTAAGTTAAGCCGAGTTTTAACTCAGTCCCATATCAAAGCTGAAATCCAGAATATTATACCATGACCTTGATGCGTTTTGATTGAAGCATCCTCAACAATCTGAATTTTTACATTAATATCGAAGTAACCAAATATAAAACCTTTCTGCCTGAAATGAGTATAGTACCAAAATCCCCAATTATCTAATAAACCAGGCGTAAAATCTTCAATTAAATCATGTTTGTGTTCAAATAGTACCTCACCCTTCTTTTTTGTAACATTCACATTAAAAAAATAATTAATTGTACGATTATTACCATTCCAAAGTTTGACCTTAAAAACACTGCCTCTCAGAAGTGTTTGTAACCAAGTCCCTTTTGTAACCTCTATCTTCACCTTGTCTGCTAGTCCCCCGTCATTTAACGGTTCCACCATTCTTTCCTCAATTCCTACTACACTTGTAGGTAATATCAGTAACAAAATAACTAAATGGATAACAAGAATCCATTTTTTCTTCATCTTTGATTCCTTCTTTCCAATAACTAGTTTATTAACATAATAACTCTTATATAAATATTGTGATTGGTAAATTTAAATTCATTTGTAAACAATTAAATTTACCAATCAACTTATTATCTATCAGCAACTTAGCACGATTCTTGTATCCCCATTATCAGCAGCATGAGTAAACACGATTTCATTCTCTCTTGCCAATCCATTAGAAATATCTCCAGTTATCCTTGACTATTAATTCATTTAAAGCAGGTTCATTAATTTTTCTATATAATAAATTTATTCTTTCATCTGGAATAATAATAATACGTTTAGTTGTTTTACTCTTTATATTAGAACCTCTGATAATCGCTTCTGAAATTCCTGTAGTATTTTCGACTTCAAAAATATAGGAAATCTCATCTCTATTAAACCAAATGGTATCAATTTTTTTTATTCTGTTCAACCTATCTCTATTCACGGGCAATTTTTTAGCAGTGCTACGTCCAAAAGAGGTATCTGCATAGGTTTGATAATCTAATTTTTTTCCAATGGCAATAAGTATTTCAATCATCTTATCATGTTGGTTTTCTCTCTCCTTAACACTAGGTAATAATCTCCATTTTTTATCTTTAGTTTTTTCAGCATATTCTTCAAGGAAAATTTTAACACTTTGAGATGGAGTAAGTGTATTTGGAAAAGTCGTATATAGAACTCTTATTACATCATCAAAAGATACTTTTATTTTATTAATTAAAGTCTGCACAACTACTTTTTCAATTCTCTCACTGAGTGGGATTATATGTAATAGATATTTTTCAGGATTTTTTAACCACCACTTATTATTGACTATTACAAATTCTTTTCCAATATGTTCTTTCAGAATATCATCGATTCTCTTTGTTGCGCCCAATAATACGCCCTGTTTTGCTAATTTGGAATACATCGTTAAAAGTTGAGTAAGTGGAGTGGATTCGTTTCTTTTTGCAATGATTTCAATTGCATTTTGAACTATTGCTCTCTCATATCGTACTTCATCAATTTTAAATATTGTCTTTTTTCGTTTTACAAGAGGTTTTTTAAATCTGATATAATAATCTCCAACTGCGCTTCCATAAGGCTGAATTTGCTCTTTACTAGATATTACTGCGGGAGGTTGATATACTACTTTTTCTAAATCATATCCAGATAATATAGCTTCCAATAGAATTGAAGTATATATTTCAATGTCAGTATTATGAAAGGTGACCGTCATCCATTTTTCTTTCTTCATCACATTGAAGATTTGTTCAAAAGCAGCACACATCATTTTATGATAATAATCAAACAGATTATATTTTAATTGCTGATTTAATAAAATTAATTTTAAATGGAGATAGAACAGCATTAGTTGTTACAAGTAGTCAACCATACTTTATTCATAAATCTGGTTTTTGATTTTATAGTGCTAGTCTATATTGGTGTGTTCCATTGAGTATGGTATAAATAGTGGGATTTAACATTTCAATCCCTAAATATTAATCAAGTTATTAGTAACTAATATCAAGACAATTTGTACAATAATCATTACAAGTGTTGCACCTGCTAAAATTAATATTAATTTAGTCAACCAATTCATAGATTTATTATGTTTTAACATTTCTTCATTAAGTTTAGATGAACTATCACTAAATTCTTTAATTGATTCTAATAATTGAATGCTTAATTCTCCTTGTTTAATACTCTGTTCATTTTGTTTGGATGACCTATTATCGAAATTAGTTACAGCATCAATTAACGAAATACTTGCTCTTATTATTCCAACTTGTGCAGGTTTACATACAGGATAAAAAGCTGTAGCAATTCCGTCAAAAATACCAGTTAAACCAGTTCGTTTCTTCTTTTCACACATTATTCGTAAATTGTTCAATCGTTCACAATCGTAATAACTTACACATCGTTGAATTTCGTATAAATCATAATCATCTGATGATTCTAATTTATTTTTAATTTTACCAGCACATTCTTTGCTACAACAATTATGTAAATCAATTAAATATTCGTTATTATTTTTTTCTATCAATTTTCAGATCAATCAGTAACCTTGTTGGTCTCCCCATTTTTTAATAGAAAACTCCCCTGTTGTCAAAGTTTTCTATTGCTAGCGAAAAATCTAGAGGGGAGACCAAATATTTTAATAATTTATTGTAATAAAATTGTTTGCAATAACGATTAATTTTATAAATCCTATCTATATTAGAATATTTGAAGGGGGTTGATTTTTTAAAGGATTCCAAATCCTTTCGTGGATACCTTTCCGCTAAGCAAATGAGTATCCTCCCTTGCGACCTCCTTTACAAGCATTTAAATAACTCTTTTTCATATGAATAAATGTAGGAAAGAAGGTTAGGCAACCTTATGCTCTCATTCACATTAATACTCATATTCCCTTCTTTCCAAATTATAGTAACTCAACAACTCTTTTGTTCCAATCCTTTTAAACGAACTTCACATTCATGCTAATGGTTGTTTTGTACAATAAATAATATTTAAAAGGATTTTTTTACCTAAATAGGATATGGTTCTTTTGCTGGATGCCAATCAAAAGTAATTTGAGGAAACCAAAAACCTTTCAAAAATCCCAATATTTTTTTAATTCCTAAAATTGGTTTGGGTAGTAGTCTTGGTTTGTCCCAATAATTACTATCAAAAAAAGGTTTTTTATCGCAATTTACAAAAAAA
>CAYGAC010000038.1:0-18862 GCA_964347865.1 uncultured Thermoplasmatales archaeon
CCTTTTCTCGCAAGTAAGGATTATCAATTCTTCTCAATCGTTACAAAAATTTTCAAGATAAATTTCTCCATATAAACAGTCTGTTCCTTCGTAAAAAAATTACATTCGGAACTACTGAAATCTAACGATAAGTTTATAACTGATTTATTCTAATTTATTGTTGTTGGGTGTAGGTGGACGGTTGACGGCGATTTAGTTCGCTGAGGAAAGTCCTCTCTCACTCTGAATCGGGATACCGTGCAAGCGGTTAAGGCAAGAGTCTTAGCAGAGGAACAGAAACGACACAGCCCTTAGAATATGCGATGATTCATTTGTTGATGAGATCTCTTAGGGATTTGATGAAACGGCCAATCTGCTCCTGGAGCAAGCCCAAATATCGAGATCAGTTATTCAGACTGCTTGAAGGTAGGGCGCATAGACGAATACCGTCAGAACAGAAAGAGGCTTACGGCCTACACCCAACGATTACAATAAATTTTTATCATCTATTTGGATATACAGCAACTTTACACCCCGACATAAGACTTCTTCTTGATATTAATTTTTGATAATCAACAACGTTTTCATTATGATTTTTATTGATATTTTATAGTCGTGTTATAGCATCATGATAAAATGATAAATATTGGTTGCATGTGACCAATAATGACCGCATTTATAACTGGAACTTGAGTGAGTGAAAAAACATACATAAAATCAGCAAAGAGTGTTGCCACAAGGGCAATATAAATGAGTGGTGCAACATCTTTTTTTGCTAGTTTCAATTCCTTTGGTTTTCTTTTAATTACAATATATACAAAAGCAACAAGTAAAGCAAAAATTGCTCGAATGGAATTTGTTTGAATAAAATCCGAATTTACATACGACAATTTTAGAAATATAGGTTCAATTGCCCACATGATACTTGCAAGAAGAATTGCAAGGATACCAACAGTTTTTGTATGCACAATCTGAGAACTAACAACAGCTATATTCTATTTGTGAAATGTAAAAAATTTATAATAATTTTAAGTTCGTTGCTTGTATTCCGTTTTTTGTATTTTTCTTTGAATATTCGATTTTATCTCCTTTGTTTAGATATATTGCCCAAAAAGGAATCTCGCCTTTATGAATAAAAACGTCTTCACCGTCTTCACCGACAATAAAACCGTATCCCTGTCGAATATTATACCATTTAACTTCTCCTTTCATACATATCTCCTAAAAATTTTTTTTTTACAAATTAAAGATTTTTTTTAGTAAAAAAATTTTACAGATGTTCACTTTTTTCCTAAAATCTTTTTGGTCTATGTTTCTGAAAACATTCCCTACAATAAACGGGCCTCGTTCCATCTGGTTTGAATGGAACCTCGGTTTGTTTTCCACAATCAGCACAAGTTACCTCATGCATTTCTCTTGGAGGTCTATTAAAACCTCTACCTCTATCATCTCTATACATATACTCTATTTTCCTTTTAAATTTTTAACAGATAAATCCATTTATCATATTTAAGCGTATCCTAATAATTAAAACAAAAAATATTTTTAATCCTATCCAATACAAAGTACTAGTAAATTAGGAGACATTTTTTATGTCAAATAATGAAGAGAAAACCTATTCAATAAGCCCCTCAGGTGAAAAATTTTTAATTCCAAAGAAAAGTGATTATGATAAGGAATTCAAACGTGTTGAACAACTTACTTCTTTAGCAAAAGAGGAAAACAAAGAAATTGTCGTTGTCATGGGAGTGGGTTTTGTTGGTGCGGTTATGGCTGCGATTATTGCTGATGCGAAGGATGAACATGATAACTACAGCAAATTTGTTATTGGATGTCAACGACCGAGCTTTCGAAGTTTTTGGAAGATTCCTCTGTTAAATCGCGGTGAATCACCAGTAAAAGCAGAAGATCAAAACGTAAATGATCTTATTTCTCGAGGTGTACGAGAAAGTAAAACCTTAATTGCCACATATAATAATGATTGTTTGAAACTTGCTGACTGTGTGGTCGTGGATATCCAGTGTGATTTTACCAAAAAAGATATTGGAAATATGAAAACTGGTGAGACAGATATGTCCGCTCTTGAAGACTCCATTCGAACCATTGGGCAAAAAATTCAACCACATTGCTTAGTACTTATCGAAACAACAGTAGCTCCTGGAACGACCGAGTTTGTTGCCTGGCCTATTTTAAAAAAAGCCTTTTCCAAGCGGGGTATACAGTCCGAACCATTACTTGCTCATAGTTTTGAACGAGTGATGCCAGGAAAGGAATACGTCAAAAGTGTTCGTGATTTTTGGAGAGTATGTTCTGGATGTAATACTGAATCGAGAAAACGGGTTGAAAAATTCCTCCATGAAGTACTAAATACAAAAGAGTACCCACTTACCGTTATGGATAGACCGATTGAATCAGAAACAACAAAAATAGTTGAAAATTCCTATCGAGCTACCATTCTAGCTTTTTTAAATGAATGGAGCGTTTTTGCCGAGCGAAATGGCGTAGATTTGATTAAAGTGATGAACGCGATTAAAGTACGACCCACGCATAGTAACATCATATTTCCTGGACCTGGTATTGGAGGGTATTGTCTACCAAAAGATGGAGCGTTAGGATACTGGGCATATCGACATATTCTTGGATTTGAAGATGGTGATAGTCTGTTTAAAATCACACCATCCGCAATCGATATCAACGATACGAGATCGTTACATGTTGCAGAACTAACCCGTGATGCTCTTCGTAATATGGGAAGACATATTGCGGGTGCTGATGTTTTATTATGTGGTGCGAGTTACCGAAAAGACGTTGGTGATACAAGATACAGTGGCAGTGAAATTGTGGTGAGAAAACTCACTGAAATGGGTGCAGAAATGCGTGTTCATGATCCATATGTTGATCATTGGTACGAATTTGAAAAACAAGATGTTTATCCTGCACCGGGACATT
Source organism: uncultured Thermoplasmatales archaeon (assembly GCA_964347865.1). Lineage (GTDB taxonomy): Archaea > Thermoplasmatota > E2 > DHVEG-1 > DHVEG-1 > JAGLML01. The sequence continues at coordinate 2,929 of CAYGAC010000038.1, forward strand.
CGTTGTCAAGATTTTTTAGAAATCAAGATGAACTCATTAATCTAAAAATTCATAAAAATTTATCTGAAGTTCTCAAAGGTGTTGAAGCACTGATTTTAGCAGTTCCCCACCAACAATATCTGAACCTCAATGCGCAGGATATTGTTAATTGGGCAGGAAATCCAATTGCTGTTATTGACTGTTTTGGAATTCTATCGGATGATACGATTAAACAATATTTCCAACTCGGTTGTGAAGTCAAAGCTTTAGGGCGAGGGCATATTCAACGGATAAAAGAGGACGTACGAAAATCCATTAGATAATTACTTCTTTTATAAATTAGAATATGTTTTACGGTCTACCTCAAGTATCCAAAAAAATTGATTGATTAGTATTTAGTTATTAATAGTTGAATTCAAAATTATTGAATTTTAAATATTTTGATCGGATTTCTCTTTTATAGAAGAAAACGTATATATATTATATCTGTATTCTTGAGTTACATATTGGATTAGGGGGAAGATTTTTCAATGAACCTGAAAAACAAGTTGACAAAGGTGATATGTAAAATAAATTTGAATAAGCTGGCAGTTATTTTTTTATCGTTTTTTTTAATAATAGTAGGATTTATTATAGTTATACCAAGAGTTAAAGCTATTCATCCTGATCTACAAATGATAAAATCAGATAATCCAGATCCTGTTGATGCTGGAGGATATCTAACATATACACTTAATATAACAAATATTGATGACGAATGGGCTGCTGATGAAGTAAATGTAACTGACACTTTACCATCAGAAGTCACATTTAATTATGCTAATCCTTCACCTAACGGTAGTAGTAATCTAACTTACTGGTGGTTTTTCTCTTCAATTGATCCTGGGGATTCAGAAATAATAATCATTAATGTCACGGTTAATATAAGCGCTTATGGTACAATTACTAATATAGCTAATGTAACTAATATTCATGAAGAATATAACTTAGAAAACAATGTAGATAGTGAGGACACAAATGTTAGTTCTCCTCCGGTAGCTGTTAATGATTCAGTTTCTACTCCAGAAGATACGCAAATCGATATCAATGTAACATCGAATGATTATGATCATGGTGGATATATCAATGTCACCACTGTCACTATTATCACTGATGCATTAAATGGTGTTACGGATGTTAATTCAACGACAGGTATTGTAACGTATACCCCCGACTTAAATTATAATGGATTTGATAATTTTAGTTATACTGTGAAAGATAATGATGGATATACGTCAAATGTTGCTAATGTTTCTATAAACGTGACTGAGGTGAATGATCCCCCGGTTATCACAACTGAGGATGATACCGATGCGGTTGAGGATGAACTGTATGAAGTAGATTACGAAGCACTCGATGATGAGGGCGATACGCTTACTTGGTCGTTGGATACCAATACAACATTCCTCTCCATTGTTTCAGATACTGGCGTATTGTCTGGTACCCCAACAAACGATGATGTTGGATGGTACTGGGTGAATGTATCAGTTGATGACGGGAACGGTGGGAGTGACTTTAGCAACTTCACCTTGACTGTACTTAATGTGAATGATCCTCCTAATACACCCTCTAAACCTTCGGGTTTAACAAACTTAAAAAAAGGAAAGTCTTCAAGTTATTCAACAAATACTACTGATCCAGATATTAGTGATCAAATAAGATTTAGATTTGACTGGGGGGATGGAATCATTAGTGCATGGACTGATTGGGTGAATTCTACTGAATCTGCTTCTAAAATAAAATCCTGGTATAAAGGAGGTATATACAATGTAAAAGCTCAAGCAGAGGATACATATGGGACTCTAAGTAATTGGTCAACTGCATTAGTGGTTACGGTTACTTCGAGTGGTAGTGGAAATTTACCTCCCATTGCAAATGATGATAGTACTAATACAAATATTGAAACAGCTGTTTGGATTGATGTACTTGATAATGATGAAGATACAGATGGAACGCTGGAGCCATCAAGTGTGATAGTAACTGGAGGTCCTATACATGGAAATACTACGGTTAATACAACGACTGGGGAGGTTAGGTATAAACCAAACGTTGATTTTAATGAATCTGATACTTTCGAATATACAGTTGATGATAATGATGGAGCTGCATCCAATGAAGCGACTGTAACCATTATAGTGGGTGGAGGTGTGAAAGCAGATGCATCAGCTGGTTCACCATACTTTGGATTTATTGGAGAAAATATAACTTTTGATGGTTCACTTAGTTATGATCCAGATCCTGAAGGATATATTGTTTCTTGGCATTGGGAATTTGGTGATGATACTAATGGAACTGGGGAGGTAACAACACATTCCTATGAAGAAGCTGGAATGTATACAGTCATACTCACCGTTACAGATAACGTCAACATTACTGATCAAGATAAATTCACCGTAGAAATAATTAAACCAAACATACCGCCTTCTGCTCCAATAGTAGACGGTCCAACATCTGGAGCGATAGAGGTTGTTTATAACTTTACTGCTGTATCAACTGATGCTGATAATGATGCCATAAAATATATTTTTAATTGGGGAGATGGGAGTAATGTAACCGTTACCGAATTCTTATCAAATGGAACAACGACAATACAAAATCACTCCTGGAAAGTTGCTGGACAATATATCATTTCTGTATATGCAAATGATAATAAAACAGATTCAGCAACCACAGAATATATTGTGTATATCGATGTAACTGCTGTCGGTGATATTGGTTATCTAACTGATGATGATGGAGATGGAATCTTTGATATGTTCCATGATGGTATCAGTATAGATACTGATTTAGGAAGGGAGAATGATACCTATCTCATTGATAGTAATGGAGATGGTAATTGGGATTATGTTTTTAATATAGAAACAGGATTATCAACGTATATTAACTATGTATATCTCAAATATTTAGAGATATATGAGGAGAAAAAAACACCTGGATTTGAATTTATATCCTTCTTAGTAATATTAGCACTAGTAATTTTTATATTAAGGAGAAAAAGATAGGGAATTATTTAGTATCCATCTCCCAGACACCATCCCAGTCTCTGAGCGGCGGATTTTTAATAAAATTCTGGCAACGGGTAATAAAAATATTTGTAGCATTATCATCCTTGAGGTTTAACGCCGTTTTAAATGATTTAATTGCAGGTTTCCAATTCTTTTTAAAGTAGAAATCAAGACCTTTCTCATAGAGTTGTATAAAATCTTGTTGTTTTTTATTGAGTTTTCCTTTTATCGATAAAAGTTCATAAATTAATATTGTTTTTTTCTTACCCTTGACTCTAACGATATCAAGTTTTCTCGTTTCGAAGTTATTTTTAATAACCTTATGGGTATTTTCGGTTATTATAATATTCGTTCCAAAGTATTTGTTCAGACCTTCTATTCGGGAGGCTAGGTTAACATTATCACCAATTGCTGTGTAATCAAATCGTTTCGAAGATCCCATGTTGCCTACAATCGCATTCCCACTGTTTATACCAATTCCAATATCAAATGATGGTATACCTTCCTTTTTCCATTTCTTTTGAAGTTCTCGAAGTTTATCAATCATCTGAAGACTGCTTGAGCATGCCATGATAGGATGATCAGGTTGATCAAGAGGTGCCCCCCAGAAGGCCATGATAGCATCACCCATATACTTATCAACAAGTCCCTGATCTTTTCTTATTATTGTTGTCATCTCAGTTAGATACTCGTTGAGAAGTCGAACAAGGTCCTCTGGATTTAATTGCTCAGCTATTGGGGTGAATCCTCGTATATCAGAAAAGAAAATAGTAATATTTCTCTTCTCACCTCCAAGTTTTATTTTATCAGGATTCTTTATAAGATTATCTATAACAACTGGTGAAACATACTTTCCAAAGACTGAGGTTATCCATTTTCTACTTTTTTCTTCTGTAACATAATATATCACAACAAGGGGAATGTAAACCATAGTTATCGAAAAAAGTGGGAAAAGAACATTCATAATAATTCCTGCATCAAATGAATAAATAGAATAAAAGAGGTAAACAATAGCTAATATAACTAAAAAGAGAGTTGCTACTAATATTTTGAATCTAAAGAGGAAAATACCTGCAAGAAGTGCGAATATAAATATCAAACCTGTAGCAGAGACATCATCCTGATAGTACAAAAAATCCCTTGTTAATATTGACTGAACAATATTTGCATTAATCTCAACACCAGGCATAGCTTGGTTAGAAATTGGAACGATAGCATCGTCATGTAGATCTGATGCAGTAGCACCAAGGAGGACAATCTTATTTTTAAAATAAGATGGATCTATCTTATTGTTGTAAATGTCAGAGAACGAGATATATGTGTAACCTTGTGGCTCTGCATAGAAGTTTATCAGCATTCGAGAATTTTCTAGCACGGGCGTATTTCCAGTAAATTCATTGGCAACCACTATAGCAAAGTGGTCATGATCTTCAATACCTTTAATATGAGGTATAAAAGACCGTGTCACTCCATCTGAATCTGTATAGAGGTTGACATATCCAATATTAAAATCCTCTCCGAGTAATCCTAAAGTATCGGTTGGTGTAAGCAAGCTCTCCCCATATAATTCACCATTTTTATAGGAGAAGGATGTGTACTTTATAGCTAAAACAACATTATGAGATTTTATTGAATCTGCTAGTAATGAATCTTCTTCAGTAGGTTCAAAAAATGAAATGTCGATCCCTATTACTGTACTTTGGTTCAGATTATCAATGACAGTTGAAAAATAATTCCGAGGCCATGGCCACCTACCAAGTTCCTGGAGACTTTTATCATCTATTGCTACTATAATAATTTCATCAAGAGTGTCGCTTGGATTGTAAAAAGCATCTGAAACCTTTGATTCCCATGTATCTAAGAAACCAGTAAAAATTAGTAATGTCAGGAGGCTAGCAACAAAAAGTGAAATGAGGATTGTTCTTGTAAATTTTTTTTTTAGTATGCCGGCCATTTTTATCCACCGGCTCAGGAAAATTCAATCAATTCTCGTATCCATTCTGGTGTGTCAGCTGGAAGGTCAAAGTATCCATTAATATAACCATCGATAAGAACATCCAATTCTTCGTCAGTTACACCGAATTCGTCCTTGAGTTGAGGGATATATGGTTCAATTTTTTTGTACAATTCCTCTTTTATATTCCCCCTAAGTTCTTTATCTTTCTGTTGATTATTTGATATCCAATTATCTGGTTCAAAAGGTTCGGTTTCAAGAGATTTATTTGTATCAGAATAAACTATTACCGACTCGTTCTCATCAACCTCAATTGATTCGGTGATCGTTCCATTTTGGACTCTTGAAACAGTGGCAGATCCATTAATTACTTTTACACTTGTGTTACCTACTTCTGTGACATTTATATCAAGAGTTGTTCCTCGAACACTTGCGATTGTGGTTGGAGTTTGGACATCATAACTATCTATTCCACTTATTTTAGAGATAGTATTCCATGTCCTACCAATGTCTTGTTGTATCTTTACACTAGTTTTTCCTTCTTGTTGGAGGATTTCCTGAATTGTCACCTCGGTATTACTACCAAGGCGTATTATACTACTCTTGAAGAGAATTATTGATGCATATGAATTATTTCCAGTTCTCACAGTATCAGATGGGTAGAGGAGTGTACCATTTGAAGCAGATATCCATGATTCACCCGCATGTTTAATCTGGATAGATCCAGATTCAATAATTAATTGAGCTTGAGCGGCTTCGGGGATTAGTATAATCCAAATAAATCCAATAATGCATATCAATATGATTATGGAAAATAAAATGAAAATTCTTTTTCTGATAAATTTTGATTTGTTCTTGTTCTTTTTTTGAGGGATTGGTTCTGTTTTTTTAGTTTTTGTTTGTTTATCTACCCTCTTTTGTGTTCCTTTCTTTTTTTCTTTAGAGGGTTTTTTATCATTATTATCTGATTTTTTTACCAAAATATCCCCCTTTGAGAAATATATTTTTACTTAAAAAGGTTTGTAGGGGGATTATTACCATTATATCCATAATTTATACCAATCAAATAAGATAATAATTTATTTATTCTGAATATATTTTTTCTTAAATTATATATAAAAAAGAAATAAATTTTATCGCTTTGCAAATATAAAACGATATCTATCCGCTTCTAATTAAGAAATATTTTTAAACAGAAAAGGGATGCGGGAAATGATATTATGTACGCAATAATTTATTTTAATTTTAGTGGCAGTAAAGATGAATTTAAGGAGGCGAAGGATACCTTAAATAAAGTAGCAAAGAATTTTGATGGTTTGGAACTTATGGATATAGTAGTTCCATCAAGTGATTGGAATTATGCTGCTCTCTTAAAATTTAAAAATTTTGAAACATTTCTAAAATATATCAAAAAAACAAGAGAAGAACCTATTACTTTTTTTGCAAAGAGGGGGCTTCATCCGCCACCAAAGAAACTTGAATTACTTGTTGATATAGATCATTTGGAATAAACCTTCCTATCCTTATTTCTTTATTAATACTTATAAAATAGAGTTTTCACTAATATTTTTTGTAAAATAGGGAAAGTTATAAAAAAGGTAATTTTTTTTGGACTGTATACGTTTCTGTTAGGTAATAGGGAGGCTAAAGTTTGAAAATTACACGAGCAGAAGATACCGATGTTAAACAAATTATGGATCTTTTTGTAAAAGTCTATGGTCCGGAATATCCATTCAAAAAATTTTACGATACCATGTGGCTTACAAAAAGCATTTTCTCTGACGACAATATTTTTATGGTTGTAAAGGAAAAAAACCGTATCGTTGGTACAGGTTCAGTTTTTCTTACAGCAGGTGGATTTTCTGATTTAATAGGTGAATTTGGACGTCTAGTTGTCGACCCAAAATTCGGGCGAAAGGGTGCAGGAACTCAGCTTTTTGAAAATTTGATAGATTCAGTTTCGGATATGATTCAATTTGGTTTTGGTGAGTGTAGAACAGTACATCCTGGAGCGCAAAAGATTTGTGAACACTGTGGATTTGTGCCAACAGGATTTGAACCAAATAAATATCAACTTGCTAACGCCAGAGAGAGCATGGTTTTTGTTACCAAATTGTTTGAACCTGCTTTATCTTTAAGGAGGAACAATCCTCATGTTATTGCTTGTATTTATCCTATGGCAGCAAAAAGTATGCAAAATCTAGGTCTTCCCGTAGATCTCATAGTTAAAGATGAAATAGACGGGTATCCTACAGAAAAATCTTTTGAAGTGAAAGAACTACAATCGACTGGAGTTACACCTCTTCTTCGAATTGAACGAGGACGAATAAAAAATCCTGAGATATTTGGTAATCTCAGTTTGAGTTATGGATTCTTTAAAATTGCCACTAATCAAGCACATTATCTGGTAGCCCAAGAGAAGGGGGTGACACTGGGTGCAATTGGTTTTACTGTTGATAATATTGATAAGAAAGTCAAAGTACTCGAATTAATTGAGTTTGATGATGAAGTAAAAGGATTCTTATTAGCAACGCTTGTAAAAATTGCTCCACAAAAATTTAATGCCCAATATATCGAAATTGATGTAAGTGCTTATTCTCCTCAGATGCAAAAAACCCTAGATAGGTTAGGATTTGTTCCAGTGGCTTACTGCCCATCTATGGTATTTCGTGGAGTAGAGCGACTCGATGTAGTTCGAATGGCTAAGTTGAATTTCCCGCCAGATGTGAAAGGATTAAATCTTACTTCTGTAGGTAAAGATATGTTTAAACTAGTAATGAAGGACCTAGAATGTAAGAAAATAGGAATGGAAATTACTGAAGTAACAAGACAATCAGACATTTTCCAGGGTCTTTCTGATGGTGAATTATCACAACTAGCTCAAATTTGTAAAATGGTCTCTTATCCTGCAGGTGAAACCATTTGTAAAGAAGGTGAGTGTGGGAGTGAAATATTTGTTCTTGCAGAGGGTAAAGCTTCAGTATTTGCCCAAAAAACTGGAAAAAAAAGATCTAAAATTGGCACAATTCATAAGGGAGAGATATTTGGTGAAATGTCGATTATTGAGGATTTGCCTCGCGTTGCTGATCTGATAACTGATGTTGATTCTAAGCTCGTCATGATAGATCGATTTGAACTTGAAAATTTGATGAATAGAAATAGCCATCTTGGTAAGATTGTAATGCAAAATATTGCAAAAGGATTATCAAGAAAACTCCGCAGAGGTTAGTTTCTACTATATAAAATCGTAAAGATTTTTAAGAAACCCATGTTGCCATAAAATGTGTTTGAGGTTGATTAAGTGATTATAAGGTTTTTAGGTACACATAATGCAGAATCAAAAGATACAAAACTCATTTCTCTTCTCGTTGATGATGTTTTAGCTGTAGATGTAGGAAGTTTGGCTTCTGAACTCACTTTTTCAGAGCAAAAGAAAATAAAAGCAATACTCTTAACCCATGGACATTATGACCATATAAGAGGAGTTCCAGCTTTTGCTTTCAATAATCCTAATCATACTACAAAGGTTTTTGGCACACCACAGACACTTAAAATCCTTTCATCTCATCTGGTGGATGGTGTTATCTATCCTAAATTCACAAAAAAGATACCTTTCTTTTTAGAAAAACCGTCACTAAAATTCATAGCAATAGAACCTTTTAAACAGTTGAATATTAATGGCTATCAAGTTTTACCGCTTCCTGTAAATCACACTATAAATACAGTAGGTTTTGAAATAACGTCAAAAGATGGAAAGAAGGTGTTTTACACTGGTGATACAGGTCCTGGTCTTTCAGCTCTATGGGAACATATATCATCAGATTTAATTATAGCTGAAGTAACATTTCCCAATAAACTAGAAAATAGGGCAATTAACGCAGCTCATCTGTGTCCAAAATTGCTAAAAAAAGAATTAGAATCATTATATCGGGTTAAAGGAAATTATCCAAAGGTCATCTTAATTCATTTAAGTCCAAAATTAGAAGAAGAAATCAAAGGTGAAGTAAAAGATATATCTAAAGAATTGAACCTTGAAATTACTATAGCCTGTGAAGGTGATAAGGTCATTATTTAAGCGGGTTTGTATGGTGGATAAAAAACAAGTTCTCAATTATGATTTGATTGTTCTTGGGTCAGGTCCAGCTGGTGAGAAAGGTGCAGCACAAGCAGCGTATTTTGGGAAGAAAGTAGCAATAGTAGAACGTGATAATTTTTTAGGAGGTGCTGCAGCGAGCACCACAATTCCTAGTAAAACCTTACGTGAAACATCGTTAGCATTATCAGGTATACGAGCACGTCGTCTTCATGGAGTAGATCTTTCACTCAAACGTCAAGCTACAGTCCAAGATTTTCTTCATCACGAACGTGTTGTTAAGGATGTGGAACGTGCCCGTGTAGTAAGTAACATGCAACACCATAGCGTTGATATTTTCATGGGGATGGGTTCGTTTGTTGATAAGTTAACAATCAAGGTAGAAAAACCAGACCAAGCAATTACGTTTCTTAAGGGGAAAATAATACTAATAAGCACAGGATCAAGTCCACGACGTCCAGATAATTTCCCAAAGAATGAGCACATATATGATTCAAACACTATTCTTCAGATCAAACGGATTCCTAAAACTATGGTAGTTATAGGTGGAGGTGTTATCGGTTGTGAATATGCTTGTCTTTTTAGGGCATTGGGTGTTGAAGTGTCTTTAATTCATAATAATGATATTTTTCTCCCCTTCCTCGATCATGATATCTCTATAATACTCGAAGAAAGTATGGCAAAAATGGGTATTAAATTATATAAACCCAAAAAGGTAGAAACCTGTTCCGTAAAGGCAAACGCAGTAGAAATTAAATTGGATTCGGGGAAGGTTATCAAGACAGAAGCGGTAATGCTCGCAACTGGTCGAATAAGCAATACTGCAGATTTAAATCTAAAAGTCGCTGGAATTACCCCCGGTAAGTATGGATTACTTAAAATTGATCAAAATTATCAGGTGATACATCCAGAAAGCAAAAAACCTGTACCAGGTATTTATGCTGCTGGCGACGTTATTGGTAGACCTGCACTAGCCTCAACTTCCATGGAACAGGCGAGGTTCGCTATGATTAAAGCCTTTAATTTAGAACCATACAAGGTACATGTCGCGCCAATATTACCTCTTGGCATTTATACCATTCCTGAGTGTGCATTAGCAGGAAAAACTGAGGAGGAATGCAGAAAAGAAAAAATTGATTATGTTATTGGTAAAGCTTATTATAATCAGAATGCACGAGGGATGATTATCGGTGATACTGATGGTTTTTTGAAATTGATATTTGAGTTAAACAACGATATTCATATACCAATGAAATTTTTAGGAGCACATGTAATTGGTGAGAGTGCTTCCGAATTAATCCATATTGGTGTCAATGCTTTAATAATGAATGCAAGTAGTAATTTATTTATTGACACCTGTTTTAATTATCCAACTCTTGGTGAACTGTATAAATATGCCACATATGATGCTATGGGTAAACGTGCACAGCATCTTGGAGCTGTATAATCTATTCTACCAAACATTTAAATCTTAATAATATATATATCTATTGTACAAAATTTTAATACTTAAGGGGGAAAAAAATGAAAAAGAAAATTTTAAGCGTAGTTGTATGTATGCTGATGTTCGCTAATATATCTGTATTAGCAGCAAATATAAATATTATAAATGAAAATAATTGTATACCTTGTACAGATCCAGGTGATTTCTGTTTTGTATATGAAATTGAAACGCAAACTGATGATAATCAAAGTGTCGGTGTTGAATTCGACGGTACCTATTTCTATGTGACCGGAGGTGGGGGAACCGAACACCCCGATACAAATTATGTATATTTCTTTGATAAAAATGGAACTTATTTATCTCGAGTAGCTCAACCTATAACAAGTGACTGGGGATGGCGTGATATTGCCTTTGATGGAACCTATATGTATTCTAGTGGTAATAAAAATATCGATGTTTGGTATGTAACAGGACTCCCAAGTTCCCCAGTATTAAATATTGTTTCAAGTTTTCCTGGACCTAATGATCCAAATCGTGCCATGGGCTATGACCCAGATACAGGACATATTTGGACAGCAAATCGTGAATCTCAAATTTATGAGATAGATACTACAGGAACTATAATTAACATATTTAACAACACCAAACGTATATATAGTATGGCCTGGGATAACTTTTGTCCGGGAAAACCTAATCTTTGGATCTATGATCAAACTGATGAAGGTGGACATAAGTGTCACGTACGTCAATTCGATCCTATAACCGGAGTATATACAGGTGTTGAATATAAGGGATATATGAATGATCCTGTTAATGACTGGGCGGGTGGTTCGTGTTTTGTTGAGGATTGGAATGGTACAAACGTATTTATTGGTTTAACGCAAAATACACCCGACCTTATTTTCTGTATGGAGATATGTGAGGTCGGTGCTGCTGAACCTAATTTAAATTGTGAAGGAGATCTGAATTGGGATGATGTATCTGCAGGAGCAACAGTTAACGGTGATTTTGATGTAGAAAACGTTGGAGATCCTGGATCACTTCTGAATTGGGAGATTACAGAATGGCCGAATTGGGGTAATTGGACATTTACTCCGCTGAGTGGCATTAATTTAACACCAGAAGCAGGAGCGTTTACAATAACTGTAGATGTAAAAGCACCCGATGAAAAAAATGAAGAATTTACCGGAAGTATAAAAATCGTAAATACTGATGATGCTACCGATCAATGTGAGATTGATGTGTTTCTTGCAACACCAAAAAATAAACCATTTAACCACCATCCATTTTTCTTAAGAATTCTACAACAATATCCACATATGTTCCCAATAATACGGCTCATCTTAGGTCTATAAGCATACCTACCTCTTCCTTTTTTAATGGAGCAAAAATGGAATTATTACGATAGTGAAGAATCTATTTGCTCCGTGTAGTAACCATGCGCCAATTATATTATCAGATCTTCTGCATATTTCGATAGTTAATATTCCTTGAATAATAGTACCAATGATAAAAATAGATGCAAGATGTTGTGGATGAACTAAAATAAAACTAGCAATTGACGTGATATAAGCTATTTTTAGATTTGTTCTGCTTAAAAGATAAATAAATAATATACCGCGAAAAAAGAATTCTTCAGTAAACGCCTCAAAAAAACTCATTATTCCAGCGATTACATCAAAGACAGTTCCATTAATATAAAAATAGTGTATAATCGCTGTTATACCAAACATTATAGGTATGAAAAGTATGCATAACCAAACGCTTTTTTTCAATCCTTCTTTTTTTATACCAAATTTCTCCAAATTCAAAATAGATTTTTTACGTTTAATTATAAATAATAAGAGTAATGGAAGTATGAAAAAAAGGAGAATCTTAACAGCGGTATACGTGTGAGTTGACAAAAAATTACTAGTTTGTAACGGCATATAAAAAATCACGATAAGAACCATTGACACGGTTATTGTTTCAACTTCTCTCAAGGATTCTTTGTTATATTTAAAACAGTAATTTTATTTTCTTTTTTATATTCGATAATTAAATAAACTATGATGCCTATTCAGAATTGTGATAAAATGGATAAATTAGAGTGTAAAGTCATAAGTAAATTTTTAGATAGCTTTAGCGGAAGCACTTATTACAATTACAAAAGCCAGATTATAAACTTCTTTGATTTCCTCAATGTTGATCCTGATGAGTATATTGTAGATACTCGGTTTTTAGAGAATGGACAACGAATTAAACAACACGATATTTATGAAAGTGATATTAGAAAATATCATAACCATTTAAAGAAGGACAAAGCACCTAGGACAATAAGAGCAATCATAAACACCATACGGATTTTCTTCAAACGTACTAGAATAACAATTGATGACGTGTTCTGGGATGAACTAAGAGCAGAAGGAAGTGGAAATGAGGTACTTACGCAAGATGTAGCACCAACAAAAAAAGAATTAAGGAAAATACTAGAACATGGAAATGTTTTAGAAAGAGCATATATCCTGGCGTTTTCCAGTAGTGGAATAAGACCAAAGGCACTATGCAAAGTGATATTAGACGATGTATATTTGGATGAAACACCTGCAAGGATACACGTTAGACCAATAAAGGCAAAGACAAAACACGGTAGAGATGCATATATCTCAAATGAAGCGGTGCAATCGATTAAAGAATGGTTAAAAATACGAAAAGATTGGTTGAATACAACCTCAAATAGATGCAATATGTATTACAGGCATAAAGTCGATGGAAAATGGCAATTCGACACGAAAGACGGTAAAAGAATTAAAGTTACCAAGGATAAAAACGATGATAGGTTGTTTCCTTTTGAAGTAACAGCCATACGATATCGATACAATCGGATTTTAGAGAGAGCAGGACTGATAAAGAAAGATAAATATACAGATACCTACATTTTGCATTTTTACACTTTGAAAAAGTATTTCAGGACAAATTTTGGAGATCCTGACAAAGCAGAAGCATTAATGGGACATATTAATTTTTATAGACGTTTTAACCCAGAAGAACTTAAAAAATCGTATGTAGAAAATGTTAGGAATTTAGAAGTATATGGAGAATATAACGTTGATTTGGAGAAACGGTTTGATCTAAAGTTAAAAGAGAAAGATAAGCAAATTCAGGATCTAGATAAACAACTGAAAGATTTACGTATGGAACTCCTAGAAGTAAAAATGAAACAAGTCCAGGAATTACAACGAAAGAGAAAATAAAGAATAAACTGAATTCAAAGTAAAATTTTAGATATTTTTAGGTAGAGGTGGCATAGAAAACACTTTACTGGATTTATCAAGTTTTCGATGTAAATCATTTATATTTTTAAAAGGTGGGAAAAAAGGCTGGGAAACAACAAAATTAACTTTAAACATATAATCAGGTAAAAATACTTTTTTTTCTTTTTTCCCATTGATAAATGATAATTTAATTAACTCTTGTTCCAGACTAGAGAAGAACTCATTAGAAACAAAAAAGATTCTTTTTTTGATTTTTAATCCAGGAACATACCAATCAAATTTCAGTTTTTTTAAGACCTCAAAAGAAGGCAACTTTTCACCCAAATAAGGAAAAAACTCTCTAATGATAAAATATGTATCTAATCCATAGGTATAACGTGTTGATAAGAAACGCAAATAATCTTTTAAAAAATAATTATATCTTCTAAATTTCCCATGAAACTTTCTAGCTAGCTTTGAACTGGATTTATAATTATTAACCGTTTTAGAGAGAAGTTCATCCATTATGGCTTTCTTATCTATTGATCTCTTTTTCATCTGAAAATCAAAAGATTCTTCTAATTTTCTAATGTTTTTTTGAAGATTATCTTCATCAACTTCAGAGAAATTATCAATAGTTAGAATATAAGGCAATTCTTTTGACAATATGATTAGTATTTCATTGAGAACTCTATCTAAGGATGTTCTATATTCATTATTTAAACTTGAAATGTAAGAAACATTGATTTTGCTTGAAGGATGTTTTTTTGTAACGTATCTTACAACAGCTTTCTCCAATACTTGATTAAAAAATGTTTCTCTATTCTCCTGCATCATGGAAAAATCATTTCTAATTTTACTAATATTCTTATCCTTAACCTCACTTTCATTGAGAATTATTCCTTTACTCATAGACCTAACTCCATAAACAGAGAAAAATAAGATTTTCAGCCATAAATAAAACAAAGATAAAGAAGGTACTGAAGGATTTAATAGCTCCTTTTCCCATCTATCAAATGCACGTCTTATTCTGATTACAGAGAATAAGATCCATAATTTTTTATGAACTATATTATTTATATCTAGGTTTATTTCTTCCCATATATCTTTAAGTTCAGGGTATTCGATAATTTCTTTTTTTCTTATATCGCCAGAGTATAAAGTGAGAGTTCCAGAAGAAATAACCTTATCAGAATCAGTATCAGTCAAAATCTTTTGACGACGCATTCGATAAAAATCTTGAAAGTATTTTTCATTAAAAATCCAATGATCTCCAATTTTCTTTATCCAATTTTTTCTTAGCTTTCTTAAATAGTTATCAAATCCTTCATAGCTTTTAGAAATATCTTGATCTAATTCAATGCTATAAGTTCTCTCAAGATGTTTTAATTTTTCCTTTAAAATATCCAGGGCATTTATTCTTTTGAATCCTCTAATATCTTTTTTTCTATCATATCCTTTAACTATTAAATATCTCAATTCTTTTGTTTCCAGTCCCGATTTAAATTCATTTGTTCGATATTGTACATGCCATAATATGTATATTATTGTCCGATATGTAGGATGGTTTAGATGATCGCTTGGTGTTTTAAATATAACTCTTTTTTGTTTCTCTTCCATAAAAATCACCAATTAGAAACATGAAGTTAAATATAGTATCAAACTTCATATATAACTATGCCTACATAAGTTTTTTTATGGGACATTTAAATTGTTCAGATAAGGCGTTAGAAAAGCTAAGGTTTGCTGTTTTACAAAAATATAAGAAAATTTATGGAGTCTTAAAACAAGAGGTAGATATTGCACTTCAAGAGAGAGCTGAAAAGCTTCTCAAAGAGGGGGGGGTTTAAACGGATTTTTTAAAATACAAAAATGCTGAGGAATTTCTACAAGAAAACGATCTTTCAGTAGAACAAGGGCTTGCGATAGTCGAACAAGAACTTAAAAGGTTGAAACAGAGGTTTTAACCTTGGAGGGGATGTGTTGGAAAAGGAAATATTAAAAAAACTCCAAGGGGAACATATCCGGCTCGTCAAAAATGATGGTTTTGTAATTGATGGGCGAATTAAAGCTGTTTATGATAATTGTATAGAGTTTTTTTCAAACGGTCGAATTATAATTTTATCTTTTGAAAGAATTTCAGAAATTGCACCATTTAGAAACAATAGGGGAGGATGATAACATAAT
>CAYGAC010000039.1:0-33775 GCA_964347865.1 uncultured Thermoplasmatales archaeon
TTAGGAATTGGGGTGATTTGATAGAATTGGCTTTAGGTAGTAATGTATATAATGGGGTATAGTGATATGAATAGTGAAAATTGCTCGTTTTTATCTTTCTCTCAAGACTTATCAGAACCAACTGTTACAAAGATTAATATACAATAACGTCTATGAGATTATGTAGGGAGGTTATAGATGATAAGGAAAGGCATCGCCCTGATTGTAATACTATTGTTTGTTGGAGTTAGTATTGCCTCATCAACTGTCGGTAATGTAGTAGTAGAAAAATCAGTAACAACTACTACTAAATCCTATGGTAATCCTCCATGGTCTATGTTCTGTCATGATACTCATCATACTGGGCGAAGTCAATACAGCACAGCAGATAATCCCTTTGAAGAAAAATGGTGGTTTAAAACCACCCATACAGAAGATGGTTATTATGAAGGATGTTTCATTAATATTGCTGAGGATGGAACTATCTATTTTACAGATATTAGATGCATCTATGCACTATATCCAAATGGGACATTGAAGTGGAAATTTGATGAATTTGAACATTATGATGAAATTGAATCTCATCCAGCTGTTGATAACAATGGAACAATCTATGCATTAGCAAGTAGTGGAAGATTATATACAATTTATCCTAATGGCACCCTTAAATGGTGTTGTAAGTTTCCTGCATGGATTTATTCTGACCCCATGATTAGTGATGATGGAATTATCTATTTTGGAACAACACATGGATATATTTATGCTGTATATCCAAATGGGACTATTAAATGGAAGTATAAGGTATATAGTGGATGTTATCATGCATCACCAGCAATTGCTGTTGATGGGACAATATACATTGGGAGTGGTGTTCATCTCTATGCGATTTATCCTAATGCAACATTACGATGGAAAATTGAATTGCAGGATAATTATTGGATACCAAATCCTCCCTCTATCGCAGACGATGGAACAGTTTATGTAATCACATATCAAACTGACTATCCCGTGTATCTCTTTGCTTTGAATCCTAATGATGGATCGATAAAATGGAAATATAAGTTAGGTGTAAGTTCTTATTTTAAAATAAATCCATGTCTAGGAGATGATGGAACTATTTATATTCTACGAGATGAAACACTCCATGCGATTAATCCCGATGGAACTAAGAAATGGGAGAGAAAGTTGGGCAGTAATTATTATGATCCAATTGATAGTGAAATTCCTGCTATTTCTGCTGATGGTACAATCTATGTCACTTTTTGGGGGCATTGGTATGAGATGGGTGGAGGAGGATATGATAATTATTTATATGCTTTCAATCCAAATGGAAAAGAATTATGGCACACATTATTTGACAAACCATACTATCAAATTGAATCATCACCTGTTATTGGAGAAGATGGGACATTTTATCTTGGTTTAACCCATTGTAGAAAGGTTACTCAATACGATTATGAATATACATCCTATCTTCATGTTTTTAATAATAGAGATCCAAATGCTCCTTCTACACCCGAAATAAATGGTCCTATCGAAGGTGTAACAGAGGTTCAGTATAATTATACAATTGTCTCAAGTGACCCTAATGGTGATGATATTTACTATTATATTAATTGGGGGATACCAAGTTATTATGCATCTTTTTTAGGTTTTTTTCCTTCTGACTTGGTTGAAATTGGACCTATTTCTTCTGGAGAAGAGATAACTATAAACCACATTTGGGAAGGACAAGGTAAGTATACAATTAGAGTTAGAGCTAAAGATTCGAATAATTTGGTTAGCCCATGGAGTGAACTTGAGGTCACAATGCCAAATAGTAAAAATATATTTTTACAAGGTTGGTTGAATCGGTTTCCAATATTACATAAGATATTGGATGTTTTGAGGGTGAAGATTACATGAATAAAGTATTAGCAATCACAATAATGATTCTATTCATCAGCGTCAGCATTATCCCATCAACTGGAAATATTGTATCTTTAGATGATACCACACCACCAGTTACAACTCATTCTTTAGACCCTCCAGAACCAGATGGTGACAATGGTTGGTATGTGAGTGATGTAGAAGTCACTTTGAATGCGACAGACAATGAATCTGGGGTTGATAGAATTGAGTATAGAATTGAGGGTGGTAGTTGGTACACTATTCCAGGTGATAACGGGACATTTACTTTTGGTGATGATTGCGATGATGGACTTATTGAATACAGAGCATATGATAATGCAGGTAATGAAGAAGAAATCAATTCTTTTATAATTAGTATTGACCAGACAGTACCTAGAGCAGATGATATTAGTATTGATTCATACAAAGAGGATGAAATTTTGTATGTGGAGCTTACCGCTTCTGCAACAGATGACACATCTGGTATGGATAGAGTAGAGTTCTTTATTGATGATAAGCATGAGGAAACAATAAAAGGTCCAGGACCAGATTATGTGTTTACAATTAAATGGACATATAAGGTATATAGGAAAATCCTATGGTTCTATCACTATGATAGAGCTGGAAATGTGATAAGTATTGATCTTGATACCAGTTATTGGGATCCTCCCCCTCCCCCTCCATCTAGAGATTTAATCGGTATAATTTGTAATAGAGAGATTTCTGAAGAAAACGTTTCATTCTTTGCTATTTTAGTTTTTGAACCTTTCACTTTCAAACCATTCATATTAGAACATATAATATTTCCAAATAATTATACTGGATACATTGGTAGATACTTTATTCGTGCAATATTCTATGAGTGGTATTAATAACCAGAGCTATCTGGCATTTAGATGATAAATGACTCGATACTGTTCTATCTGTGGTGATGAATTACAGCCAGATGAGATAGACATCTGTGATAACTGCAAAGCGAGTATTATGTGGAATGATTACTATACTTGCTAATAATATATTCAGTGTAACGGTTAGATATATGTATAAAACTTAGTAATTACTGGAAGAGGATACTTTTATTACCTTCACGCAATCGAGGATTTCACGGTTGCAACAGGAGAGATTAACGGAATAGACATAAGTATGTATACACCTTAACGGAATTGTACCTATAGGCTATAGATATATGGATATTGGTGCTTTTAGATTGTAACATCTACGGTGATGTAACATAGATAATGTTACAAGTAGATAGTAGATATTCTAAGGTATATCGTATAGGGCTCTATACCGCATTATCTAGGGAAGGTAGATAGTGTATATCGCTATCAATAAGCTATTATATCGGTTATATCGGTAAATAGATGTAAATAAGTATTAACATATCTATGGGTAGAATGGTTGAATATACACCATCTATAGGTATCTTCTTATGTTCTGTGAGAATAATTATATAATATATAATACGGAAAACGAATATTCAACAGGAGAGGGTAAAGTCTCTGTTCAACTTTTGAGGTGTTCATAAGGAGAAAAGCGTTCAACTTTCTTTATATTCAATCAAATCTTTAAGATTCTTGTATGTATTCTTAAGTTCAGTTATTGGTTTCGTGTTAGCACCACGACCTTCACCTTTCTTATGAATCTTAAACTTCTTTTGAATCTCATCAACATTCACATCTAACTCGATTTGTTTCATCAAATCTTGCATTAATCCTCCTTTTTCATATCGCCTATAAAATTCAAATAGTCTATCTTTGACTTCTTCACTGATAACTTTTCTGATTGAATCATTAAAGGTGACAATCCGATCCCCAACCTCTTTCATAGGTTTGAATTCTTTTCTTAAATTATAATTTAGTGCGAAAATCGGTATCCAGTTTTGTTTAGTAAGCATCACCATTTTAGGTTCGGGAAACCAGGCATATGAAAATATTATTCTGGGATAACGTAATCCTCTATTTCTATGGAAAGCTTGGTAGATTTCATCGAACCATATAGTATTTACTGATATTAGTGGGAATTCAGCAACGAAGTCTGCATTTTTATAACGTACCAAATCACCCAAACCAGGTCTAGTTAATAACTTGCTATCAATTGATATTCTTATCCTTGCCTTTGAATCAGGTGGTTTATAGATGTCTGGAAAAGCTGATTCAACAAGCGGGGGTGCTCCTAATCTCGCTTCTATTACATCATCTTCCTTTATATCAATTAAGAAATATTTTCTAATCAAAGTGTCAATATAATCCCTATCTGGTTGATAATTATCATCAGTCCAAGATGGGGGAAAAGGTATCCATGCACCGATTATTATCAATACAAGTTTGTTCTCAAGTTTATTTGTACCTCTGAGATTCCCATAATATTCAACATCAAAATTCATTGATTCAAATAACCAACTTAGCTCTTTATGAGTAATAACACCAATGTTTGCATCACCGAAGATTTTCCTTAATTGATGTAAATCATCTAATAACCAAGGCCATGTTGTGTCCTTCATTTCAATGAAACTTCTCTTTGGCCAGGCTCCTTTTGGATGCATACGATATATGACGGTATCATAAGTTGTCACATCAGATTTTAATACCTTTACTTTTAGATTTTTAAAGCCTTTGAATGATTTCGGCCGTATCTTCTGCATCTCCCCGTTATAAAATTCGATGAAATATGAAAATAGATTTTTATTGAATGTTGCATCAAGAATTACTATTGGTATTTCTCTACCTACAACATCAAGAGCATGGTAATAAATCGGAAGGGAATACAAATCAATTTCATAATCATATATCTTACTAAATCGAAGATAGTTCAGAATATTGTTAGGAATGAACTCTTTATATACGTCTAATTTTCCTCTTTGTTCAATAGATTTGATTAATGATTTATAGTAGAGTCCTTCGATATTCTTTCTAACTTCTTCATCCCAAAAGAATCCTTTGTCGTCAATCTGTTCGATGTATTCAGGAGGTGTACCAATCTTCTCAAATACTTTGGATATTTTATCCTTGTTCCATTCATAAGTTTCAATATGTGAAATTGATTCATCCAGAAATACAATATTTGGATTTGCTTTCTTAAAATGTTCATCAGTTAAATAGTAAAATGGCGCAAATACTCTTTTAATATTCTTGAATTGTTTTAGATATTCCTCATATGCTTTCTCGACAGGAAAATTATCTTTAATGAAATCAATTGGTAGTCTAAAATCCATTAGCTTGTCTATTGAAGAATCATTACAATGTCTGCTGAATCCCTTCCAGTGTTCAAAGGTTTTGATTATTTTATTATCATCTTTGTTTTTGGCTTCTTTGTCCAAGGTTTTCAAACGTTCTTCAATTGCTTCATGTCTATCAGTGAAATAGAAGAAACTGAATTTGTCATCTTTCCTGCATTTGTTTAATATATAGTTAATCACAGTGTAGGTCTTTCCTATCCCTGGTTGATGATTGAATACTATAATTTTGTATTTATTTTTAACATATGAATCGAGTGGAATTGTGAGATGTAAATTCTTATCAACATTTGATATTTCTTCAACGAATGGATAAATGATTCCTTCTTTACTTCTATACCTACCTCCCTGCATAAGTCTCCCTGACATTATGTATAGTATTTAGAATGATAAACTTTCTGAATATCGTTACCAGATGTGAGTGCAACTTAGCTGTCTATTTGAGAGATGTTTGATTAAGGCTGAGGTATGTCTAAAGACTGATAGCAAATAAATTTATATATACTTTATTCATACTAAGTATTCATGTCTAAGATAAGAACTTGTATTACTATCGAAGATGAAGTCTTTAATAAAGCAAAGGGAATGGGTATCAACATTAGCTCATTTCTAGATATTGAACTAAGGAGATATCTCGCTCTAATTGAGGGAAAGGCTCTTAATCATCTATCTAATAATCAAGATAATAGGGCCTGTAGCCTAGACTGGATAGGGCGACAGCCTCCTAAGCTGTAGATCGCGGGTTCAAATCCCGCCAGGTCCGCTGGTATTTATAGTTGAAATCTATAAAATATGCTCTGCCAAGTATTAAAACTAAAAAAGATATCTATCTGGACGTAATACTTACTAATAAGATACTTAACTTTGTTATCAATTTCTAAATGATACCTACATTAACTAGAATATGTACAATTATAACTATGTAAAAAGCTGTTGTAATGCTAACATGATAATATCTATTAAAATGTGGCTTTTAATACTTTCCAGTTTTTTTAGGAATAATCTGAAATCTATGAATAAATCCTGTAGCTACTAAAAGAACCATTATTATAAATAACGCGATTCCCTCACCTATTTCTGGGTAAAACTGTTGTGGTCTACCTATTTGTCCAGCAAAATGAATAGAGATAAACATAAAGGAAATCAAAAAACCGAACACATGTATATTTAGTAAATATTTTAATCTCTTGGGGTAACCACGTTTTAAAAAATAAAACATCGGTGTAAATACTGCAATAAAAAAAGTTCCAATTAATACCATCCAATGACTAAAACGAAGAGAACCTACAAAAAAACCTGTATCTAACCAATCCATAAGAATAAAAACGATGATAAAAAAAGTAATTATTAGTAATGTTGATGCTGCCAGAAATGATTTATTTTTTAGTAAATTCATCAAGAAAGAATTTACTTACATAATAAATAGATTTTGTTTTATGATTTGGTTTCTGATTGATTTTGTTAGAATAGCTGAACTTACTGGAATAATAATTTAGATTAATGAAAATATTTCCTCCAACGGATAGCTGCATATAAACAAGAAATAAACCTTTTAAATGCAGTATTTCTCCTGGTAAATCCTTCTAATCCGTCAGATTCGTGATAAATTTTAAAGTGATTTACTCAATTAGTTTATTTCTGCATTACAATTTAGAGACCTTGGAATTCTGTTATTTTAAAGTTAAGCAAGGTCGAATCGATCAGTATTCATTACCTTGTTCCAGGCTGCTATGAAATCTTGAACAAACTTTTTTGGTGAGTCTTTACATGCATAGACTTCAGCGATTGCTCGGAGTTGTGAGTTCGAACCAAAAATTAGGTCAACTCGGGTAGCGGTCCATTTCAGTTTTCCAGATACGCGATCACGGCCTTCGAATATGTCTTTGTCTTTAGATGTTGGCTTCCATGTTGTGCTCATGTCAAGAAGATTTACGAAGAAGTCATTGGTAAGTGCCTCTGGCCGCTTGGTGAATAAACCATGCTTGGTTTGTCCAAAGTTGGTATTCAA
This sequence comes from uncultured Thermoplasmatales archaeon, assembly GCA_964347865.1. Lineage (GTDB taxonomy): Archaea > Thermoplasmatota > E2 > DHVEG-1 > DHVEG-1 > JAGLML01. The sequence continues at coordinate 7,113 of CAYGAC010000039.1, forward strand.
TACTCGCATACCTCCGATGAGAACTGTCATCTCAGGAGCAGTTAATGTCAGCAGTTGCGCTCGATCTACTAGGAGTTCCTCTACTGATACAGAGTATTTGGTTTTGAGATAGTTGCGGAATCCATCTGCAGCAGGTTCGAGGACGGCAAATGACTTCACATCGGTTTGATCTTGCGACGCATCCGTGCGTCCTGGTGTGAAAGGAACAATTACATCATGACCTGCATTCTTCGCAGCTTTTTCGATAGCTGCACATCCTCCCAGGACTATCAAATCGGCGAGTGAGACCATCTTTCCTCCTGATTGCGCGTTGTTGAAATCTTTTTGGATTTTTTCTAAGGTCTGAAATACTTTTTTAAGTTGCTTTGGTTGGTTGACTTCCCAATCCTTTTGCGGCGCAAGACGTATGCGGGCTCCATTTGCACCGCCACGTTTGTCAGAACCACGGAACGTGGATGCTGATGCCCAGGCAGTTGAAACCAGTTCTGAAATCAATAGTCCCGAGGCAAGAATCTTATTCTTGAGGTTAGTAATATCATGCTCATCGATAAGCTCATAGTCAACTGGGGGTATTGGGTCTTGCCAGATAAGGTCCTCTGCTGGGACCTCAGGACCGAGATAACGCGATCGAGGGCCCATGTCTCGGTGAGTCAGCTTGAACCATGCACGAGCAAATGCATCGGCAAACTCTTCAGGATTTTTGTGGAAACGGCGCGCTATTGGTTCATAAATTGAGTCAAAACGTAGCGAGAGATCAGCGGTTGTCATAATTGGTGGATAGCGTTTCGAGAGGTCATGAGCACCTGGGACCTTATCCTTTTCAGCGATATCCTTTGGGACCCATTGCCAGGCACCTGCAGGGCTTTTAACCTTTTCCCATTCGTAACCAAATAATATATCAAAATAGCCCATGTCCCATTTGATTGGGTTGGGTGTCCATGCACCTTCAATGCCACTTGTAATAGTGTCATCTCCCTTGCCGCTGCGGAAATTGCTCTTCCATCCAAGTCCTTGTTCCTCAATGCCTGCGCCTTCGGGCTCAGGTCCTACATGGGATGCATCACCAGCGCCGTGACACTTACCAAAGGTATGACCACCAGCAACAAGTGCTACAGTTTCTTCATCGTTCATTGCCATACGAGCAAATGTCTCACGGACATCAATGCCTGAGGCAACTGGATCCGGTTTACCATTCGGACCTTCAGGATTCACATAAATAAGTCCCATTTGTACAGCAGCAAGTGGATTTTCAAGCTCGCGGTCGCCGCTATAGCGCTTATCATCAAGCCAAGTATCCTCACTTCCCCAGTAGATATCCTCTTCGGGTTCCCAGATGTCCTCACGTCCACCGGCAAAACCAAAGGTCTTGAAACCCATTGATTCCAGAGCACAGTTTCCAGCCAGAATCATCAGATCCGCCCAGGAGATCTTTTTGCCGTATTTTTGTTTGATGGGCCACAGTAGCCGGCGCGCCTTATCAAGATTCGCATTGTCAGGCCAACTGTTGAGAGGTGGTAAACGTTGGTTACCAGATCCCGCACCACCGCGACCGTCACCCATACGGTAGGTACCTGCACTGTGCCACGCCATTCGGATGAAGAGTCCACCATAGTGACCATAATCGGCAGGCCACCAATCCTGCGATTCAGTCATAAGCGCATAGAGGTCTTTTTTAAGCGATGTGAAATCGAGTTTTTTAAATTCCTCAGCGTAGTTGAAATCCTTACCCATTGGGTTGCTTTTTTGTGAGTGCTGATGAAGAATCCTGAGATTTAACTGGTTAGGCCACCAGTCCTTATTAGATGTGCCCCTACCAGCAATGGATTTATGAGTCCTACCCATTACAAGGCAATTACTTTTTTTATTCATATTTTACTCTCCTAAAATTAAAATTTTTATTATTTTTTGCTATTATTAAACCTCCCTTAATAATACAAAACAAATCAATTACATATAACTTGTTATATTAAAAAATAAATAATACAATATCTTTTAATATTTATGGTATCAATTAATTTTATGTTAATAGGTTTTAATAGTAAGTATATGAATTGTAACACCGATAGCTATTATAATTAAGATTATTTCAATCCAAAAATTGTTTATTACAACATAAATAGAAGTAAATATAGTTATCCATAACAAAGATATTGTAAAAATCTTAAATTTTAATGGAATACCTCTGCCCTCATGATAATTTTTAATGTAATTACCAAACCATTTATTATTCATAAGCCAATTATAAAATCTCTGTGAACTACGAGCATAACAGGCAGCTGCAAGTAACAAAAAAGGAGTTGTAGGAAGTATCGGCAAAAAAATTCCAATAATTCCAAATCCTAAAAAAATGTTTCCAGCAATAATAAGCATATATCTGAAGGTTTTATTTGATACTATATCTGTCTGATTTGATTTTTTTACCATATCTTCAATTAATGAAATATATGATTTGTTAAATAATTTAGTTGTTACTCCAACAGATATCTGCATACAAACGCAAGATAGGAGTTCTAAATGCAGTGTTTCTCCTGTAAAATCCTTCTAATCCCCCCCGGCTCGTTAAAATTTTTTTATTAATAATATCAAAGCATAAGAAAATTATAAGTTTTAACAATTGATGTTTTATTAAGATGTTATATCAAAAAATGAGATCAAAAAAGAGCAACTTATATAATTCAATAATAATCAAATTATTTTATGTAGGAAAAAATTGGGGGAAATAATATGTTAGAAAAGAAGTTAATAATTATAATTCTTCTAAAATTTTTAATCATAAGTCCAATAGTTATTGCACATGTTCCAATTGGAGCAGATGAAAATACTTCTATTGAAACCGCCTCTGTCATTAATGAGCCTACTAAATCTTGGGCTATTTATGATGAGATACACGAAACTTCTGAAGCAAAATATTATAAATTTTATATGGAAAAAAATCAACGTCTGAAAATACAACTATATACACCAGATCAAGGCTTTATTCCAAATCTTATTCTTATGGAACCAAATATATCAAATAATGAAAAAATACCAGATTTCATTGAAAAACCTGAAACCTGTGGAGCAACAATATTTTATGGAACCCAGTCAGATAAAAGAGAATATGAGCCATTTACTCCAACAAGTTATTATTACTTACTTGATGTCGATATGAAAGTTAATTCAACCGGTAATTACTATATAGCTGTGTATAATCTAAAAAATACAGGTAATATTGGTATAGCGATTGGTTACGTTGAAACTTTCTCAGCAATTGAATGGATACGAATACCAATTGATACAATAAATATTCATATATGGGAAGGACAAAATCTATTTTTGATATTTGCACCAATGATCCTTTCGATTATTATTGGAATTTCAGTACTATTTTTTAAAAAACTTAAAAAAAATTTTGATTTGAAAAAACAGATCATATATATTGCTGCTCTTATCTATATAGGAAGTGGATTAATACTGCTAGCTCAGATGATATTTGCTGGAGCTAAATCAAGTTTTGGTACAAGTATCATTATAACATCGATATTTGTAATAATACCAATAATTCTAGGATTAATACTTATTAATATTTCATTGAAATTAGAAGAACAAAGCAAGAAAATTGCAATGGTAGAGCTATTGATAATTGGTATTTTAGGAATATCTTTCTGGTCCGGTATTATTATAGGGCCCATATTATCGATAATTAGTGCTTTTGTAACTAAAAAATAGGATATCTAAATACATTTTTTTCCTGTAAATGCCTTCTAACCCGCCAGGTCCGTAATACCAACTTATTATCATAGTATATTGTAACGATAATTATAGATTTAAAAATCAACCCACTTGTTTTTATGCAGATGCTAGTTTCGCTGTTATGGTATGATTGTAGTTAAAAATCTGACAAAACATTATGGTAAAACAACAGCGCTTAGTGATGTAAATTTTGATTTTAAGGAGTCAACCGTTACTGCTATTATGGGTGAGAATGGGGCAGGGAAGAGCACGCTTTTAAAGATTTGTGCAGGTGTTATTAATTTCGATTGCGGTGAGATACTAATTGATGGCTTTTCTATTGCGAATGATTCGATTCAGGCGAGAAACAATCTTGGCTATCTACCCGAGATGCCATTTATGTACGATCGTCTTACTGGTCGGGAATTTTTATTTTATATATCATCTCTAAGAAAGTTAAAAGATGCAGAAAATGAGATTAATCGGTTATCTGATCTTCTTGACATAAATCGGTTTTTAGATAATGAAATTGGTAGTTACTCTAAAGGCATGAAGCAAAAAATCTCTATGATTTCTGCTATCATGCATAAACCAAAAAATTTACCTCTCGATGAACCCGTTTGGGGTTTGGATCCACTAACATCAAAAACACTTCGGGATTTTATTAAAAATCGAAAAGGAACAACAGTTATAGCTACCCATTCTCCTAATTTGGTTGAGAATGTTGCTGATGTTGTTTATTTTTTATCTAGAGGAAAAGTGATATCTTCAGGTGACGTATCAAGCTTTATTGATAAAAATGGGAGTATAGAAGAAGCCTATTTTTCTGAGGCCAGGTAGGAGTATGCTTGAGACGTACAACAGTGTTTTAATAAATTCTTTTAGAAATTTGAAAAGAAATATTAATTCCTCCCCTGCACTTTATATCTTGTTTTCTATAATGATTATATTCTCTATTTTGTTAATAGGATTTCTCACTCCTTTTTTTATTAGAAATGAGATTCCTATTGATTTAAACAACGTTTTTTTTATTGTCTTGTTTCTGTTTATCATAAAAGGCTCCCATGATTTTTACAATTATTTTACAAGATCTGAACCGTTTACGTATGCTTTATCCACTCAGATTTCTCATTTTAGGAGCGTATTTGAAGTTTTTTTAATAGTTTTTTGGACACAGCTTGGCTTGTGGGTATTTCTTAGTTCACTATAAACCATTTCATTAATAATGGCTGGTGTTCATCCAATCTACCCACTTGTGTACATAAAGTTTACCTGTGGTGTTATACTCGCATCTGTAATAGGTTCTATTATTGTTCTTCATTATTTTAGTAAAATGAAATACAGATTGATTCCTCTTAGTTTTATTCTGTATTTTTTAAGCCAATATACGAATATATTTTCGGTTTTGATACTGTTGAGCATTTCTTTTGCTTATTTGTTCTGGAGTCTTAGGTATAGTCTTGATTCCTATCAATTTGTGAGTAGAAAAGAATGGAAAAAAGAAAAGGCTCAGGTGTGCCTTTCCAGTATTAAACAAGCAGTTTTTTATAAGGAAATTATTACTTTATGGAGGGAGAGAGTACTTTTCAGCATCATTTTTTCATCAGTTATCATGGGATTTGGAGCTGGTTATATAGCCCGGTTTGGAGCTGAAAGTTTATTACCTGAAAGCCTACAAGTATTGGTTTCAAGGTTTAGTCCTGAGTCCTATGCTTTTTTTGGCATATATGTGTTAACAATCCATGGAGCAGTTTTTATCTCACTGAGTTTTTTTCTGAATGAGGAAAACACTATTTGGTTATTAAGACACGCACCAGTTAAAATGCATGATATAGTGTATGGAAAGGTTCTTGCCCTGCTTATACCTCTTCTCTGCTCAATACCGTTTATTGCATATTATTCAGCATTTACATCTGGCGAATCTTTACTTTTTTTGATATGGTCCCTCGTTTTTTCGTATCTTGCTGGTATCATTATCTGTTTTCCATTGGGTGCAAGGTATGTCGGAAAAAAATCTGATATTTTGCTTTTGTATAGCGTTTCATTACTAATTTTTTTAATTTTAGGCATTGCTTTTTCTTTTAACGGTATTTTCAGTATGGTGGGTTTTTCAAAATATTTTTTATATATAGTAGTTATTCTAATTGAGTTGGTATTGTTAGTCTTTGTATCTACTCGGTTAGCTGCTCATTCTTTATCAGTAAAATATAGCAGTTCTGTGAAATAAATCAGTCAAGTCTTTCTGGTAAAAAATAAAATTTATAATTTATCTGTGGTTTAGAGTTTAATATATGAAAAATTATAGTTGGACGGTTATATTTAAATGATAGTCCGATATTATATTTTTTAAGAGAGGTTTAGAAAATGACAAAGATAATATTTAGTGTTTTAACTGGTATACTACTGATATTTGCTGCTATTATACCAGTGACAGGTGAGTTGCCTAAAATAAAAACCAACGAAATTTTGGGAAATAAAAAGATTATGGATGAGTATCCTCTTCCACCTCCTATATCTGTTGATATGATACTTGAGGAATCTATTTGTCGGAGGATGTCAGTAAGATCATTTACTGGACAAGCAATTACTGATGATGAATTATCAACCATTTTATGGGCTGCTTATGGTGTCACAGAAAATGGTAACCGCTCAATATTCAATCCGGATGGAACGTATTCAACTATAATTTATGTTATTAGGAGTGATGCTACCTATAAATATGTTCCTGAAAATCATTCTCTCTTGTTGTTTAAAAGTGGAAATTTTCTGCATCTCGGTCAATATACATCTCCTATAAAATTTGGTCTTGTATGGGATATGAATATCGAATCGGATGAACTGAGAGGGATGGCAGATATAGGAATGATAGGACAAAACATCTATTTTGATGCTAATGCTCTTGATTTAGGGACCGTAACAACTGGATTGTATGTTGAGGATCTTTATCAACTTGGTATTCCTTCAAATGAAAAACCCGAGATAATCATGCCACTTGGACATCCTTCTGCCTCGTATTCTTTTACGTATGATCCGCTTTCACCATCAAATTTGCCCCAGGTTGTAAACAATACCCTAAGTCTTGAAGATGCGATTAATAATAGACACATTATTGATGTGTGGGATGATATTCCTCTACCATTACTTGAACAATCTCAATTAATTTGGGGCTCATATGGATATTCATATTTAATTGATAATGTGAACCACAAAAGACATCGAACGTTACCAAGTGCGATTGGGTATTATCCGTTCAAGGTTTTTGCTGCAAACCACAGTGGTGTATATCAGTATCAACCTGCTACTCATTCCATTACTGAAATCCTTCAAGGTGATCAACGGGAGGAGATAAAAAATTGTGTTGAATATAATGACATCATGATTGATACAGCATCTTTTATTATTATTCCATTATTATTCCATTTCTTGATACCAATATCGGAGGTTCTCAATATCAGAGATTTTGGTATTATGAGAATGGTGCAATAATTCACAATGTTCTTCTTGAAGCAACTGCATTAAATCTAAGTGCAAATGTTATTTATGATATTTCAAATGTAGCAGGATTGCGTTCTGCGTTAGGAATATCTTCACAAACCAACCTTCTACCATTATAGGTTGTTCCAGTCGGTAATCCATATACCGACCCAAATAACGCCCCTGAAAAGCCAGAAATAGAGGGTCAAACTAGTGGAAAAGCAGGTACATCTTACACCTATACGTTCAATTCAGATGATCCTGAAGGTGATGATGTTTATTATTATATAAAATGGGGTGATGGTAATTATGAGAATTGGAATGGTCCTCACACTTCAGGGATTGATGTAAATATTTCTCATACATATGAAGATAAAGGTACGTATAAAATTGAAGCAAAAGCAAAAGATGCAAACGGTGCTGAAAGTAATTGGTCATCACTAGAGGTAACGATGCCATTAAACAATGCATTAACTACTCCGCTGGTTCTAAAATTCCTTGAACGATTCCCAAATGCGTTTAAAGTTTTACGATATATCTTCTGATTAGCTTCATAATTAGTGAACCTAAACTGGATCTCAATATCATATGTAGTGGATTTTAGTAATGGCTTCTTTTCTTAATCTATTTTTATAATTTTCGATACGATTATTTTATATAATTAATAAATTAATATTCAAATGGATTAATGAAATGTCATATCGAGAGGATTTTCAATCGTTTATTCCTGCAAAAAAACAGTTACCTGAATTAACATTGAAAGCAGTGTTAGTTGGGGCAGTGCTTGCAGTTGTTTTAGGTGCAGCAAACGCCTATTTTGGTTTGTATGCTGGTATGACGGTATCAGCTGCCATTCCTGGTGCTGTCATGGCTTTTGCTTTACTTAAACCACTCAAAGGAACAATTCTTGAGGTAAATATAGGGATGATGGGTGCAGCAGCTGGAACTGCGCTTGCTGCTGGTGTTATTTTTACAATACCCGCAATGCTACTCCTTGATGCATGGGCCGATATTCATTACCTTGAAACAACAGTTGTTGCTGCATTAGGAGGAATCCTGGGTGTTTTATGGATGGTATCACTCAGACGTGCTTTAATTATCAAAACCGATCTACCATTTCCGGAAGGTGTTGCAGTTGCTGCAGTGTTAACAACAACGGTTGGTGATGGGGTCGCAAAAAAAGACACTCACTCTGCAGCGAGCGGTATCTGGCTCCTTATGGGTGCCGTGCTTGGAGCTATGCTAAAATTTGCACAAGTTGGTCTTAGAGCAATTGACGGAAAACTACATGGCATCGTGAACATTGGAAAATTCAACATTGGTCGGGGCGAAAATGATGGATTGTTTTATGGGGGCGTTGCAACCTCACCTGCACTTCTTGGAGTCGGTTGGATAATTGGACCAAGAATAGCATCATTTGTTTTTGTCGGGGGGCTGATCGGTTGGGTTATTATCGCACCATTGATTGTCCTTGCAATTGGGATTCCAACCCCAACATTACAAGGGGAAATCCTAGATGCCATGGCGTTTGCAGGGGGGGACTTTAAAACAGGTAAGTTAATCTGGGGATTTTACAAAATCTGGGAGGATTATATCCGATATATTGGCGTTGGTGCCATGGTGGTTGGGGGATTATGGACGATTTTTAAACTGAGACATAACCTTGCAGATGGCATTCGAGAAGCAGTTCTTGGGATCAAAAGTGGTCAAGCTAAAACAAAAAAAAGAACTGATCAAGATCTAAATTTCAAATATGTCTTTATCACCATTGGCTTATTGACTATACCCGTTTTTTTGGTGTATGCATGGATTTCAAATAACTGGGTAGTATCAGGAGTAATGGCGGTATTTGCCATTCTTTTCGCTTTTATTGCAAGTGCCATTGCGGGATACATGGCTGGACTGGTCGGCTCATCGAATAACCCGACTTCGGGAGTTACGGTTTCGGTGTTGTTGTTAACCAGTTTGATTCTTCTAGGATTTGGTATGTCAGGAAACGTCGGTGCATTTGGTGTTGCCATTCTTATTGCTGCAGTTATTGCTTGTTGTGCAGCAATTTCAGGAGATGTATTACAGTCTATGACTGCTGGACAAATGATTGGAGCCACACCATTTAAACAACAACTCGCTGAATTGGTTGGTATCCTTGCTGCAGCACCGATTCTTGCATTTGTGGTATCAGCACTTCATCAAGCATACACTATCGGAAGTACCAATCTACCCGCTCCGCAAGCATTTCTTATGAGTGGAGTTGTCCGCGGTGTGCTTGGTGGTGAAATGGTCTGGCCGTTTGTCATCGTGGGTATGGTTCTTGCATTTGTTTTAATCCTTATTGATCTCCCCGTATTACCAGTGGCTATTGGAATATATCTCCCGTTTACCTTAAGCGCTCCAATATTTGGTGGAGGAATCATCCGCTATATCACGAATAAAAGGATTGAGAAACGGTACGGAATATCTGATGATGAACAAGTTAGTGAATGGGAGTTAGCTATTAAACAAACAGAAATAAAACCAAAGGATCGCATCATACGAACAGGATTGTTATTTACCGCAGGACTTATAGCAGGCGAAGCATTAACAGGAGTAATCGTTGCATTTATTATCATCGCGGGATTAAACATTACCATGTTTGATATTCCGCCTGTTCTGCCAGGGCTTTTACTTTGGTTGTTTATTGCACTTCTTGTATTTTATATTCCCATACGAGAAATGTATAATAAGGAAACGTAAATAAAAATCTTGGTTAGCAGGGTTACTTTTTTTCTTTAAGTAATGCTTGAACCATTTCCCGTTTAGCCCAGAGTCCACAACTACCATCGGTTCCATGAAGCTGTGCATGGTTTTCACGGATTTTTCTCAAGAAATTAGAGTTTAATGCATCTTTTAATGATACATTATTGAGATTCATATCAGAATAAGGAGCAAAGGGACATGGTTCAACATCCCCTTCAGCACTGATATGGATAAATCCCCGTCCTGCTGCGAGACACCCTCCAATCTCGTCTTCATCACCAGGTACTGCAATAAATAATGCTGGCCATTTTTCTTTGAATTTTTTCATTGTAGCCATAATGGTTTTTCGTTGGCTATCGGTAACCATCCATTTTTCTGCACCTGGCTTGATTGGATTATATTCAACAAAGAGGAAGAATTTACATCCAGTATCTACTAGATTTTGGATAAATGACTCATTTAATATTGTATTAAAGTTATTTTTTGTAAGGGTGAGTGATGTCCCAAAGAATACATTCTGATCGTTGATTTTTTCCATGGTTTTTTGTAATCTTTTGTATATACCTTTTCCTCGCCGGTCATCTGTTTCTTCTTCGCATCCTTCCAAACTGATGAGTGGAGCTATGTTTTTTTGTTTTTTCATTGCGGTAAGGATTTCATTGTTGATAAGTAAACCATTGGTGAAGATTAAAAAAATTATATCAGGGTAGTCTTTCGTTATTTTAAAGAATTCAGGTCGCATAAAGGGTTCTCCACCGCCAACGACTATGAAAGAAATACCAAGTTCATGAGCTTGTTTGATTACATCTCTGAGTTGTTGTTCTGTAAGTTCTTTTTTTGATGGGGGACGAATTGATTTTTCGTAGCATCCTTTACAGTTGAGATTGCATTTATGGGTAATACTAAAAATTATTATTGGAGGTACATGTGTGCCTTGTTGTTCCCAATGTTCTCGATTTTTTGCTGCTCTTTTTTGCCATCTGTAGGTTTTAATAAAGAATAGCGCCTGGGAGGGATGTTTGATACTAATTTTGATAGCGTCTTTGAAAAATATTTTCAGTGCATCATTGAGAGCAAATCTGAAATGTGTACTTTCTTGAGAAGGTTTTGTCATTATTTTTGGGACATTTAGAAGGATGATTTAAAAGTTTCCTTGATATACTGTATAGTAACTAATACTGTTCTAGATTACGGATTTTATACAAATAAGGGAGAAATTATATAATAATAAAGAGTGTTATAGTATTATATTAATAAAGGGGAATAATATGAAGAAAAACGCATTGAGTACCATAATAATATTGTTAGTTACGTTTTTTTTGATAATATCATCGTTATCGCCGGCTCAAGAATTATCTAAGCTTTATGAGATTGATGAGAATATAGGACTTAAAGCAACAAATAATATTTCGCTACAAAAACTGGTAAATACTCCTGGCTCAGGTAAGACAATCGTTGGTGAGAAACTTGATTCGAATGACTTCGGTCCAGGTTTTGTCGAATCTATGGATGATGCCATCGCTCGGGATAGCCTCCTGAGATCTAATTTGGATGAGGATATTAAAGAGGACAGACAACACGGTATCTGGGTTGTGCCATCCAGAGAAGCGACTTATTATCCTCATTCGGGTGAGCACTACGTTATGAATAAATGGGGAGACACTAAGATGGGAATTGCTTTTCCTACCCTAGTTGATATTCAAGGTGCATGGTTTGCTGGTCAGGGCGGTGGTGAAGGCGTATGGGCCAGCAGTATCCGTGTTTTTGGCTATTGTAATGGGGAGCATATCCAAAATACAAACTGGTTTGATGACATAGATGAAATACCCTCATGGTTTGCTATGAACCTTCGTAATATTGATAGAATCGTTATTGAAGCCACACCTGTCTTCAACGGAGCAGGGTGGTATGCCATGGATGATTTAACCTATACCCCACATGGAATAAATGGACAAGAGCAAACAATAGTTATTGATTTTGAAGATTGTTCGTTTCACCAAACTCTTGATAATACAATGTATGCTGGTTTGACTTGGGAAATGGGAACTGGTGATTTTTATATTGATCAGGATGAAATACCCACGCTTCAACCATCAACATCTAATAAAGGTGAACTGTCTTTACAAGAAAGATATAGCAGCAGCTCTCGTGAAAGTAGTTCTTTTGGTGAACCAACGTTACTTACTGATTACCAAGGTGTTATTAGGGGTGATGCTACTTCTTGGTCGTATCCCCCTGATTCTTGTGGTGCTGCTGGTCCTAATCATTTCGTCGAAGTCGTCAACAGAAACTTCGCCGTTTATAATAAATCGTCTGGAGAGGAAGTAATTAATATCCTCTTAGGTGCTTTTTTACCTGGTAGTAATGGAGATCCACGTGTTTTATATGATCAATACAGTGATCGCTGGTTTATTATTGTCTGTGATTTCAACACCAAGATTTATCTAGCTGTTTCTAAGTCTGATGACCCCACAGGGGATTGGTTCAAGTGTGATTTTATCGTGTCTCAGGGTGCTGATGCTGGTAAATGGCCTGATTATCCAACACTTGGAGTTGACGAAGTTGGCGTGTATACCGCTGCGTATATGATTGGTGGAGGTAATGGGATGAGTATTTTTGCACTTGATAAGGCACCATTAATTGCTGCTGATCCCAGCTTGGGTGATATTTACGCTTTCCGAGAGTTACCATGGGAAGGAGCTATTCAACCGGTTCATACCTTTGGCGAATCTGAAGGTGAGTATTTTGTCTCTCGTGCATCATCGACGAGTCTTCGCGTGCGTCTGTTAACTGACCTTCTTTCCACTCCTGTTTTAACAGAACTATGCTTCATAACTATTCCGAGTCATTCTTCCCCACCTGATGCACCAGCTCTTGGGAGTACTGTACCACTTGACACGGTAGGTCACCGTCTGATGAATGCAGTATATCGTGATGGTTATATCTGGACTGCACATTGCATAGGCGTTGGAGGACGGGCCGCTTCTCGATGGTATAAGATCGACGTCTCCAATACTACACTTGATGATTATGGTACAATTGAAGACTCAGTTTTGTACTATTTCTTTCCTACGATCATGGTTAATTCTTTTGGCGATGCAATCATGGGTTTTTCAGGATCGCGTTCAAATCAATATGCAGCAGCTTATTACACTGGACGATCAGCAAGTGACCCACCAGGTGAGATGGCTCCTCCTGTTTTGTACAAAGAAGGAGAGGCTACCTACAACCTCATTGATGGTTACGGGAGAAATCGATGGGGAGATTATAGCCTGTGTTCACTAGATCCTGTTAATCACACGCTTTGGACTATTCAAGAATACGCTCATGCACATAATGAAAGTGGTGAAAACCGCTGGGGTACATGGATTGCTGAACTCGCTTTTAATCGGCCGCCTGAGATACCAGAGATCACCAATGGACCAGATGAAGGAATAAATAATGTTGAATACGAATTTACCGCGGTTACAACTGATTATGATGGAGATCCAATATCCTATATGTTTGACTGGGGTGATGGGACGTTTAGCGAATGGATAGGCCCATTCCCCTCGGGGACACCTGCGCAGGGATCACACGCATGGGAAGAAGTAGGTACGTACGAGATTAGAGTAAAAGCTAAGGATAATTATACTGAGAGTGACTGGTCTTCTGAATATCCAATTACCATTCTAAAAGGGCCTGCATTGAAAATTGATATTATTAAAGGTGGACTATTCAGAGTAAAAACAGTTATCAAAAATATTGGTACTGTTGACTCAACCGAGGTTTACTGGACAATAACTATAGATGGTGGTGCTTGGATTGGTAAAGAAACCACCGGTACAATTTCCCGCATTTGTGCAGGAGACGAACAAAACATACAATCGAAGTTTATAGTAGGATTAGGGAATACAAAAGTAACAGTTAATGCAGAGATACCTGAAGGCACAGCGGTAAGAGAACAAAGCGGTAAAATATTCTTGTTTTTAATAATCGTAAATCCTGGTGGTTGAAAATAGCCTACTACTCCAATATATAGTGATCAGAGTTTACAAAAGTAAGTTTTTTAAAAAAGAATTCTATTAAAAATTAAATGGAGGTGAGGTTGATAAGATGAATATTAGAAAAATTGCAGCAGCATACTCAATCATCATTGGAATTATCATGATTGTATGGTGGCTCTCGTCTATAGCAACGAATCAAGTCCCAGAAATAGAGTCCGCACCACTCCAGATTTCGTATCATTTAGTAGCAGAGTTCCTGACAGCAATTTTATTATTAATAGGAGGATTTGGACTCTTTACCAATTGTGGATGGGGATTTCATGTCTTTTTAATAACAATGGGTATGTTACTTTATACAGTAATCGTTAGTGCTGGCTACTTTGGACATCGAGAGGGTATGGCTCTGGTTGGAATGTTTACCGTATTACAAATACTAACTGTGATATTCATTGGTTTAAGTTTTTACAAGTGGAAAGATTTTAAAGCAAAATAAAATTAATTAATTGTGTACGATACTAATCTTTATCCAGTTTTGTTATAGAAAATATGGTTATCTATATCTCTCAAATAGAATTAAGGATAAGACGAATACGACACCAAATGCACATAAAGGAACACCAACAACATACGTCTGTTGTACAATTAAGTAAATACCAGTTATAAGAGTAATTGATCCAAAGATACCTAAAAATAATATGGCTATTATTCGATCTGCAGTCAACGTCTTTTTCGTACTTTTCGTAAATGTTTTTGTTATTTCCTTTTCAGCAGCAGGTCGTATTTCATCAATATAATGTTCAACAGTTTTTTTGATATCATGCAGATCCTTAGTAAGCCACTTCTCATTTCGTTGTATATGCTTGTATTTCTTACCGTCAGTTGCAATACCACGAACCATTTAATCCGCTATAACAAAGAAGTCTTCATATATAAATAGCTATTATCACCATTACTAGCTTAACAGATAAAGATGATATTAATCCTCCATTATTCGTATAATTTTACTTTTAAAAAAAATGTTACCGAAGAACAAGCACTTGATCTTTTAGATAACCATACTTTAGATTACTTATTTTCATCTCAGTTATGGAAATCAAAAATCATGAAACTCTATATTGCTGAAGATAACCAATCTATGTTTACTGAAACGTTGCGAAATGAAGCAATTGTTCAATCCATTGGAACTGAGGATGAAGAAGAAAAAGATAAAACAATTAAAGAACCAGAAGAAGAACCGGAAAATGAAACAAAAGACTTAGATACAACTGAAAATGAACTTAATGATACTGAAACACCCGGATTCGAAATGATTGTATCCATACTAGCAGTTTCATTCATTCTGCTCTTGAAAAAGAAGAAAACCTCCTAGATAAAGGTCATATGGAGTAAATATTTATCTGATTATGTGGTGTAAATCGTCCATAAAAAAATATTTATAATAACTATTCTTATTATTTTATGATTATTTGTTTGGGAGGTTTAAATTATGATAAGAAAGATAGTATGTATCTTGGTGTGTGTGCTCTTTATAAGCACGGTTATGTATTCAGCTGGAAGTTCCCAGGATAAATCATTGGAAGCAGAAATGTTAGATACCCCGGTAAACAGCTATATCCCTAGTACTTATTTATTGAACACGCAATGGGGTCAGCATGGGGAATATAAGGTGTTATGTCCTGAGTATTATGATTATGAAGAAGAGAATGCAACGTGGCATCTTTGTCGATTAGGGTGTTGGTCAGTTGCTCTTGCCCAAATCATTCGGTATTATCAGTTGGAATCCTATGGATTAGTGAAATATTGGTGTAGTTTGAATTATTTTACATATCCAATTAGAATAAAACCACAATTAATTCATAATAAATTGTTTACCCATGAGTATGATTGGTCGTTGATGCCGTATAATCTTACTTCTGGTAGTCCTCAAGCTGAAAAGGATATGACCAGTCAATTTGTGTACGATGTTGCATGCGCTATAGAAAAAGATTTTGGAACAGGAGGGTATGTTTCTCTTGGAGATACATTTGATGTTGATAATTTAAAAAATGAGTTATACAACCATTTTTATGATATTAATAATCTGATCTGGGTTGAGGATCTTACTATAGCTAATATTACGTCGGAAATTGATCATTTTCGACCAATTATGTTTTATATTCGGAATACAAGTGAACTGGATGGAACAAAGGAATACCATGCGGTTGTGCTTGATGGATACCGATGGAATGTGAGTGGTAAATTTGAGGTGCATTTGAATTATGGCTGGGATGCGGGAAATCCAGATCCTCTCAATGAAAGTTGGTATTCGTATACAAGTCAGTTACCGCATTATTGGGATACTGATTTTCGGAAGGGATTGTTGTTTATTGCAGAACCAATCCCTCAGATTTTTGGGCAAATCACCGCGCTCCCACGTGGATCGTGTTCAATTCAAACAACTACCATTAACAACGCGGTATCTACTATATATTATCAATGGGATTGGGGTGATGGAACCACAAGTGAATGGATGGGACGGTATAGTTCAGGAGAACGTTGCATCGTAAACCATAGTTGGGCAGATAATGGTATCTATTCAGTGAAAGTAAAAGCATCCGATTTAGATAGATGGGAGTCTCCCTGGTCTCGACCTCATACGGTGTATATTCCAAGACTTCGTGCGTTTGTATCTATGGTAGAAAATCTTGTTGACCTGATGACGCGATTCCCCCGGTTAGCACCAATCCTTCAGCCACTGCTCAAACTGATGTGTGGTTAAATTTCACCACTCCCTTTTTTTAATTAAAAAAGTTTTAAATGTTATTGCTTTGATTAACACCTAATGATGGTACAGTTACTCGTACTTGGAGTTATTTTAACACTTTGTGGAATTGTTATATTTATTTGGACTCTTATTGGTTTCAGAAAAAAAAGGTTAATCGAACATATCCCAACCTCAAAAATACGATCCATTGCTATGGGACTTGTTGAAATATACGGTGAGGTTGTCCCAGAAAAAGATAATGTTTTAAAAAGTCCGTTTTCAGATAAAGATTGTGTGTATTATAAATATACCATCGATGAACTTCGAAGTACGGGAAAATCTACCCATTGGGTAACGGTTAAAAAGGGATGGGAAAGCCGTTATTTTTATTTGAAAGACGATACAGGAATGGTTCTTGTTAATCCTTATGATGCAAAGATTGATATACCGGTTGATAACGTGTTTAAATCAAGTATGGGGAAAGATCCGCCCTATACAGTAAAACAATTTCTTCAGAAAGAAAATGTAGCTTTTGAAGGATTCTTATTTGGCATTAATAAAACCATGAAATATACTGAATATTTTATCGAACCAAAAGATAAACTCTATATTATGGGGACAGCAATGGATAACCCCTTTGTTAAAGAAGCATCAGCAGTTAAAGGAGTCGAAGATGTTATCATTCAAAAAGGAAAACATGAAAAATTTTACTATATATCAGATAAACATGAACGCATAATTTTGAAAAATCTCACTCTGAGAGTAGTCTGTGGATTTGTGGTTGGATTTGTTTGTATTATCCTTGGTTTACTTTCATTTATTTGGTAGATTTAGAGAGGTGATAATTAAAAATGATTGAAGGAATTGGAATTATTATCTTGGCTGTTTTCATTATTATAATAATTGTTTTTATCATATCTATTATTATCATTTATAATAACTTTGTCAGGTTAAAAAATAACATTGATAAATCCTGGGCAAATATTGATGTTTTACTGAAGCAGCGTTCAAACGAAATTCCAAATCTCATTAAAACAGTTAAAGGGTATATGAAACATGAAAAAGAAACGCTCGAGTCACTCACCAGGGCTCGATATTTTCTTTTAAAAGCACATACGTTATCCCGGAAAGCAGCAGCAGATAATGCAATCACCGAACTCGTAAAAACTATTTTTGCTGTCGCTGAAAAGTATCCTGATTTAAAGGCAGGTGAGAATTTTCTTGAACTGCAAAAAAGAATAACTGGTCTTGAAAATGAACTTGCAGATAGAAGAGAATTTTACAATGATAGCGTGACTATTTACAATATTCGCATTCAATCAATTCCTGATTTAATTGTGGCGAGGTGGTTGCATCTCAATCGTATCGATTTATTCAAAGCAACGAAAGAAGATCAACACTATATGAAGGTGCATCTCTAGATAATAGTAAATAATATTTTTTAATTACGAACGTAAACTCATGAGATATTTAATTAGTGGAAATGCATGGGGAAACCGTTCGAACATCCATTGAAAATAAGAATTAAATACTCGTTGCTTTGGCATTGATACTTCTAAGTATCCCCAGTAACTTTCCACGCCGTGAATATCCTTTGCTTTTGCAGATATTTTATATGTTCCTTTGGTGGTGAAGGTATGATTGAAAATTATAACTTCACCTGAAGAGTATGGACCCACCCAATCCTGAACATGACCATCTCCCCACTTAGTGTAATAATAGACATCTTCATCGAGTGGATGGGTGGACATAAAATTATAATCATAATCGATACCCGGTTTACCCGTAGAGGGACCAGTAATCTTTGGTTTCGACGGGCCATCACTCGATATTCCTTCACGTATCATTGCAGGATCACCATAGAGATTGTAATCAAACATATTTTGATACTCAAGGTAATGATCCCAACCAAAATTATGATGCACATAGAATTTGGAATCGTATAATGCTTCAGCAAGTGTCAAGGAACCATTTATCAAATAATGATTAAATTCATAGCAGAGCGCTTCAGCTCCAGCATGGGTTTCTGTCCAATTGACTGAGACCGCTGCACCTCTCGTAGCACTGCACACCGCTACTGCTGCTCCAAATGCTTTTTTGGTTAAGAGATCAATTCCAAGATTTCCATCAGGGGTTGGTTCAGGCCATCCAACATTACAGGAAACAGCAAAAACTATTGATGGGTAGTCACCGTCTAAATATGAATAGGTATCTAGGAATCTTCCCCAGATAAGTTCCCCATTATCATGTTCGGGTACACCATCCCCATCGTCCCAATCCCAAATAACCCGACCGATAGATGCTGGTGCACCATGAGCTGCCCAGTTTACAACTGCGTATTGATTATTTCGCCAATCTGCGGTAAAGGCTGGTTCAGTTAAGGCACTCCAATTATAAATTGAAGGGGATAATCCTTCATGTTCGGAATAATGGGAAATATTCCACCCGGTCATAACGTCCTTTTCAATTGCATCAAGCACACTACACCCATCCATATCATGATCAATTCTTGGATCATGATCCTCATTTTTATAAAATAAAATTGCCCCTCCATGCAACGTATTATCCTTCCAATCACCGGTGTCTTGTTCAAAGGTAACGATTTTATCAAGCGTATATTCTAATCGTGAAATATCGCTTGTTGGTATCCTGCCAACATACACTTCAGCAAGAAAATCAGGATTATCTTGTCCATATACTCCATAATAACCGTCACTATTTGAATCCCAAGATTCACTGTCAGGATATGATAAATCTGCATAGTAGGTGTCAGTTGGGACGGTACCCGCAAGCCAATTAGGATCTGGAGAACAATACCTCATGGGTATTGTTTTATAATCGCCAACTATCAGGACGTACTTAGTACTCCAAGAGAGGTAATGCTCTCTTAAAAAATTACGAATTTGTGCAGCTAGGTCAGCACCTGGTTGGTTTGTTATTTCATCATCACTTACTAAAACAATTTTTGTGCTATGTCCAAGATCGGTCTTCCAGTTGAGAAACTCAGAAGACTGAATTGTACCTATCAAATCTTCTGAAGTAATTATCACATAATCGTATTCATCAGAATTGTATGATTTTTGATTTGTAGGTTCATACAAGTTTTTTATTTGATTATAGTTGTAAAATAGTTCTGAAGCTTTTTCATTTACAATTATATCAGATTTTAACATATCATTACTTTCAAACAAATCATAAGTAATGGTGATTTTAACAGAGTTATAATAGTGAATCATCCCCGATAAGGGAGAATAGCGGAATGGACAAACCGACAAAGATACATAGGGATAATTCCTAAAAGTACCTGTACCAGTAATTTTACCATTTTCTAAGGGAAAGACTTGATCAGAAGAGTACGTTATTTGATAATTTTTATTCCATTCTTCTTGAACTTTTTCATATAAATTCTGAGTATCATCTATTGGAATAATAATTGGAATGGGTTCAATAGTAAAAAATCCAGGAATTTGAGTTAATTTTTCGAATTGGAAATCAACTGATTTTACACGCGCACCAGGAGGGAGTGCAAATAGATAATTCTTTGCAGGTAACAGAGGTTTACCAATATCCCTTAAAAAATTAAAACCATCAATTTCAATTCTTTGATAACCATTTTTATGTAGAATTCTCAGTTCATCACTCCTTGGGAAACTTATCGTATAACTAAGGTTATTATCCTGGGTTGATGTTATAAGAACACTATTTTTTGTTTGTAAATCTGCCCCAAAAACACCAAAACCACTCACTATTAAAAAACCTACAACTGCCACGCAAATAACCTTTTTCATGACGTAAGCCCCCAAAATTACCTATTAATAACATTTTCTGCTTTATATAATTATCACTATAAAAGCCTGAAATCAATTAAAAGTTATACTAGGAGGTTAATTTTGCACATATTATGTTAATAGTTTCAACGTTGGTTTTTTTAATTGCATGTCTGTTTCCTAAAATGAAATGGTTAAGAAAATAAATACTCCCCCATACACGATTGATAAAAAAATTCTGAAACGATTTAATCAACGGAAGAATATATTTGGGAGAAAACTTTACGATAAAAAATCAGATTTTTACAACATTGGAATGTATGATAACTCTGTAAAAGTTATATCACAGGGGAAAAAGGGATATTCTCGATTAGATTTTGCGCAAATGATGGGATCATGGACTGTATATGATTATTTCCACGGGGCGTTTTCTTGGGAAAAATTAACTGATGCTAATTCAGTTATGGACAAACCAATTTTAGAGAAAGTTCGAGTAAAAGACACCGTAAAAATGAGTAAGAAAATAAAAAAAACAGCCCGCTACTATGGTGCGTATCAAGTCGGAATAGCCCGTATCAATGATAACTGGATTTATTTAAAAAATATGGATAATAAGACTATTGACATACCTAAAGATTTCAAATATGCCCTTGTCATGACAGTGCAAATGGATGGTAAGGCGATAAAAACTTCACCATCTTTTAAAGCGTGCACAGCAACAGGTCTTGCCTATTCACAAATGGCTTTTTTAGTTAGTTGCATGGCTGAATTCATAAGAAACCTGGGTTACCAAGCAATACCTATAGGTAACGATACTGCTCTGAGTATTCCCTTAGCAATAGATGCAGGAATCGGCGAGTTAGGACGACATGGTCTTCTCATAACACCAGAATACGGACCATGTGTTAGGATTTGTAAAGTATTTACCGATTTACCATTGAAAACAGATAAACCGATAACTTTTGGCGTAACAAATTTTTGTAAAAATTGTAGAGAATGTGCAGATGCTTGTGAAGTGGATGCGATTCAAACAGAAGATGAACCTTCTTTTAAAACCGCATGTCCCTCAAATCGTCAAGGAGTTTTACGATGGGCTGTAAATCAAGATAAATGTTATAAGTTTTGGATTGAAAATGGTGGAGAATGTTCAAACTGCATTGCAGCGTGCCCTTTTTTTATAAATAATTTGTAATGTTTTTATAGATTTATTAGATTAAATTTATATAATCTTACATTATCTCAGATACAAGGAGGAATTAAAATGAGAAATAAAATGTTAGGAATTTTTGTATGTATGCTATTGATCTTGGTGATCTCATATCCAAGTTTAAAATCTGATATTGTGGAAAATAAAATAATTGAAAAATCTTTAGAAGAAAATTTGCATGAATTAAATCAATTTAATACTGTTGAACAATTGGGAAATTGGTTGGATGAAACCTATGTAGTATCCACTGAGAGTGATAACTCCTCATATAGACCGAAAATGGTTGTTGACCATGATAGAAATATACATATAGCGTGGACGGAGTCAGCACTCGCTGGCCAATGGTACGTTTTGTATAAGTGTCTACCAAATGATGCAACCTGGGATGATAACCCATGGGATGATTACCCCACTGAATTGGTTTCCACTGAAAGTGACCCTTATGCTGGACCAGCATGGCCGACTATGATTGTAGATGAAAACGGAACAGTTCATATTGCCTGGAAGGATGGCACAGATATCAATAATGAGGAGGATGGTTATGCAGATATTTTTTACAGACAAAAAAGTACTGGTGGGAACTGGATAGATAATGATTATGAGCAGGTATCTGTCGAAGAAGACGAAGAAAGTTGTACATTTCCAACTATGGAGATTGATTCAGAAGGTACTATCCATATTGTATGGATAAGCAATGATTATTCATCCGATGGAAAAATGCATTATAATTATAAACCACTAAGTGGAGATTGGACCCATACCGAGCAAATTGGTTTCAACACAACAGATTATAATGAACCTGAGTTAGCAATTGATGAGTCAGATAATCTTTATCTAGTTTATACAGCTCAAGGTTTAGGAGGTTCGGGAACTAGGCAAGTTTATTATCGAAATAAAACATATGCCGGAACTTGGTCTAGCAGTACACTAGTATCAGAAATTTCAAATGAGGACTCAAACAGTCCCAAACTTGCATTGAGCACGGAAGATCCTCCTACTGTTCATGTTACGTGGTATGACCATGATATTTTTTATACCGACGAAATTTTTTATCGTGAGTGCGATCCAGTATGGAATGCAACCGAGCAGGTTACTGATTTCGACGATGACTGTGAACACCCTTCAATTGCCGTTCGCCTTCCATTGATATCATCAAACCACCGCGTAATGGTTGCTTACAGCCAAAATGTAGATCCCTCAAACGGTGAATGGCACATCCAGTATATGTACAAGAATGTAGGGGATACTTGGCCCACAACTTATACTACAATATCAGATGATGCAACAGAGTTTGCAACCTCTCCCGATTTATGTAGTGAAAGGTACTATTATAACTACAGAACACATTGTGCCTGGGCAGATACCACTTCCTATTCAGGTTCTGATTCTGATAGGGATATTGTATATAAACGCACCTCACCCTTGGTAGCACTAATGATTATTCCCGATGCATGGAGGGGATGTGCAATTGCCATTGAAAATCCACAGGAATTTTTAGAGGATCACATACCCTGGTGGATTGATGTTCATTGCAAATGGTTTATTTTTGGACAGCCCCATGCTGAAGGTGTAATTGACCAAATACGTCCCGGAGAAACAATAATTATTAAACATTCAAGATTCTTTGGTTTTGGACCTGGTACCATATTTGCACAAGCAGATGAAGCAGTGAATTTCGCTAAAGGATTTATTATTGGTCCTTTTATGTTTCTACAAAAGAATCCTCAACCAGGAGTTTATTAAAATTATATATTACCAGTAAAATAGGATGAAATCCCACAATTGTCGCATAAATAACATTTAGATAATCTCCAAAATCAAAGGTAAATTGCTCAGCTTGGTATCCTTTTCATTTTGGTGGTGAGCTAGTTCCCTTAGGAATGTTTACTTTCACCAAACTATGAGATAAAAGTATAGGATAGTAAATTGTTTCCAATTCCTTATCTTTAATAAATAAATGGTATCAGTTTGTTTGTCTTTTTAATATACTTTTCATATTCTTTCCCAAATTTATCTATCAGCATCCTTTCCTCAATCTTAATTCTCATAATCAAAAAGATATTAGCAATTACCATAACAAATAAACCATAGAGACTTGAAAACAGAAGAGCAAACCCAATATTTCTATTTATTTCACCAAGATAAAGAGGATGTCGGATATGATTATACACTCCATCGGTGATTAGTCGCTGATTCTCGACAATCTGTAACTTGCAGCTATTTACCATTGTAAATCCAGCTTTTGTTAACGTCCTTCTGCTCGTAATTCTCAACGTACCTCCAATGATAAGTAAAATGATGCCAAGTACGAATGGAATGCCTATTTGAAGTATTAAATTCTGGAATTTCCAAAAATCATATATTGATACAACAAATCCAATCATCGCTAGAACAAGATATATTAATGCAGGCCAGTCTTTCTTCCATCCAAGTTTTATAGTTTTGTCCTCATTCATTATACTCACTTGAAATCTTCTTTTTAATTTGGATATGATCGCACTTTAAGAACATTCAGGTATTTCCAAGATTTTATTAAATATAAGAGAATACCTCCAATTATTGGGATAAAATTATGAAAGAAAATACAAAATTTGACTTACCTGTTGGTTATTATCCTTTTCATAAAAAACAAGTGTATAATTTTCAATTTAATCGTTGGTACTCACTTGGTTTTGCACGTTTTGAAGATATGAAAGAAGCTGGAGAGAATATCAATACTTTTTCTGACTGGAAAACTGTAATGGTTAATCTTGCTCAACGAGCAGAAGCTGAGGGTCGATTCAAAAATGCAGCAATATACTATCGGGGAGCAGAGTTTTACATTACACAAAACGATCCAGATAAAATAAAATTCTATGACAAATTCATAAAACTATTCTATCAACTCTACAAAGATGATGGAATTGAACGTTTTAAAGTCCCATATACTGATTCTTTTTTACATGCTTTTAAGGTTCCAGTAAAAGCAAAAAAGAAAGGAACTATAGTTATGCATGGAGGATTTGACTCATTTATCGAAGAATTTTACCCGATGATGGACATTTTTTCAAATAATGGGTATGAAGTTATTGCTTTTGAATGACCAGGACAGGGCGGTACACGCCGAAAATATGATCTTGCATGGGATGAAAAATGGGACAAGCCAACAAAAACAGTTCTTGATTTTTTCAACGTAGATGATGTAACAATCTATGGAATTTCAATGGGTGGACATTTATGCCTCAGAGCAGCATCATTTGAGCCGCGAATAAAACGAGTGGTTATCTCTGGTGGAGCAGTTGATTATTGGAAAATACCTGGCCCATTGGCACGTGGATTGTTAAAAATATTTCTGCATTTTGAAAATTTTACCAAAAGAGCAATGATAAAGAAAATGAAAAAAGATGAACATCATAATTGGTTTGGAGAAAACTCGATGTATATAACCAAAATCAACGATCCATTTACTGCTTCGATGAAAATGCTTGATATGAATGAGGAGAATATTCAACCTGAAAGAATTACTCAAAACGTACTCATACTATCAGGAAGAAACGACCATTTCATACCAATAAAAATGCATAAGATGATGATTAAAGCTTTACACAACGCAAAATCGGTTAAAGGAATAATTTATACAAAAGAAACACAAGCCCATAATCACTGTCAGATAGGTAATATTCCATTAGTTTGTAACAATGTTCTTGATTGGATTGAAGAAAAAACATAAGTAATAGTTACTTCCATACTATTTATATTTCTAAAGTGTATAAGGAACATTTATGATAATTAAAAAAATTGTAAAAATATTCATAGTACTAATTCTACTTGCCGGAGCGATAGCATCAGCAATTTCAACACTATGGACAATTATGCCAGACTCATCTGCAAGTAAAGTAAGTATGCTAGGATATAAATCACATTGCTCTTTTGTTCCAATAAGTACAATCATTCTCATATTCATAGCAGTTGTATTTAGTTATATTTTAATCAGAACAAAATTTCTTAATTTATTAAGTTGAAATTTTGTTAGATATTACTTTGAACTGTCATTATAAAACAAAAAGTATATGACAATAGCCATTCACATCTTGTTAAGGAGATAGTATGGTAAAAGCATTGTATATGGATGATTCATATCTCAAAGAATGGGATGCAAACATTAAATCGGTTTCCCAACAAAAGTTTATTATTCTAGATAAAACTGCATTTTTTCCAAAAGGTGGAGGAGTTGAATACGATACAGGTTCTATAATAAATGAGAATAATCAAGAATTCAACGTTGTTTACACTGGAAAATTCTCGGGAAAAATAAGCCATGAAGTTAACAAAGCAGGATTACAAGAAGGAGATAATGTACACTGCAAATTGGATTGGGACAGACGCTATCTTTTAATGAGATATCATACTGCTACTCACGTATTAAGTGGTATTTTTTTTAAGGATTATAATCTCAAAGTAACTGGTAATCAACTTACCACAGAAAAAGCACGTGTTGATCTAAATATGGATGAAATGAATGTTAACATAATAAAAGAAGCTATTCAAAAATCCAATATAATAATCGAGAAAAAACTCCCTGTTGAAATCTATTATAAATCAAGAGAAGAAGCCGAAAAAGAACCTGATTTATTTAAATTAGCAATAGGGTTCCCTCACGATATCGACACCATAAGAATCGTAGACATAAAAGGATTTGATAAACAAGCAGATGGTGGTTGTCATGTTAAAAATCTCAATGAAATTGGAAAAATTACGTTTATGGATTTTGTAAACAAAGGGAAAAACTTTAAGAGAGTATATTTTACCATAGAATAATTAATTCATAACTAATCAACGTCTCAACACTATTTTCGAATCTTTGGAATCAGCATTGGTACGTTTTTCATATACTGCTTATATTCATCTCCAAGCCGTTCAAGTAAGAGCTGTTCTTCATAGGGTTCTGATAAGTCTTGAGAGAAAGATAAAAACGAGCAATTTTCACTATTCATATCACTATACCCCATTATATACATTACTACCTAAAGCCAATTCTATCAAATCACCCCAATTCCTAA
>CAYGAC010000040.1:0-75821 GCA_964347865.1 uncultured Thermoplasmatales archaeon
CTGTAAACATGTTTATTCTCCCTCTTCTGAAAAAATTATTTACAAAGCTCATGGAAATAGACTCTCCAGCGTTACATCTTTTTTTGGTTTTGGTGGCTTTTTATCAACAATATCCATAAGACTCAAACGAGCAATAGGATGTGTTTTGCGGAACTCATTTTTCAATTCAAATGGAGTCATTTCTGCTATAAGATTTAAGAATTCTTTATTTCGATTGAGATCTATACCATATTCCTTACATTGCCGTATTGCTTTGTTTATCGCCATAATCCAGATTTCATCATTCCAGCATTGACTGATAAACCATTGCCATTCTGTATAAGATAAATTCACTTTGTTGTTATCAATGTCTTCCATGATTTTTTTTATCTTCAATCCTATGTCTTCTGACATTGAGCGGGTCATCCTCAGTGATGTCTTTGCATGGCTTTCCTGTTCATCATCAATTATTGTTCTTTGACCTGGCATCTTTCCAGCTCCCAATTTTTATTAAAATCTGTTTTCATTTTTTCACTCCTATTTCTAAATAAAAAATATTATCCTGTTTGGTCCGCTTGACGGAAATCCATAAAATACTATTGTGATTGTTCAATCCTAATTTTTGTCTGAGTTTTTTCGGTAGTATTGTTCGACCTTTGCTGTCGACCTTGGATTTTTTCCAAATTGTGTTATCCAGCTTCTCAAATTTCATACGATCTTTTATGTTCGACATATTAAATCCCTCCTGTAAAAATCAAAAAGTGGGAATTTTCGGGAATAATTAAGTACCTTTGATAAAAGAAAACGTCTCAGACAGACGTATATGACGTTTGTATAAGGCTTTTGAGCAAGACCATGACCTATATTCATTTTTCAACCCTCCAAATTTATAAACACAAAACTACATACTAACCGTTCAATGATGGATGAAGATTTAATCAACAGCATAAGCTATTACCTCCGGCATCCTGAAGAGCTCCCCGATAACGAGAGATAACCACTATCGCTTTCTTTCTTTATTTTTTCTTTCAGCTTGGATGTTTTCCACTGTTCAAAGAATCGCTGTAATCCTACTTTCATGGGGTGTATTATATCTGGATCGTCAAAAATGGAGATAACGAACTGTTTACCGTCTAGTGTACCATGTAGGATTTTAGGTTTCAATTAAAAACCTCCTAATCGCTTCATTTCCTGTTCAAATTCTTTCTCAATCTGAAATGCTATCTCTGATGCTTTTTTGAGATTCTTAACCCATCGTGTTTTTTTCCAAACCTGACCTATCTTATCAGTTACTTCGACAAGTTTTGGTACATATCTAAGATCATACATTCTTTTTTCTTCTTTCAATGCAATAATCATATCTTGTCGTGTCGCTGGTTGTCCTTCTAGTTTAACTACTGGAATTTTATTTATTTCATAGTAAATATCTGGATAGAACATTCTATAATACAAACTAAATGCTTCAAAACTATCAGTAGAATACATTACTTCGTCTATCATATCAAGAAAATACTTGCCCTTACAATTTGGATGCTTCATAAAACCTCCTTGAAGAGCAACAGATAGAAAAAATATCAACGATATAACATATATAAACGGTGTTTTTTAGTACCTTTATATAAAAGAAAATTAAATTAGTGTATATATAAAGTAGTTTGTTGAATATATGCGTTATATCGTTTATTGCGTTTATGTTTTCAACTCCTGTTGTTTACCTGGAAAGTCATAATTGCACTTGATTCCCTTCCAGGTTCTTTTACCACCTTTCAGTTGTTGCCCTTCATCAATTCCCATAGGTGCAAGTGGTTTAAACTTCCGAGAAAAAACATTACTTTCCTTGATTGGATAGTTATATTCTTTGCAAAATGAGACATAGCATTTATAGACCTGCTCTTTGGTAATTACTCCATTAGGATTTGGTACAATATAGGTTTCTATAAATTCACGAATTGGATTTTTTCCTTTCTGCATAAATTCTTTTACTTCAGTTAAATCCCTGTAATGAGTGTAACCATCGTTTTTTTTCAGTTGTTCCCATCCTTGCAATGCCCAGTTAAAAAGACCGCTTAATTCTTCTTCAGTTGTTATTTCTTCGAGAATATTAGTATTTTTGGTATCATCATCAAATTGGTTGTTACATTCAATTACAATCCATCGGTTATAATATGCATCATCTTTAATCTCTGTATCTGGAATAATATTACAACCAAAGACAAGTTTTGCGTAATTAATAAAGTAAAATGGTTTGCCGTATTTTTGTTGCCCTCGTATCCTGTCGCCACCCGTTACTTGTAAAAACATAGCGATCTGGCGGAGACTTGTTGCAGATATTTCTCCGCTTATATTTGCATATTTACCGTATAATTCTACTGGTGCAAATTTATCTTTGCAAATATCATGTAAACTAACATTACTTGTATTTTTTAATCCCAAAAAAAGACCGAGTAATCCTAATAGTTTTGATTTTCCCGTATCTGTTGCACCAACAAATAATAATGCTTTTTTTCGGTTGTAATTCCGTATCAGGCAATCTCCGAACCATTGTTGTATTGTTGGAATATCATTAAGATTCAATACAGCTTCAAAAAATTCTTTTATTTTCTTTATTTTTGCTTTTGGATTATAAATAATGGGCAACTCATTTGTAAAATATATATCTGGAGTATGTGGTGTTAATTCTTTTGTTTCTATATTCAATATTCCATTTTTCAGATTTATTAGATGTATTGGTGGATTCAGTTCTTCCCGATATATGTATTTGTAATGTCTAACAAAATCAACGGTTTCCTGTTTGAAGTGTTTGCAGGTATTTTCATCAAGATAATAACCTGTTCTATTTTCCAATATGCCTTGTCCAAGTGGTTCGTAATAGCTTCCATTATATACCCATATTTCTTGAGTATCTCGTATTGAAATGTATCTCCTACCATCAGCTTCCATCAATAGTTTTGCAAGTCTTGGGCAATTAATTCTACCGGTTCTTATCTCCCTTCCAGTTTTTTTATCTTTTTTAGTTTCAAAGACCTCGTAATGCTCAAGCAGATACCCCTTATCTGTACTTTTTTGATTTTTCTCTGTTATACCTTTAGCAAAATCATCAGTTTTTAATGCAATTAAAGTAAGCCAAAATGCAAAAAAAGAAATTATGTTACCATCCCCTCCTAGATTTTGCAACTTCCATTTTAGCTATTTCTTTTTTAGAAAGAGTTACAACATAATTGTCAAGTTCCACTTTAATAAAATCATCATTTTCTTCAAGTAAAATACCTTTTAAAAAACGTAAAACACCTTCTTGATAGTAATGAACCCTTACCGCCACGCCGATCAAGTTAATCCCCCTTTAACCGCTTAAGCTCAGCTTCGACAATTTTTAATCCAGTTTCAACATCAAGTCCATTTTCCTGTAAAAATTCCTCAGCATTACGATATTTTAAAAAATTCAAGAAAGATCACCCTTGCAGTGTTCATTAATTAAAATTCGAATGGCACTACTACGAGAGATAGATCGTTTGTTAGCCCATTTTGTGAGTTTATCAAAAGTCTCTTTTGAAAGACTAAAAGTTCTTATCAGATCATTCTTTTGCATAATAATGTTTAAATAATGTTTAAATATTTATAATTTGGTTGAGTATTTCTCAATATAAACTCAACTATTGGTGATATATATATGGAGAAAATGCAATTTTTAGATACTGAGTTAACAAAAAATGAAAGAAAAACAATAACAGCATTTATTGAATTCGAATACGGACATCCTAACCTAGTTAAAAGACATCTCAAAGATATCTGTAAAAAAACAAAAATAACCAATCCAAAAAAAAGAAATTATAGAATAGATAAACGAGAGAAACGAAAAAGTCAGGATGAAACAGATAAAGGGTATCAATCTTTTATATTAAACAAACTTAAAGAAAAAAAAATTGTTGATAAGGATAAGGATGGTTTTTCTCTAAAATCAAAATATTTAGATATTGCTTATAGTTCTATGATTCAGGAGCAAATAAAATATTTAGAAAATAAAGGTTTATTTCGACAATATTTCACTATCTTTGGGATTAATAAAGAATGGTGGAAATATCCAGAGATACAGCATTTGCATGACGCTATATTTGATAGTTTATGTAGTCTTTATAGGATAAAACAAATCAAAGCTATTTTTTTGATTAGAGATTTCAATAAACAGTGGAAAAAATTTTTGGATTTAGATATTCACCCTGCTATAAAATATTGGTTTTGGAAAATCATTTTCCCAGATTTATTTACTTTTTGCGATAAAACAGATGAGAGATTTATTGATGAATCATTTAAAATATTGAATTTTTTTAATGAAGTAGAAAAAGAAGAAATCAAAAAATATAAAAATATGATTAAAACACAACATGATGATCATATTAAAGAAATTAGAAAAAATTTTGGTTATAAAGAACGAATTCCAAGAATTGAGACCATTTTTGCTTCAGGTAAAAAATTTGCTAAAAAGATGAAAGAATATAATATTGCTGATTCTACAATAGTATTAGATTATATGTCAGATAATTTAACTAAGAAACAAAAAGATTTTATGTCATTTCTTTTTGAATGGGTTTTTTTTATATACCCTAATGAAGTTAATAATATCAGCGTTTATGCTGATATAAGTAGATTTTATAGTCAGTATATTAGTGAACATATGGATATTGCTATTGATGATGAAGAAAAAAATTTAAGAAAAGCCGACGATGATATTTCTCTTGGTAGAATAAATAATGTTATAAAAAGTTTAAACATAAAAACAATTGATTCCACATTACAGGATATATTTGACATTTATAATATGAGAAATTATTTTAGGTTTTGGAGGAGACATGGCGACGTAATTTTAAAACAGATTCCAAAACCTAAACGAATTATGTTTTCAACCCCGAAAACAGAAAAACTGAAGTACCAAATTATTAATCTAGCAAAAAAAGATAAACAATTGAGAACCTATGCTTGGATTTATAACAAGCCATTTGAAACTAATGAAGACATATTTACTTTTGTAGAATATGAGTTCACACCAGGTTTATCATATCCTCTTTTACATTCTGACATTGAAAATTAATTTTTCCATTTATTTAAATCCTTATTATTTCTCTCGTTGTAATTCCTGTACCTGTTTCATTTTTACTTCTAGAAGTTCCATCCGTAAATCTTTCAATTGTTTATCAAGATCCTGAATTTGCCTGTCTTTCTCTTTTAACTGTTCTTTTACCTCTGTTACTTCTCCAGTATAGATTAATAATTTTGGTAACCCTCTATGATACCATTCAATGATTTCTTTCTCTGTATATCTTTTGTATGCACCATTTAGATAACCTGTGTGTCCTTCCAACTCTTGATATATTGCTTCTGGTACTCCTGCGTTACTCATTTGTGTTTCAAAGAATTTTCTCCAAGTGTGAACATGACG
The DNA here is from genome assembly GCA_964347865.1 of uncultured Thermoplasmatales archaeon. Taxonomy (GTDB): domain Archaea; phylum Thermoplasmatota; class E2; order DHVEG-1; family DHVEG-1; genus JAGLML01. Next base: position 5,411 of record CAYGAC010000040.1, read on the forward strand.
TTTATAGTAACCTGTTGATGCATCCCTTTGGTCTAATTGTGCTTTCTTTAGCATACGATAATATTTTTTGCAGGTGGTTGCATGGTTTAATGGGAATACTCTGGGATCGTTTACATCTTTATATGGTGCTGAACCTTTGCATCTTGCAACAGATATTTTTAGATACGTTTCCCTTTCGTTAATCCACTCTTGGTATTCTTTTTTAAATTCTTCACTTGCAAAGGTTATTCGTGGTTCTCCTGTCTTGGTTATTTCTCCTCTGATTGTAACCTTAACTGGAGTTGCATTTATATCTATATCACTTGGTAAGAGTTGTAACATTTCTCCTATTCGCATACCCGCACTTGTACCAAGTAGTATTAGGGTTCTCATGTACCTATCTCCATAAGCAAGTATCTTTCGTAATTCTTCTTTTGTCGGTGGTTGATCTATGGTTCTTGCACGTCTACCTTTTACCTTTGATAATATTTTCTTCCAATCCTTTTTATTTATCGGGTGTCCGTTTTCTTCCAGAAATAGTTTTATTAGGTTTAACCTTGCTAATCTACCCATAGGTGCATATTGTGATTGTGATTTGTTATAATCTTTTAGATCCTGTAAGTAATCCCTACCGTTTTGGAAGTATTTATCGGGTTCTATGTTGATATATCTAAAAAAATGATTCAAGTGTGTTTTGTATGTTTTTATTGTTCCTGCATCGGAATATTCATTTAAGAATTTATCAATTATATTCATTTTAATTACCTCTCATTTCAAATTCCTTTTGTAAATTTTTTATTTTCTGCATATTGTTTTTAACAAGATTATAAAACTCATTTGTGTGTCTTGTACCTTTTTCACCTTCTTCAATTCCAATCTCATAGTGTGATATTTCATGTACAATAGTTTTCCAAGTATGTGGTGGTAATTCTCCGACACGTCGGAAAATTTGTTTATCAAAGGTTATATTGCATTTTTCTTTATTCCAATTATCAACTATCTTGTATGGTGGTAATCCTTTCTCTCTGAATATTGCTCGTAAATCATTATCCATATTGGAGAAAAAAACTTGTATATCTTGATTGTATAATTCCTTCATTACTAATTTTGTATATTTTTCAATTACCCTATGATTATTCATTTTATCACAAATCCGAATATACTCATATATTTAAATACCTTTCTGTATCACTAAAAACTACGTTTCTGTTCCTTTCTGTAACTTTTGGTTTTTTACAAAATCAAATGCATTTTGCATATATAACTCATATAAAAAAGAGTTGTTTTCAATTGCTTTTTTTTGAGATATTGTTTCAGAATTTTTTCGAAAATTACGAAAATTTCTTCTGAATTTATAAAGAAGTTTTCGAATTTTTATAAATTGACCAAGGTATTTTATTAGTTTAGGTTCAAAAAGAACATATGTATTTTCCTTCTCATGAAAACAAAAATCACTAAGGTTAATTCTTGATTTTATTTTAACGTATTGTAAAATATGATCATAATCTGAACAAACAAAAAAAGCTCCATAATTAACTTTTCCATCATTCGATGTTAAGATTCTACCCCCGATATTTTGACTAATAATTAAAAAATCTCTATTTTCCTCCTGAAGATATTTAGCACAAGCTAGTCCAGAAATACCAGCTCCCACGATTATAGTTTCAAACTTTTTTTGTTTCATAGGATATAGTTTCCTTTTTAACACTGGCAAAAATCCAGTAAATTCAAATTTAATCCAAATCACATTAATAGAGTATTCAATTAAAATTTTTATTCAATAAATTCGTTTTTTCTCCATATATTTTTTATTATATCAATTTTCCATTCTTCACTACAATTTAGACAATGCCATATCTGGGAAATATCATAAGTACCTTTTTTCTCATTTTCATCTATTAATGGTTTTTTATTATTTTTAGATTGTTTTTCTGTTTTTATATACTTCATAGGTTGTCCGCAGGTTGGACAAAGTTCTTTAAAATCTTTATTTTGCATAATTAGCTTCTCCATTACAACGGATTATAACATATAATAGTTTAAAAACAATGTACTTTTCAATCAAATTTTTAAAAGACCAAATCTCTTACAATAGAAAATAATAAATCTAATCATATGATAAATATAAAATTCTATTATTCTTTTTTATTTAAAATTGTTTTAATCTCATCTATCCCCATAAACTTGATTAACATGTCAATATCTTTTTGCATCTCTTTTATATCGTGTGATATTTGCATTAACTCCTTAAGAGATAATTCATTCATATTCTTCATCTGTTCTTCTCCTCAAACCAAAATTTGATAACAATTTTGAATTTAAAAACATTTACTAACTAAGTTGTAATTTTTTATATTTTGTTTATTATTTTAAAAAACATTATTGAAATGATATTAAATTTTACTATTAACACGATTAATAGTAGGAAGGGGAAGAAATAAGGGAGTAATATAAACGAATTTTTTTAGAGAAGGCCCTTCCTCTATTCCTACGAATTACAATATGGAAAAGTATTATTTAAATTTTACTATATAGATATATTTTTCAAAACATCCGTAACAAAAATTCTAATTATGAATTGGCATCATAAAAATAAAAAAAAGAAAAAAGAGGTGTGTTTTATATTCCCAACACCTGTCTTATTATTGGGAATAGATTTGGGTGTTGTTCTAACCATATTTGGAAAAATGGATAAATATTGAAAGTTTTTGTTTTCGGTGTTATAAGGACGACATCTACTTCACAGAAATCGCTTGCATTTTCTCTGTTTATCATCTTAATTTTTCCTTCGAATTTTGTGTTTTTATCTGGTGGTGCAGTGACATTAACTGTTATTGTAACACAATCACCCGCTGCTAATCCTTCACCGCTGTCAGGTTCAATCTCCCAAATAGCTCCAGGCCATGAAGGTGCTGAATCAAATTGCCATTTTAGGTATGATCCAGATTCTCCGCAGTTACAAAGTTGGAAGGTTCCAGAAACAGTAGCACCAGGGCTAACTTCTTCCCATAGAAGATTACCCTCACAACATATTGCAGGTACTGGTGGTGGCCCTTCTCCCGTTAGTCTAATTGCACGATCATAATCGGTAGATTGTGGGCCTGAACCGTCGTTTAAGTCTTGTAGTGAGTCTCCATCTCCAGTCTGGGCACTCATCCATAAGAACCAACAATCGTTGTCAGTTACATAGGATTGAATTGATACCCAACCGTTATCTATCTGGCAGCATGGATCTAAGTCATACTCAAATAAATATAAATGGGCTTGTATTGTAGAATGATATAATTTACCAGTGTCTGTGATTGATGGTGAAATTTTATCGTAATTACATACTACATCACCAGGCACACCATTGTTATCTTTATAGAAAGTAATATTGAATGTCATACCGGTAGGATCACATTGGACCCATCCTGAACCTGTAAAATGTAGACTTACACCCCACCAGTGAATATCACATATTGTATCAGTAATTTCCCAGAAATTTTCGTAAACTATGTAGTCAATGGGATATCCTGGATCAAAACAGCTTGTGGCAGCACTCCAATTTTCATCTGGTTCGTGAGGAAGTTGTTCAAATAATGTTGGACCACTTAACGGCACACTAATTAAAGATGATTCTACACGTGTTTTATTATCTGAAAATAAAATATGTTTTGTCGCACCATTTGTTGTATTCGCTGTTACAGCAATCGTTGAAAAAAACATTACTGCTACAATCAGCAAAACAATAGCCTCTTTCAAAAGTTTGCATTTTTTCATTTGTTTTTTGCCTCCCTAGGTTTTTTATTGTTTTTATATTTTTATAATCTATGCAGCATATTTAAATTTTGCTAAATCTAACCATATGTTATATAATGCAACAAGTGTCACAAATAATAGAATATACTAATATGCAATAATTATTTTGATAATTTCATTAATCTTAATTAAATGATATTGTAAAATAAATAAAACAAATAACTTTTATATAATTAAAATTAAGTTATAATAATAATAGGTTTATAATTCAATTTTTTATCATAATACTCTAATGATATTTAGATAATAAAATGGTAACAATATCTACTCAAAATACTATATTACCATTTGAAATACCAATAATATAAATCAATCTTCCAATTAGTATTAAATGATATTCATCCGGAAAGGTAACATCAATAAAAGTAATTGTCCCAAAAGATCCTGCAGATTCTGTCCATTGAATATAATGAAGCCTTATTGCAAAGGCATATACGGTATTGTCTTCAATTTCATAAATAAAAATTAATCCCCTAAGCCAAAGGGTTCCTTCATCTTGTGTAGGATATGCAACTACTATTGATGCAGATGGTATGATTCCTATTATCAATAAAATTGAAAGTATATTAATTATTTTTATATTCATTTTATATACATCCAACATAATTAATATAATTTATCACTTATATATAGTTTCACATAAAATCTTTTATGTTATCCTTTATGATTCCTATAAAATTGTAAAAAAATAAAAGAGAAATTTGTAGTTTAAATTAGTAAAACTATGAGCTTTGATATTATTTTTTGTTCCCCTATTAAGTTCCCATTATCGTATTCTTTCGCAATTATTGAATATATTCCTAGAGGAATATCTAGATCAACTCTACAACCATCTAATAGATTGTCATCTTGGAATGAAAATTCTTTCCCACGAAAACGCTGCTTAGCAATAAAATCGACAGAATCAGCATTTTCATCATAGTTAGTTAAGATTACAGGAAGGGTATTTTCATCAATTGCTACAGCATAATTTATTATGGACATCAAAGGAAATGGACCGTAAGGATTGCCAAAAAGATATACATAGCCAGATTGGTATTCGTTTGGAGTGCCAAAAAAGACGAATATATTATATTCATACATATGACCTGCATAGTCATAGACCTGAGCGATTATATGTCTCCATTGTTGCTTATTATATTGACGATTGCATAGCCATTTATAGTTTCCTGAACCGGGTGGATTGTCATCGTAAACCTTAGCAGGATTTTCATATGGTGGACCGACATCAAAGGATACATAATTAATTCCAGATCCCTCATCTGTTGCGTTTGCTTGTACCCAGAAGTTACCTTTTAAGGGAACATTTGCACGGTCTGGGGGGTCCCATATCTCACAATGAGGAGGTGCTTTATCGATTTTTATGTTTACAGGACCCTGCGGTTCTTCCTGATTACCTGCTTTATCAATAGACCAATAATAAACATCCCATGTTCCATAAAGTTCATTTGGATCTTCAGGTGGTAACTTTATACCAATTGAATCGTCATACTCTTCAGGATCTTCATCATCGATTTGGTAATAGGTGTGATTTACTCCAGTTCCATATTGTCCATCGGTTGCATCTAGAAATATCTTAACATTACTAGTATACCAGCCATTGTTCCCTTGTGTACCAATAATTTCTCTTATCGTTGTTACTGGTGGTTCTTCATCAAGTCCTACATATATCACACTCCATCGGTCAAGAGTTGGAGTAGAAGATGGATTATTTCTAGTAAAGTGGGCTCTAAGACGGATTCCGGGATGCGTCTCTGGATCTATGCTACTCAGATCTTCACCATTACTTGCATCTTCAATAAGAACGGTAGTACCATTGCTATCTAAGATATCAAAAGTAATACTACCCTCAAAATCTACATAGAACTCATACCAGCTTACCAGATTATCAGGTTCAATAACTTTTGAGGTGATCTGCGCTTTTAAAATCAGTTTCTTTTCAGTTTTAAATTCACATGTAACATCTTCACCACTAGGAATATTTAAATTCCAAATATTGCAAAAAGCATCAGGCATTCCATTCCATGGTGGTGGATAAGTTACTCGTTTATCTTCCCACGTAACAAATATTTTTTCACCACCAACTGCCATATTCGCCCAATCAGCAGCAGCAGAATTACTAGCAGATAGCTGAATATCATCACTGAATACTTTCCCCTCTGAGGATACAAGTTTTCCCCAGATATCTCCACTATCGTCAAAGGATACAAAAAATGATGATGATAAATAGGGTATTATATCAGTTCTTACAAAATTTCCTTTTCTAATAGAAAAGGTATCAACCACAACATCACCTGAATCATCTAAAATAATGCCCCATATATTACCATACCAATCTCCATCGCTGATATCACCATCATTCCATGTAATAAGAAAACTTTCAGTTTCTTTACAGAAGCATACGCAAGGGAAATTATAATCCGTATCATCATCACCCGTAGCTATATCTATCGTATCACCAATTTGCGTCAGATCCTCATCAAATAAACCTGCTTTGATACTAAATGGCCCAGTATCAGCTTTTAATCCTTCTTCCCATACTATCATATATTGTTCATTTACGGAATCGAAGGTAACCCATGGTTCACATTGGGAATTAGCTACATTTTCAGTTAATTCTACTTCGCTACCTACTGGTTTTCCACTTGTATCATAAAGTCTTCCCCAGATATCATAATCATTAACTCCATCACGTGCATCTTCCCATACTACACAGAATTGATTATTTATAGAATCAAATTCTAAATTAGGATCTGCCTGACAATTTTGTGCATCGCAGACAATTATAACACTTCCAAGTTGTAAAGTATTCCCGCTTCTTTTTACTGTTCTAGCCCGTATATCCATTGTATCAGGTGTTGGATTATGAGGAGGAAGGTTTTGTACTCCGAAGCGTTCCCATGCTACAAACCACTTTCCCCCACCATATGCAATAGATGGATCTTCATTTCTGTAATAAGTAAATGGATCTTTATACACTAACTTATCAAAAACGATACGATCTCCATCTGGTTCATAAATTGAGGCTCTAATTTCTTGTTTAAAACCATATGTGTAAGGGGGATAATAGGCTTGTCCTTCCTCCCAAGCAACAATGAATTCACCACCACCATAACAAGCATCTGGATCCCAAGCACCTTCTTTATTAGCATGATAGGATATTTGTTCATCATTTGCCCATTCTTCCTCCCAGTCAGTAAAAACACTGTAGAAATCACTTTCACCTTCTGCACTAGGATTTCCATAAAACATATACATCCAACTATTCCCTGAGGGGATCTGCGGGATATTTACCCAGACACTTGCATTTGTAGAATCATAAGTTTCAATCCAATAATCAAGATAGGTATTACCGGCTTTTTCATGTTTAAACCTGAGATCATCGTAATCAGTTTGCATATCAGAATCATAATCAACTATTAGAAGCAAAGCATAGTTATATAATGTTTCACCAGAGTTGGATATTTCTATAGGTTTCATCTTAGTCCAATCAGGATCGGTCCACAAGGTGTACGTGTTCTTCATCCTCACTTCACCGTTTACAACTTCATAGTTATATGACATCGTGGTATCGGGATCTATCCATTCTTGAGTATTAAAATCGTCTTCCCAAGTAAAATATGGATCTTCAAGTGGTAGAGGAGGTAGATTATTATATACGTTGAAATTATTAGTAGCAATTGTATTATTTCCACTTTTAATATCAAGGTTTATTAATGCCTGTGTTATAGACATACTTATAAGAATAATAAATAGCGAGATAACTACCATTTTTCCAAATCGCTTATTATATTTTCTCATCATTATCACCTTAAATTTTAACCTCCCTACTATACAACCTCATACCATTTATAATTGGTTAACCAATCTAATTTTATCCAGAAATCTAGTGATCCATAAACCTTGATAACAGGCCAGGTATATAGTTTACCATTATACCAACACCATTCTATACAAACATATATACCCGTATTGTAAAGTGTGACATTTGCTCCCCAATTATCTTTGTAGGTAAAATAAAAATTAATTTCTTTTAAATTCGCTTTGTTTGTATTTTCATTGATTTTAAAATATGCATGATCTCCCCATTCTCCTTGTTCCCATTTCCAACTTATATCAAAATGTAGATCTTTATCTAATTCTACATAGCCATTTAATTCAATATCGTCACTAGAATTTCCTAAATCAAAATCAAGAATTATGTTTTCATCTTGATTAAAATCAACTTCAAAACTTCCTTCTTCACCCATTGACCAACTACCTTCAAAATTAACATTCTTCCCCTGTAAATCAATAGAAATATTAAAATTCTTAAAGGCTTTCAAAGATCCAGTTAGAGCTAATTCTTCTACCTCAATTTGTTCACCTGCGGTATCGAGATTCCAATCTGCTTCAAAGTTTTCAGCTGAAATGGTACCAGCATTAATTACAAGAGAATTTTCAGTTTCTTTGTTTGCCACTTCAAAAGTATTACCAAGCATATCATTTGAAGTATCAAATTTAAAGAAGCCATCTTTAGCAATTTTAAAATCGGTTTGTAGATGTCCATTACCAATTCTAAGTTCATTACTTAGTATCAATTTATCAAAGACGAGATTTACTTTAATAGGATCTACATTTCCACTAGAAGATGAGCGCTGAGCTCTGGCATATCCTTGTAGTCTATTCCATTCGAATTTACCTCTAGCAAGTGCATTTCCAGGGATATCATAAACTTTCACTATAGGAATATCTACATTTGGCAGATAGAAATTAATTTCCCCAAAATCAGAATTTGATGTACGTTCAGCTCTTGCGGAAATATAATTATTAGGATTAGAAAAATCATCGGGATCTACATAGAGAGTTGCTTGAGCGCTTGTTCTCCCACTGCTTGAAAAACTACCTCCAGGAACATTAATGAAAACAGCATCGGGATCATGTGGATCTGCTTTCGGCCAGTAGAGTGTTATGTCTCCAAGCTGACTACTCATATCATGTTGAACAAATCCGCCAATGTCTACCTTTAACATATTTCCTTTATCAATATTTAATGATGCTCCTGCACGTAGTTCTCGAGAACTAGGTATGTTATTCACTCGTAGACAAGTAACATCTGGATCATCGGGTTCTGATTTTGGATAATATACTATGATATCATCAAGTAGGCTACTCATGGTTAGATCAGCAAAACCTTCAACCTCAACTTCTATCAGCTCACCTTGAAGAATTTCAATTTCTGTATCTACTCCCCATGAGACTATTGCACTTTTCGGAATGCCTCTAATTTCAATTTTTTCCTCAAATCTAGGTGATTTTACAGTGAAACCAACATCAAATTTATGACTTGCTGCATATACGAATTTACCACCTGACGGTGGATTATCTCCTATTATCTTCGGATCAAAAAGCATCCATTTCCCAGAACCCGCTACTTCAAAAGGTGTATCAATTGTTAATGTAAGAGAAAGAGTTCCTTCCTTTTCCTCATCTGGATCTCCACCTTGGATAAGATTAGAAGAAAAGGTGATATCTAATGGATCACCACTACCAACATTATGGTAATAATATATTATTTTACCAGTCCTAGGAATGAATTGTGTAACTGTATAAACTGCTGGATCAAAGTTTACATTAAACTCGACATCATAGGATGGGTCACTTAATCCAGCACGATATGCTTGAAAGCCAAACATTACATCATTACTAGCTGTTCCAATTATATCATAAGGATTCATTTCATGCTGAAAAACATAAGGTCTGAATATGGTACCTCTATCAATTGCAAAAGTTTTTTCGAATTTAAGAGGAATTTTCTGACCTTCATCTGAGTGATAACCAACTCTTGTAACAATATAATCTTCATCAGCTGGTAATGGTTTTATTATATCTCCACTTTGTAATAAATTCGGGGATTTCAATTTAATAAAATTAACAACATTATTTAGAATTTTATAAACAAGATGTAAATTAGCATATCCAATGTTTTGTTGTTGTTTTTTTTGCTGCTGTTCTAATATTAATAATGATGATTGAATTGTCGTAGTTAATTTAGTATGTGGGTTATAATTTACTTGTTCTAAATTTTCTGCGCTATTTTTATTTTTTATTAATGCAAGGTTAACATGAAATTCCTGCCATATTTCAATTTCACCTAGTTGATTATCGAGATAGCTATCAATCTGATAAAAATCAAATGAGGTTGCCCAAGCCTTATGATTTATTGAGCTCCCATCTTCTTGAATTTCGTCTATACCGTATTGGTAGAAACCAAAACCTGTTTCTATATCATATTCTGGATCGTCATCTACATTAAATTTAATCGGAGTTCGATATTTAGGATCAGAAAGTTTTCCCCTTATCATCTGTGGTGTAATATCAACTTTTTCAAGAAATTCATTATCGTTATACACTATACGAATCCATAGTCCAAACGCCTCATTTCCCCCTAATACTGGTTGAGGAGGACTTAATGACTCATCGTAGCTATCTCTACTGTTGTACAAATTTTTATCCATATTTAAATAATTGTCAATCGTTTCTTTTACAACTTCGATTGTATTTGAACTAGTTTTTTTTACATATTCATTGTTCCTTGATATAATATTTATTTCTTCGTAATTATTAGCATTTATACATGGTACAAAAGCTGTTAACATAAGTAATACTATTATACCTACTCCCAATTCTCTTTTAATAAGGTAGCTTTTACCCATTCTCATATTTCTCCCTCACTATTACTAAGATGTAACTCCTATATAAAGGTTTCATTAATTTTGATATCAAATTGGTTTTTTTATATGTAATTTTCAATTTGCATGAATAGTCTAATTATTTGTTTATGAAATATTTGTTAGTAAATTATTTTTAAATTAGTAAAAAATGAGTTATTTATGTTTGATATTTTTAAGGAAAAATCAGTCTTAACGATCTTCAATTATAGTTTTTAATTCTGTTATATCTTTTTTAATATTTTCTAATTCTTGCATTTTTTCTTGTTCAAAGGATTTTAAAATCTCAGATAATTCTATAGCAGGTTTATAAATATGAACTGGTCTACCTTTACCTTTCTTTTTAAGGTTTCGTTTTTTTACCCAGTTTCTTTTTCGCAGTTCTTGCATTGCTATACTAACTTCAGGTTGTCGAAGATCTGCTCCTTGCTCCACTTCAGCACATTGGCATTCATCAAATTGGGAGATAAATAATAATGTTTTTGCAAGATTTTTTGGCATCCCCAGCTTGACAAATAATTCAATGGCTCTATCATCATCCTCGTCAAACATATATATCTCTTTTTGCTTCATGTTTTCCATCTCCTCATACATTATGTTGTAACAAATGTTTCTTTATAAACATATTTAAAAAATTCCAATTTTTAAATATTACAAATTTTGTTTGTTAATATAATATAGAAATTTTTCGAATTTATGTACATGGGTAAAAAAGTTTAAATTCAATTATTCTTTTACTTCCGACAAAGAGGTATATCATGGTTGAGTTTGAAACTTTAAAAGCAGAAGAGGTAAAATTTGGTAGTAATAACTTCATAGAAGTTGCAAGAAAAAAAGCTGTGAGTGAGAATGGAGAAAGAGAATTTATTTCGATATCAAGGGGTTATTACATAGATAATGATAAAAAATGGAAATCATCTATAACTCTTCCAGATGAAAAAGAGAAGAGAGCAAGAATCGCAGAACTTGTAAAAACTTTATAATGATAAAAAGTGATTAATTCAATTAAGAATTTCATCTAATTATTATCCATATCAACGTTATATTGCAATTTGAATATTTCCTTATTTTTTATTTTCTATACTAATATCTTCTTTGATATCTGCTAGACGTTTTGCAAGTTCAATATAATGATTAATATTCGATTTTGTATTTATCATTATTTTTGCACTATCTGGTGAGCCACCACCATGCATACAACCAGGGACACCTGCTCCAATTGTAAGCCATTCAATAAGTCGAGCGATTTTTGCTCTTGTTTCACTAGAACAATTAGCTTTGAGATATTTTTTTAAAAGATCACCATACTTTGGATTGTTTATATCTTTAAATGAAGGAAGACAACCAGTTTCAACAATACCGCCACCAATATCTTGTGTTAATCGTTTAGTTTCATATGGAAGTGTTGCAACATGTACTTTATTTACATTGGAAAGCAGTGTATCAGGAATCCAAACACCTGAGGAGTGTTTATGCCCAAGAGCTGCAGCTGCCACGCCCATACCAAATGTTGTTTCATTGTTTATAATCATTTGATTTATTTTTTGTTTGAATGTCTTTTCGGATAGACCATTGGCACGTGCCATTAATGCTGCTGCACCAATCATTACATCACCTTGACCAGCTACACATCCACCAATAGCCGCTCTATATAATGCTATAAAATTTATTACTGCTTTTTTTGTATAGTTAAATTCCTTATTCATAAATACACGTTCTTTTGGAATAAATACATTCTCAAATAGTAAATAGGCTTGTGTAATCCCACCTATGTCAACAGGATTATCAAATCCCTTTTCTTGATCTCTGATATCACTTGGGTGCCTTGTTTCAACAATAGTTAGATTTTCAATATCTCTTGGAACAACAAAAGAAACAGCATAATTTTTTTCATCCTCATTATAACTTGTTCCAGGCATTATAAATATTTCATTTGCTGCAGCAACTCCACAAATCATTACTTTCGCACCATTAACAACAATACCATTTTTTGTTTCTTCAACAATATTTAGGTTCATCTCTGGATCTTTTTGTTTAATAGGTGATTTGGATCTATCACCCTTAGGATCAGTCAATGCTCCAGAAATTGTGATATCACGGTTTTGAGCATCTATTAACCATTTTTTCATTCTGTCATTATAATTTGTCTCTAAGTTTTTATCCATATCAAAAGTTGTTGTCCACATAGCATTTAATGCATTAAAACCAACACATCTTCCCCCGGTACATGTTCCAGTTAGATTGAACATTAATCTTTTCATACGTACATTTACAATCATATCCTCAGCATTAGCAATAAGCGACAGGTATCGTATGATTTTTTTCCCCGTTAAACTAGATTTTGTGGTTAAAATATTTTCATATTCAGGTTCTAGTGCAGCATCAAATATTTGAGCGTGACCATTTATAGTTCTTCTGGTTGAGGGGTGAGTTGTAACATCTTTTATAAGTTCTCCAAACTTGTAAATATTAGGTTTCATTCTCCTTAAACTTTCTTTATATTCATTTGACGTCTTCATAATGTTATACCTTTTTCGTAAGTTTTAACAAGCTTAAAGATAGACTTATTATTATTTATTAATTTATAATATCTCGCTTTAGAATATGTGTATTAATAATTATTTAATTATTTTATAATTTTTGTACAAACAAAAAAATTTTAATAATTTATAGGAAGTATATTAATTAACAAAGTTTATTAACGATGGTTAAATTTATATATGTCAAACATATTATAAAAATTAAGGGGGCAAAAATGAATAAGAAACTAATCGTCTCAATATTTGCGATAGCAATGATGCTTGTAACTACTGGAGCATCTATTAATGCTCTAACGACTGAAAATATAAAAGAATTTGATATTGCCAACAGCTCATCCCAAAATGTAGCAAATGGATATACAAATTTGACAGTTAATGAAACATGGGATCTTTTAAGTGATAATTCTACTATTGAAGTACCAATAGATGTTAGGAGAATTGGTGAATGGCGACCTCAGCGTATCGATACTCCGTTTCCCGAACATCCAAGATGGGTCCAGAACCTACATTCGAATGCAACTATTTTACCGAAATTTCTAGAAAAATATGAAGGTTGTGATGTTGTTCTTTACTGTAAAGGTGGTTATAGGAGTTTTATAGCGACTAAACTTCTTATCGCTAATAATTTTACAGGTAAAATTTATAATATGGTAGGTGGAATAACCGCATGGAATACAACTGGACTTCCAACCACAAATGGACATATATATAATATTACAGTGGCTGAAACAAAGTACCTGTGTGATGATATATTAAATGGTAGGCAAAAACCAATAGATGTGAGAAGGAAAGATGAATGGAATGCTGGATTTATTGATACACCATATCCAGAACATCCATTATGGTTTATCCTTGATGACATTAAGAATGAAACTAAAAGAAAACAATTTATGGCAGATCATCTCGGTGAGGAGCTCATCATGTACTGCAAAGGTGGTTATCGAAGTCTCTTAGCAGCTTATGAACTTTTTTACGATAATTTTACAGGAACGGTTTACAATATGCTGGGAGGGATAACTGCATGGAATGCATCAGGATATCCATTTAGAAATGACAATCCTCCTGTTGCAGAAATCGAGGGCCCAAAAAAGGCAAAGAAAGAAACAGAAGTCACTTTCAAATTTACCACAACAGATATTGATGAAGATGTATTCTGGTTAATGATAAATTGGGGAGATGGTTGTCCAACTATAAATTGGACTGGACCGTATAACTATGGGGAGATAGTAGAATTTAAACATACCTTTGATAAAGGTACATATAACATCTCAGCTAAAGCCAAAGACCCTTATAATGAAAGTGATTGGAGTTTCCATGAACTCCAGGTGCCAAAGAGCAAAGTCGTCAATTTCAACTTTCCAATATTGGAATGGTTTTTTGAAAAATTTCCAAAAGCATTTCCAATACTCAGACAAATACTAGGATAATTAAAACTTAAATATTCCCCTTTTTCTTTTTTTATTTTTTTATCGAGTATTAATTTTTGTTAGTAACTTAGAATGGGCTTGATAATATTTGATTTATATAAGGGGTGCTAATTAGCCGAGTCTAATTCGCCGACTTGTTCATACTATATAAATATATTGAAAAAAAGAATTTGAGGGTCATCATTGATGGCAGTAGGGGCAAATAAGACTTTTTTTAAGTCTTTGTTCCCAAACTGCCCCTACTTCATATTTTATATGGGTTATAAGATTTATAAACTTTGTAAACCAAATAAACGTAGTAAACTTCTATGAAAAAGTATAAATATAGTAAATCAAATACGGACATTGGGAACAAAGAATATGGTAGATTATACCACTGTCAAAATAGATAAGGTAACTCTACGTTTATTGATACAATTTAAAGCTCTTCTTGAACGCATAACGGGGAGGTCTCTCTCATTTGACATTGCAATTCTGATCGCTACTATTACTGCCGACTGGAGAATCTCTCTAGATTTAGGATTTACACAAACGGGTTTTATTGAATATACTCATAATATGCTTGAAAAAATAAAGACAAAAGATGAAATCATGGAAATTTATTCGATATTTGAAGAAGCGGAAGCTTTAGGGTATAATTTAAAAAAAGAAAAAACAAAGGAAAAGAAATAGCCACGTAAGTTAATTCGGATAGACCAGGAGAGTTCCTAACTCCTGAGTGGGAGTTCGAATCTCCCCGTGGCTATATGAGGATATAATCAAACAGATATAAATTATTTTCTTTCTCCAGACCAACAGGAGTACTTTCAGTCACCCTTAGCTAGTTTTTATAAAGGAAGAAATATAATTAATTATTGGCAATCAACCCTGGAAAAATATGGGTTAGAATTTGAAAATAATGACCCCAAGAGTAGAGTTAATACTCAAGGGGTCGGGAGCCGTGATATTGTGTCTATCACAACCCCAGAGAAGAATATAAGAAAAAGGGATAATAAAAGTTTTTGTTTGTTTTTTGAAGCTGGTGGTATATCCAACTTTAACGAAAATATAAATGTCAATAATGGATGGAGAACTTGTTTTGAAATAAATAATCAAAATATCTGTAGTGATGCAGGATTTGAAATAACCCAATATGATAATTCTGGATTCTACAATCCAACAGATGACAATCCAATGAAAGCATCATTATTTCTTAACTATCATCAGATACCTGAAATGGTAAAACGGTTATTATTTAGCAGGTACAAAAATTTGAAACATTACCATAAAAACGTTGAAGCGATGTTTAAAACAATAGTGTTTCAACGAATAAGACGAATACGATACTACACCAGAGTTGCCCGTCATTTAAAAGAGTATACTGACGACTGTGAACTTTTAGGATTTATAAAAGACGAAGCTAAAAACTATCACATACCTGATAAAAAGACCATAGGACATTTTGAAAACATACGATTAGGTATCAACAAATTACAAAATATAAGAGATTCATATGTGATAGCGTTAAAAGATGAATTAGCAAAATATGGACATACATTGGGTGAAAGAATAGGTATAGATTCTACACCGCTTACTGCATTATCAAAAGATCCTGATGCGAAATACAATGCTCATTATGACAAACATATGTATAAGGTTCATATCGTTACAGATCTTGGTACAAATATTCCCTTGTTTGTAATGGTCACAAAAGGTACAGTATATGACGGGCATTATCTGATACCTATACTGGAAAAACTAGATTCGTTGGGTATTCATCCTCAGAAAATTTATGCTGACGAACACTATGATACATTAGAGAATTGGGCTATCGCCTCAATGAAATATGGTATGAGATGCCGAATTAATCTCGCTGAAAACACTGTTTTTAGGGATGATGGTAAACCAGAAAATTTACAGAGAGAATATCAAAAGCTACATTGTAACGATGATTTCAAACCACAGGATCAAATTAGTTTTGATGATATGCTCCAGTATTTATTCAAATATGGTAAGAATGATTGTGTTGGCGCATATTTCCGTAACCAGTGGTATCTAAAATGGAAAAAATATAAAATGGAACTGGAAAAAAACGGAGAGACGGAAAGAAAACCTCGCAGTAAATCAGAAGGCTTACATGGTCATATCAAAGAGAATATGATGTTTGAAGTGTTTATGGATGGTCGTGGTATGCAGTATGCTGAGAAACATGTTAATATGATTATTATTTCTCTTTTATTAGTTGCTTTGACTAGGGTTCAGTATGGTATTTTAGATGGTCTTACGAAGATTGCTTGTTTAACTTAAGTAAAATTATTTATTTTAACCGAAATACTTTTAATCTTAATCTTAATAATAAAAGATTAGGAACATGGTTACGTTAAAAGAAAAAGATATATTAAAGATGTTTAAGGATATGGGTTTAGCTACTGAAGAGGAACGGAAAAAATTCCAAAAAATGGCACAAGATGTGAGTACTGACTCAAAGAAAACATATATTTTCATACGTGCGACTTCAACAACTTCATCTGAAGGGGGTTCTAAAGATACCAAGTTGGCATGAAATATTATATGAAATTTCAATGGCGGGAGGTGCCCATGATATAATTCGAAGAAAATATCTCAAAAGCCTTCATGAGAAGACGGGACGTAATATCATAATATATTATTCTGGTTGGCTTCAAAAGCCCGAAATGCCAGGTACTGAAGTAAACGATGCTGATAAAAATGGTTTCATGAATGCCATTCATGAGCTTGACCGAAGTGAGGGCTTAGATCTAATACTTCATACGCCTAGAGGAGAAACTGCTGCTACAGAATCATTAGTTGATTACATTCGATCAATGTTTGATATCAATGTAAGAGCAATTATTCCACAACTTGCTCTTTCTGCTGGAACAATGATAGCATGTTCTTGTAAAGAAATTATTATGGGTAAACAGTCGAGTCTGGGCCCTATTGATCCACAATTCAAAGGAATACCTGCTCATGGAATTGTAGAAGAATTCAGAAGGGCGTATGCAGAAATTAGTACAAATCCCGCTAAAGTTGCAGTTTGGCAACCTATTATAGCGAAGTATCATCCTACGCTTATTGGTGAATGCGAAAAAGCAATAGATTGGGCAAATGAAATAGTAAAAGAATGGCTTATAAGCGGAATGTTAAAAGATAAGGAAAATCCAGGAGAGATAGCAGATAAAATCATCAAAGGACTTGCTGACCATGCATTAACTAAATCTCATGCTAGACACCTATCCTTTGCAAGATGTGACAATATTGGATTAACCGTAAAACCTCTTGAGGAGGACAATGAATTGCAGGATTTAATTCTTTCTGTTCATCATTCATGTATTCATACTTTAGCAGCTACAGCAGCATACAAGATTATCGAAAATCATAATGGAGTAGCATTTATCCAAATGGCTCAAAAAGTTGTTATAGGAAAATAATATCAGTATAATATCGTGGAGGGTTTGCCCTTTTATTCCTATTTGATCTTAAAATAAGCAATTTGACCCTATCACATATGATTTTAGAATTCACCATATTTACCAGTAATTCTTTATACTCTGTTTTTCATATATTGACGGTGATGGGATGGATACAAAAGAATGGTTAGAAATTTTACAGAAAGAGCGGCAATTATTAATTGAAAAAACTAAATGGGGTGCATATCTGGCTGTAGCTATTATTATACCAACTTTAGTAATTATCTATGACTTAGTATCACATCGAGAAGAAAGTATATTTCCCATATTAGGAAATTTAGCTATGCAAATCATTGCTCTTGTATTGTTAATAATTATCGTTGCAGGTCCATCAATATTTATATTTATAAATTATTTTAAATATCAGGAATTAGAAGAAATTATTCATAAAATCTTCTCTGGAGAGATTAAAAATGACGAAGATTTTCATAAAAATTATCAAAAGAAATATATCATTAAATTAGAAGATAAAGATAAATCCAAAACTAATCAAAATAACCAAGGTAATGTTTCATGAAGATAGTTTCTGATATTATCTAAAATTCCGATGCCAATAGGGCCTCCTTCATCAAAAAATCTAGTTCTCAATAATCTTTTGTTTTTCATAGTTATCGGAAAAATCTAAGACTTGGTAGTTAATTATTTTTTCGCTTGAGGTGATGGATTTAGTCTGTTTTCTATTTCAACTAAAAGCTCAGCAATTTCCTTACCTTTAGAAGTAAGAGACCAGATAAGAATATCTTGTTTTTCAATGTATATCTTTTTAGCCAACTTATGTTTTTTAAGTATTTTTACGATTTTATAAAAAGTCTCTCTACTGGCAGAAATAGAATTTATAAGATATGTTGATCTCATATCTCCTTTTTTCAATAAAATCATCAAAGTTTCCAATGTGCCTTTTGTTTGTTCTAGTTCAGCGAGTATTGTCATATTGATTGATACTATATAGAATAAATTAAAATTTCTTCATAAAAACCATCTATAGTCAATATATCAATACATAATCAGAAAACCGAAACGTTTATAAGGTATTTCGGTTATTAATATTTGAGCTGTAAAGCTTGAGGATGGTGAGAGGAAATTAGCTTTCTCTTCCCGTTCTCTCCTAATTGAAGAGGAGATGGGACATATGAAAGGAAATAGAAAATTTATAGAAAAAAAGGCAGATGAAGAGGCTGTGTCCGCCGTTATCGGTGTCATTCTCATGGTAGCTATAACGGTGGCAATAGCTGCAACTGTATATGTTTATGTCAGCGGTATGATCGGTGGAACAGCAACAAAAGTATCGACATTATCAATGAACATATTTTCACAAAATGATGCAACAGATGAAAGAACATGGCTAGTATCTGGTATCGAAGGTGAAGCAATAAAAAATACATCATATAGTTCGGTATTGTTAAAATCTGATGGTACAATAGCCAATTCAAGTATAACGTTTAATGATGTCATTAGTCCAGGGTACGTCAATGCTGGAGACACCTTTACAGTAATTGCAAATGATGGTGATGGTTACTACGTTTTTATGTTAACTGATACAGCTACTGGTCAAACAATCTACAAAAGCACTTTAACCAAGTATTAATAAATAAGTGGTTGCATTTGAACCACTGCTCTTTCTTTTTTTAAAATGGTAGATTCTAAATTATTTTTCCAATAAGACATGGCTAATTAGACATGGCTAATTAACCGAAAAACTCGGCTAATTAGCACCCCTCTTATATATGTAAATAATATATAGGAAAAATTAAATAACATAACTTCAATATTTAAATTATTAATAAACCTGGGGGAAAATATGAAAATAAAAAATAAATTGAAAGAATTTATCGTTTTGTTAATTTCAGGCATAATAATAATATCAACATTAGTAAGTGCAGTAAACGTTGAATATGAAAAACAAGAAAAGAGATCCGTTATTGAACCAATTGGAATTATTTTATCGGAGGGATTTGAAGATGGGATCATGCCACCTTCAGGTGGATGGTATACAATCAACAATAATCCTACATATAATTGGGAGATTGTAGATAATGCAACCTATCCTGATTTTGTTCATAGTGGAGATTATGCTGGGTGGGTAAATTATGATAGTGGGAATCCATCTGATGAGTGGTTGGTTTCTCCTGATATTGATCTGACTGGATTAGATGAAGTAACTCTCGTTTTTTGGGCAGAGTCGAATACAATTTATCCAGATGCTACTGTAGAATTACACATAAGAGGTGAGGGTTTCGACGACGTAATTTGGGATATGATAAAAGATGAAAATTGGGATGAATTTATCTATAGAGAAATGACATTTGATCTAAGCAATTATGTATGTCAAATTATTAATATTTCATGGCGTTATGTTGGTTTTGATGGGCAAAGTTTTGGTTTAGATGATATATTGGTTTCAAGTGGTCCATTGAAACCTAATTTGTGTTGTGAAGGAAGTTTAAGTTGGACAAATATTACAGCAGGTGCAACTGTTAGTGGAGAGTTTCAAGTTTGCAACTGTGGAGAGGAAGGTTCTTTATTGAACTGGGAAATTACAGAGGAACCTTCTTGGGGCACATGGGAATTTGTTCCAAATAATGGTTCTGGTTTGGCAGCAGGTGATTGTATTTATATCAACGTAACCGTTATTGCACCATCTGAAAAAAATTCAGAATTTGAAGGAGTAATAAAAATAATTAATTCAGATCGCCCCAACGACAACTGTGAAATTAATGTGTTTCTATCGACACCAAAAAACGTAGCATTAAAATTTAAGTTTAATTTAATAGGTAGATTGGTTGAGTTATTTCCAAATAGTCTTCTAATACTTAAACAAATATTTAACTTTTAATTCAACCATATCATTCTCATTTTTTTATTGTATAAAAAATATATTAGATAAGTAGGCATCAGCAATGTAATGTTTAAATAAAAATTCCGAATAAAATTTTTTATTATATTACATTAATAATAATATAAATTCATATCAAAATTTAATTTATTACCTAGTATATTTTGTAATTATTTCGCTTATAAAAATCCATTGTGATAAATGTTGCAATAAATGATATATAATCAAATATATTGGTCTAAAAAATTAATTTAATGTTTTAATTAACAGGCGTTAATCGAATATTATGGTGGAAAAATATAAATAGGGAAACTACAATAATGTAATAACTAGAACAATGGGTATTAAGATATGAAGAAACATAAGGGGGTTTCGATAAATTAAGGATTAGAGTAAACCTGGATAAAAAAGGGGTAGAAAAAATGTCAAAGAATTTAATTAGCAGAAGTTTGGTTTGTGGAATAATATTATTATTTTTTGGGCTGAGTATTTCAACAAGTATAAGCGGGATTGAGAATAATGAATCACCTAAAGTCGTTCCAACGAATTCTCCTTTAAATGATTATATTCTTGGTTACTGGAAATTTGACGAATGCAGTGGCAATACTGCATATGATTCATCTGGTCATGATTTTGATGGTCTGATAAATGGAGCATCTTGGATTTCTTATGGTTCTGGTTGTGCACTAGATTTTGATGGAGTAAATGATTTTGTTGGATTAGATGATTATGCGGAAGATCTTGGGATGAACAAAACTGATGATCTAATATTTTCTGTTTATTTTAACTCAACTTCAACAAAAGACGGCATGATATTAAGTATGAGTGATAGCTGGAATAAACAAAATCCAGAACTTTCTATAAAATTGTGTTCAAATGGATCGATATTATTTAAGGTGTGGACTCTTTATTGTGGATTATACGCATACTCTGATGAAGGATATAATAACGGTAAGTGGCATTTTTTAAAAGTCATTTACCGAGGGAGCACAGCAGATCCCAAAATAGAAATTTGGGTTGATAATGACCTTGATACGGAAAAAGAAGATTGGTTATGCCCTATTCAAAATGACGAATTTAGAAGAGCGAAAATTGGTAGGAGAGCTGTAAATTCATCATTACATTTTGATGGAGCAATTGATAGACTTAAAATTATAAAATATCCAGGGGGAAATAATAGACCATCTCCGCCAGAGATTGAGGGAACTCATTTTGGACTTATTGGTGAAGAATTAAACTTTACCTTTGTATCTGAAGATATTGAAGGGGATGAGGTAGAATATTTCATTGATTGGGGTGATGGAACTACGCAAGGCTGGGAAGGACCTTATGATCCAGGTGTTGAATTTACAGAGTCCCATACATATTATAAAAATGGAACATATAATATAACGGCTAGAGCTAGAGACTTTTGGAATAAAGGATATTGGACAGAACCACCACATCAAGTAAGTATAGGAAATCATGCTCCCTGGCAACCCGGTCAACCAATTGGACCAATCAAAGGAAGTATTGATATAGAATATACTTATTCAGCTGTTACAACAGATGAGGAAGAAGATCCGATACAGTATCAATGGGATTGGGGTGATGGAAACCTTAGTGATTGGTCAGAGCCTTATCCATCTGGAGAACCATGTGAGGAATCATATCAATGGGATAAACCAGGTGAATATTATGTTAGAGTTAGGGCAAAGGATGAATTGGGGATGAGCAGTTGGTCATTTCCATTATCTGTTAATATTGTTATATCAGTTCTCGAAATTGGAACAGTAGACGGTAGTTTATTAGTAATAAATGCGATAATTCAAAATCAAGGAGAGTGGGAAGCTAAAAATATAAACTGGAATATTGAATTAATTGGTGGAATTATACTTAGTGGAAGTAGTTCCTCAGGCATGATATCAAGTTTAGATCAAGGAGAAGAAGAAAAAATTAGATCGGGAGTGATATTTGGTTTCGGTGCACCTACAATTAGAATTACAGTGAGTGCAGAGGATGGCTCCTTTGATCAAGAAGAAAGGACTGGATTTGTTTTCTTATTCTTCTTAAGTGTTAGATCAGGTGGCTAAATATAATAAAACAATGAGTTGGATTACTTACCAACTTCTTTTTTAATCTTAATTTATTTTACAAATACTAACATAAGTATATTTATTTATAATTATTATTAATAAATACTTTTACCTGCTTATATTTTAGTGTCGGAATGCTTTTTTAATTGTTTTTAGTAAATAATGTAAGAGATAAAAATTGAATGTGATTAATGTTGCAATTAACATTAGTTAACTTAATATTATGTTAGAAAAATATAAATAGATGGACTACAATAATGATATCACTGTTAAAATAGGTAAAATATGAAGAAATTAGGGAGTGTTTAGAGTTTAAATGGATTAAAAAATTAATAGAGGGAGAAAATATGTTAAATAATTATCTCAGGGGAAGTTTGGTTTTTGGAATAATTTTTTTATTTGTAGGATTAAGTGTTTCATCACATATTAATGGAGATATTAGAATCATAAAAAATCAATCATCTCAAATAAATCCAACTAATATTCCATTGAATGATGATTATTTGATTGCTCATTGGAAATTTGATGAGGGGAGTGGAAGCATTCTGGAAGATTCTTCTGGACATGATTTTGATGGAGCGATTAGTGGTGCTTCATGGACAACTGGTCATTCGGGTTATGCACTTGATTTTGATGGAGTTAATGATTATGTTAACTTAGATGAGCATTCAGAGAATCTAGGCTATAATAAGACAGATGATCTGATATATTCATTCTGGTTTAATTCTAGTAGTGAAGGAATGATTTATTGTATTACCCGTTCATGGGGATATAATCCAGAGCATTACATTAACCTAACGGCTAATGGTTCCCTAATGTTTAGAGTGTGGACTGTTGAATGTGGAATTACACTATATTCTAAAGGTAATTTAGCTGATGGTAAATGGCATCACGCTGTATACTACTATAACGGAATTACGTCAGATCCAACTGTAGAATTATATGTTGATGGTAAGTTTGATGGCAATAAAACGGATTGGTTATGCAACATATATAATGATAACTATCAAAAAACCAAAATGGGTAGACATTCCAGGTTTGAAAGAAATTATTTTGATGGATTAATTGATGATTTTAAGATTATAAAATATCCAGGTGGTAATAAACAAAATCCACCAACAATATCTGGACCAACATCAGGAGGAGTTGGAGAAGAGTTAACCTACACTTTTGTATCAAATGACCCAGAAGAAGACAACGTATCGTATTATATTGATTGGGGAGATGGTGATAAGGAAGGTTGGCTTGGACCATATAAATCAGGACAGGAAATAAATGAATCGCATTCCTGGGATGAAGAGGGTGAGTATGAAATAAAAGCTAAGGCTAAAGATTATTGGGATGATAGTTTTCCAACAATCTTAAAAGTGAGGATTGGTAATGAAGCTCCAGATACCCCAGAACAACCATCTGGACCGAGTACTGGTAGTATTGGATTAGAATATACATTTTCAAGTCGCACAACAGATCCTGATGGTGATGAACTATACTATAATTGGTCATGGGGAGATGATAATTATAGTGGTTGGCTTGGTCCCTATGAATCTGGAGTAATTTGTGAAGCACCTTACACCTGGAATAATGAAGGGGCTTTTAATATAACCGTTAAAGCAAAAGATAAGTATGGTGAAAGCGATTGGTCAGATCCATTAAAAATACGTATAACAGAATCAAAAATCAGGATAGATAAACTAAGTGGAGGATTACTTAAGATAAAAGCTGATATTGAAAATATTGGAGAAGAAGATGTCAATAACGTAAATTGGAATATCGATGTAACCGGTTCTTTATTTCCAAAAGAATTACATTGGGATGGTATTATTGACAGTATTGTATCTGGGGAATCCAAAAAAATACAAAGTGGACCAATGATGGGTTTGGGAAAAATCATAGTAACAGTCTCAGCAGATGTAGAAGATGGTTCTTCTGATATTCTCGAAAAAAATGGTTTTATTTTTTTCATCATAATATTAATTACTTGATAATAGTTATAAAAAAAATTTATGAATAAAATTTGATTTATCAGAGTAATCTATCGATTATTTTTTAGGTTGATTCATTCTAAATTCCCATTCACACCATAAATTCTCTGGATGATTATTCGGTGGACAAACTTTACAATCAACCTCGATATTAAGATTAAATTCTTTTGCAAAGGATTTTAGAAAACCCCATCGCACAGTTTTGCAACCAAATTCATTCAGACCCTTTTTAATCCTAGTATTCTGAACACGACATTTTACATTTCGAATAATTCCTCTATCGTTTTCAATAATTATTTCTTTATCTTCGAGATCCATAGCCCAACCGGAATATTGTAAAGCTTTCATCATAGAAGGAATATCATCTCCCTTGATTGCCAGTAACTCTTTAAGCTTACGTGCCTCGATCTTTCCCATGATTTTCCATACCTTTTGATCAATCTCAGTTGCAGCTTTAGTTCCAAATTTTTCTTCAATACCAAGATAATACAAACCATCAACAGCCCACATATTTCTTAGATGAAGAAAAATAAAATCAGCTAGTTGTTCTTTTGATAACTCATTGATAAGTTTTCTATCTAATTTTCTATTCATATATATCAACTATTAATCAGTAAATTAAATTTAATTAAAAGATGGGAATTCACAATTATTTTATCCCATCTTTGACTTAATGGCTTCTGTTAGTTTAGGTATAACTTCGTATAAGTCGCCGACAATACCGTAATCAGCAGATTTAAAGATTAAAGCTTCAGGATCTTTGTTGATAGCAACGATTATCCCCGAATCACGCATACCTGCTATATGTTGTATTTGTCCTGAGATGCCAGCTGCAATATATAACTTAGGTTTTACTTTATGACCTGAGAGTCCAATCCAGTGATCTTCTGTTAACCATTTAAGATCAGCCGCGATAGGTCTACTGCATCCAACCGTTCTTCCTTTTATAACTTCTGCAAGTTCTTCAACTAGTTTTATATCCTCTTTATTCTTGAAACCGCGTCCACAAGATACAATGATTTCAGCGTCTTCAACATTAACACCTTCTGTTTTCATCTCCTGAACATTGATTATCTTCGATGGTGATTTTTCAATATCTATCTTCTTTTTGATTATTTCACCTTTACGACTATTATCTTTATTAAGTGGATCAAAAGCTTTTGATGGTATTGTCACTATAGCCGGTTTAGAATTAAACTGTTCTACTGCTATAGCATTTCCACTATATACTATTCTTTCTGCCATTAATTTGTTGTTTTTTATATATATATTATTAGAATCAACAACACAACCTGCATTTATTTTTCCACCTAACCGTGCCGATAATTCTTTCCCATTCTTATTTGATCCTATTAAAATTGTTTCAGCATTGGTTTCTTTAATAATGTTAGTTAGTATCTCTGCATATTCCTCTGCTTTGAAGGATTGTAAGTCTGTTTCTGTGATAAATACTTGATCTGCTCCATATGAAATATATTCATTTGCTAGATTTTCATCAGGTTTACCAATTATTGCGGTTGTTACTTTTTTTTTCTGTTCTTTTGCTATCTCAACTGCTTTACTTAACATTTCAATTGTAATACTTTTATTATCAGAGTATACAAGAACCATAATTTTTACCCCCCAATAACTCCTTCTTTTGTAAGACTATCAACGAGTTCTTTTACAGATTCATCAAGATCATCTTTGTAAATAATGTTTTTACGTTCCATCGGAACACCTTTTAGTTCAACTGTTTCAACCAGTGGTTTTAATCCAGTGATTAGGGTTTCAGCAGTCCATTCTTGTATTGGTTTGTTCGCTGCTCCTAAAATCTGCATCAAACTGGGCAAACGTGGCTCATTTATTTCTTTAGTAACTGTAACTAGAACAGGATAGGTTGACGAGGTTGTAATAGCCTTATCCCCCATGTTACGATCAGCTGTAATATTATCTTTCTCAACAGTCATTGATTGTGCATAGGTTATCTGAGGTATATTCAATAAACCAGCAAGTCTGGGTCCAATTTGACCTGAGAACAAATCAGTTGATGCCTCACCACAAAGAATCATATCATAAGACTCGATTTTTTTAATAGCTTCAGCTAGAAAGGTCGCTGTCATATGATAATCAACATTATCTGGGGAAGTTACTAATACTCCTTCATCAGCACCCATGGCAAGAAGCTCTTTTATTTGTTCTTTAGCATCGGTTGGTCCAATAGTAAGCACCGTTATTTTTCCAACATTTTTTTCTTTAATCTTTATTGCCTCTTCCATGGCGTTTTTATCAATATCGCTTATCTTCCGTGGTACACCCTGTAAAATAGGTTTCTTAGTAGTAGAATCAACTTTCATCTCAGATAAATCAACAACTTGTTTCGCACATACTATTATATTCATCTTTTCACCTCTTTTCTTTCTATTTCTATTAATTGCTTCCTCTTGGTCTAACCATTTTGAGTCTCAGGAAGCTTTCTATCAAATCTAATCTCATAATGATATTTCTTATGAGCAGCACCTATTTTTGTATTCTCCTGGAAATTAGCTATAAGACCATCTGAATCGTTAAACCAGAAATAATCATTTTGAACCTGGTATAGAATATCACCAGTAAGAAACCAACCTTTTTTAAAACTCTTATTTGTAATAATAGGTTTTTTCCAATATTCTTTAAAAAGGCCAGGATCTGTTTGTTTAACTGCAAGAATTCCTGGTTCACCTTTGGGAACCGGATTTCCTTTATAATCAACTAGTGCACATATTTTTCCTGGCTGAGGTTTACCACAAGAGCCTGGTTTAATTTTCAATCCAACCAAATTAGAGAGATATACCATAATTTCAGTCATACCAATACCATCATAAATATCAAGATTGAAGTGCAGTTTCCATTTTTTAAGGATATTAGAATTTAACGGCTCACCAGCAGAAATACAATGTCTTAGTGATGAAAGATCATATCTATTTGCAGCATCTTTTACAGTTAAAAACAAACGGTATGCAGCTGGAACAGATGCAAGATTGGTAATTTTATATTTTTCTATTAATTCAAACCAATGGTTAGGATTAAACTTTCCTTCATAAATGAAAGTCGAAAAACCCCATCTCCAGGGGTAAAGAAAACCATTTCCTAATGGAAAAATCCAATTAAGATCTCCCGTATGAGCAATTAAATCATCCTTTTTTCCATCTTGCCAAAAAAGTACACTTGGATCATTACCTGGAACCCAACGATGTAAATGAACAACTCCGTTAGGATTTTCTGTCGTTCCTGATGTATAGCAAAAAAATGCCATATCATCACTAGTGGTTGGCTCAATATCTAGATTTCGAGAGGATTGTTTCATTAATTCATCATAATTTAACTCATTGCCCAATGCTTCATCAATAATGATGATATGTTGTAAATTTGGACATTTATTTTTTATTGTATTAACATCTTGAATGTATTGGGATGTGGAAATTATACAAATAGAGCCACTGTCATTAATTCGATATTCTATTTCACGTCCTTTTAATATCACACTTGAAGGAATAGGGATAGCTCCTATTTTAATCCCCCCTAGAAATGAAATATGGAATTCTGGAATATTTGGAAGTCTTATTAGGTATCTATCCCCCTTTTTAAAACCAATTTTTTTTAGAATATTTCCAAATTTGTTTGTTAGGTTTTTCATATCCCAAAATGTAAATTTTTTTGATATTCCTTCAAAATTTTCCCAATATAATGCTACCTTATTTCTATTGTGTGAATCAGCGTGCTTATCGATAACATCAGCACCAATATTGTACGTTTTGGGGATGTTCCATTTCCATTTTTTAAACTCTTTTTCATAATTGAACTCCCCCATGTTATCACCTAATAGGATAATTATCTCAAGAGACTACTTGAAATAACCATTCGTTGAACCTCTGATGTACCTTCATATATCTCAGTAATTTTTGCATCCCTAAATAAACGCTCAACAGTGTATTCCTTGGTGTACCCATATCCTCCATGTATTTGTACAGCTTTTATAACAGAATTCATCGCAGTATCTGAAGCAAACAACTTTGCCATTGCTGCCTCCTTAGAAAAACGTTCTCCTTTATCTTTTACATATGCTGCATTATAAACAAGAAATCGAGCAGCTTCAATATTGGTAGCCATATCAGCAATCATCCATTGTATAGCTTGAAATTTAGCTAAAGGACGCCCAAACTGTTGTCTCTGTTTTGAATATTCGATACTTTCATCAAGTGCAGCTTGAGCTATTCCAACCGCTTGGGCACCAATACCAATTCGTCCACCATCAAGAGTACTTAACGCAATCTTGAAACCGTCACATTCTTCACCTAAAAGATTCTCTTTTGGAACTTCCATATTTTCAAATATAAGTTCCGCAGTTTTGGATGCATTTATACCGAGTTTTTCATATATACTACCGACTTTAAATCCCTTCATATCACTTTCAACAATAAACGTACTAATTCCTTTTGAACCTGCTTTTTTATCAGTTACAGCAAAAACAATTATAATTCCTGCTTCTGACCCACTTGTAATAAAAGTTTTATCACCGTTTATAATATATTTATTATCTTTAAGAATTGCAGATGTTTGCATGGCTCCTAAATCTGATCCTGCGTTAGGTTCTGTTCCAGCAAATGCACCAATCTTTTTCCCGGTAGCTAAAAGTGGCAAATATTTTTTTTTCTGTTCCTCGGTTCCATATTTTGTTATCGGCCATGCAACTAATGAGTTATGAACAGATGTTATAACTCCAGTAGAAGCACATTTCCGAGATATTTCTTCAATAACAATAGCATAGCTAATTGTATCAAGACCAGCACCACCATACTGGGTTGGTATGATGGTTCCAAGAAGGCCAAGTTGTGCCATCTTTTCGAGAATTTTTGTTGGATATTCCTCTTTTTTGTCTAATTCTGCAGCTACAGGTGCAATTTCTTTTTCAGCGAATTCTTTAACCATTTTTTGTATCATTTTTTGCTGGTCGTTTAGCTCTAATTTCATGGAGGTGGGAATAAAATTACCAAAAATAAGCCTTTCGGTAGACAGGTTAAAAATACAAAATACTAATCTTATTAAAGACTTTATATAAAATTAAATCATCAGTTTGTATTAAATATCAATCATTCTTGCAATTGTTTCCTTTCGCCGATAATCGGGTAAAAGAATTGGAGATAAAATATCTTCATTGATATTTACTGCTTTTAACTCCATATGATATTTTCTGATATGGTTAAGTGTGATTTTTCCGTATCCAATTTCCTTTGCTTTCAGAGCAGCATTCTTACCTGCACGTCTTCCAAAAACGATACATTCCAATAACGAATTACCCATTAATCTGTTTCGTCCATGAACACCACCTTCGACTTCACCCGCACCATACAAATTTGCGACTTTTGTTTCAGCCTTTTCGTTGACCATTATTCCACCGTTCTGAAAATGTTGGGTTGGATAAACTAGAAGGGGTTCCTTACTCATATCTATATTAAAGCGTTGATATTGTCTGAACATTGCGGGTAGTTTCTTTTGTATGGTTCCTTCTCCATGAATGATATCAATCATTGGGGTGTCGAGCCAAACGCCATGCATACCAGTTGGTGTTTCAATACCTTTATTTTCCTCTACACATTCTTTAATTATCGCTGCAGATTCGACGTCTCTGGTTTCGAGTTCATAAATAAATCTATTCCCGTCATTATTTACTAATTGTGCACCAAGACCCCTGCATTTCTCGGTGACGAGAAGACCGACAATTTGCTCAGGAAAAGCAGCACCTGTAGGATGGTATTGAATATTATCCAAGAAAATTACTGGATTACCTGCTCGATATGCTATAACCAATCCATCGGCAGTTGCACCGTAATGGTTGGATGTTGGAAAATCTTGGACATGTAATCTCCCTGCACCACCAGTCGCAAGGATAGTAGTTTTAGCTCGAACGATAAAATATTCATCAGTTTCGAGATTATATAAAATTGCACCCGTGCATTTTCCATCATCAGTTAAAAGCTCGATTGCAGGTGAAAATTCTATAACATCAATGCCGCGATTTTTAACCTCATCCCGTAGAGTTTTCATTATCTCACCACCTGTATAATCCCTGGCAGAATGCATTCTCTTCCTTGATGTACCACCACCGTGTATTGTAATCATAGTTCCATTACTATCTTTATCGAACATAACTCCAAGTTTTTCTAGCCATATAATAGCTTCTGGTGCATCTAGTACCAATGCGTTTACTAATTCTGGTGTGTTATCAAATCCACCTCCACCAATCACATCTAAATAATGTTTAGGTGGAGAGTCGTTAGGTTTATCTGCAGCTTGAATTCCCCCTTGGGCCATCATTGTATTCGAATCCCCAAATCGGAGTTTAGTAGCTAATAATACCTTAACACCGTTTTCCTGGGCGATTAACGCTGCTGAGGCCCCAGCACCACCTCCTCCAATTATAAGAACATCAACATCATGATCTATTTCCGAAATATCGAAATTATTTGGATCGATTTGGCTATAAGCTTCAAATAAGTTAGCGATTTCATTAATTACTCTCTCACCTTTATTAGGACCAATTTTAAGTTCTCTTAAAGTTCCTTTTTTGTAATCCGGATGGAATTTATTTAATAAATCATATTTCTCTTCAGATGACAATAGAGATAATTCTTGTTTCATCCTTTTATTACGGGTTTTCTCCAAACGATTGATTGAATCTATCATATCTTGAGTATACATGTTTGTCACCTCTTACTCCCCTCAGGTTCTATATCTCGTTTATTGTATAATTTTTTTAGTACCTTAGTATCTGATTTCATCAGATTCGATAATTCTTTATCGAATTTACCTTTAGAAATTTCAGTCGCTCTAACCCTAACATGTTCTGCTTTTGGAGCTATATGTTTTCCATATAAACGACGACAAAGAATTGCAATATTATATTGCACAATTTCAGCTGGACATCGAGCTGCACATAATCCACACATGATACAATCAAATGATATATCTGCAGCACTTGTAATGTCACCTTTGAGTGCAGCCTGCATATAATCCATAACCTCTACATCCTGAGGACAAACCTTTGTACAAGTGTTGCAACTAACACATCTAGCCAGCTCAGGATATAATTTAAGAAGTGTACTTCCTACTGGTTTGATTTCGTCCAAATTATAATTAGCTTTATTTGCAGGAAAAAATGGAATCTGGACTAAATACATATTCTCTTCAACTACTGTTTGACATGCTAGACCAGATTGAAGTTTATAGTCATCCTTGAATCTATATACTGTTCCGCATCCACCACAGAAGCCACCACGACAACCACAACCCCTTATATATCTATAACCTGCATATTCCATTGCTTTCATAATAGTAAGACCATTTGCTACAAGATATTTTTTTCCAATGATATATATTGGAATCATTTTTTTGTCTTTAGACATAATTCATCCTCCTGGGATAAATATACATTTATCATTGCATTCAATTGATCGCTTTTGAAACCTTTCTGTTCCATCGCACCTGCTGGGCATGCTCCTACACAAGAACCACAACCTTCGCATAGTGCATCATTAATGTTAGCTATTTTCTTATTAGAATTTTTTATATCCTCTATTATCTCAATCGCACCAAATTCACACATAAGTACACACAATCCACATCCACTACACCTATCCCCATTCACAGAAGAGATTTGAGCATCAAGTTCAATCTTACCTTGTAAGAGCGGGATTGCCGCCTTGGCAGCTGCCCCCGATGCATGAGCAACTGTATCTGGAATATCTTTGGGGGATTGGCTACAACCAGCAAGGAATATTCCTCGGGTGGTAGTATCGATTGGCCTCAGCTTTGGATGGGCTTCATTGATAAATCCAAATGCATCTGTTGAAATCTTTAATTTTTTAGTGAGCTCTTTGATACCTTCACTTGGTACAACTGCCATTGCAAGAATTACCATATCTGCTGATATTTCAATCTTCTTACCTGTCAGGGTGTCCACACCCCAAACAATCATTTTATCTTTTTTCTCATCATGGAAGACTCTTGAAACTTTACCTCTTAGATATATAACTTCATCCTCTTCGATGGTTTGTTGCACAAATTCCTCATAACCCTTACCATCAGAGCGGATGTCAATATAGAATACATATGCCTGGCCATCAGGAACCATGTGTTTGTATAATTTTGCATGTTTGGCAGTATACATACAGCATATTTTGGAGCAATATGGCATACAATGTTCTGGATCGCGTGAACCAACACATTGAATAAATACAACTTCTTTTGGGATATTACCATCTGAAGGTCTTTTAATACTACCTAATGTTGGACCAGAAGCAGATAATAATCTCTCAAATTGCAAACCATTGAGCACATCTTCATATTTTCCATATCCGTACTCCCCTATCTCCTGAATAGGCATAAGATTGTACCCGGTAGCTACAATTATTGTACCAACCGTAAAATCTACATATTCAGGACGTTGATCGTAGTCGATTGCACCAGGTTCGCAAACATCCTTGCACTTACTACATGCAAGAGGATGTAATCCAAGACAAGTCTTATCATCCAAAACATAAGCTTGAGGCATTGCTTGTGGAAATGGAACATATATTGCCTTTCTAATACCTAGACCTTCATCAAACTCATTTGGAACTGCCACAGGACAAACCTCAGTACAGTCGTTACAAGCAGTACATTTATCTAAATCTACATATCGCGGTTTCTTTTTCACTTTCACATTGAAATTCCCAATACTTCCTTCAACTTCAACTACCTCAGCATAAGTCAATAATTCGATGTTTGGATGGTTTCCAACTTCCATCATTTTAGGTGTGAGAATACATTGTGAGCAATCTAGTGTAGGAAAAGTTTCAGATAATTGTGCCATATGCCCTCCGATAGAGGGATTCTTTTCAATTAATATAACCTTCACACCAGCATCAGCTATATCGAGCGCAGCTTGCATACCACTTATCCCACCCCCAATAACCATGCATTTTCTTGTTACTGGTACGCTAACGGGGGTAAGCGCATCAGCAAGTTTGGCTTTTTCTACCAAGGATTTGATAATATGAATAGCCTTTTTAGTAGCTTCATTTCTATCTTTATGTACCCAGCTACACTGTTCGCGAATATTTGCCATCTCGCATAGATATGGATTCATATTAACAGAAGCCACAGTTTTTCGAAATGTCATTTCATGTAACCTAGGGGAGCACGCAGCAATTACAACTCCACTTAGATTTTTTTGTCGAATAGCATCACGGATCTTATTCTGACCTGGTTCAGAACACATGTATTTATAATTCTCAGCCGATACCACTCCATCGAGTTCAGCTACGGCTCGCGTTACCTCTTCAACATCGACAGTAGTAGCAATGTTTTTACCGCAATGGCATATGAATACACCTATTGCTGGATTCGGATTAGATGGATTCATTGACCATCACCTTTGTTGATTTTGCCTTACTATACCCCTTTAACGTAGACCAAATCGCAAATTCAGGACAAATGATTTCACAGAGACCACAGTTAAGACAAGCATCTTCATTCTTCACTTGGGGAATATAATATCCTTTGGAATTAATTTTATTTGAAAGCTCTAAAACATCTCTTGGACAGTACTTAATACAATATCCACATCCTTTACATCTATCGTTTAAAACATGGACCTCTCCCTGAGGAATCTTTATCTTATCAGCTCCAAATGGAGTTTGTGAATACTTCATTTACCAGCCCTCTTTGATAGGTAATCACGAATAGATTTAGCAGCAGTTCTACCTTCTCCTAATGCAAGGATTACAGTTGCACCACCACTTATAGCATCTCCACCTGCAGTCACTCCCTTAATGTTCGTATTCAGATTCTCATCGACAACCAACACACCTCGATTGTTTCTTTCCAACTCGGGTGCTCTATCAAGGAAGAGTCTATTGGGTCTGGATCCTAAGGCTTCAATGACTGTATCTAATTTCATGGTAAACTCGCTATTCTCGATTTTTATGGGTCTAGGGCGACCGCTTTTATCAGGTTCACCAAGCATTATTTTTTCTAGTTCTATTCCATTTACCCAACCCTTTTTATTACCGATTACTTTTGTGGGACTGACCAATTCTTTAAGGATTATTCCCTCCTCAAGTGCATGTTGTATTTCTTCATACCTAGCTGGTGATTCCCTTTTCGTTCTCCTATAAAGGATATACACCTTCTTCGCATTGAGTCTAAGGGCACATCTGGCTGCATCCATAGCCACATTTCCCGCTCCGATAACGCCCACTTCATTTCCACATACTATCGGAGTATCGTGTTCTGGGAAATCGTAGGCCTTCATCAGATTTACTCGAATGAGAAACTCATTAGCTGAATAAACTCCATTGAGTTCCTCCCCTTCTATTCCTATAAATAATGGGGCGCCTGCACCTGTACCAATGAAAATTGCATCGAAGTTCTTGTGCAATTCATTAAACTTTATATTTTGTCCTATTATAGTATTGAGCTGGATATCTACTCCTATTTTCCTAAGATAAGATAATTCATAGTCAACAATATCCTTAGGTAGACGAAAAGCTGGGATACCATATTGAAGCACTCCACCAGCTTTATGAAGGGCCTCGAACATAGTAACCTGATAACCGAATTTACGAAGGTCCACGGCACAGCTAATGCCTGCGGGTCCTGAACCTATTACTGCAACCTTTTCTACTCTTTCCTCTATATGAAATTTTTCGGTTATCCCATTTTTCATGGCCCAATCTGCTATGAATGATTCCAACTTACCAATGTTAACACCGTTTCCTGTCGAAACCAATGGACAAACACCTTCGCATTGATCCTCCTGTGGACAAACTCGCCCAGTGATCGCAGGGATTGGATTGTCTTCCTTGGCAATTAAAAACGCCTCCTTAAAATTTCGATCGGCAATCTTTCTTATCATCGCTTTAATCTTCAGACGGACAGGACAGTTAATCTCACAAGGGGCGTGTTTGCACATTATACATCTTTGTGCTTCTGTTACCACCTCCTCCTCCTCATAACCAAGCGGTACGGAACGAAAATTCTTAATCCGCTCTGTAACTATCTGCTCCCGCATTGGGACACGAGTTCCACCTATATCTATCATTATTTTGTACCTCTTTTGTAATGCTCCAAGGCTTGTTTCTCTTTTTCTTTAAACATGTCCAGTCGGTTCATTAACTCATTAAAATTTACCTTATGCCCATCAAATTCTGGTCCATCTATACATGTAAATTTCATTTTACCATTGATAAAAACGCGACACCCACCGCACATACCTGTTCCATCTATCATTATTGTGTTTAAGCTGACGATTGTCTTTATATCATATGACTCAGTTGCTTTGGCAACAAATTTCATCATAATCATTGGACCTATTGCTATTACTCTATTGACATTTTTACTCTTTAATATCTCTTCCAATGGTTTGGTTACGACACCCTTTTGCCCATATGATCCATCATCAGTAGTTACAATTAACTCATCGCTAATCTTTTTTATTTCATCCTCCCAAATCAATTTGTTCTTGGTTTTTGCACCAATGATAGTAATTACATTATTGCCAGTCGCTTTTAAGGCTTTGATGACGGGGTAAAGACAAGCTATTCCAGTTCCACCGCCAACACAAACTACAGTTCCGAATTTCTTGATTTCAGAAGGATTGCCCAAAGGACCGACGATATCAGATACCGAGTCTCCGTTCTCCAGTTTTCTCAATTCAGATGTGGTTTTTCCGACTGCTTTAATGATCAAACTTACTAATCCTTTCTTTGAATCACAATCAGTAATGGTCAGAGGTACCCTCTCACCTTTCTCATGAATTCTTAAAATTAAAAATTGACCAGCTTTAAATTTTTTAGCTACTAAGGGTGCTTTAATCTCAATTAAAAAATCCTCTAGGTTAAGAGCTTTTTTACGGGTTATCATGTATCTCATTGTTAATATTCCTCCTTTGCAAAAGAGACTCGAATAGCGAAGTCTGGACAAAGCATTTCACAGAGTCCGCAAACAGTGCAATCTTCTCGCGTTTTAACATATGGGGGATTATATCCAAAGGAATTGGGCTCTTTGTCGATATCTAACACATCTACCTGACAGACCTCTATACAGATTTTACATCCTTTGCATCTTTCCTTAATTATCTGAATATCGACTGTCATAAGATTATTTATTCCTCCATTTTATCTACAAATTTTCCTATTATGATCTCATTCTGAGCTCTGAGATCGAGATGTTCAGTAGGTTCGTATTGTTTCAATATTGAATTATTACTAAAGAATCTCAATTGATCGGTTGCATCCCCAATTTTACTGGAAAATGTATAATACATTACGCAAGGTGATACCACTTCGATTGCTGATAGACTTCTCTTTGAAAAAGCGTCGATTATAGAATACTTCAACCATCCTGCACGAAGTGGCGTCCATCGGGCAACATATACCGCCCCGCTCGATTTTACTAAATGGGGTATATTGAATGGTAATTCAAAATTATTATCTGCAGAAATTCTCATAAACGGCGTCGTTGGAATGACTCCATTCTCCGTGATACAATAAATAATATTATTAATATGTATTATAAGAAGATTTAACCTTTTCCTTCCGATGCCAAGAAAATCTTTTGCACTAGATACAAGAAAATCGGCATTATTTGTGAAGACGATAACTTTTTGATTCTTTTTTTTAGCTGCTAGGTTGGCTGCATGAGCAATTACATTGTCCTTAGTTGTAACATGCGAACCGACATTCAAGTAATCTGCAATCTTTCCTGTGCAACCTATACCAGATACAATGCATATTTTATTTGGATCTAAATTCATCTCTTCAACGGCCTGCACAAATGTATAAACGATAGTGCCGATCCCACATCCCGGACACCAAACAGAGGGCATTAGTTCTGGAGAAAAGTAAAAATCAATCTGGTGTTTTTTTTTGGGACTTACTGTCGTTACATTTGTTCTATTCAATTCAAATCCCTCCAGACAAATCTTCCAACTATGATCTCTTTCTGATTTCTAAGATCAAGATTCTCTGTTGGTTCGTGATGCTTTATAATCGAAGTCTCATCATAAATCCCCATCCTATCAATCGTTTCACCTACCTTTCCTGTGCTCATATAATATATTAGGCAAGGTGCCACAACTTCAATCACTGAAAAGCCCTCACTCGAAAGTGCATCTTCAATAGAAAACATGAGTCTCCGAACGTGTAATTGTGTCCACCGTGCAACATATTCAGCGCCAATAGATTTCGCTAAGTGTGGAATATTGAATGGAGACGCGATTTTATCTTTAGAAGAGCTTTTCAAAAATGGAGTTTGTGACAAGGCTTTATGCTCCACAAATATCCGATAGATGTAATTGTTGATGTATATTACAACGATTTTTGCTCCTTTCTTTCCAGCTCTTATAAAATCATCTATATTAGATGCTATGAAATCAGTATCATTCAGAAAGAGAACCACCTTTTTATTTGGTTTTTTAGCCGCTAACTCTACCGCATAGGCAATTATGTTTCTGTCGGTTATTCTATCAGATTTGAAACTTAAGTAGTGGTTAATTTTTCCTGTGCAACCGATGCCCGACGAAACAACATGGATATTATCAGCATCAATATCCATTTTATTGACCACCTGAACGAAGGTATTGACTACCATACCTATTCCACAACCTGAACACCATCCAGATGGTATTGAATCTGTGTGAAGCATAGGTTCAACGGGATGTTGTTCTTCAATAGTTCCTGTTTTTTTCATTTTTAACCATTTATCCTTCAAATTAATCCCCTTTCCATTAGCAAAGGTCGTGGATTGACATAATTAAGGTCGAATTCGCAAACATCACTACCCAATCCTAGTGAAATTGCTAATAGTTGAGTGAAATATAAAACAGGAATCCTTGTGAATTCTCTATTTTTCATATCCACATTTTTTTGGCGATAATCTAGATTGAAGAAACAAAGAGGACAACCTACAACAATTGCTTCTGCACCCCTGGAAATTGAGTCATCAATATTTATTTTTGTTCGTTCGATAACAGGTTTTATATCATTGACGGTGTGGTATGAACCACAACATTCGATCTTAAATGGACTTTCGACAGCTTTACCACCTAAAGCCTCAATAAAATCTTCTATTACCATTGGGGCTTCGATATCGTCTATCCCTATACCTTCGGGACGCAATAATAAGCAACCATAATATGGTGACAATTTCAGGCCATCTAATGGTCTTTCAACTTTATTTTTAATCTCATCGAATCCGATTTCATCCCTTAATAACTCTAAAATGTGCAATACTGAAACATTGCCGAAATAATCTCTTTCCTCATCCAAGAAATTGTTGATGCGGTCCCTTTTATCAGTATCTTCTAACATTATCCTATTGGTCTGTTTGAGAGTATTATAGCACATCGCACATAGCGTTACTACCTTATCTGCTCCAGTTTCCAAAACTTTAATGAGGGTTCTCACCGGGGCTAGTTGATGCATCAAATCATCGGCTGCCAGCGAATGAACTGTACCGCAGCAATTCCACTGCGGTAATTCGACTAATTTATAGCCCAGTTTCTTTATTGATGCAATAGCTGGGCTTTCAAAATTTTTAGCCGTTGTCTTTAACGTACACCCAGGATAATAACATAGCTCCATAATTTTTCACTACCCCGTCATCTTCCTAAAATTACTAACCAGTGCTATTTGAGGTAAGTTTTCATCAATGTCTAATTCTGACGGTTCAACATAATTATCGCTCTTCCTTAGAATTAATAATCTGAGTGCTTCCATTACCTTTGCCAAATCCACACCTTTTGGACATCTAATAGTACATGTAAAACAAGAAGCGCACAGCCAAATAGTTTTAGAATTAAGCACATCCCCAATCTGCCCAAGTTGGACTAACCTTATAATCTGATTTGGCAATAAATCCATTAGAGCAACCATGGGACAGCCAGCAGAACATTTTCCACATTGATAGCATGCTAAAACATTTTGTCCGCTGATTACTGCAACTTTTTTAATTATTGTATTTTGTGCATCAATTCGAGATAGACTTATTTTCATCTCCCTAGGAGGGACAGGTTCCTTAACAGGTGTGATTATTTCTCCTATAGATGCAAGTTCTTTATATTTCAATTTCATCCTTAGATAATCGATACCCTCTTCACCAAAAAGGAGGTCCATATCTTTTAAAAAATCTGTAACTAATTGATCTTTAACTTTCACATATTCATATGTATATCGAAATTTACCGCGAAACGGTTCCTTTGTTCTCTTAACAAAGCCTCTTTTATTTAGACGTGAGAGCACAGTATTAACTGTTACGTATGTGACCGACATGCCTTCGTCTCTGAGAATTTTGTGGATACCTCTAGCTGTGATATTTCTTTCCCTGTATAACACAGACAAGATCCTTTTTTCAAGAGAACCTAGCATTTTACCCCATGTTATTACACATGTAATATTACATTTGTCTTATAAGCATTTCGCAAAAAATTAACAGAGTTGAGTGATTTTTATATGATAATTAACTTTTCAATTTAGTTATCTATTACAACCAAGATATCTTCAGATTCGACTAAGTCACCCTCTGAAACTCTAATCTCACGAACAACGCCTTCTATATTCGATACTACCTCATTCTGCATCTTCATAGCTTCCAGGACCAGAATTGAAGATCCTATTTTTACAGAATCCCCTTTTTTTACCTTGATTGAGATTACCCTTCCAGGCATGGGTGGATGAATTATACCTTCTCCAACATGCATTTTATGAACTGGTTTACTCACCTTTGTATCTTCTATTTCCTCTACTGCATTATACCAAGATAGTCTTCCACGTCTCAGATTTTGAATCTCAACTGTATGTTTGTGACCATCGATTGACATATATGCTCCTTCAAATCGGACCAGAAATTTCTTTTTATCTATATCTACAGTCAATCCAGTGTCAGTCTTTTTTGCTTCTGCTTGAAATGTTTTTCCATCAATATCGATAGTTATCAACTTACCCGTGCTAAGTTCTACATTGTGGACTTTCCCATCTATAATTAGATCAAATCTCAACGATGTGGCCTCCTGGCAATTTGGTGATATCTTCCAGCCATTTTCCACTTACTAACTGGTTGGAGACCTTCAATTTTTTTATTAACCTTTAGATAATTAGTCATTCCTTCCTTTGATTGTGCAAGAGCTGCTGATATAATAGCAGCTATTCTTGTGGATTCGATTCTCTGTTCTTCACCTTCTTTCATTAGTTTATCAATGATTCCTTTTCGGTTTATAAACGTCGTATCAATATCCCCTTCTTTGAAAGAGTTATCCTCAAGTACCTTCAAATGAAACGGAATATTTGTTTCAATTCCCTCGACCTGCATTTCTCTCAACGCTCTCACCATTCTCTTAACAACTGTTTCCCTTGTATCTCCCCAAACAATGACCTTCGCAAATAAAGAATCATAAAAGGTCGGAATCTCAGATCCTA
This sequence comes from uncultured Thermoplasmatales archaeon, assembly GCA_964347865.1. Classification (GTDB taxonomy): domain Archaea; phylum Thermoplasmatota; class E2; order DHVEG-1; family DHVEG-1; genus JAGLML01. Next base: position 46,697 of record CAYGAC010000040.1, read on the forward strand.
CAACAAGACCTGAATCAATTCTAGTTCCAATTGAACCTGGTGGTTCATATCTGGTTATTGTACCAGGGGATGGAAGAAAATTATTGTAAGGATCTTCTGCGTTTATCCTACATTCCATTGCCCAACCCTTAAATTGAATATCTTTCTGTGAATAATCAAGTTCCTCTCCTGCAGCTATTTTTATTTGGTCTTTGACCAAATCTTTAGCTGTTATCATCTCTGTAACGGGATGCTCAACCTGTAATCTTGCGTTTACCTCATTGAAATAGAACTCGTTTTCATCATAGAGGAACTCAATAGTTCCAGCATTTGTATATTCAGCCAGTCTAGCTATTTCAACTGCCCTTTCACCAACCTCTTGTCTTTTTTTATCATTGAAAACAACACTAGGAGCTTCTTCTATAAGTTTCTGGAATCGTCTTTGGATTGAACACTCTCTTTCACCAAGATGAACGATATTATTATATCTATCTGCTAATATCTGGAATTCTATATGTCTAGGTTTAATCAGGAATTTTTCAATGAATATGTTTGGATTACCAAATGCAGAAAGTGAAGAAGAGCGAGCGATTTCAAGTTGTTTTAAAAGGTTCTTTTTATTTTCCACAACGCCCATACTTATACCACCGCCTCCTGCTGAAGATTTTAAAATTATTGGAAAACCTATTTCGTTAGCTATTTCTAGTGCATCATCATCTTCAACTGCTTCATCACTTCCTGGAGTAACTGGAATTCCTGCTTCTTTTACGAATTTACGCGAGGCAATCTTATCACCGGCTTTTGCCATCGCCCAGGAATCTGGTCCTATAAAAATGAGCTTATTTTCTACACATTTAAAGGCAAACTCAGGATTCTCTGCAAGAAAACCATATCCAGGATGAATTGCTTCAACCGCTGCTTCTTTTGATATTTCAATAATTCTATCAGCATTTAAATAACTTTGAAGGGATGGATTTGGACCGACATTGTACGCTTCATCTGCATATCGTGTATGAAGTGCATTCTTATCGACATCAGAATAAATTGCAACAGTGGTTATTCCCATTTCTCTACAGGTCCTCATGACACGGAGTGCGATTTCTCCTCTGTTAGCAATGAGTATCTTTTCAAACATGCTCTTCACAATGGTATATTTCCATGTTTTTTAGCAGGTCTCTCTTCTCTTTTATTTAGAAGTGTGTGGAGTGCATTAATTATTCTTGGTCTCGTCTCTTGCGGTTCTATGATATCATCAATATATCCCATTTCTGCTGCAATATAGGGATTGGCAAACTTTTTCCGGTATTCGGTTACAAGTTCCTTTGCTTTTTTCTTACCATCTTTTGCTGCTTCGATTTCCTTTCTGAAAATTATATTAACCGCACCATCCGGACCCATGACTGCAAGTTCTGCAGAAGGCCAAGCAAAGTTAATGTCTGCTCTAATATGTTTTGAGCACATAACATCATAAGCTCCACCATATGCTTTTCTTGTGATAACAGTCATTTTTGGTACATTAGCCTCACAGTATGCATACAATAATTTCGCACCATTTCTTATGATGCCGCCATATTCTTGTGCTGACCCAGGGAGAAATCCAGGGACGTCTACGAATGTCAAGAGGGGAATGTTAAAAGCATCACAGAATCGTACAAACCTCGCTCCTTTGGTGGATGAAGCTATATCAAGAGTGCCTGCTAAAACCTTCGGTTGATTTCCGACAACTCCCACTGGGTACCCATCAAGCCTCGCAAAACCAACAACTATATTTCTTGCCCAATGTTCATGAACTTCAAGGAATTCGCCATTGTCAACCACGTGCTTGATTACCTTTTTCATATCATAGGGTTTATCAGATTCATCAGGAAGTATATTTACAAGCTCTTCATTCATTCTATTAGGATCATCATCGGTTTCTATTCTTGGTGGATCATCAAGATTATTAGACGGAATATACGAAAGAAGGGTTTTGATATATTCAATGCAATGTTCTTCATTTTCAGCTGCAAAGTGTGCCACACCACTCTTTTGATTATGTGACATGGCTCCACCTAATTGTTCGAATGTAACCTTTTCACCAGTAACCGCCTTTATGACATCAGGACCAGTAATAAACATGTGGCTAGTACCTTTAACCATGAAAATAAAATCTGTCATAGCAGGTGAATAAACAGCACCTCCAGCACAAGGTCCCATGACAGCAGATATCTGGGGGATAACACCAGATGCCATTACGTTTCTAAAAAATATCTCAGCATATCCGCCAAGAGAGATAACTCCCTCTTGTATTCTCGCTCCACCAGAATCATTCAATCCAATCAAGGGTGCACCGTTCTTTAAAGCCAAATCCATAATCTTACATACCTTCTCAGCAAACTTCCATCCTAGAGAACCACCAAATACAGTAAAATCCTGTGAGAATACATATACCAAACGTCCATCTATCCTCCCATAACCAGTAACCACCCCATCTCCAAGTATTTTTTTCTTTTCCATTCCAAAATCTGTACAATGATGGAGTGCGAATGTATCCAACTCCACAAAACTATCTCTGTCAAGCAACAAATCAATTCTTTCCCTAGCTGTTAATTTCCCCTTTTTATGCTGAGCAGTGATTCTCTCTTGACCACCACCTAAACCAGCTTGTTTTTTTTTCTCTCTTAGCTCCTTTATTTTTTCATTCATTGGCATGTAATCACCATCTGGCGTTTAACTGAACGACGACGTCCTAAATAAGGTTAAGGTTTTTAATATTTATAGTTCTTAGGGAGGGGGTATATTAGACTATGTAAAAATTTAAAAATAGTAGTAAAATTTCAAGATATTATGGTAAAGGTTTACATCTCTGATGTTGGTATGACCAAGTTTGGTAAGCGGGAAGAGTCATTGCAAACCTTATTGTACGAAGCGTATAAACACTGTGGAACATTTCAGGATCCAGGGTTCGATGCTGTCTTTGTAGGTTCCATGAATCCTGATGAATTTATAGGAGATAGTAATTTTGCTACACTAATCATTGATCACCTTGGGTTATACCAAACTCCTAGCGTGAGAATCGAAAATGCTCCTGCTTCAGGTTCAGCAGCATTTGAACAAGCTTTTTTTTCTGTAGCATCAGGACATTACGTAAAGGTTTTAGTTCTAGCTGGTGAGAAAATGAGCAGCCTTCATACAACTAAAGCCACTAAAATTCTCTCCAAACTGATTGACAAATATGAAAGGAGTACAGGGGCAACTATGCCAGCATTAGCAGCATTGGTAACGAGACGTTATATGCACGATTATGCTCTGAGTAGAGATGAACTTGCTCTAGCTGCAGTAAAAAATCATCATAACGGTACATTAAATCCATATGCACAATTCCAAAAAGAAATCACAATAGAAGAAGTCTTAAAAAGTAAAATGATTGCAGATCCTCTACGACTATATGATTGTGCATCAATTGCAGATGGAGCTTGTGCAGTAATTTTAACTTCAAAAAAAACCGATGTAAAAGTTTCGGGTATCGGACATGGTACTGATTTTCTCTCTTTACAATATAGAGATTCGTTAACATCATTTAACGCTACTAAGATAGCTGCTAAGCGTGCATATGAAAGAGCTCATAAACAACCTAAAGATATTGATGTCGCAGAAATTCATGACGCTTTTACGATACTTGAGATGATAAATCCTGAGGATTTAGGATTTTTTAAACCGGGAGAAAGTACTACTGCTTTAGTCGAAGGTAAAACAGGATTGAGTGGAGAATTACCGATTAATCCCTCAGGCGGTTTAAAGGCTAGAGGACATCCTGTTGGTGCTACTGGTCTTGCACAAATATGCGAAATAGTTTGGCAGTTAAGAGGAGAAGCTGAAAAGAGACAAGTTTCGGCAAATATAGGATTGTGTCATAATATCGGTGGATTTGGAAACAATAATATTGTTACTATATTGGAGAGTTGCTGATGCAAGCGTCTACTTGTACCTGTGGAAAAATAGTTATTTTCAAGAGAAATTTGTGTCCACGTTGTGGAAAATCAATGATTTCTATCGAGCTTACGAATGACGCGACAGTGTTAACATATACCACATTGTATACAGTACCTGAAGGATTTAATGCTCCTATTTTTTTGGTATTGGTTGAACTTAAAGAAGGAGTAAAGCTATTATGTGAATGTAAAAATGAAAACGATTTAGAAATTGGTAGAAAGGGAAAAATCATTGTTGAAAATGAAAAATATTTTTTTATAGGATATCACAAAAAATAGTTATTCTTCTTTATTCCTTTCTACAAGTTCTATTAAAACACCTTTCATATCTTTTGGATGAATAAAAGCTATTTGTGTACCATTCGCACCTGTTCTTGCTTTTTCATCAATTAAAGTTAATCCCTTTGCACTTAACTCTTTTAAAATTCCATTTATATTTTCAACCCTAAATGCAATATGATGTATCCCTTCTCCTCTTTTTTCTATAAATTTCCCTATTGGTTCATCTGGATGTGTTGGTTTTATAAGCTCAATTTTAACACCACCTATAATAAACGATGCAAGGTTTATCTTTTGTTCTTCAATCGTTTCGGTCCCCTTGAATTCTAACCCAAAAATATCTCTATAAATGCTCATCGCCTCTTCCAAATCCTTGACTGCAATACCTATATGATCAATACCTTCTATCACATAATCACCTCAATCCTTAAAGCCTCTCCATAGGCCTATATTCTCCAAATACCTCCCTTAATACTGTGCATATTTCACCTAATGTGGTATAATTTTTAACGGCATCTAGAACTGCAGGAACAAGATTATCTTCACTTTCTGCAACTTTTTTTATTTCAGTTAGGGATTTTTTTACTTTTTCTCTATTTCTCTTTTCTTTCAACCGTTCTAACCTTCTTTTTTGATTATTCTCAACCTCTGAATTTACTTGTAATGTCTCGATACTTACTTTCTTACTATCACGAAACTTATTCACTCCAATTACGATTTTCTCACCCTTATCAATAGCTTTCTGATACTTATATGCACTATCAGCGATCTCGTTTTGAATAAAACCTCTCTCAATAGCAGTCAATATTCCACCCATGTCATCAATTTTTTTTATGTATTTCATGGCCGCATCCTCGATTTGATTTGTTAACGATTCAATGAAATACGAACCTGCCAATGGATCTATAGTATTTATAACGCCGCTTTCATAGGCAATAATCTGCTGGGTTCTAAGAGCAATTCTAACAGCCTTTTCTGTAGGTAATGCATACGCTTCGTCCATAGAGTTAGTATGAAGAGACTGAGTGCCGCCAAGAACAGCAGCGAGTGCTTGGATTGCCACTCTAACAATATTATTTTCAGGTTGTTGTGCAGTGAGTGAACATCCTGCAGTTTGTGTATGGAACCTTAATTTCATTGATTTTGAAGAATTGGCATGAAAACGATCTCTCATAATTTTAGCCCATAAACGACGGGCAGCTCGAAACTTAGCTATTTCCTCAAATAAATCATTATGGGATCCAAAAAAGAATGCCAATCGAGGTACAAAATTATCGATTTCTAAACCTTTATTAACTGCAGATTCAACATAAGCTATTCCATCTGCAAGTGTAAATGCAACTTCTTGTATTGCAGTTGATCCAGCTTCACGAATATGGTATCCACTCACGTTTATCGTATTCCACTTAGGCATATTTTTTGAACAATATTCAAAAACATCAGTTATTAAACGCATCGACTCCCTTGGAGGAAAGATATATGTTCCCCTTGCTATGTATTCCTTTAAGATATCGTTTTGAATAGTACCTGCTAATTCTCGTTGTGATATTCCTTGTTTCTCAGCAACGGCGATATACATTGCAAGTAAAATCATTGCCGTGGAATTTATGGTCATTGATGTGCTGATCTTATCAAGGGGGATACCATCGAAAAGGACCTCCATATCTTGAAGTGATGAGATGGCCACTCCACACTTTCCAACCTCGCCACGGGACATTTCATGATCGGAATCATAGCCCATCTGTGTCGGTAAATCAAACGCTACGCTCAATCCTGTTTGTCCTTGCTTTAGTAAAAATTTATATCTTTTGTTAGAATCCTCAGCATTACCAAAACCGGCGTATTGTCTCATTGTCCATAATCTACCGCGATACATTGTAGGTTGTACACCTCTTGTATACGGCCATTCTCCTGGGAAACTAATGTCCCTTATGTAATTTATTTCACTCGAATCTTCGGGTGTATATAATCTATTGATTTGTATATCAGACAATGTAGTAAATTTCTTTTTTCTTTCTGGATGCTTCACTAACAACTTTTTTAATGTAGTATCCTCCCATTGTTTCTTCCCTTTCTTGAAATCATCATCCATATAATCACCATCATATGCTTACCCAGATAATAATGAATTCAGAGTTGCTTGAATGCTAATACATTATAGATATATCTAGAATTTCGCAATCCGGAAACGATATATGATCCATCTCATGAAATGTCGAAGAAGTAGATAAAAATTGGCTTTTAATAGTTCAGATTTGTTTATAATTTAATAAAGAATAAAAGGATTGTTCTATTTGATTAAATAAAAATATTATGTAAAATTAAAAACTAATGGATTTTAGATTTAATTATATTGAAAAATAATTTTTACTATGGAAGAATGAGAAAATTATCGATTGTAAAAGAAAGAAATATAATAACCAAACTAATTCATGGAGCGGAGATTAAATTGGAAAAAGGCTTAATTCATATTTACACAGGTCCTGGAAAAGGCAAAACAACTGCGGCCTTAGGATTAGGATTACGTGCAGCTGGCGCTGGATTAAAAGTTCATATGATTCAATTTATGAAAGGTAGAAGATATAGTGAAATAGATTCAGTTGAGTCACTTCCAAATTTTACTATTGTTCAACATGGGCGAGATGAATTTGTATCAAAAGAAAAACCAGCAAAGATTGATATTGATCTTGCAAAAAAGGGTTTTTCCCATGCAAAGGATGTAGTAAATAACGGTAAATATGATCTTGTAATTCTCGATGAATTAAATGTTGTAGTTGACTATAATTTAATTCCACTTCAAGATGTAATAAAATTAATTGAAGGAAAACCAGAAAAACTTGAATTAATATTGACTGGGAGAGATGCTCATCCTGATCTTGTAAAAGTTGCTGATGTTGTTACTGAAATGCTTGAGATAAAGCACCCTTATCAAAAAGGAGTACTTGCTCGAAAAGGTATCGATTTCTAGGTGGGAGGTTTCTTAATATGAACGATAAAAAACCATTAGAAAAAATTCAACAATTAAAAGATAAGTGGAATAAAAAAACCTATCTAGAGCACAAGAAAACACATCCAGAAAGAAAGAAAAAATATGAGAATTTATCATGGAATGAAATTAAGAATCTATATACACCTGATGATATTGCTCATTTAGACTATATAAAAGATATGGGTTTTCCTGGAGAATTTCCTTTCTTAAGAGGTATTCACCCAACTATGTATCGTGGTCGTCTGTGGACATTTCGGATGTTTTCTGGTTTTGGATCCGCAGAAGAAACAAACAAGCGTTACAAATATTTACTAGATCATGGGGAGACTGGTCTAAGTGTTGCTTTTGATTATCCAACTTTATATGGTTATGATACTGATCATCCCTTATCCAGAGGTGAGTTCGGCAAATGTGGTGTTGCAATAAGCAGTTTGAAGGATATGGAGATATTATTTTCAGAAATTCCAATTGATAAAGTTACAACAAGTATGACAATCAATGGACCTGCAGCAATTGTTTGGAGTTTTTATATTGCAAATGCTGAGAATCGTAATATTGATAGACGAATTATTGGTGGGACAATACAAAATGATATTTTAAAGGAGTACATTGCACAGAAATCTTATATTTTTCCACCTGAACCTAGTATGCGTTTGATTGTTGACACTTTTGAATTTGGATTTAAAGAAATACCTCGATGGAATACTATCAGTATCAGTGGATATCATATTAGAGAGGCAGGTAGTACAGCTGTGCAAGAACTAGCCTTTACTGTTGGTGACGGAATTGAATACGTAAAATGGGCAATGAAGCGTGGACTTAATATTGATGATTTTGCACCTCGTTTAAGCTTTTTCTTTAATGCGCATAACGATTTTTTTGAAGAAATAGCAAAATATAGAGCCGCTAGGCGAATCTGGGCAAAAGAAATGAGGAACCTTGGTGCTAAAAAAAATAGATCCCTTCTAATGAGATTTCATACACAAACAGCTGGTGTTAGTCTTACAGCTCAGCAACCAGAAATTAATATTTCTAGAGTAACACTTCAGGCATTAGGCGCAGTAATTGGAGGAACTCAATCTCTTCACACAAATTCTATGGATGAGGCATTAGCACTTCCATCTGAAAAAGCTGCAAGAATTGCTCTGAGAACTCAACAAATAATTGCTAATGAGAGTGGAGTTACTGATACTGTTGATCCACTTGGTGGATCATATTATATTGAGTGGCTTACAGATAAAATGGAAGAAGAAACCTATCAATATTGGGATAAAGTGGATAAATTAGGCGGCGTTCTTCCTGCAATTGAAAAAGGTTTTTACCAAAGAGAAATTGCAAATGCTGCATATAAATATCAAAAGGAAATTGAGGAGAACAAGAGAATTGTAGTTGGTGTTAATGAATATACAATGGATGAACCAATTGAAATTCCGATTTTAAAGATGGATGAAAAAGGTGAAGAGCGTCAAATTAATAGACTTAAAAAACTTAGAAAAGATAGAAATAGTGCAAAATATGTTAGAAGCATAGCAGCTCTTAGAAAGGCTGCTGAAGGAGATGAAAATTTAATGCCTTATATTCTTGATTGTGTCCACTCATATGCAACTCTTGGAGAAACCTGTCAAGTTTTAAGGGATGTTTTTGGAGAATATGTTGAACCTGCAATATACTAAGGAGGAAATAATATGGATAGAAAGATAAGAGTTCTTGTAGCAAAACCAGGTCTTGATGGACATGATCGCGGTGCAAAGGTTGTTGCTCGTGCATTGCGTGATGCTGGAATGGAAGTTATTTACACAGGACTTCATCAAACTGCTGAAATGGTTGTAGAAACAGCTATTCAGGAAGATGTTGATGTCATTGGTCTTAGTTTGCTATCTGGTGCACATATGACTCTATTTGTTGATGTAACAAAACTACTGAAAGATAAGGGTATGGAGGATGTTTTAGTAGTTGGTGGGGGAATTGTTCCCGAACAAGATATACCAAAACTAAAAAAAGCTGGTGTTGAAGGTATTTTTGGACCAGGAACGCATTGCGAGGATATAGTTGAATTTATCAAGAAGAATGTGAAAAGATGAGTGACATTGCAAGTAAAGTCTTGAAAGGTGAACCAAGAGCTATTGCACGTCTTATTACTCTTGCGGAAAATAATAAATCTGAAGCTGCGGAGGCAATGAAATTTATTCATCCTAAAACAGGGAATGCTCATATTATTGGAATAACTGGTGTAATGGGAAGTGGAAAAAGTACACTCATCTATGAGCTAACCCGTGAATATAGAAAAAAAGGTTTAAAAGTCGGTATTGTAGCCATTGATCCTACAAGTCCATTTAGTGGTGGGGCTCTTCTTGGTGACAGAATTAGAATGACAGAACTTGCAACTGATGATGGTGTATTTATAAGGAGTATGGGAACACGTGGTATGCTTGGTGGTTTAACAAGTGCTGTTTATGACGTTGTTGAGATTCTGGATGCATCGGGTAAAGATATTGTATTTGTAGAAACTGTTGGTGTTGGGCAAGCTGAGGTTGATGTAATAAAGATTGCTGATACCACACTTGTTATTTTGGTACCTGGACTTGGTGATGCAATTCAAACAATAAAAGCAGGTGTAATGGAGATTGCTGATATTTATGTTGTAAATAAGGTTGATCGATCAGGTATTGAACAAACGCTTGCTGAAATACAGAGTTTAGTAGATATAACTTGTGCAGGAAAGGAGAGGAAGATTCCCATAATAAAAACGATTGCTAAGGAAAATAAAGGAGTTAAAGAGCTTGTCGATGAAATAAGAAATCATAAAAATTATTTAAAAAAAGGTGAATTATTTGATAAACAACGAAGATTGAGATATGAAGCTGAACTTGTTGAAATTATCCGTAAACAGCTTATGAATTTTATTTTTGATGAATCCACGTTTAAAGTTAAAGTTGAGTCACTCATTGATCAAATAAGTAAAAAGAAACTTGATCCTCATTCAGCTGCTAATGAAATATTAGGAAAGATATTGAAATAATTGTATTATTTTCCCTTAAATGCAGGTTTTCTTTTTTCTAAAAAAGCTTTCATACCTTCTTTCTGATCCTGTGTTGAGAAACCTGATGAGAAATATGATATCTCTAAGGAGCACGCTGTATTTATATCAATATCAGTTCCCTTATTGACAAGGGATTTGATAAAAGCTGTTTGTACTGATGATTTACTAGCAATAGTACTTGCTAATGTAGTAACTTCTTCCATCAATTTATCATCTTCAACAACCTTATTTAAAAGACCAATGCGATAGGCTTCATTTGCATCAATAGTACGGCCAGTGAATAGCAGTTCTTTTGCTATATTCCTTCCAACAAGTCGTGGTAATCTCTGAGTGCCTCCAAAACCAGGATGAACACCGAGGTTAATTTCAGGTTGGCCTATCTTTGCATTTGCTGATGCAATGCATATATCACATACCATCATAAATTCACATCCTCCCCCCAGTGCAAATCCATTGACAGCTGCAATGAAAGGAAGACGCGATTGTTCAATTTTCATGAGGGCACTATGACCCATTTCTGCAAACTCTTTTGCTTCTAATGGGGTCATTTCTGACATCTGCTTAATGTCTGCTCCTGCAATAAATGCCTTTCCCTCACCGGTGAGGATTGCTACTTTTATGCCTTTATCTCGTTCTAATTCATCAATAGCTTTTGACAGTTCGGTAATTGTATCCTTGTTTAATGCATTTAACACGTTAGGTCTATTAATCTTAATAATTCCAATACTATCTTTTTTCTCGACTATAATATTTTCATATGCCATTGCTTTATCACCTAGTATAATCATAAAAACCTTTTCCAGATTTCCTTCCCAACTGACCTGCTTGAACCATCTTTTTAAGTAAAGGACAAGGTCTGTATTTAGAATCGTTAAAACCCTCATAAAGAACATTCATAATATCGAGACATACATCTAGACCAATTAAATCAGCAAGTTCTAAAGGTCCCATTGGATGATTCATACCAAGTTTCATGACATTATCAATAGACTCTGCAGTCCCAGTCCCATCCATAAGACAAAAAACTGCTTCGTTTATCATCGGGATAAGTACACGGTTAGATACAAAACCAGGTCCATCATTAACTTCAACGGGTATTTTTCCCATTTTTTCAGCAAGCTCTTTTATCAACGATGCAGTTTCATCTGAGGTTTGTAATCCCCGAATAACCTCAACAAGTTTCATTATTGGTACAGGGTTCATGAAATGCATTCCAATGAAATGATCAGGTCTTTGAGTAACTGAAGCAAGATCAGTTATAGGAATAGTAGATGTATTAGAAGCAAAATAAGTGTCTTTTTTACAAATTTTATCCAAGTCCTTAAACAAAGCCTTCTTAACATCAATATTTTCAAAGATTGCCTCAATAATAAGATCTGTTTCTTTAAGATCTTCAAGTTTTATAGTACCCTTTATATGTGAAAGTATAGTCTTTTTTTCTTTACTTGTAATTTTTCCTTTTTCAATACTTTTATCTAGGAAACGTTCTATTTTGCTTAATCCTTTTTTAACATATTCATCTTTAATATCACTTAAAATAACATCAAAACCAGCTTTAGCAGATACCAGAGCGATTCCATGCCCCATTTGACCAGCACCAATAACTCCAATTTTTTTAATAGTCATATAATATCACCTCTCAATAACCATTGAAACAGCATTTCCTCCACCCAAACAAACCGTGGCTAAACCACGGCTTTTATTAAGATGCTTCATAGCATGCATTAGGGTGATTAATATTCGGGAACCACTACTCCCTATTGGGTGTCCTATAGCAACCGCACCTCCATGCACATTAAATTTTTTCTCAGGGATTCCAATATTTCTCATAACTGCAACAGAAGCAGAGGAGAAAGCTTCATTATGTTCAAACAAATCAATATCATCAACGGTTAGTTTCATCTTTTTCATCAAAGCTTTTACCCCAGGTATTGGAGCTGCCATCACTAAAGCTGGTTCAACTCCACTAGTATTATATCCTTTAACTGTTGCCATTGGTTGAATTCCTGATTCTTTTGCTTTCTCTTTACTCATTACTACAACAGCAGAAGCACCATCAGTTATTTGAGAGGCGTTACCAGCTGTAACGACTCCATCCTTTTTGAAAAAAGCGGGTAGTTTTGCAAGTTTATCTAGAGTGGAGTCTGGCCTGATACCTTCATCTTTTTCAAATATTATAGGATCGCCTTTCTTTTGGTTAATTTCAATAGGTGCAATTTCATCCTTAAACCAACCATTTTCAGTAGCACGAGCTGCTTTTTTATGACTACTTAGAGCAAACTTGTCACAATCTTCACGAGATATTTTGTACTTCTCAGCCACCACTTCACCTGTATTACCCATATGGAAATTATTATAGACATCCCACAGTCCATCCCTAACCATACTATCAATAATTTTTCCATCAAAAAGACGATATCCAAAGCGTGCTTTCTCGAGTAAATAGGGACAATTGGTCATACTTTCCATACCACCAGCAACTATAATATCAGCGTCTCCACTTTTTATTGCCTGTGTAGCTAATACAACAGCTTTCAATCCTGATCCACATACTTTATCTATATGAAATGCACCAACTTCATATGGTAAATCCGCTCCTATTGCAGCTTGTCTAGCAACATTCTGTCCAAGACCAGCAGAGACAACATTTCCCATTATTACTTCATCAATATCCTTTGGTTTTATACCTGCTCTTTTTATAGACTCTTTTATAACTATACTGCCAAGTTGTGGAGCAGAGTGATTTTTTAAACCACCTGCAAATTTACCTTGAGCTGTTCTAACTCCTGAAACTATTACTGCTTCTTTCATATTGAACCTCCTCCAAATAATCTATGCAGTTCTGGCAATAAAATTTTAATTTAAATTATTTTCCAATGTTGTATGAAATATATTTAGGTAAAATAATAATTAAAAGTAGCAAAATTATAAATATTTAACATTTATTAATCAAATTGTTTAATATTATGAAAAATAAAAATAAATTAGGTAAAATTTTTAGAATTACCATAAAAAATTGATAGATTAATTGTTAGTGATAATATGAAATCAAAACAGGATCTCCTTGATCGAGTTTATCGTCTAGCGTATGAATATGAAGCAAATTCAGGAAGTTGTCCACAATGTGTATTGGCAGCAATTAAAGAAATATTAGATGTTGGAGATAAAAATATATTTAAATCTGCTGATGCGCTAGCAGGTGGAACTTCACTATCATCAAAAGGAACATGTGGCGCTCTAATTGGAGGTATGCTTGCGATAAGTTCTCTTGTTGGTAGAGAATATGACGATTTTAAGGATGGTAAAAGTAAAAGACGTGTATTCAAATATGCAAAAATTTTATATGATCGTTTTGTAAAAGAATATGGTTCTCCTCTTTGCTGCGATGTACAAAAAAAGATATTTGGTAAATCGTTTAATCTTTGGGATCCAATTGATTACAAAAAATTTGAAAATGCTGGAGGACATGTTGACAAATGTCCTAGTGTGTCTGGTAATACTGCAAAATGGACTGCTGAAATTATATTGAATTATCTAAAAAAATAATTAATATAAAATTTTTTAAAGAATACAAAATGCAATAAAACTTGTATTGACTACCAGATTAATTTTAATCTTTTTCTATATTTTCCAATAATTCATCTATTTCTTTTATTATTGTTTCGTATTCTTCATTTGTTTTTTTATTATTTTTTTTTCGTGGGAGTTTATCAATTTCATTTATTACGTATTCATATTTTCCTTCCATTTCAATCCACCTTTTTTATTTAAGTGCTAACATATAGCGTGGTATCTTTTCTCAATAATATTATATAAATATAATGCGTTAAAATGTCAAAATGAAAAAATAATCTTTTCCCTTATAAGATACAAATTTTTTAAGTTTTAAAACATTCGAGTACTCTTTTTGCTTTTTCCCACGCTTCAATTGGTTTTAGTCCTTCCCTTGTATATTCTAAAAATAATTTTCTGAGTTGCTTTTTATATTTTTCTTCTTTATCATTTCTTAAATAGGATGCTATATCTTTTACCCACTTTGGATCGTTTTCTTTTTTACCCATAATTTTCTTATTTTCTTTATTTATATTTTCAACAATATTCATAGCATCCACTAAATTAATTGATTATATGTTATACTTTCTAAATAATGATATTTAATATTTATGGGTAAAAATATCAAAATGAAAATTAAACGTGAAATTCTATTTTGCATCAATACTCAATCATAGTTTATAATTTTGTGGATATTTACAGATAGAAATATTGATTTTTAAAAAATGATATTCCCTGAATTACATAAAAATAGATATGATTTTTTATCAATTGTAGATTATGAATTTTAAACAGTTTCACTCATTTCTTTTTCTGCCATCTTATCTAATTCTTTATCTACACCTTGTTCTCTTGCGATTTTTTGTATTTCGGAAATAATATTTTCCCATATAACTTGTTGTTGACAGGCATAGTCCCATAAATCTAATCGTTTTGGACCATCTGCTTTTTTGAATTCATCCATAAGCGCTTTTTTATCTTCTACATTCATGAATCATTCCTCAACTACAGTAGGTTTCCCGCCAGATTTCATTAAATTAAATCGAGCGATTTTTGACATTTCATCCATTATTTCTTCCCATAAAGCTTCCTGATCTAACGCATAAAACCACATATCAAGTTTTTTTGATATATCTGCTTTAGTGAAATCATTTAAAAATTCCTTTGTATCCCTTTCGTTCATTAATAATCCTACCCAATAATACAGTATAATTTCTTTATTTATAAATCTGTTTCATTATTATAGAATCTATTTAGCTGATTCTTCATTATTTAATTATTATGAAATTTTGTATTTTTATTAACATTCAATAAATAAAAAGCATATTTTATAAGTTATAAGATGTTATGAAAAATGAAGATTGGTAAATAATGAAAGAAAAAATCATTTTTCTCGGAATGTGCTTTATAATTTTTTCTACATTGTTAAGTGGTTGTTTTTCACCTGATATTCCAAAAGAATTATTTCAACTTTCTATTCAATCATTTGATGTAGAACCTAGAATAATCAATAAGGGTGAAACAGCAAATTTAAGTTGGTTTATAATGGGTGCTAAAAATGCCTCTATAAGTAATGGAATCGGGAATGTTAGTCTTTCTGGAGAATGGATTATTATACCATCAAAAACAACAACTTATAACCTTACTGCCTATAATGCTACAACAAGTGTAAGTGCATCCGTGCAAATTATTGTTAAAGACAGTAATTCGATATTTCTCAATGATAAATTATATCAAAATGCTTCGAAAGATCCTTTTTCCATACATAGCGTAATACTTGAAAATAATACATTAAAAATAAATATAACCTATACCGGTGGATGTGAGGAACATGATTTTATGCTTATTGGTACAAAAAATTTTATGGAAAGTGATCCAGTACAAGTAAATATCTTGCTCTCACATAATGCAAATAATGATCCCTGTGACGCTTTGATAAATGAAGAATTAAATTACAATCTTACACCATTAAAAAATGCATGGCAGCAAGCATATCAAAAAGACTCAGGAATAATTATTATTTGGTTAGAAGGTTTTGCAGAATCAATATACTATGAATTTTGAATAAATAGATTTACTCTTTGATTACAAAAACAACTATATCTACAATCATACTTTTTATGGAAATATTGAGAAATAAAATTATAATTAATTGAAAAATTAGTAAAATTACTATCTAAGTTTTCTAATAATAGCTGCTTTACAATTATGACAAATTCCTTGAGCTATCTCATTCATTGAAGCAATAATTTTTCCACAAGACCAGCAGAGGAAATCATTTTCCTTAATCATATCCTTTTTTAATTCTAGGCATGTATTACATTTTCCCAGATCTATTTCATTAATAGAGAATAATTGCTTTCCGCAATTTCCACAAAATAAATTTTCTGCTTCCATCTTCTCGTTCCAGATATATTGTTTGTCTGGTTAACTATTTAAAATTAATGCGTTAAAATGTCAAAATGAAATCTTCTCCAAATAGGTTTTGTCTCCTACCTTAAATCTTGTCTTTTATAAAGCTAATCAATTGTTCCTTAGTAAAAGGTTTTTGTAAAAGTGATTCAGTTTCACTTGTAATTAATTTTGAATTGGGTTTCATTGGATAAAGAGCTGTTGTATTGCCACCAGGCATTGGTGTGTTAATTAAAATCAAATCTATGTTTTCCTCTTTTTCTAAGATTTCTAATGCCTGTCGACTATTATTAGCAGTAACAACATCAATTTCATCGTTCTCTAAAAAAGATTTAACCTTCTCAAGAACAGCTGCCTCGTCATCAACTATCATTATAGTTTTTATTATTTTCACAATATATCAAATAATATAAATCAAAACTTAAAACTTTCTTTTTTAGGAAAGTTTAAATTACATAGATATTTACATCAAATTTGTATGTTAGGTAGAGAACAAGCTTTTGAGTTATTAAAAAAATATCTCAGAAGCAGTAACCTAATAAAACATTCCATTGCCGTAGAAGCGATATTAAAAGATATGGCAAACAAACTAAAAGAAAATGAAGAAATCTGGGCAATGGCAGGTTTGCTTCATGATCTTGATTACGATTATTCAAAGCATAATCCTGAGAAACATGCCACAATAACCGTCCAAGTTTTAGACGGATTAGTACCTACAGAAGTAGTAAATGCCATAAAAGCTCATAACTATAAACATACTATGAAGGATCCTGAATCTTCACTTGATAAATCTCTAATTGCTGCGGATGCTGTATCAGGTCTAATCATTGCAACGGCATTAATAATGCCATCAAAAAAACTCTCAGATGTTGAAATAAAAACACTCATCAATAAATTTAAAGATAAATCATTTGCTAAAGGTTGCAATAGGAAAAGAATCGAGCTTTGCGAGGATGTTGGATTGGATGTCAACACATTTCTTGAATTAAGTCTGAATGCATTAAAAAAGAGTGCGGATTCTTTAGGTGTTTAATTATAGTAACTTTAATAATATAAGTATTTGATAATTGGTTGATTACGTGAATAGAAACAATATGGACAGAAATAATAAAAATAGAGAACCTGAAGAAGGAGAATACATAAGATTACAGTTACCAAAAAAGTATAAAAAAGAAATGTTTGCAATTGCAGACAGACTTATGGGTGGATCAAGAATCAGTATTATCTGTGAAGACGGTAAATCTAGGATGGCACGAATTCCGGGTAAAATGAAAAGAAAGGCAAGAGTTCGTGCAGGAGATCTTCTTATAGTGAAACCTTGGGAGATACAAGACGAAAAAGCTGATGTTGTTTATAGGTATACTAGAACGCAAGCGAGTACGCTAAGTAGACGGAAATTGTTACCTGAGGATATTGATGTCTTCTGATTTTTTTTTAGATGAAAAATGGATAAAAAAATTAGATCGGCAAACAAAGGATCTAATCGATAGAATTGGTGGGGATAGAAAAACTCTTGATAAGGTATTTGACAAACCCACCCTTTTGTATCTTGGTAAACTTATTTCTGATAAGGTTATTGAATATTTAGATTTTCCAATCTCAACAGGAAAAGAGGCAGTTGTTTTTAGAGGGGTTACGCCTCAAAAAAAATTTGTTGCAATTAAAATATACAAAACTTCAAATATAACATTTAAAAAAATATCAAAATACATTGAAGGAGATCCCAGATTTCGATACACCAATAAAAACCGAAGAGCGATTATATACGAATGGGCAATTAAGGAGTTTAAAAATCTAGAAAGATTACAGAAATCAAAAGTAAGAGCACCCGTACCAATAAAAAGAATAAAGAATATTGTTGTAATGGAATATCTAGGAAGTGCAAAAAAATCCGCACCTCTACTAATAGATGTAGATATAAAAAATCCAAAAGAAGTATTTAACGAATTAATAAAATTCATTTCCAATATGTATCTAAAAGCAGATTTAGTGCATGCTGATTTAAGTGCTTATAACATACTGATACATAAAAATAAACCTTATATCATAGATATTGGTCAAGGAGTTCTCTTGGAACATCCCTCATCACTTGAATTTCTGAAGCGGGACATCCACAATATTGTACAATATTTTAAAAAATTTGATATACAAGAAGATGAGGGAAAAATTTTAAATAACATAATTAAAAAAGGTGACTAGGTTGAAATATCTAAAAATACCAATAGAACGGGTTGGTGTACTTATTGGTCACAACGGGGAAACAAAGAAAATGATCGAAGAAATGGCCCAAATGCCAATTGAGATTGATTCAACAGAAGGGGAAATAACCATTGATGAACATGAAGCAAAAGATCCTCTTTTAGCATTACAAATAGAGGATGTCATACGTGCAATTGGACGAGGGTTTTCACCAGAGCACGCCATACGTTTATTCAAAGAAAATATGGATTTTTTCATATTTGATATTCATGATTATGTTGGGAAAAAACCAACACATATTAGAAGATTAAAAAGTAGAATTATAGGACGAAATGGAAAAACGAAACATATAATTGAAAAATTAACTGGAGCAGATATATCAATTTATGGACATACAGTATCAATTATAGCAGATTTTGATTCTGCTGATACTGCAAAAAAAGCAATTGATATGTTACTGAGTGGTAGTAAACATTCAAATGTTTACCGATTTGTTGAAAGAGAAATGAAAAAATTAAGACAGGAACGACGATTTTAATTTTTATAAAATCTATATTTCTCAATTGAAAAAACTACCCAAAGTTTTAATTATCAAAAGGTATAATTCCTGGGACTTAAAAAATGATTGAAGATGATTTAACATTACTTGGTGTTGTTCCTTCTGATAGAAAAAAACTCGAAAACATGGGTATAACAAAACTTGAACAAATAGCAATCATGTCAACAACTTCATTGGGAATGGGTGGTAGTAAAGGAACAATGCTTATTCAAAGAGCACGTAATATCTTAGCAAATAATAACATTAAAGATATAAAAATAATAAATGAAGACCTACTTGAAATAACGGTGAAACGAATAGATAACGCTGTTATTAAATCTGTTTTAAATGTACTTGATGTATACTCGGTTGGATGGGGAAATGCAGCTTTAAAAGTAGAAGGTAATATTCTAAAACTGACAAGAAAATCTCAAGCGTTTAATAAAGTAATAAATAAAGCAGAATCACTTCAGGAAATAATCGAGACTAAAAAATTTGAAGAACGGGAAAAAAGTGGAATTTTTTTATCAGATGAAGAATTGAAAGAATTTGCTAAAAAAAGAGGTTTTAAAGGCTTTTGGAAGAATGTTTTTAGAGAGATACGCGGTAATGACATAATGAAAAAAACGATAGCAACGAGCATGTTTTCAACATTTAATGAACCAGTGCATTCATTAATAATTGGTGAACCAGGAAGCAGTAAAACAATGGCTAAGGAAATCATCGGGGAACAATTTACAGATATCACCACAATAGGAGCAAATACAACACGTTCAGGACTTGTTTGTCATCTAGGAACTGGTGATCTTGGCGCATTAGCTCATTCAAATAGGAAACTTGTGTTGGTTGATGAATTTGATA
Source organism: uncultured Thermoplasmatales archaeon (assembly GCA_964347865.1). Taxonomy (GTDB): domain Archaea; phylum Thermoplasmatota; class E2; order DHVEG-1; family DHVEG-1; genus JAGLML01. The sequence goes on from CAYGAC010000040.1 coordinate 66,517, forward strand.
AAATCCCAAAAGAGGACATTGAATATTGTTATGAATTATTGTCAAATGGAAAATGTAGTGTGCATTCTGCAAAAATTCACCAAAATATTGAAAGTAGATTTATTATGATAGCGTTTGCAAATCCACGATCTAAAGTTTTTGGTAAAAATGCTCTATCAGATATTGGATTATCACCCTTATTAACAAGTAGATGTGCTCTTATTGTTAAAGTACAGAATATTTCTAAGGAAGAGAGAATCGATCTCTTTCAAAAAAAATTCTATGGCGGTGGCGAGATAAAAGAAAAGCATGAATATTATGATCAATGGGTAAAACTTGCAAGAATGTATGAACCAGAAATAACTGCTTCAGAAAAAGTAGTTGAAAAATATATAAATGATATAAATGAGATTGTTGAAAAATATTATGGTTCAACATTAAGAAGGGACTTACGTATGTCAGATTATGTTAGAAGAATACCTTTTGCTATAGCCCGTTCATCGTTTTCTTCAGTTGACGATGAAGTTGTACTTGAGGCAGGAAAAATCGTTAAAGAATCAATAAAAACATGGGTGTGATAAGATATCTCTATCAATTGATCCAAAAGAAGTTACTACTATTATACAGGATTTTATTAAAACATACGTTAACAGTTCGGGATGTAAATATGTTGTCGTAGGATTATCAGGGGGTGTTGATTCAGCTGTAGCTGCAATACTTTGCAAAGAAGCACTAGGAAAAGATAATGTTTTTTGTATTTTTATGCCAGATGAAGCAACTCCAGAAGATGATATAAAACATTATGAAAGTTTAGTAAAAGAATTTCAATTAAAATCTACTGAAATTAACATAACACCACTTGTTCATCAAATTCAAAAATTTTGTTTAGAAAAACCGGATCAACTAGCTGTAGCAAACATAAAGACTAGAGTAAGAATGATTCTTCTTTATGAATACGCCAATAAAACAAACAGTCTTGTTTGTGGAACTTCAAATAAATCAGAAATGCTTATCGGATACTTTACAAAATATGGGGATGGAGGTGTTGATTTTCAAGCATTAGGTGATCTTTATAAAACTCAAATATATCAACTAGCAGAATATCTGAAACTACCAAAACCAATTCTGAAAAAAGCTCCAACAGCTGGATTATGGAATGGTCAAACTGATGAAAAAGAACTAGGAATGAGTTATATTACTTTAGACAAGATTCTTTATGGATTAGAACTAAAATTGGATGCTAAAAAGATACAAGAGATTGCTAAGGTTAAAAAATCAGATGTGGACCGTATACGGCAAATGAGAATAAAAAGCCAGCATAAAAGGAGAGCTCCTCTTATTCCTAAGGTTGGATTAAGAACTCCAGGCCTTGATTGGCGCGCACCGGTCCAAGAAGGTTAAAACATTAGTAAAAATTGAATTTTTTCCCGGTTATTTTCTCATACGCTTCTTTATATTTTCTTTGTGTTTCGTCTACAACATTTCTTGGTAATTGTGGAGGGCTGGAATTTTTATCCCAACCAGTAGAAGTAAGATAATCCCGAACAAACTGCTTGTCAAAACTCGGTTGAGATTTACCTGGTTCATATTGATCCGCAGGCCAAAATCGAGAAGAATCTGGAGTTAGTGCCTCATCAATAAGAATAATTTCAGAGTTTAATACTCCAAATTCGAACTTTGTATCTGCAATGATTATTCCTCTTTTTCTAGCATATTCTGCAGCGGCGTTGTATAATTTCAATGAAAACTCTTCAAGTTGCTCAGCAACACCTTCTCCAACAAATTCTTTCGTCTCATCAAATGAGATATTGATATCGTGTCCAGTTCCAGCCTTAGTAGATGGAGTAAACAAAGGTTCTTCAAATTGCGCGGATTCTTGTAAGCCGCTTGGTAACTTTATACCACATACTGTACCATCTCTTTTATATGATTTCCAAGCAGAACCTGAAATATACCCTCTGACTATACATTCAACAGGGATAACTTTTGTTTTTTTTACAAGCATACTCCTATATTGAAGAAATCTATCGTAATCTTGAAGGTTTTCAGGGAAATCTTCAAGATCTGTAGAAATCATATGATTTTTTATAATATCTTTTGTGTAGTCAAACCAGAATTTAGATAATTGATTTAGACAAGCACCTTTCGATGGAATTGGACTTGGAAGTACATAATCAAACGCAGATATCCTATCGGTCGTTATTATAAGAAGTTCATTATCAAGATTGTATATATCTCGTACTTTTCCCTTACTTATCACATTTAAAGGTAAATCTGTTTGTACAACTACTTCCGATATCATAATTATCCCAATCCTACAAAACCTTGGCTCCAATCTTTACTTTTTTATCAGACACAACCGTATCATTCTTACTTTTAAGTGGTTTTCCCTTGTAAATTACTTCCTGCTTATCTCCAATAGTCATTACTACTTGTTTAAAATCATCAAATTCTAAAACGGAAACAGGTTCACGGGGTATTCCATCAATATTTATTTCTGTTCCAGGGGTCGCATCTTTTGGATCTAATAGGGATATAATACCTTGATCATCTTCTGCTGCAAGCAACATTCCTTTGGATTCGAATCCTCTAATCCTTGCTGGTTTGAGGTTTGTGACAATTACTATTGATTTACCTATGAGATCTTCTTTAGAGTAATGTGTTTTTACTCCTGCAACAATTATTCTTTTTCCAAGAGGACCAAGGTCTATTCGCATTATAAATAATTTATCTGCTTGTGGATGATCTTTTATATCTATTATTTTAGCAACTCGTAAATCTAGCTTCGAAAACGGATCTGATTCTTCCATAATATCCTCCAATATAAATTTTTTAAAGAGTGGAGCTGGTCTTTCCAATGATGCTCCTACTTTTAGTTCAGAAAGTGCATCATCCCATCTCGCTACTGATTCGGTATTTCCCAACATTTTCCATACATCATTTGAAGAAAATGGCAGATAGGGAGTCATTATTACAGCTAAAGCTTGAACGATTTTTAAACATATATGTAATACAGAACCACATCTTTCTTTATCATTTTTTAATAAATTCCATGGTTGGTTTTGGTCAAAATAAAAATTACCAAATTGTGCAAGGTTCATTGCTGCTCTCAATCCCTTTTTAAAGTTACAATACTCAATAGCAGTACCGACTTCTTTTTGTGCATCTTTTATCTTTTCAAGTGACTTGTTATCAAGATCTGTTAATTCACCTTTTTGAGGTATACAATTAAAATTTTTCTGAGTAAATGTAACTACCCTATGAACAAAATTCCCATACGTTCCAACCAATTCATCATTATTCTTTGCTACAAAATCATTCCATAACCAATTGGAATCTTTATTTTCTGGCATATTTATTGATAAATAATATCTGATTGCATCCGGTTCAAATCTTTTTAGGATATCAGGTAACCACACAGCAACACTTCTACTTTTAGAAAACTGTTCTCCACTTAAACAAAGATACTCATTTGCAGGAATATCATAAGGAAGATTTAAAGAGTCGTCATAACCAATTAAAATGGATGGCCATATGATAGAATGAAATGGAATGTTGTCTTTTGCTAAAAAATAATAATGTTTAGCATCCTTATTTTTCCACCATTCCTCCCATTTCGATGAAACACCCTGGTTATTAGACCATTCTTTACTAGCAGCAAAATATCCAATAACTGCATCAAACCAAACATATATACGCTTATTTTCAAATCCTGGAATAGGAACAGGTATTCCCCAGCTCATATCCCGAGTAATTGCTCTATCTTGTAAACCATTCTTTAACCAATTATTTGTAAATTTTAAAACGTTTGATTTCCAATGTTTTTTGTCTTTCGTCCAGTCCAAAAGTTTTGATTCAAAAGTACTAAGTGCGAAAAATAGGTGGTCAGTTGATTTTATTATTGGTGTACCACCACACAATTTACATTTTACATCTTCCAATTCAGATGAATCTAATATCCTGCCACAACTATCACATTGATCACCTCTTGCTTCTTTACAATGGCAATAAGGACATGTTCCTTCAATATATCTATCCGGTAAAAAACGGGTGCAGTTTTCACAATAGAAGGCATCTATACTTTTTTTATAGATATGACCTTTATCATATAATGTTGAAAAAATATCTTGTACTACTGATTCATGGTTCTTTGTAGTAGTACGAGTAAATATGTCAAAGGAAATTCCCAACTGGTCCATGTTTTCGGTATGTTCTTTGTTAAATCTATCTACTATTTTCTGGGGGGTGGTTTTTTCATTTTCCGCAGTGATAGTAATGGGAGTTCCGTGTTCATCGCTTCCTGATACCATTAAAACATCCCTACCAATCAATCTGTTATACCTTGCAAAGATATCTGCTGGTAAATAGCAACCAGCAATATGCCCAAGATGTAATGAACCGTTTGCATAGGGCCAGGCGACTCCAATGAAAATTTTATCATCCATGGAAAATCCCAAGGTGAATATTGAGCACAACATTTAAATATGACGCAAACCTCTATTATATTATCCAATTATCAACTTAATAGAAAATGGCACTTAATAAATAATAAATTCTCATATTGAGATTTAAATAATTAATCACGCAAGAAAAATTTGCAAAATAAATAGGCAGTTGAAGGGCAAACGCCTATATTCTGTCTTAGAGACAGAATAAGGTGCTATTTTTTAAAAAGTTGAGTAAATGAGGTGAATATCATGGTAATTGATCCATCTACTACAAAATATATGATTAAGGCTACTATAAAGGCTGATGGGGTGATTGAAAAATCGGATGTTGTAGGAGCGATTTTTGGTCAAACTGAAGGTTTACTAGGGGAAGAATTAGATTTAAGGGAATTACAGCGATCGGCACGAGTGGGAAGAATAGAAGTAGAATTAGAATCAAAAAGTGGCAAAAGTGAAGGTTCGATTGTGTTACCGACATCACTAGATAAAGTCGAAACTGTCATTCTAGCTGCTGCTTTTGAAAGTATAGATAGAGTAGGTCCCTGTAAAGCGGTTATTAAAATAGAAGAAGTCGAAGACGTTCGAGTGTCAAGAAGGAAAAACGTTATTGATAGAGCTAAGGAATTATTAAATGAAGTATTGGAAAAAGGTAAAATCGAGGGTGAAAGTATTTCAGATAACGTTAGACAGGCAGTTCAAATTGAAGAAATCACACACTTTGGGCAAGATCATTGTCCTGCAGGACCCAATATTGAAAAAAGTGATGCCATAGTAATTGTTGAAGGAAGAAGAGATGTATTAAATCTCCTCAAATATGGAATAAAAAATGTCATAGCTGTCGGTGGGACGAATGTCCCAAAAACAGTTATTGATTTAACCAAAGAAAAAATAACAACTGTTTTTGTTGATGGGGATAGAGGCGGTGAACTTATTCTCAAAGAATTATTACAAGTTGCTGATGTAGATTTTGTCGCTCGTGCACCACAAACAAGAGAAGTCGAAGAGATTCCTCAAAAACTTATTATGAAATCATTAAAAAACAAAATACCAAAAGAACAGTATATGGACATGTATAACATAAAGATAGATGAAAACAAAAAAACAACAAATGATAAATCCCAGAAAACCAAAAGAGAATTCTTCTCCAAAACAAAAGAACGAAAAGAAGATGAAGAGAAGATTGTCACTGATAAACAGAAAAATTATAAATCCATTCTAAACGAAATTTCAGGTTCCTTGAAAGCAGTACTCCTTGACGATAATGGAAAGGAACTGAAGAAGATACCAGTCAGAGAATTAACAGATGAAATCAAGAAAGGAGATAAGACTGCTGCAATTGTTTTTGATGGTATTGTTACCCAACGTCTTTTAGATATTGCAAAAAATAAAAACGTTAAAGAGGTAGTCGGTATTAAAATGGGTAATGTCATAAAAATGCCGAAAGCGGTAAAAGTACTAACAAAAAGTGATTTCCAATAATATCTAATTAATCAATATTGCTGTGACATTAATTCACAAACTTAGAAAAAATATAAAAAGTCTTTATACTATTCTAAAAATGGTGGGCTATAATAATGCAGAAGGATGAACTAATACAGCTTCACACGTTTCTTTACCAGATAAGAACGTCACTAGTGCAACTCTATGAAAACCACGGCTGTGATTGTACTCATTATGAGAAACTAGACATTACTCCTTACCAAATTCATAAATCAAAAAGGGAGCACAAATTAGCAGTTTTTACGTTAAGTAAAGATATTGCAGGGATTCTATCCAACAACAATGGAGATGTAGGACTTGAAAAAATAGCTGGTCGTCTCGATCAAATGGCTCTTCGGTTTATGACAGATAAAGAAAAGGAACTAACGCGATTATAGACTTCGTCTCATAATACATGCGTCTTCTCCAGTTTGGTAAAAACCTTTTAAAATATCTGTTATGGTAAACCCATGCTTCTTATAGAATTTTATTGCAGTTTCATTATTTTTTCTTACTTCAAGTTCAACTTTTTTTATATTTTGCATAGCCATTTCTTCTAAAAATTGAGTTATGAGAGCAGCTCCTATCCCTTGTTTTCTATATTCTTTAATTACCGATAATAAGGTAATTCGAGCTGTATCATTACTAGTTTTATAACCTATAATAAAACCTACTATTTTATGAAGCTTTTCTGCTATAAAAAATCCTTCAGGAAATATTTCATAAAATTTATTAAAAATCTCTGGACTGTATCGTTCAGGTAAAGTTTCATATGTAATTTTAATAACAGAGAATATATCCTGGGGTTGAACATGTCTAATCTCAAGCACTCAACATAAACAAGGGTATAAGGTATAAATTATTAGCGGTATATTTAATAATAGACGTGTAATTATCGGATAGCAAGGGGTGTTATTATAGGAATAGACGATGTCGAAGTAACAAGAATTATATTTAATAGATTCTCCAAAGAATTTCAAGATAATTTTGAGGTAGATGTTGCGATTGCTGGTGGGGGTCCAGCAGGTTTAACGGCTGCAAAATATCTATCAAAAGCTGGAAAAAAGGTTGTCGTTTTTGAACGAAAACTTTCTATTGGAGGTGGTATGTGGGGAGGAGGAATGACTTTTCCAATTATTGTGGTTCATAAAGAGTCAACACACATACTTGATGATGCTCAGATAAATATAAAAGATGAGGGAAATGGATATTATAGCGCTGATTCTATTGAAGCGATAACTAAGCTATGCTCTTCAGCAATAGATTTAGGGACTCGAGTTTTTAACACTATATCTGTCGAAGATGTTCTGTTAAAAGGGAAAAAGATAAATGGTTTTGTGATTAATTGGAGTGCAGTAGAAATCGCAAAATTACACGTTGATCCTATCTCAATTCGTGCAAAATATTGTATCGATGCCACAGGTCATGCTGCTGAAATCTGTACTATTGTCAGAAATAAGGTTGGACCGCTAAGTACACCTAGTGGAGATTTGGAAAAAGAACGTTCTATGTGTGCAGAATTAGGGGAAAAGACCGTTGTTGAAAACACAAAAGAAGTATATCCAGGTCTTATTGTTGCTGGAATGGGAGCAAATGCAGTGTATGGAGCAGCTAGAATGGGACCTATCTTTGGTGGTATGCTTCTTTCAGGCAAGAGAGCAGCAGAATTGATACTAAAAAGGCTATAAACGAAATATAAGGACTTTTTCTTGAAAGTAATATTAAATTGTTTAACGAAAACTTAATAGTGTTTATAAGGCATTTACTGGCATCCTCTGAGAATATTTTTAAATACCGTAATAAGGTATTCGTATTTTACTTACAGTAAATATTTTTGTTAGATTGTATTATTAAAAAAAGAGGTACATTATTTATTAGGACTCTAATAAATAATATCATATGTACTTTTATTACCGCAGTTGAAGAAATAATTCATATAGAATTTGTATTCTATAAAGAATTCTACTTAAGATAGGCGGATAGGTTGGATGATTAACTGGTAGCGTACTTTTATCACTTGAATGCCCGGCAAAATCGTAAACTATTGCTTTAACCCAATGATACCCTGGATATCTTCCAGTCCAGGTATAGATATATTCATATGGTCCATTAGTTAGATTTTCCTGTAAATTATTATCTAGATAAAATTCTACTCGTTCTATGCCACTTGCATCATCTATAGGGTGTGCTGTAAAAGTCATTTTTTTCCGAATGGCGTTTACTCTTTTTGAAATGGTAACAGTTGGTGGTGTTTGATCAATTCGTAGAGAGATCTCAATTGGTTCAGACCAATTTCCTTCAATTTTATTTAACCATTTGTATTGGAAAGTCCAATCTCCGTCGTCACAGAATTCGAATAAGCTTTGGTAGGTTATCCAATTAGGTTTATTAGGATCCAGAGTAATACTGTACTGTATCTCTTCAACAAGCTCCTGATCAAAAGTAAAATAGATACGCACACAATCATTATACCAGCCATTTTTACCAAACTGCCCAAAAAAATGGGGCTCACATGCCGGATCAGCGTTTGCTCTCTCAGGTTTTGTTTTTTCGGTTATTATATCTCCAGCTATTGGGATAGCAGTCATTCCGATAAATAAAATTATAATTAAAAGTGCTAGCCCTTTTTTTTGTATTTGTTTTCTATGCATTTTGTTATTGCCTCCCTTATTTATTCTATAATAGACTCTTGATATATAAATGTTTATATCAAAATATTTTAAATAATGTAATATTTTTTATAGAAATCTATATTTTAAAAAAATCAATTTACTAAAAAATAAAAAAGAGAAGGAGTGTTAACTCCTTTTTTTGTTTTATAGTTGTTGGGTTGTCGAGCTTTGTTGGTGAGACTTTACTTTTGGCACTGGTTCTACAAGACCAGGATCGAAGTAGACCATGATTACATTACCGGCATCGTCGTAGTGGTAGAAGAAGAACGAATGCTTCGGGAAGTCTAAAGACCACTGTATGGTAAATATGTAGTCTGGTCCTCTACCTTCAATGATCTCTTGGAGTCCATCGTTGATAAAGAACTCGACTCTGTTCATCAAAGATGTTGCATCAACCGCGGAAGCGGTTAAGTCAACGTACCAGAATCCTTCAACTTTGTATGCTTCCCAAGCGATTTCCTCTGCTACAGGGCTTGTTTGGTCCATGTCAATCGTGAATGAATTGGTTGATTCTACGTTTTCTACATTGTCAACTGCTCTGTATTCAATGAGGACGTCATCACCGTCGTCACCAAATGTGAAGGTACCTTCGCCACCTGGAAGTGATTGCCAGCTACCGCCTTCGATTCTGTACTCGATTCTGTTTACACCGGAACCATCTGCATCACAATCACCAGGTAAGTTTGGATCGTAGGCTGTTAACGTTATTTCAACGTCACTTACGTAC